>NZ_JBBGYU010000001.1:485375-615554 GCF_037479555.1 Comamonas sp. MYb396 | reverse complement strand
TTGGTGCCCAGGAGAGGACTCGAACCTCCACGGAGTTACCCGCTAGTACCTGAAACTAGTGCGTCTACCAATTCCGCCACCTGGGCTTTCAGGGAAGCCGCAATTATAGGGGCGATTTTTGGCCGCTTTGGGGCAAATTCGGAAAATTTTTCAGAGCGCTTGGTGTGGGTGCTATGTCGCTCAGCGGCGGCCTTGGTGCCAAGGTGCTGCGAGCGGTTGCCGTGGCTGGTGCTGGCCCTGCCTGGCAAGCGACGCGGGTAGGCATGGCGTCCGGGTGAATACGGCATCACTGTGCAGTAGCGTGTGGCGAGGAGGGTGTTTTGCTGCCTTTGCAGCGGATGGTGTGCTGTCTGCCGAGGGCAGGCTATATCGGGAGCGCAAAGATGCGGTGTGCGCCGTCGTTGCTGGGCTCGGGGTAGATGCGCATCGCAGACAAAGAAAAAGCCGCTGCACAAAAAGTGCAACGGCTTATGTCTGGTGCCCAGGAGAGGACTCGAACCTCCACGATGTTACTCGCTAGTACCTGAAACTAGTGCGTCTACCAATTCCGCCACCTGGGCTGATGATGCAGGGCAGTGCCCCTTATCGACTTTCCTAAAAAAACCACTGTAGAACCAGCCCGTTAAGACTGATTTTTCACCGTTTTCACAAAACAAGTTGTACTTGTCGTTAAACTTGGTGCCCAGGAGAGGACTCGAACCTCCACGGAGTTACCCGCTAGTACCTGAAACTAGTGCGTCTACCAATTCCGCCACCTGGGCATTTCAGGAAAGAATCAGATTGTATATCAAAAAAACGGCTTCCAAAACAGGAGCAGATAATTTGTCAGAAGAAATTGAAGGTGTAGTCCAAGGCCACCGTGAAGGCCACGGCTTTGTGATCCGGGATGACAACGAAAGCGACATCTACATCCCGGCCAATGAAATGCGCGCCGTACTGCACCGAGATCGGGTCCGCGCCCGCATCGTGCGCACCGACCGCCGCGGCCGCCCCGAGGGCCGCATTGTTGAAATCATCGAGCGCTCCGCGCAGCCCATCATCGGCCGGCTGCTGCAGGAAAGCGGCGTCTGGCTGGTGGCGCCCGAGGACAAGCGCTATGGCCAGGATGTACTGATCCCCAATGGCGCGATCGGCGCGGCCAAGACCGGCCAAGTGGTAGTTGTTGAATTGACCGAGCCGCCGGCCTTGTTTGGCCAGCCGGTGGGCCGCGTGGTTGAGGTGCTGGGCGAGATCGATGACCCCGGTATGGAAATCGAAATCGCGGTGCGCAAATATGGCGTGCCCCATGAGTTCTCGGACGAGTGCCTGGCGCTGGCCAAGAAGCTGCCCGACAAGGTGCGCCTGGCCGACCGCAAGGCCCGCATCGACCTCACCGATATCCCGCTGGTCACCATCGATGGTGAAGATGCGCGTGACTTTGACGATGCGGTGTACTGCGAGCCCGCCAAGATCGGCCGCACCAAGGGCTGGCGCCTGTTGGTGGCGATTGCCGATGTGAGCCACTATGTGCAAAACGGCAATGCCATCGATGTCGATGCCTACGACCGTGCCACCAGCGTCTACTTTCCGCGCCGCGTGATTCCGATGCTGCCGGAGAAGCTCTCCAACGGCCTGTGTTCGCTCAACCCCAATGTGGACCGCCTGTGCATGGTGGCCGATATGCTGGTCACCGCCGATGGTGAACTGCAGGCCTACCAGTTCTACCCTGCGGTGATGCACAGCCATGCACGCTTTACCTATACCGAGGTGGCGGCCATTCTGGCCAACACCCGGGGCCAGGAAGCGATCAAGCGCAAGGAGCGTGTGGCTGACCTGCTGAACCTGCACGATGTGTACAAGGCTTTGCTGTCGGCGCGTGGCCGTCGCGGCGCGGTGGATTTCGAGACCACCGAAACCCAGATCATCTGCGACGAGAACGGCCGTATCGAGAAAATCGTGCCCCGCACCCGCACCGAGGCCCACCGCCTGATCGAAGAGGCGATGCTGGCAGCCAATGTCTGCGCGGCAGATTTCATCCAGCAAAGCGGCCAGCCCGGGCTCTTCCGGGTGCACGAAGGCCCGACGCCCGAGAAGCAGGACATTCTGCGCGGCTACCTCAAGGCCATGGGCGTGGGCCTGTCGATCAGCGACGACCCGAGCCCGGCCGAGTTCCAGGCCATTGCGCAGGCGACCAAGGACCGGCCCGACGCCCAGCAGATCCACACGATGCTGCTGCGCTCGATGCAGCAGGCGATCTACACGCCGATCAACAGCGGCCACTTTGGCCTGGGCTACGAGGCCTATACCCACTTCACCAGCCCGATCCGCCGTTACCCCGATTTGCTGGTGCACCGCGTCATCAAGGCCGCCCTGCTGGGCAAGCGCTACCAGCTGCCGCTGCTGCCCACGCCGGGTGAGGCCGAGGCCAAGCTGGCCAAGCGCCTGGCAAGCCGGGTGGCTGCCCCCAAGCAAAAGCTGCAGGCCGAGCGTGTGCAACGCG
Organism: Comamonas sp. MYb396; assembly: GCF_037479555.1. NCBI lineage: Bacteria > Pseudomonadati > Pseudomonadota > Betaproteobacteria > Burkholderiales > Comamonadaceae > Comamonas > Comamonas sp. MYb396. The sequence goes on along the minus strand of NZ_JBBGYU010000001.1, from coordinate 613,075 downwards.
TATCGCGCGAAGTGCAGGCCTGGGAAGCGGCGGGCCTGCATTGCAGTGCCAATGAGCGCCGCGCCGATGAGGCCAGCCGCGATGTCGAAGCCTGGCTCAAGTGCAAGTACATGCGCGAGCATCTGGGCGAGGAGTACAGCGGCATGGTCTCGGCTGTCACCTCGTTTGGCTTGTTCGTGACCTTGGACCAGCTCTATGTTGAAGGTCTGATCCACATCACCGAGCTGGGCGGCGACTACTTCCGCTTTGACGAGATGCGCCAGGAGCTGCGCGGTGAGCGCACCGGCATCCGCTACACGATTGGCACCCGCCTGCAGATCCAGGTCAGCCGCGTGGATCTGGATGCGCGCAAGATTGACTTCCGCCTGGTGCGCGAGGGCGAGGATGCGGCCCGCGCGCCGGCCTCCAATGCCCGTGCGGCCAAGGTGGCCTCGTCGCCGTCCAGCCGCCAGCGCGAGGGGCGCGATGAGGCCTATGACGCGCAGCGCGCCAGCCTCAAGCGCAAGGCCAAGGGTGCCGCGCATGGTGCTGGCAAGCCGCGTGGCAACGACCGGGGCGCCGGCGCCAGCAAACAACCGGGACAGAAGACCCCGCGCAAACGCCGCTGATCGGCTGTGAATTCACTATGATCGAAGCCAGGCCATCCCAGCGATGGCCTGGCTTTTTTGTTGACAGAACCAAGGAGTACGGATGACCGAGAAGACGCGCAAGATTGCAGTGGTGACCGGTGCGGGTACCGGGATTGGCCGCGCAGCGGCGCTGGCCTTGATGAAGGACGGCTGGTCGGTGGTGCTGGCCGGCCGCCGCGCGCAGCCCTTGCAGGAAGTGGCCAGCCATGCGGCAGACGCCGGTCAGGCCTTGGTGGTGCCCACCGATGTGGCCGACCCGGTGGCGGTCAAGGCCTTGTTCGATGCGGCCATCGCCCAGTTTGGCCGGGTGGACATGCTGTTCAACAACGCCGGGCGCGGCGCGCCTGCGGTGCCGATCGATGAGCTGCCGGTCGAGACCTGGCAGGATGTCGTCAATGTCAACCTCAACGGCATGTTCTATTGCCTGCAGCAGGCCTTCCGCGTGATGCGCCAGCAGTCGCCGATGGGTGGACGCATCATCAACAATGGCTCCATCTCGGCCCATGCGCCCCGGCCCATGTCGATTGCCTATACCGCCACCAAGCATGCGGTGATGGGCCTGACCAAGACCGCCGCGCTCGATGGCCGCAAGTGGAACATCGCCGTCGGCCAGATCGATGTGGGCAATGCCGGCACCGAGCTGGCAATGCGCATGACCCAGGGCGTCATGCAGGCGCATGGCGAGATTGCACCCGAGCCGCTGATGGATGTGGATGTCGTGGGCCAGTCGGTGCTCTACATGGCCAATCTGCCGCTGGAATGCAATGTGCTGTTCCACACGGTGATGGCCACCAAGATGCCGTTTGTGGGCCGGGGCTAAGCCCGTGTCTGGTTGTCAGCCTGGCCGTTGCAGGCTGCGCGCCAGGCGCGATGCCGTCAGCATGCGTGCGGGCGGCCAGGTATCGGCCGCATGGCCATGCAGCCAGACGGCATGGAGCAGTGGCTGCCAGGGTTGTGCCCAGCGGCTGCCCGGTGCTAGAGCGGCCAGGTGCGCGCCAATGCAGCCGGCCAGCACATCGCCGGTGCCGCCAATCGACAGGCGGGCATTGCCGCTGTGGTTGATGGCATAGCGCCCATCTGGCGCGGCAATGACCGAGCCGCTGCCCTTGAGCACCACCAGGCACTGCCATTGCCGTGCCGCCTGGCGCGCGGCGCCTATGCGGTCGTGCTGGATCTGTGCGGTGCTGCTGCCCAAGAGCCGCGCCAGCTCCAGTGGATGGGGCGTGAGCACCGTGGCGCCGGTTGCACCCCCTTGGGCTGCCCGGTGCAACAGTGCTTGTTGTAGTGCTGGTTGGTTGGCAATGGCGTTGAGCGCATCGGCATCGAGCACCAGGCTGCCTGCATGCTGCAGGGCCTGGGGCACCACCCCGGCCACCAGGCTGCCACCGCCGCAGCCGCAAACCAGGCTGCCGCGCAGTGCCTGCATGGCCTCCAGCGACCGGAGCATGATGTCGGCCGCGACACCACCAGGCCTGGGCGATGCAGGGTTGCTGCCCAGCAAATGCAGCATGACCCTGCCCGCGCCTGCATGCAGCGCTGCACTGGCGGCCAGCATGGCTGCGCCTTCCATGCCCTGGCCATCATGGCTGGCGCTTTGGCCGCCGATGACGCCGACATCGCCAAACAGGCCTTTGTGGCTGTTGTGGGTTGGTAGAGGGGTTGGCGCCTGGGTGACGAGCTGGCCGGTGCCTGAGGAGGTATCCATGTCGGCGGCGGGAATCTGGTCACAGCGCCAGACCGGGTTGTGGGCCGACAGCGCTGCCAGCCAGACCTCGCCCGCCCAGTCGCGCCCCTGCAAGGTAAAAAGCCCCGGCTTGAGGGCCAGCATGCTGAGCGTGAAGCGGCGTCCTCGGGGTGCTGGTGGCACCAGGGAATCTAGCGAGGGCAGCCAGGCGCCGGTATCGGCCAGCAGGCCCGAGGGTGTGTCGATGCACAGCACATCGCGATCGGTTTCCAGCAGCTGCTGCAGCCAGGCCAGTACAGGGCCTTCGGCAGGGGCGCTGCGGCCGGCGCGCAGGCCAATGCCCCAGACTGCATCGATGGCCAGGTCGAAATGGGCGGGCGGTTGCGTGCTGATCGCCAGGCCTGCGGCCTGGGCGCGTTGCAGTGCATGGGCGGCATCGGTGGGCAGGGCCTTGCCGGCGCTGGGTTGCAGGCTGATGTGCACCGTCTTGCCGGCGGCTTGTAGATGGATGGCGGCTTCCAGCCCATCGCCGCCGTTGTTGCCGGCGCCGCACACGACCCAGATATGCCTGGCATGCGGCGCGATCGCCAGGGCCAGGCGGGCTGTGGCTTCGCCAGCGCGGGCCATCAGGCGGTACTGGGGCAGCGTGGCCGCCAGCGATTGCTCGCGCGCGCGAACCTGGTCGCTGGAGAGCAGGGCGGGATAGAGCAGAGCGGCAGAAGCGGGCATGGCGCTATCGTAGCGCAGGGCTCTGGCTACGGGCGGGCCGCTCGCCGAAGTGCTCAGCGCAGGCGCTGCAGGTCCAGCGCTTCGGGGGCGGTGCTGGTGCTCTGGCCCATGACCAGCTGGCGCACATGGTGGGCGCAGCCCATCGACAGCCCCCAGCCAAAGCCGCCGTGGGCGGTGTTGAGCCAGACGCCCGGGATGCCGGAGGCGCCCACCACCGGCAGGCCATCGGGCACGGTCAGGCGCGCGCCGCGCCACATCTGCAGGATCGATTGGCTCGGCTGGATGCAGCCGGGGAACCACTCGAGCAGCACGCTGATCAGGGCGTGGCGGGCGTCATCGCTGCGCTCGGGGCTGTCGGGGTAGCCCAGCTCGGCGCCGCCGCTGATGCGCAGGCGCGAGCCCTGGCGCGTCAGGATCATGTTGTTTTCCAGATCGATGACTGCGCGGCGTGGGGCCAGCGACTCTTCGCTGATCTGGATGCTGGCGCTATAGCTATAGATAGGGGCGCTGGGCAGCTGCACATGGTGCGGGCGCAGCAGCTGGTTGGTGTGGGCGCCGGCGCAGAGCACCACCGCATCAAAATCCTGCGTGCCACTGGCCAGTTGCAGGCGCAGGCCCTGGCCTGCGCTCTGGATGCCGCTGACGGCCTGCTGGGTGTGCAGCTGCAGCCCATGCGTTTGCAGCGCCTGCAGCAGCCCTTGCGAGAACAGCCGTCCATTGCCCGACCAGGCCTCGGGCAGGTGCAGCGCGCCGGCAATCTGGATCTCGGTGGCCAGGCCGGGCTCGATGGCGCGGGTCTGGGCTTCGTCGCAGCGCTGGTAGTCAATATGCGCGGCCGACAGGCGCCGGGTGAGTTCATACAGTGCCGCGGCGCTGGGCTCCTTGCGCAGCGGCAGCAGCAGGCCCTGGCTGAACTGGCCGTTGATCTCGAGCATTTCCTGCACATGCTGCATGCGCTGCATCGCCAGCAGCTCGAGCGACTGCAGCGCAGGCAGGATTTCGCTGTCGCGCAGCTTCTTGGCGACGCCTTGCTGGCGGCGTGCCCAGCGGCGGGGCGAGGAGAGCACGCTGCCCTGGACCTGCAGTTCGGCAAAGGCCGGGCGCGACATGCCCAGCTGCAAGGCCTGCTGGAAGGCGGTGGCGCCCCAGGGATTGATCGCGCAGGGCCACATCAGGCCTGAGGGGGCAAAGCTGGCTTCTTCGCCAGCAGCGCGGTGCTGCTCGAAAACACTGACCTCGTTGCCGGCCTCCATCAGCTCGAAGGCCGTTGCAATACCTGCAATGCCTGCTCCAACGATCGCAATCTTCATAACAACAAAAACAGGGGGCCGTTCATAGAGTGGGGCACAGCCGGTGCAAGCATTTGCAAAAGCCGTGCGTTCGAGTGCCAGATTGTGCCTAGTTTTTTGCGCTCGCCGTGGTAAGGCGCGCCACTGTGGTTCAAAAAACGCAAGCAATCGTCAAGGTGGGGTTGGCGCGACTTCTTCGCGACCCATGCCGGACTATGTTAGAATCCTAGGGTTTTGCCGAGTGTGGCTTGCCACATCGGTTCAAAACGAAATCGCAAACCTGCCTACCTAAGGTGTTGCGGCATGCAGTGCACAAGCGCGGCTGCCGTGATAGTTGGGCAGAATTTTAGACCTAACCTTCGGAGAAGATATATGTCCGTTACGATGCGCGAGATGCTGGAAGCCGGCGTCCACTTTGGCCACCAAACCCGTTTCTGGAACCCCAAGATGGGCCAGTACATTTTCGGTAGCCGCAACAAGATTCACATCATCAACCTGGAAAAGACCCTGCCTCTGTTCCAGGACGCACAAAAGTTCATCAAGCAGCTGTCGGCCAACCGTGGCACCATCTTGATGGTGGGCACCAAGCGCCAAGCGCGCGAAATCCTGGCCACCGAAGCACAACGTGCTGGCGTGCCTTACGTCGACCAACGCTGGTTGGGCGGCATGCTGACCAACTTCAAGACCGTCAAGACCTCGATCAAGCGTCTGAAGGACATGAAGGCTCAGCAAGAAGCCGGCCTGGAAGCTATGAGCAAGAAAGAGCAACTGATGTTTGCTCGTGAGCTGGAAAAGCTGGAAAAGGACATCGGCGGCATTCAAGACATGAACGCACTGCCTGACGCCATTTTCGTGATCGACGTGGGCTACCACAAGATTGCCATCGCTGAAGCCAAGAAGCTGGGCATTCCTCTGATCGGCGTGGTTGACACCAACCACAACCCAGAAGGTATCGACTACGTGATCCCTGGTAACGATGACTCGGCCAAGGCTGTGGAGCTGTATGCTCGCGGTATCGCCGACGCGATCCTGGAAGGCCGTGCCAACGCCGTGAACGATGTGGTCAAGGCTGCTTCCGGCGAAGAAGGCGACGAGTTTGTGGAAGTGGAAAACACCGCTGCTTAATCCACAGGGCTGCCCATTGGGCCGCGAATGAAAAGCGGGGCTCCAGATTAGCCCCGTTTTTTTTACCTACGTTTCCACAATCACCCCAACTGAACTGAATACGGAGAGAGAAAAATGGCAATTACCGCAAGCATGGTGGCAGAACTGCGCGCTAAGACCGACGCGCCCATGATGGAATGCAAGAAGGCTCTGACCGAGGCTGATGGCGACATGGCCAAGGCTGAAGAGCTGCTGCGCGTCAAGCTGGGCACCAAGGCCGGCAAGGCAGCATCGCGTATTGCCGCTGAAGGCGTGATCGCCGCTGTGGTTGAAGGCAACAACGGCGCGATCATCGAAGTCAACAGCGAAACCGACTTCGTCTCCAAGAACGACAGCTTCATCGCCCTGGCCAATGCAGCGGCCAAGCTGGTGTCTGAAAAGAACCCTGCCGACGTGGCAGCCCTGAGCGCACTGGCTTACGAGCAAGACGGCTTTGGCCCCACCCTGGAAGACGTGCGCAAGGGCCTGGTCGGCAAGATCGGCGAGAACATGTCGTTCCGCCGCTTCAAGCGCTTCGAAGGCAGCAACCTGGCGCTGTACCTGCACGGCACCCGCATCGGTGTGGTGGTCGAGTTCGAAGGCGACGCGCAAGCTGCCAAGGACGTGGCCATGCACGTGGCTGCGATGAAGCCCGTGGCGCTGACCAGCGCTGACGTGCCTGCCGAGCTGATCGAGAAGGAACGCACCGTCGCTGCCGCCAAGGCTGAAGAGTCGGGCAAGCCCGCTGACATCGCTGCCAAGATGGTGGACGGCGCTGTGCAGAAGTACCTCAAGGAAGTCTCGCTGTTCAACCAGGTCTTCGTGAAGGCCGCTGACGGCAAGCAAACCGTTGAGCAAATGCTCAAGGCCGCCAACACCTCGATCAAGAGCTTCACGCTCTACGTGGTGGGTGAGGGCATTGAGAAGAAGGTGGATGACTTCGCTGCCGAGGTCGCCGCGCAGGTTGCGGCCGCCAAGGGCCAGTAATCATCCTGACAAAGGGGCTACGGCCCCTTTGTTTCACCTATCGTTTTTTCACCCATCCCCCACACCTGGAGCTCTCCACCATGTCCCAAAGCCCTGCCCACAAGCGCATTCTTCTCAAACTCTCCGGTGAAGCTCTGATGGGGGATGATGCTTTTGGCATCAACCGCGCAACCATTGTGCGGATGGTCGAGGAGATTGCCGAGGTGACTCGGCTGGGCGTGCAGGTCGCTGTCGTGATCGGTGGCGGCAATATTTTCCGCGGCGTGGCCGGCGGCTCGGTCGGCATGGACCGTGCCACTGCCGATTACATGGGCATGCTCGCGACGGTGATGAATGCGCTGGCGCTGGCCGATGCGATGGACAAGCAGGGCCTGACGGCCCGTGTGATGTCGGCCATCGGCATCGAGCAGGTGGTCGAGCCCTATGTGCGCCCCAAGGCGCTGCAGTACCTCGAAGAGGGCAAGGTCGTGGTGTTTGCTGCAGGTACGGGCAACCCTTTCTTCACCACCGATACCGCAGCGGCGCTGCGCGGTGCTGAAATTGGCGCAGAATTGGTGCTCAAGGCCACCAAGGTCGACGGTGTCTACACGGCCGATCCAATGAAGGATCCCAATGCCACGCTCTACACCAAGCTGAGTTTTGATGAGGCGATGAGCCGCAACCTGGGCATCATGGATGCGACGGCCTTCGCCCTGTGCCGTGATCAGAAACTGCCCATCCGTGTATTCTCCATCGTCAAGAGTGGCGCGCTCAAGCGCGTGGTGATGGGCGAAGAAGAGGGCACGCTGGTCTACGCCTGATGGGCGGCTGGCGTGTGCAAGTGCAGAATGTGGTAGTTAGGAGTTGACAATGACAGTCGCAGAAATCAAGAAGAATCTCGAAGGCAAGATGGACCAATCGATTGCCGCGTTCAAAAACAACCTGACCAAGATCCGCACCGGCCGCGCCAATCCCGCGCTGCTGGACACCATCCAGGTTGATTACTACGGCTCGATGATGCCGCTGTCGCAAGTGGCCAATGTCGCCTTGATCGACAGCCGCACCATCAGCGTGACGCCTTGGGAAAAGGCCATGGCGGCCAAGGTGGAAAAGGCCATCCGCGAAAGCGACCTGGGCCTGAACCCGGCCTCGATGGGTGACCTGATCCGCGTGCCGATGCCGCCGATGAGCGAAGAGCGCCGCAAGGAAATGACCAAGCTGGTCAAGGCCGAAGGCGAGAACGCCAAGATAGCCATCCGCAACCTGCGCCGCGATGCCAATGAAGGCGTCAAGAAGCTGGTCAAGGACAAGGAAGCATCGGAAGACGACCAAAAGCGCTCGGAAGCCGAGGTGCAGAAGATCACCGACAAGCACATCCAGCTGATCGACCAGCTGGTGGTCGAGAAAGAAAAAGACATCATGGCGGTCTGATCCAGGTCTGGATCTGTTTTTCCGCGCATGACTGCTGCTGCAATACCGCACCACATTGCCATCGTGATGGATGGCAATGGCCGGTGGGCCAAACGCCGTTTTCTGCCACGCCTGGCAGGCCACAAGCAAGGGGTGGACTCGCTGCGCCGCTGCGCCAAGGCCTGTGCCGAGCGCGGCGTCAAGGTGCTCACCGTGTTTGCCTTTTCTTCCGAGAACTGGAACCGGCCGACCGACGAGGTCGATGGCCTGATGAACCTGCTGGCCGGCGCACTGGCCAAGGAGGTGCCATCGCTGGCCCGTGACGGCATCCGTTTGTTCTTTGTCGGTGACCGCGCCTCTCTGTCTGCCAAGGTGCAGGCGGGTCTGGCACAAGCCGAACAGGCCACGGCCCACAACGACCGCATGGTGCTCAACGTCTGCTTCAACTACGGCGGCCGCTGGGACATTGCCCAGGCGGCAGCCAAGCTGGCCGCTGCGGGCCAGGCCATCACCGAAGTGGCCCTCAACGATGCCATGGCCCTGGCCCATGTGCCCGACCCCGATCTGCTGATCCGAACCGGTGGCGAGATGCGCATCAGCAATTTTCTGCTGTGGCAATCGGCCTATTCGGAGCTGTATTTCAGTGACAAGTGGTGGCCTGATTTTGACGAACAGGCCCTGGACGAAGCGATAGCCGAATTCCAGCGGCGCGAACGCCGCTTTGGCAAGACGTCCGAGCAACTGGTCCAGTCCCCCTCGTAGTGCCCCTGCCCGCTGATGCCTGCCGCTGTAGGCATCAGTTTTCTTTTTTCAGGAGATCCATTTGCTCAAACAACGCATCATCACGGCCATTGTTCTCCTGCTGATTCTGGTGCCCGCCATCGTCGCGGGCAATCCGGTTCCCTTTGCTGCGTTGATGCTGTTGGCCGTGGTCGCCGCGGCCTGGGAGTGGGGGCGCCTCAATGGCCTGCAAGGCATGGCCGCCTACGGCCTGGGGGCTGTCGCGTTGCTGCTGTGCGGCGCTGCCTGGGCCATGGGCTGGACGCAGGCTGCGCTGCCCGCTGTCTGGCTGGTGGCTGGTGCCGCCTGGGTGCTGCTGGCTGCCTTCTTGCTCAAGGGCGGGGTGCCTGGCTGGGCGCCCATTCCGCGCGCGCTGCGCCTGGTGGTGGGTGTGCTGGCGCTGTGGGTGGCCTGGCTGGCGATTGCACAGGCCAAGTGGATGGGCGTGAATTTTCTGCTGTCGGTCTTTGCCCTGGTGTGGATGGCCGACATTGGCGCGTACTTTGCAGGCCGCCAGTTCGGTCTGCGTTTTACCAAGAACAAGCTTGCGCCGGCCATCAGTCCGGGCAAAAGCTGGGAAGGCGTCTGGGGCGGCGCGCTGGGCGTGCTGCTGATGGCCTTGGTGTGGAGTTGGGCAGACCGCCATTTTGGCGCGCAGGTGCCCAGCTTCTACAGCCGGCTCTGGGATTTTTCGCCCTGGCTGATGGTGCTGTCCTGCGTGTTTCTGGCCGGCATGAGCGTGGCCGGCGACCTGGTGGAGTCCCTCGTCAAGCGCAGCGCCGGCATGAAGGACAGCAGCCATCTGCTGCCCGGCCATGGTGGCGTACTCGACCGCATCGATGCCATCTTGCCGACGGTGCCGCTGGCGCTGATGCTGCTGCAATTTTTGGATAAGTGAACCTCGCGATGACCATGCAAGTTACCGTGCTCGGATCGACGGGCTCGATCGGAACCAATACGCTCGATGTGGTGGCGCGCCACCCCGACCTCTACCGCGTTTTTGCGCTGAGCGCGCATTCGCGCGTGGACCTGATGCTCGCGCAGTGCCTGCAGTTCCAGCCGCGCTATGCGGTGATGACCGGCGCTGCGGCTGCCGCCCAGTTGCGCGCAGGCCTGCAAGCGGCAGGCAGCCGGGTCGAAGTGCTCGAAGGCGAGGCGGCGCTGGAGATGGTGGCCTCCCACAGTGATGTGCATGCGGTGATGGCGGCCATTGTGGGCGCCGCCGGCCTGCGCCCTGCGATGGCAGCGGCCAAGGCCGGCAAGCGCTTGATGCTGGCCAACAAGGAGGCCTTGGTGGTCGGTGGCCAGCTCTTCATGGATGCGGTGGCCGACGGCGGCGCGACCTTGCTGCCCATCGACAGCGAGCATTCGGCCATCTTCCAGTGCCTGCCCGAAGACCCTGCGGTCTGGCCCCAGCGCGTGGACCACATCATCCTGACGGCCTCGGGCGGTCCGTTCCGCACCCGTGAGCCATCGAGCCTGCGTGATGTGACGCCGCAGCAGGCGGGCAACCACCCCAACTTTGCGATGGGCCGCAAGATCTCGATCGACTCGGCGACGATGATGAACAAGGCGCTGGAGGTGATCGAGGCGCGCTGGCTGTTCAACCTGCAGCCCGAGCAGATCAAGGTGGTGATCCATCCGCAGCAGATCGTGCATTCGATGGTGCAGTTCTGCGATGCCTCGGTGCTGGCCCAGCTGGGGACGCCCGATATGCGCGTGCCGATCGCCTGTGGCCTGGCCTGGCCCGAGCGCGTGGCCAGTGGCGCGGCGCCACTGGATTTTGTCAAGCTCTCGGCGCTGACCTTTGAAGAGGCCGATGCAACACGCTTTCCTGGCCTGCACCTGTCCTGGCAGGCGCTGCGTGCGCCCCATGGCACGACCACGGTGCTCAATGCCGCCAACGAAGTGGCCGTCGCCGCTTTTCTGGACGGCCGTATGCGCTTTGACCAGATCTACCAGGTCAATGCGCAGGCACTCGAAGGCGTGCAGCCGCAGGCGCCGGACAGCATCGATGCGCTGCTGGCGCTCGATGCCGAGGTGCGTGCCTATGCCGAAGGCCTTATTTCGGAGCTGGCCGTTTGACAGGGCTATTGTCCGGCTCAGTAGAATCGCGTTTTTCATAGCAAGGGCTTGAGCAATGTTGACCGTTGTTGCATTTGTCGTTGCGCTGGCCGTTTTGATCGCCGTGCACGAATATGGCCACTACCGCGTGGCCGTGGCTTGCGGCGTGAAAGTGCTGCGTTTCTCGCTGGGGTTCGGCCGCCCCCTGCTGCGCTGGAAGAAAAAAGGCGCAGACACCGAATTCGTCATCAGCGCCATTCCGCTGGGCGGCTATGTGCGCATGCTCGATGAGCGTGAGGCGCCGGTTGCCGCGCATGAGCGCCATCTGGCCTTCAATGTGCAGCCGCTGCGCTCGCGCGCGGCCATCGTGGCCGCAGGGCCGCTGGCGAATCTGCTGCTGGCCGTGCTGCTCTACGCCTGTGTGAACTGGGTGGGTGTGCGCGAGCCCGCGGCCATTGTCGGCACGCCACCGGCTGCCAGCATGCTGGCCCAGGCGGGCATGCAAGGCGGTGAAGAAATTGTGTCCATGGGTTTCCCCGATGCGGAGCCAGAAGCGGTGCGTTCGCTTGACGACCTGCGCTGGTTTGTGGCGCAGGCTGCGCTGGGTGGCAAGGATGTGGTGCTGAGCGCCCGCCCGGGTGCTGGCGCAGCTGAGCGCAGCTACCGCTTGCCGCTGTCAAGCATCGATGCCCGTGAGGCCGATGCCAAGCTGGTCGAAAAAATTGGATTGACCCATCCCTGGACTGATGCCGTGCTGGGCGACTTTGAGGCGGGCAGTGCAGCGGCCCAGTCGGCGCTGCGCAAGGGCGACAAGGTGCTGTCCATCGATGGCCAGCGCGTGGGCGATGGCGGCGAGCTGCGCCGCATGATTCGCGCATCGGGCGAGCAGGGCGTGCCTGCCTTGCAGGACTGGCTGGTGTCGCGCAACGGCGCGCAGCTGCATGTGCCGGTGCAGCTCGCGCAGAGCGAGGACAAGGGCAGCAAGATCGGCCGCCTGGGCGCCTTCATCGGCGCGCCGCCTGCGATGGTGGATGTGCGCTATGGCCCCTGGGAAGGCCTTGCCCGGGGTGCGCAAAAGACCTGGGAAGTCTCGGCGCTGACGGTCAAGATGATGGCCAAGATGGTCATCGGCCAGGCCTCGCTGCAGAACATCAGCGGGCCGCTGACGATTGCCGAATACGCGGGCAAATCTGCCGAGGTCGGCCTCACCCAATACCTGGCCTTTTTGGCCCTGATCAGCGTCAGTCTGGGCGTGCTCAATCTGCTGCCGCTGCCGGTGCTCGATGGCGGTCACCTGATGTATTATCTTTGGGAGGCTGTCACTGGCAAGCCACCCACCCTGCAATGGATGGAGCGCTTGCAAAAAGGCGGTATAGCCGTTTTGCTGCTCATGATGTGCATTGCGTTCTTTAACGATTTGTCTCGGCTCTTGGGCTGACTTTCTTGCCCCTGCTGCATAATGAGCGGCTCTGGTTGCTATCACAAATGACATATTCCATCCCTTCTTCGCTTCTTCGCAAGACCACGGCTGCAGCTGCGTTGATGCTGCTTGCCAAGCTGTCGTGGGCTTTGGACCCATTCACTATCCAGGACATTCGTGTGGAAGGCCTGCAGCGCGTAGAGCCGGGCACCATCTTCGCGTCCATGCCTTTGCATGTGGGCGATGACTACAACGACGAAAAGGGATCGGCAGCCATTCGCTCCTTGTTCGCGCTGGGCCTGTTCAAGGACGTGCGCCTGGAAGCCAATGGCAATGTGCTGGTCGTGGTGGTGGAAGAGCGCCCCACCATTGCCAACGTCGACTTCCTGGGCACCAAGGAGTTCGACAAGGACGCGATGAAAAAGGCCATGCGGGATGTGGGCCTGACCGAGGGCCGTCCTTACGACAAGGCGCTGACCGACCGCGCCGAGCAAGAGCTCAAGCGCCAGTACATCAACAAGAGCCTGTATGCGGCCGAGGTGGTGACCACGGTCACGCCTATCGAGCGCAACCGCGTGAACCTGACCTTCACCGTCACCGAAGGCGATGCGGCCAAGATCAAGGAAATCCACATCAGCGGGAACAAGGACTTCAAGGAATCGACCTTGACCGACCTGTTCGACCAGGACACCGGCGGCTGGCTCAGCTGGTACACCAAGAGCGACCGCTACTCCAGCTCCAAGTTCAATGCCGACCTGGAGACGCTCAAGTCCTACTACCTCTCGCGTGGCTACCTGGAGTTCCGCATCGAGTCGACCGAAGTGTCGATCTCGCCGGACAAGGAGCGCATCTCGATCAACCTGCAGATCCATGAAGGCCCCAAGTACGTGGTCTCGGGCGTCAAGCTCGAAGGCAACTACCTGGAGCGCGAGGACGAGTTCAAGTCGCTGATCTCGATCAAGCCCGGTGAGCCCTACAACGCCGACCGCGTGACCGAGACCACCAAGCGCTTTACCGACCACTTCGGCAGCTTTGGCTATGCGTTCTCGCGCGTGGAAGCGGTGCCTGAGATCGACCGCGAGAACAACCGCGTCGAGCTGGTGCTCAAGGCCGAGCCATCGCGCCGCGCCTATGTACGCCGCGTGAACGTGGCTGGCAACAACCGCACGCGTGATGAAGTGGTGCGCCGCGAAGTGCGCCAGTACGAAGCGTCCTGGTACGACTCGGACAAGATCAAGCTCTCGCGCGACCGCGTCGACCGCCTGGGCTTCTTCAACGATGTCGCGATCGACACCCAAGAGGTACCCGGCGCGCCCGACCAGGTTGACGTCAACGTCACCGTGCAGGAAAAGCCCACCGGCTCGCTGCAGCTGGGTGCGGGTTACTCCAGCGCTGAAAAGGTCTCGCTGACCTTTGGTATCAAGCAGGAAAACGTCTTTGGCTCGGGCAACTACCTGGGTATCGATGTCAACACCAGCAAGTACCACCGCACCCTGGTGGTGAGCACGACCGACCCGTACTTCACGCCGGACGGTATCTCGCGTACCTACGACATGTACTACCGTACCGACCGTCCTTATGACGAGCAGGGCGGCAACTACCAGATCGTGACCACCGGTGCCAGCGTGCGCTTTGGTATTCCGTTCAGCGAACTCGACACCATCTATGTCGGCGGCGGCTTGGAAAACACCCGCATCAAGCTGGGTACCAACATGCCGGCGGCCTACCTGGATTACGCCACCCGCTACGGCGACACGAGCCTGAACTTTCCGCTGACCCTGGGTTGGTCGCGCGACAGCCGTGACAGCGCACTGGCGCCCAATTCGGGCCGCTTCCAGAAGCTGAACTCGGAATGGTCGCTGTTTGGTGATGCCCGCTATCTGAAGGGCAACTACCAGATCCAGCAGTACCTGCCGCTGAACAAGCGCTACACCATTGCGCTGAACGGCGAGGCCGGCTGGGGCAAGGGCATGGGCGGCAAGGTCTTCCCCGTGTTCAAGAACTACTTCTCCGGTGGTCTGGGCTCGGTGCGCGGCTTTGAGCAAAACACCCTCGGTCCCCGTGACGTGACCGGCGCGACGCTGGGCGGCTCCAAGAAGGTCACCTTGAACGCCGAGTTCATTGGCCCGATGCCCGGCACCGGCAATGACCGCACCTTCCGCTGGTTTGCCTTTGTGGACGCGGGCAATGTCTGGGGTGACGAGCAGGATTTGAAACTGAATGAAATGCGTGCGTCTGCAGGTATCGGGTTGAGCTGGATTTCCCCACTGGGACCGCTGCGTTTGGCGTATGCTCAGCCATTTCGCAAATTCACAGGCGATAAAATCCAGAAATTGCAATTCCAAATCGGAACATCTTTCTAATGAAAACCGTATCTCGTTCTTTCCCATTGCTGGTATTGGCAGCAGCGCTGTCCTTTGGCGCTGCAGCGCAGGCCCAAGAGTTCAAGGCAGGTTTTGTCAATACAGATCGCATCTTCCGCGAAGCCAACGCCGCCAAGGCTGCGCAAACCAAGCTGGAGTCCGAGTTCTCCAAGCGTGAAAAGGACCTGCTGGACCAGGGCAATGCCCTGAAGACCGCTGGCGAAAAGTTCGAGCGTGACGCGCCAACGCTGTCCGAGAGCCAGCGCGTGACGCGCCAGCGTCAGCTGGTGGACCAGGACCGTGAATTCCAGCGCAAGCGCCGCGAATTCCAGGAAGACCTCAGCGCCCGCAAGAGCGAAGAGCTGTCCCAGGTGCTCGAGCGTGCCAACAAGGTCGTCAAGCAAGTGGCCGAGCAGGAAAAGTACGATGTGGTGCTGCAAGAAGCGGTCTACATCAACCCCAAGTTCGACATCACCGAAAAGGTTCTGAAGGCCCTGAACGCTTCTGCCCCTGCCAAGTAAGACAGAGGTACGCGTGAGCCTGCAGCTAGTTCAGATCATTGAGGTCCTGGGAGGGGCGCTTCGGCAAGGAGATCCAGCGATGGAGATCCAGGCGATTGCCTCGCTCGAAGATGCCGGTCCGCAGGACTTCAGTTTTCTCAGCAACCCCAAGCTGCAGGCCCAGATGCTGGCCTCCAAGGCCGGCTGCATCGCCGTCAGTGCGCAGATGCAGGAGCAGGCGCGCCAGCGTGGCGGCGCCTTCCTGGTGGTGGACAACCCCTACCTCTACTTTGCGCGGCTGACGCAGCTGTGGCGCAAGCACCATGCGATACGCCCGGTGCCCGCCGGTATCCACCCCTCTGCGGTGGTGGAAGAGGGTGCCATCGTGCACCCTTCTGCGTCCATTGGGCCGCTGTGCCATGTGGCCAGCGGGGCCGTCATCGGTGCCGATTCGGTGCTGACCTCGCGCGTGACCGTCGGGGCCGACTGCGTGCTGGGCGAGCGTGTGCTGGTGCAGCCCGGTGCGGTCATCGGCGGCGACGGCTTTGGCTTTGCCAATGAGGGCGGGCGCTGGATCAAGATTGAGCAACTGGGTGGTGTGCAGATCGGCGATGATGTCGAGATCGGCTCGAACACCTGCATTGATCGCGGAGCGCTGCGCGACACGATCATTGCCAATGGCGTGAAGATCGACAACCAGGTGCAGATCGGCCATAACGTCGAGATTGGTGAGCATTCGGCCATGGCCGGCTGCGTCGGCATCGCCGGAAGCGCCAAAATCGGACGCCAATGCACGATTGGAGGGGCTGGAATGATTCTGGGCCACCTGGAAATCGCCGACAATGTACATATTTCGGCGGCCACCGTGGTCAGTCGCTCGATCAGGCAGCCCGGTCAGTACACCGGCTTCTTCCCCATCGACGACAATGGCAGCTGGGAAAAGAACGCCGCTACCCTAAAACATCTCCATGCGTTGAGGGACCGAATCAAGGCCTTGGAGCAAACTCAGAAAAACGGCTAAGCCGAGTTCACAATGATGGATATTCAAGCAATTCTCAAGCAGCTGCCTCACCGCTACCCCTTCTTGCTGGTGGATCGCGTGCAAGAGCTTGAGCGCAACACCCGCATCAAGGCAATCAAGAACGTCACCTTCAATGAGCCGTTCTTTACCGGTCACTTCCCGGGCCGCCCTGTGATGCCTGGTGTGCTGATCCTGGAAGCCCTGGCGCAGGCCGCTGGCCTGCTGGCCTTTGATGCCATGGGCCAGGTGCCCGATGAAAACAATATCTACTACTTCGTCGGTATCGACTCGGCGCGCTTCAAGCGCCCGGTGGTGCCGGGAGACCAGCTGGTGCTGGAGATCACCATTGACCGCGTGCGCGGCGGTATCTGGAAGTTCAATGCCGTGGCCAGCGTGGAAGGCGAAGTCGCCGCAGAAGCACAGCTGATGTGCACCATGCGCCACGTGGAATAACGGTAGATGACGGCGGTCAGTCCCATCCACCCCACGGCGATCGTTGACCCTGCGGCCCAGTTGCACCCCACGGTGTCAGTTGGGCCGTACGCAGTTATTGGCCCCCAGGTTTGCATTGGCGCCCACACCAAGGTGGGGACGCACTGCGTGATCGAGGGTATCACCACGATCGGTGAATCCAATGTGATCCATTCGCATGCTGCTCTGGGCGGCGTGCCGCAGGACAAGAAATACGCAGGCGAGCCGACTCGGCTGGAGATTGGTGACCGCAACACCATTCGCGAGTTCTGCACCTTCAACACCGGCACCGCCCAGGATGGCGGCGTAACCCGTGTCGGCGACGACAACTGGATCATGGCCTATGTGCATATTGCCCATGACTGCCAGGTCGGCAACCAGACCATCCTGGCCAACAATGCCACCTTGGCCGGTCATGTGCATGTGGCCGACTGGGCCATCATCGGCGGTCTGTCGGGCGTGCACCAGTTCACCAAGGTCGGTGCCCATGTGATGGCCGGTTTTGCCAGCCATATCAGCCAGGATGTGCCGCCGTTCTGCATGGTCGACGGCCACCCGCTGGCGGTGCGCGGTCTCAACCTGGAAGGCCTGCGCCGGCGCGGTTTCAGTGCCGAGCGCCTGGCGGTCATCAAGCAGGCCTACCGGCTGCTGTACCGCAGCGGCCTGACCTTGCAGGCGGCCGTTGAAGCGCTGGACAACCTGCAGGGCAGCTGCGAGGCCGAAGCCCAGGCCGATGTGCAGCTGATGCTCGACTTTCTGCAGCAATCCAAGCGCGGCATCGTGCGCTGATGGCTGTGCCTGCCGTCATGGACCCGCAGCAAGAGATGTTTTTGGCCATGGTGGCCGGCGAGACCTCGGGCGACCTGCTCGCTGGCCTGGTGCTGCAGGGCCTGGCTATGGATTTTCCCGGCATGCGCTCGGCCGGTATTGGCGGCCCCCGCATGGCCCAGGCCGGCTTTGAGGCCTGGTGGCCCAGCGAGCGCCTGGCGGTGCATGGCTACAGCGCCGAGCTGGTACGCCGCATCTGGGGTATTTTGCGCATCCGCAAGCAGTTGGTGCAGCGTTTGACGGCAGAGCCGCCCCGGTTGTTTGTCGGCGTCGATGCACCCGATTTCAACCTGGGTGTCGAAGAGCGCCTGCGCGCCCAGGGCATCAAGACCGTGCACTTTGTCTGCCCCTCGATCTGGGCCTGGCGCCCTGAGCGGGTCGAGAAGATCCGCCGCTCGGCCGACCATGTGCTGTGCATTTTCCCGTTTGAGCCCGCGTTGCTGGCCCAGCACGGCATTGCCGGCACCTATGTGGGCCATCCGCTGGCCAATGTGATCCCGCTGCAGCCCAACCGTGCAGCGGCACGCCAGCAGCTGGGCTTGCCGCTGGAGGGCGAAGTGCTGGCCGTGCTGCCGGGCAGCCGCGCCTCGGAAGTCAGCTACATCGCCAAGCCATTCTTTCTGGCCGCCGCGCGCCTTTTGCAGGCGCGACCTTCGCTTACAATCGTCGTCCCTGCCGTTCCGGCTTTGCGCGCACGCATTGATGCGCTGGCTGCTGAATGCGGGATATTGGAGCGCATCCGGGTACTGGATGGCCAGTCGCATCTGGCGCTGGAGGCCTGTGACTGCACCTTGATCGCCAGCGGTACCGCCACCTTGGAGGCGGCGCTGTTCAAGCGGCCCATGGTCATCAGCTACCACATGCATGCCATCAGCTGGCGTTTGATGCGCCGCAAGCAGCTGCAGCCCTGGGTGGGCCTGCCCAATATCCTGTGCCAAGACTTTGTCGTGCCCGAACTCCTGCAAGAGGCGGCGACGCCAGAAGCCTTGGCCGAGGCAGTGGCGCAATGGTTGGACGCGCCACGCCTTGATCCAGCACGCCTGGCCCAGTTGGAGCAGCGTTTTCATGACCTGCACCTGGAACTGCGCAGGGATACCCCAAAGCTTGCTGCCGATGCCATCCAAAAAATTCTCTCTGCCTGACCAGGCCTCCTTGCCTTGGCATCCGCCGGGCTTGGTTGCGGGTGTGGATGAGGCAGGGCGGGGCCCCTTGGCGGGCCCGGTGGTGGCGGCAGCGGTCATTCTGGATGAGCGCTCGCCCATTGCCGGGCTGGCCGATTCGAAGAAGCTCACGGCGCGCGCCCGCGAGCGCCTCTATGACGAGATCTGCGGCAAGGCACTGTGCTGCTCGATTGCACAGGCCTCCGTCGAAGAGGTCGATGGCCTCAATATCCTGCAAGCCACGATGCTGGCCATGCAGCGCGCGGTCAACGGCCTGCGTCTCAAGCCCGTGCGCGTGCTGGTCGATGGCAACCGCATTCCGCGCCTGGAGATGCCGGCTGAGGCCATCGTCAAAGGCGATGCGCTGGTGCAGGCCATCTCGGCGGCATCGATCCTGGCCAAGGTGCACCGGGACCGCTGGTGCCAGGACATCGACCGGCTCTACCCGCAGTACGGCTTTGCCGCGCACAAGGGCTATGGCACCGCCGTGCACCTGGCGGCGCTGCAGAGCTTTGGCGCCTGCCCGGAGCACCGGCGTTCGTTCTCTCCGGTGGCCCAGGCAATGGCCTTGGTCAAGACGGGCGCCTAAACCTCCGCCCTCGCTGTTTGCAGGCGCCAAGCCTGCGCAAAGGAATCATCTGTGTCCCCTGCTGCGCATCCTCCCGTTTTTATCCAGTCGCGTGACAATGCCTTGGTCAAGGATTTGCGCCGTTTGATGGAAGAGGGTGCGGCCTACCGCAAGCAGGGGCGCTACTGGATCGAGGGCGACCACCTCTGCCGCGCAGCGCTGACGCGTGGCGTCAAGCCGGCGGTGGCTGTGTTCTCCGAAAAATTCTGGCAGTCGCCAGAGAACGTCTATGCCCATGCGGCCGCTCGCAACATCGTCATCGACACGGCCTTGTTGGCCAGCCTCAGCCCGCTGCCATCGCCGGCGCCCTTCGGCTTTTTGATGGACCTGCCCACGCAGCAGGCGGGTATCCAGCCCGGCGTGGCGGCGGTGGTGCTTGACCGTGTGCAGGATGCCGGCAATGTGGGCTCCATCTTGCGCAGTGCCTCGGCTTTTGGTTTTGGCCAGGTGATTGCGCTCAAGGGATCGGCTGCGCTGTGGAGCGGCAAGGTGCTGCGTGCCGGCATGGGCGCGCATTTTGCGCTGCACCTGGTCGAGAATGCCTCGCAGGACGATGTGCTGGCCTTGCAGCAGCCGCTGCTGGTCACCAGCTCGCACCAGGGCGACTGGCTGCACCGCGCCGCCTTGCCCTGGCCTTGCACCTGGGTCATGGGCCATGAGGGGCAGGGCGTGTCCGAGCCCTTGCAGGCGGCGGCCCACCAGCACATCCGTATCACCCAGCCTGGAGGGGAGGAGTCGCTCAACGTGGGCGCGGCAGCGGCCATTTGCCTGCATGCCAGCGCGGCAGCGCGCGCCGATTGATGCGGCTGCAGCGGGCACTGGGGTAGGCTCCGCCAGTAATAACGAGTATGCGCATTGCGTAATTTTGCTGTTGCAACTACGCTCTGCGTTGGTATGCTTCTGCGCAGAGTGTGTAATTTTTAGCGATTTGACCCTCAAATCATCCCCTGCCTCCACTCAGATTGCAGCTTGCACGCTACAATGGGTGGCTTTCAAGTAATCACGTCGCCCGGCTGCACTCAAAGCAATCTCTCATACGCACAGTCTTCGCGGTGATCCTCAGGGACACCACAGACTCCGGGCGACCCGTAACCATCCGGAGAACCCAGTGTTTTTGTCTCAACAGAGCGCGTTTCCTCCCGCCATCCTGGCGCTCGCAGACGGCACGGTCTTTATTGGCAACTCAATCGGTGCGCAAGGCACCACGACCGGCGAAGTGGTGTTCAACACCGCGATGACCGGTTACCAGGAAATCCTCACCGACCCCAGCTACTGCCAGCAGATCGTGACACTCACGTATCCGCACATCGGCAACTACGGGATCAATGCGGAAGATATTGAGTCCGACAAAGTCTTTGCTGCTGGCCTGATCATCAAGAATCTGCCACTGCTGGCCAGCAATTTCCGAAGCACGGAAACCTTGTCGGAATACCTGGTCCGGAGCAAGACGGTCTCCATCGCCAACATCGATACCCGCAAGCTCACCCGCCTGCTGCGCGACAAGGGTGCGCAAAACGGCGCCATCGTGGGTCTGGCCGCTGGCGAGCAGGTCTCGCAGGCGCGCATCGACGAAGCCATCGCCGCCGCCCAGGCCGCGCCCAGCATGAAGGGTCTGGACCTGGCCAAGGTGGTCAGCGTCTCGCAGTCCTACGAATGGGTGCAGACCGAGTGGCAACTGGCGCGCGCCGATGGCACGCCCGGCTACGGCAAGCTGCAGGACCATGCCTTCCACGTGGTCGCCTATGACTACGGCGTCAAGAAGAACATCCTGCGCATGCTGGCCGAGCGCGGCTGCCGCGTGACGGTGGTGCCCGCCCAGACGCCTGCGGCCGAAGTGCTCAAGTACCAGCCCGATGGCGTCTTCCTGTCCAACGGCCCTGGCGACCCGGAGCCCTGCGACTACGCGATCGACGCTGCGCGCACCATCATGGACAGTGGCGTGCCGACCTTTGGCATCTGCCTGGGCCACCAGATCATGGCGCTGGCCTGCGGTGCCAAGACCTTCAAGATGCAAAACAGCCACCACGGTGCCAACCATCCGGTCAAGGATCTGGACTCGGGCCGCGTCTGCATCACCAGCCAGAACCATGGCTTTGCCGTGGACCTGGACACCTTGCCGGCCAACACCCGTGCCACGCATGTGAGCCTGTTCGATGGCACCTTGCAGGGCATGGAGCGCACCGACCGCCCGGCCTTCTGCTTCCAGGGCCACCCCGAAGCCTCACCAGGCCCGCATGACGTGTCGTACCTCTTCGACCGTTTTGTGAACCTGATGCGCGAGCACAAGAAGGCCTGATGCCAGGCGCCTGTTGCCCGCGCCCGAACCTGCACACGATGAACCCAAGGAATCTGCTGCCGTGAAACTGTTTTCTTTTCCTGTCGCCACCTTAGAGAAAGCGATCAGCAAACGCATCATGACCTTGCCTGCCGAGCACAAGGAATGGTTCATGGCGCGCTGGCAGCAAAAGCCCTACAAGAAATCGTTCCTCGACAACAAGGCCTTGCCGCTGGTGACCATCGTGTCCAAGTGCAAGACCATGACGGACGAGGAATTCGACCAGGTGATGGCCGAGTGGGACGCCAAGTTCTACGAAGCCGAGGCGCAGGTTCTGCGCCCCATGGTGCAAGGGGATGGCCTGCTGCAGCTGATGCAAAAGAGCCTGCCCGAGGCCCGTGTCCTGGCCATTTTGAACAAATTAGATACCGATCGCGTATAAAACCAGCGCTGGGCGGCTGCCCACCAGGACAGCCAGCCAGCGCGCGCGACTGCAAGGCGAGCCTCATGTCTAAACGCACCGATCTCAAAAGCATTCTCATCATTGGCGCTGGCCCGATCATCATCGGCCAGGCCTGCGAATTCGACTACTCCGGCGTGCAAGCCTGCAAGGCGCTGCGCGAGGAGGGCTACAAGGTCATCCTGATCAACAGCAACCCTGCGACGATCATGACCGACCCGGCCACAGCCGATGTCACCTATATCGAGCCCATCACCTGGCAGACGGTCGAGAAGATCATCGCCAAGGAGCGCCCCGACGCCATCCTGCCGACCATGGGTGGCCAGACCGCGCTGAACTGCGCGCTGGACCTGTGGAAGAACGGCGTGCTCGACAAGTACAAGGTCGAGCTGATCGGCGCCAAGCCCGAAGCCATCGACAAGGCCGAAGACCGTCTCAAGTTCAAGGACGCGATGACCAAGATCGGGCTGGGTTCGGCCCGCTCGGGCATCGCGCACAGCATGGACGAGGCTTGGGATGTGCAGCGCCAGGTGGGCTTCCCCACCGTGATCCGCCCCAGCTTCACGCTGGGCGGCACCGGTGGCGGCATTGCCTACAACCCCGAAGAATTCGAAGTCATCTGCAAGCGCGGTCTGGAGGCATCGCCCACCAACGAGCTGCTGATCGAAGAATCGCTGCTGGGCTGGAAAGAGTACGAGATGGAAGTGGTGCGCGACACCGCCGACAACTGCATCATCGTCTGCTCGATCGAGAACCTGGACCCGATGGGCGTGCACACCGGTGACTCGATCACCGTGGCCCCTGCCCAGACCCTGACCGACAAGGAATACCAGATCCTGCGCAATGCCTCGCTGGCCGTGCTGCGCGAGATCGGTGTGGATACCGGTGGCTCCAATGTGCAGTTCTCGATCAACCCCAAGGACGGCCGCATGGTCGTCATCGAGATGAACCCGCGCGTCTCGCGTTCGTCGGCGCTGGCCTCCAAGGCCACGGGTTTCCCGATTGCCAAGATCGCCGCCAAGCTGGCCGTGGGCTTCACCTTGGACGAGTTGAAGAACGACATCACCGGCGGCAAGACCCCCGCGTCGTTCGAGCCGACCATCGACTACGTGGTCACCAAGATCCCGCGTTTCGCCTTCGAGAAATTCCCGACGGCCGACAACCGCCTGACCACGCAGATGAAGTCCGTGGGTGAAGTGATGGCCATGGGCCGAACCTTCCAGGAGTCCTTCCAGAAAGCGCTGCGCGGCCTGGAAGTGGGCGTGGACGGCATGAACGAAAAGACCCAGGACCGCGAGATCCTGGAAAAGGAGCTGGGCGAGCCCGGTCCCGACCGTATATGGTATGTGGGCGATGCCTTTGCCGCCGGCTGGTCGCTCGATGAAGTGCACAACATCACCAAGATCGACAAATGGTTCCTGGTGCAGATCGAGGAGATCGTCAAGCTCGAGTTGGCACTGGACAAGCACACCGAAGCCCAGGGCGACGACAAGGCGCTGGCCGCACTGTCGGCCGATGATCTGCGCAGCCTCAAGCAAAAGGGCTTCTCCGACCGCCGCCTGGCCAAGCTGCTGCACACGAGCGACAAGGCCGTGCGCGAAGCGCGCCATGCGCTGAATGTGCGCCCCGTGTTCAAGCGGGTGGACACCTGCGCGGCCGAGTTCTCGACCAACACGGCCTATATGTACTCGACCTACGACGAAGAGTGCGAAGCCCAGCCCAGCGACAAGAAAAAGATCATGGTGCTCGGTGGCGGCCCCAACCGCATCGGCCAGGGCATCGAGTTCGACTACTGCTGCGTGCATGCAGCGCTCGCGATGCGCGAGGATGGTTATGAAACCATCATGGTCAACTGCAACCCCGAGACCGTCTCGACCGACTACGACACCTCGGACCGCCTCTATTTCGAGCCCGTGACCCTGGAAGACGTGCTGGAGATCGTGGCCGTTGAAAAGCCCGTGGGCGTGATCGTGCAGTACGGCGGCCAGACGCCGTTGAAGCTGGCCCTGGCGCTGGAAGAGGCCGGTGTGCCCATCGTCGGCACCACGCCGGACATGATCGACGCGGCCGAAGACCGCGAGCGTTTCCAGCAGATGCTGCAGACGCTGAACCTGCGCCAACCGCCCAACGCCACCGCGCGTACCGAGGCGCAGGCGATGGAGCACGCCCGCGAGCTGGGCTACCCGCTGGTGGTGCGTCCCAGCTACGTGCTGGGCGGCCGCGCGATGGAGATCGTGCACGAAGAGCGTGACCTGGAGCGCTACATGCGTGAAGCGGTCAAGGTCTCCAACGACTCGCCCGTGCTGCTGGACCACTTCCTGTCCAACGCCATCGAGTGCGATGTGGACTGCGTGCGTGACCGCACCGGCAAGGTGTTCATCGGCGGCGTGATGGAGCACATCGAGCAAGCGGGCGTGCACTCCGGTGACTCGGCCTGCTCGCTGCCGCCTTACTACCTGAGCAAGGCGACGGTCGACGAGATCAAGCGCCAGACCGCAGCCATGGCCGAAGGCCTGAACGTGGTGGGCCTGATGAACGTGCAGTTCGCGATCCAGGAGCGCGACGGCAAGGACATCATCTATGTGCTGGAAGTGAATCCTCGCGCATCGCGTACCGTGCCTTTTGTCTCCAAGGCCACCGGCATCCAGCTGGCCAAGGTGGCCGCACGCTGCATGGTGGGCGACACGCTCGAAGAGCAGGGCATCACCCAGGAAGTGACGCCACCGTACTTCAGCGTCAAGGAAGCGGTGTTTCCCTTCGTCAAGTTCCCCGGTGTGGACACCATCCTCGGCCCCGAGATGAAGTCCACCGGTGAGGTGATGGGTGTGGGCAAGACCTTCGGCGAAGCCTATGTCAAGAGCCAGCTGGGTGCAGGCACCAAGCTGCCCCGCTCGGGCAAGGTGTTCCTGACCGTGAAGAACGCCGACAAGCCACGCGCCGTGCAGATTGCCAAGGAGCTGGCGAGCATGGGCTTCCAGCTCTGCGCCACCCGTGGCACTGCGGCTGCGATTGCCGATGCCGGTATCGAGGTGCAAACGGTCAACAAGGTGACCGAGGGCCGCCCCCACATCGTGGACATGATCAAGAACAATGAAATTGCGATGGTCATCAACACCGTGGAAGAGCGCCGCAACGCCATTGCCGACTCGCGTGCGATCCGCACCAGTGCTTTGCTCGCCCGCGTGACCACCTTCACGACCATCTTTGGTGCCGAGGCCGCTGTCGAAGGCCTGCGCAACATGGATGACCTGGAGGTGTACTCGGTGCAGGAGCTGCACGCCAGCTTGCAGCACTGATCGCATCGCCGTTGGCCGATTTTTGTTGCAAGGCTCAAAAATCGGCATAATAGAGACTGCCTCGCAACCGCCGCGCTCCCCAGCGCGGCGGTTTGCTTTTGAACCCCCGCCGCATAGCAGGCGGATGATGTCTATCAGATGCCAGCCACAGCGCTGGCATCGCGACTGTTTGTGGAGACCGAGATGGCCACTATCCCCATTACCAAGCGCGGTGCAGAAAAGCTCAAAGAAGAGCTGCAACGCCTCAAGACCGTGGATCGTCCCGGCGTCATCGCGGCCATTGCGGAAGCTCGCTCGCATGGCGATCTGAGCGAAAACGCCGAATACGATGCGGCCAAAGACCGCCAAGGCTTTATCGAAGGCCGTATCCAGGAAGTGGAGGCCAAACTGTCGGCCGCCCAGATCATCGACCCCTCGCAGCTCGACGCGGGCGGCAAGGTGGTGTTTGGTGCGACCGTTGACCTGGCCGATGAGGACAGCGGCGATCCGGTGACCTACCAGATCGTCGGCGAAGACGAGGCCGACCTGAAGCAGGGCCTGATCAATGTCTCCAGCCCGATTGCCCGCGCGCTGATCGGCAAGGAAGAGGGCGACACCGCCGTCGTGCAGGCCCCCGGTGGCGAGCGCCGCTACGAAGTCGTGGCCGTGCGCTACCTCTAAAGCGATCGGCCACTGCGCACCCAGCCCGCGATGAAAAACCGTCTGCCCGTTTTCGCAGCCGCCCTGTGGTGGGGCAGCCTGTCGGCCATCGGCTTCATGGCCGTGCCGATGCTGTTTGCCAACCTGCCGCAGGCATCGATGGCGGGCTTCATGGCCGCCAAGCTGTTTGCAGCGCAGACCTGGGTGTCGCTGGCCTGCGGCCTGGTGCTGCTGGTGCTGGCCAAGGACAAGGCCAGCAACACCATCGAGCCCTGGGCGCGCGCGGCACTGGGCTTTGTGCTGGCCGGCATGCTGATGGCGCTGGTCGTGCAGTACGGCATCTCGCCCAAGATCGTGCAGCGCGAGAACCTCAAGCTCTGGCACGGCCTGGGCACCTTGCTGTATGCGCTGCAGTGGCTGTGCGCGGCCCTTGTGCTGTGGCGGACATCCGCACCCGCACCACGGGCTTGATCTGGCCCAAGGCGATTGCCCGCCGCCGCGCTACACTGGGCGGGCCATGCAATCTCCCATCGTTTCCATCGACGCCAATGACTGGCGCAACACACCGGGCCGTCCGGAATGGACGGCCGCCGTTGAATCGGGCAAGGTGCTGTATTTCCCCCAACTCGCGTTTGCGCTCTCCGAGCAGGAAAAGACGCTGCTGCGCCCCGATGTGCGCGACCCCAAGTCGCGCAACATCAGCCTGAATGTGGATGGCAGCATCAAGGGCGTGGCCGGTGATGCCGCCACGCAGGCTGCCGTGGCGGCCATGGTCACGCGTTTTCGCGCGCAGGCCACCGCGCTGATTGCCGGTCTGTTCCCTGACTACATGCCGCTGGTGCGCATGGCGCCCACGAGCTACCGGCCCTCACAGGTCGAGACCCGTGCCCAGTCCTGGCGTGCCGATGACAAGCGCATGCATGTCGACGCCTTTCCATCGCGGCCCAACTACGGCGAGCGCATCCTGCGCGTGTTCAGCAATGTCAATCCCGATGGCCAGCCCCGGGTCTGGCGCGTGGGTGAGCCTTTCGAGGATGTGGCGCGCAAGTTTTTGCCACGCGCCAAGCCTTATGTGGCCTGGCAGGCCAAGGCCTTGGCGATGCTGCATGTGACCAAGTCGCTTCGCAGCGAGTACGACCATCTGATGCTGCAGCTGCACGATGGCATGAAGGGCGACATGGACTACCAGCGCAACGCGCCGCAGGAGACGGTGCCCTTTGCTGCCGGCTCCAGCTGGGTCTGTTTTTCGGACCAGGCGGTGCATGCAGTGATGTCAGGCCAGTACATGCTGGAGCAGACCTTCTTCCTGCCCCCGGGCAAGGAGTACAACCCCGATGCAAGCCCGCTGGCGATCTTGACGCGCATGCAAGGCCATGCGCTGGTGGCGGCAGACCAGCGCTAAACCTGCTGGGCCCAAGCCCGCTGCGGGCTACAAAAAAGGCGTGGATCGCAGGGATCAACGCCTTTGGTTTTTTATGCGGAAGCTCGCCTAGCCCCAGGCCTTTTCAATCCAGCGGGCCGGCTGGATATGGTGGAAGCGCTTGTTGCGCAGGCCTTGCAGCGCGTCGGGCGGGTTGACCTCGCCGTGGAAGATGACGATGCGCGCATCGGCGGGCGGCACCGGCTCCCTCCAGTAGTTGCTCGGCCAGGTGGGGATGCAGTAGTACTTGAAGCTTGGGCACCAGGCAGCCGGCCAGTAATCGAGCTTGCCCTGCTGGTGCAGAAAATGCGACAGGTACTCCTGCTCATTGCGGTACTGGGCGCGCAGCTGCTCGGTGTTGGCACGGAAGTTGGCCAGCACATCGGCATGGGCGCCCAAGGTGAAGCGGTAGACCGAGGAGTTGCCGACAATGCGCTCGCCAAAGCGCCAAAAACGCGGGTAGTCATGGATGATGCGAAATTCACCCGGCAGGGTGAAGAACTCATCGATGCTGCCGACGATCACCACATCCAGGTCCAGGAACAGCGCCTGGCCTTGCAGACCATACAGATCCTGCTCGAAGGTGGTGAGCTTTTTCCAGGCGCCATCACGCTGGCCGGGGGCCAGATGGATGTTCAGGTCCGGAATCGGGTGGCATTCCACTTCGCTGCGAATCCCTTGCGTGTCATCGGTCAGGCAGACAAAGCGAAAATCGCCACTCAGATGGCGGCGAACCATGGCGTACAGCCGATTGACATAGTCGGGGCCATATTTGGTACCCCATTTCATGCAAAGGATGTGGCGATCGGTCACACTAGCTGCCCTGCTGCTTTTTGATCGACTTTTGCTTGGGCTTGGCGCGCTTGACCTGGCCGCCGGCCGTCAGGCGCTGGTTACCCAGGATGCGGATCTGCTTGACTTCGGGCTTTTGCCAGACGTTCTTGCTGAACTTGAGCACCTTGACTTCGCGCGGACCGGCCTTGCGGTCTTCGTCGAGTTGCTTTTCCTTCTCGGGCATCGGGCGCCACAGGACCAGCAGCTTGCCGATGTGCTGGATAGGCGCTGCATTGAGCGAGTCGGTCAGCTTCAGGAAGATGGCCTCGCGGTTGGCGCGGTCATCGGAGAAAACACGGATTTTGATCAGGCCATGGGCATTCAGGGCCAGATCGACCTCTTTTTCGACGGCTTCGGTCAAGCCGTCACCGCCAATCAGAACCACGGGGTCGAGGTGGTGGGCTTCGGCGCGGTGCTCGCGACGTTGGGCGGGAGTGAGTTGTATTTGGGGCATAGCCCGTATTATCGGGGCTCCGGGGAGAAAACATGAAAGTAAGTACTAAAACCAAGAAGGTCAACAAGACTTGGCTCAATCAGCACATCAACGACCCCTATGTGCGTGCCGCGCAAAAAGACGGCTACCGCGCCCGTGCGGTCTACAAGCTCAAGGAAATCGATGAGCATTTCAAGCTGATCCGGCCGGGCGATGTGGTGGTCGATCTGGGCTCCACGCCGGGCGCCTGGAGCCAGTATGTGCGCCGCCGCCTCTCGCCCGAGGGCGCTGCGGTGGGCGAGCTCAATGGCGCGATTATCGGGCTGGACATGCTGCCGATGGAGCCCATCGAGGGCGTGGACTTCATCCTGGGCGATTTCCGCGAGCAGGAAGTGCTGGACCAGCTGGAGAAAACCTTGGCCAAGCGCCGCGTCGATGTGGTGATCTCGGACATGGCGCCTAACCTGTCAGGGGTGGAGACCGTGGATGCCGCCCGTATTTCGCATCTGATCGAGCTGGCCGTGGACTTTACCTGCCAGCACATGAAGCCCGAGGGAACCTTGGTGGTCAAGCTGTTCCACGGCAGTGGTTACTCGCAACTGGTCGATTTGTTCAGGCAGACCTTCCAGGTGGTCAAGCCTTACAAACCCAAGGCCTCGCGCGATAAATCCTCGGAGACCTATTTGATCGGCATGCGCCTCAAGCCCGAGGCGCAGCGCTGAGCACCCTTGGCAAACTGCCTGCTTTAGTGCGGCATGCACAGAGGGCGCTGAAACACTGAGACAATAGGCTTTACTGAGCAATCCTGCGTGCCACCAAGGGGAAAGCGCAAGCATTGACCCTTGAAAGTCCTAAAATAGTGCATATCTGACATAACAGATTCTGTGTCTTTCCCGATTTCCTACTACTGGAGCCCCCTTGAACAATCAGTGGTTTTCTAAGATCGCCGTATGGCTTGTCATTGCCATGGTGCTGTTCACCGTGTTCAAGCAATTGGACAACCGTGCAGGCGCCAGCGCGAACAAGATCCCGTATTCCGAGTTTTTGCAAGACGTCCGCAATGGCCGCATCAAGACCGCGACCCTGCAGGAAAGCCCTGCCGGCACGGTGATCACGGCGACCACGGGCGACGATCGCAAGCTCCAGACCACGGCGACCTACATGGACCGTGGCCTGATTGGCGACCTGATCAACAACAACGTCAAGTTTGACGTGAAGGAGCGCGAAGAAGGCTCCCTGCTGATGAGCCTGCTGATCAGCTGGGGCCCGATGCTGCTGCTGATCGGCGTCTGGGTCTACTTCATGCGCCAGATGCAAGGCGGCGGCAAGGGCGGTGCGTTCAGCTTTGGCAAGTCCAAGGCGCGCATGCTCGACGAAAACAACAACAGCGTCACCTTTGCCGATGTGGCCGGTTGCGACGAGGCCAAGGAAGAAGTCAAGGAAGTTGTCGACTTCCTCAAAGACCCCAACAAGTTCCAAAAGCTCGGCGGCCGCATCCCCCGTGGTCTGCTGCTGGTCGGCCCTCCCGGTACCGGTAAGACCTTGCTGGCCAAGTCCATTGCCGGCGAAGCCAAGGTGCCGTTCTTCTCGATCTCGGGTTCGGACTTCGTCGAAATGTTTGTCGGCGTGGGCGCGGCCCGCGTGCGCGACATGTTCGAGAACGCCAAGAAGAATGCGCCTTGCATCATCTTCATCGACGAAATCGACGCCGTCGGCCGCCAGCGTGGCGCCGGCATGGGCGGTGGCAACGACGAGCGCGAGCAGACCCTGAACCAGATGCTGGTCGAGATGGACGGTTTCGAGACCAATATGGGCGTGATCGTGGTGGCTGCCACCAACCGCCCCGACATTCTCGATGCCGCCTTGCTGCGCCCCGGCCGCTTTGACCGCCAGGTCTACGTGACCCTGCCCGATGTGCGTGGCCGCGAGCAGATCCTGAACGTGCACATGCGCAAGATCCCGGTGGGCCAGGATGTGAACCCCAACATCATCGCCCGTGGCACGCCCGGCATGTCCGGTGCCGATCTGGCCAACCTCTGCAACGAAGCTGCGCTGATGGCCGCACGCCGCAATGCGCGCACCGTGGAGATGCAGGACTTCGAAAAGGCCAAGGACAAGATCTTCATGGGCCCCGAGCGCAAGTCTGCGGTGATGGACCCCGAAGAGCTGAAGAACACCGCCTACCATGAAGCCGGCCACGCGCTGATCGGCAAGCTGCTGCCCAAGTGCGACCCGGTGCACAAAGTCACCATCGTGCCGCGTGGCCGTGCGCTGGGCGTGACCTTCACGCTGCCCGAGAAGGACCGCTACGGTTACGACAAGGAATGGGCACTGAGCCGTATCGCGATGCTGTTTGGCGGCCGGATTGCCGAAGAAGTCTTCATGAACCAGATGACCACCGGTGCATCGGACGACTTCAACAAGGCCACCCAGCTGGCGCGCGACATGGTGACCCGCTACGGCATGACCGATGCGCTGGGCCCGATGGTCTACGCCGAGCAGGAAGGCGAGCCCTTCCTGGGCCGCTCGATGAGCAAGCCCAGCAACATCAGCGAAGAGACCATGCAGAAGGTGGACGCCGAAGTGCGCCGCATCATCGATGAGCAATATGGTCTGGCACGCCGCCTGATCGAAGAGCACAGCGACAAGATGCATGCGATGGCCAAGGCCATGCTGGAGTGGGAAACCATCGATGCCGAGCAACTGGACGACATCATGGCGGGCAAGGCACCGCGCCCGCCCAAGGACTGGACGCCACGCAACCCACCGTCGAGCAGCAATGACGGCGGCGCAGGCGGCAGCCCCACCGTGGTGACGGAGCCGGCACACACCCCGGTCTGATCACGACAGACCCTGGCGAAAAGCGCTCTGCCCGAGCGCTTTTCTTATTTTTAAAGGACAGCTCTGATGCGCCACTGGCAAACCACCCGCTTTCGTATTGACCTGACCGCGCCGCAAGTGATGGGCATCGTCAATGTCACGCCGGACTCGTTCTCGGACGGCGGCAGCCACGAGGGCGTCTCGGCCGCGATGATCCATGCGGAAAAGCTGCTGGCCGATGGCGCGCATATCCTGGACATTGGCGGTGAGTCCACCCGCCCGGGCAGCCCTGCGGTGCCGCTGGACGAAGAGCTGCGCCGGGTGCTGCCGGTGGTCAAGGCTGCGGTGGCCTTGCAGGTGCCGATCTCGGTCGATACCTACAAGCCCGAGGTGATGCAGGCGGTGCTGGATCTGGGCGCGGACATCATCAACGACATCTGGGCGCTGCGCCAGCCAGGCGCGCAGGCGGTGGTGGCGGCCCACCCGCAATGCGGCGTCTGCCTGATGCACATGCATGCCGATCCGCAGACCATGCACCAGGAGCACATGGCCGCTCGGGGCGATGTGGCGGCCGAGGTGCTGGACTTTTTGCAGGCCCATACCCGCAGCCTGGAGGCGCTGGGCGTGCAGGCCGAGCGCATTGTCTGGGATGCCGGCACCGGCTTTGGTAAAAGCCCGGGCCAGAACTTTGCGCTGCTGCAGCAGCAGCCCCGGCTGGCGGCAGCTGGCTACCCGCTGCTGGCGGGCTGGTCGCGCAAGGGCTCGCTGGGCAAGGTGACAGGGCGGGTGGTGGCCGAGCGCATGCCTGCCAGCATTGCTGCGGCCCTGCTGTCTGTAGAGCATGGCGCGGCCATTGTGCGTGTGCACGATGTGCGCGAGACCTGCGATGCACTGGCCGTGCTGCAGGCGATGCGCGCCCCGCAATCTTTGGATACCCAAGGCTGACGCGGTTTGCGCCTGGCATCGTTGGTCAGGCGCTACACTGCTACTGCGCCATAAACCACCGATGGCGCCTTTTCACTTTCTCTCAGGCCCCCAACAAGCAAGAACACTATGGCACGACAGTATTTTGGAACCGATGGCATTCGTGGCACGGTAGGCAAGCCACCGATCACCCCTGACTTTGTGCTGCGCCTGGGCCATGCCGTGGGCCGGGTGCTACGCCGCGAGCAGGAGCGCCCGACGGTGCTGATCGGCAAGGACACGCGCATCTCGGGCTATATGCTCGAGAGCGCACTGGAGTCGGGTCTCAATTCGGCCGGTGTCGATGTGGTGCTGCTGGGCCCCTTGCCGACCCCGGGTGTGGCATACCTCACGCGCGCCCAGCGCGCCAGCTTGGGCGTGGTCATCAGCGCCAGCCACAACCCCTTTGACGACAACGGCATCAAGTTCTTCAGCGCCGAGGGCGCCAAGCTGCCTGACAGCTGGGAAGAGTCGGTGGAAGCGGCGCTGATGGAGGGCTTTGACTGGGTGCCCTCTGCGGCGCTGGGCAAGGCCCGCCGCCTCGACGATGCTGCAGGCCGCTATATCGAATTTTGCAAGAGCACCTTTGACCACCGGCTGACCTTGCGCGGCCTCAAGATCGTGGTCGATGCGGCCCACGGCGCGGCCTACCATATTGCGCCCAAGGTCTTCCATGAGCTGGGCGCCGAGGTCATCACCATTGGCTGCAATCCGGATGGCCTCAACATCAACCAGGATGTGGGGGCCACCCATCCCGATGCGCTGGTGCGCTCGGTGCGCTCCAATGGCGCCGATCTGGGTGTGGCGCTCGATGGCGATGCCGATCGGCTGCAACTGGTCGATGCCAAGGGCCGGCTCTACAACGGCGATGAGTTGCTCTACCTGATGGCCATGGACCGCCTGCGCCGGGGCAAGAAGCTGCCAGGTGTCGTGGGCACCTTGATGACCAACCTGGCCGTGGAAGCGGCCTTGCAAAAGCAGGGCGTGGAGCTGGTGCGTGCCAAGGTCGGTGACCGCTATGTGCTCGAAGAGCTGCAGCGCCGCAACTGGGTGCTGGGCGGTGAGAGCTCGGGCCACCTGCTGGCGCTGGACAAGCACACCACCGGCGATGGCCTGGTGAGTGCCCTGCAGGTGCTGCAAGCCTGCGTGAGCCGCAACCAGAGCGTGGCCGAGCAGCTCGATGGCGTGGATCTGTGCCCCCAGGTGCTGCTCAATGTGCGGCTGCAGCCGGGCCAGGACTGGCGCAACAACAACAAACTGTTTGAGTTGGAGCGCAGCATCACCGACGACTTTGCCGGCCAGGGCCGGGTGCTGATTCGGCCCAGCGGCACCGAGCCGCTGCTGCGCGTGATGGTCGAGGCCTTTGATGCGGCCCAGGCCAGCCGCTGCGCCGAGCAACTGGCAGAAGTGGCCCGCCAGTCCTGATGGGCAGCGGCCGCCGGGCGGCCGGGCCCACGGGTGGTGAGGGAGGTGTTGCAGGTGCACAGCTTCATGCAACTGTCATGTTTTGCACATGGCGCTGTCATCTTCGGGCAGGACACTGAAAGCGCTCTGTATCAGCCCGTCGAGCAGCCGGGGCCGCACGGCGGTCTGGCACCATGCAAGGGCGGCAGGGCGCTACAGGAGCTCTGCCATGCACAACAAACACAGCTTTTTCAGCGCATCCGAGACCGCCATTGTCACGCCCTCGGCGCCGAAACCGCAGGCGACCCTGCCTGCAACCGCCGCGGCGGCCAACCCGCTGGACATCGAGGTCTCCTGGGCCTGCCACCTTGACGAGGTGCGCGAAGCCCAGCGCCTGCGCCACCAGATTTTTGCCGGCGAGATGGGCGCGCAGCTGCAAACCAGCCTGGAAGGCCATGATGTCGACGGCTTTGATGACTACTGCGAGCACCTGCTGGTGCGCCAGGGCCAGAGCAAGCAGGTGATCGGCACCTACCGCCTGCTGACCCCGGCCCAGGCCTTGCGGGCCGGCCGCACCTATTCTGACGGAGAGTTTGACCTGAGCGCCATTGATGCATTGCGCCCGCGCATGGTGGAACTCGGCCGCAGCTGCGTGCATCCGGACTACCGCCAGGGCGGGGTGATCATGGCGCTGTGGGGCGCGCTGGCCAGCTTCATGCTGCGCAACAAGCTCGATGTGATGATGGGCTGCGCGAGCATCCCCATGTGGCACAACGGGATTGTCAGTGGCGATGCCGCTGCCAGCATCTGGCGCCAGCTGTTGGCCAAGGGCCAGATCTCGCAGGAATACAGCGTCGTGCCCCACCTGCCGCTGCCGCTGGAGCAACTCAACGACCAGGTCGATGTGGAGCCGCCTGCGCTGATCAAAGGCTATCTGCGCGTCGGCACCGAGGTGATCGGTGCGCCGGCCTGGGATCCGGACTTCAATACCGCCGATCTGCCGATGCTGATGCAGCTCGACCGCCTGCCTGCGCGCTACCGCAAGCATTTTCTGGGTTGATGGCGCAAGCCGCTTGCAAGCGCTGCGCATCCCCTTCTGAAGGATGCCGGGCGCAAGTGACGGTTCACCTCCCGAGTCCATTCCAAGGCGGCAACGTAGGCATACAGATGGGATGCATATAGGCCTAGTGGAAAGTCCTCATAATCAAAACACTGCTTGTGCTGCAAGCGGTGTTTTTTGCAATCCAAAGGACCTATGGTGAGCTCTCTCTCGCAATCCCCACAACCGCTGATTACCTTGCTGGTGTTCAACCCCATGGCCGAGCCGCTGCTCGACCAGATCCGCGCACATGCTGAGGTGGTGTATGCCCCCACCCCCGCGCTGCGCGCCAGCGCGGTGGCCTCGCACGGCGCCCAGGCGCAGGCCGTGTTGACCATTGGCTCGATTGGCCTCACGGCCGAAGAAATCGCCCAGATGCCGCAGCTGCGCCTGGCCTGCACCTTGGGCGCGGGCTATGAAGGCTTGGCGCTGGATGCGCTGCGCGCGCGCGGCATTGTGCTGGCGACCGGGGCGGGCACCAATGACACCAGCGTAGCCGACCACAGCTTTGGTCTGATTCTGGCGTCGATGCGCAATTTCCGCACCCTGGACCAGCAGGCCCGCGCTGGTGTCGACCGCTACAGCCTGGCCCATCCGCCCAGCGTGTCGGGCAAGAAGCTGGGCATTCTGGGCCTGGGCCATATCGGCCTGAAGATCGCCAGGCGTGCCGAGGGCTTTGACATGCCCGTGGGCTACCACAACCGCCAGCCCAAGGCAGGGGTGGGCCAGCGCTATTTCGATTCGCTGCATGCGCTGGCCAGCTGGGCCGACATCCTGGTCTGCGCCACGCCGGGCGGCCCGGGCACCAAGCACCTGGTCAATGCCGAGATTCTGCAGGCGCTGGGCCCCCAGGGCTACCTGATCAATATTGCGCGGGGCTCGGTGGTGGATACGCTGGCGCTGGCTGCGGCCTTGAAGGACGGCACCATTGCCGGTGCCGGCATCGATGTCTATGAGAGCGAGCCGCATCGCCCCGAGCCGCTGATCGACCTGCCCAACATCCTCATCACGCCCCATGTGGCGGGCTGGTCGCCAGAGGCCACCCAGGCGAGCCTGACGCAGTTCATCGGCAACCTGACGGGTGTGTTCTCGGGCAAGGGCGCCGTCGCGCCCGTGAATCTGGGCGCTTAAGGCTCGGAAGAAAAAAACACCCAGGCCGTCACCGGCCTGGGTGCGCTGCGCCTTATTTGGCGGTAATGCCCAGCGCCTGCTTGAATTGGAAGGGGTAGGGCGTCTTCTGCCAGGCCAGCACTTCCTCGCCCAGCAGGTAGGCCGATTGCGGAAACTGCTCGGCCCAGCCGGGGGCCACCTTGAGCGACCATTTTTCGGTCTTGTCGCGCAGGCAGATCTGGTCGAGCGCCGGGTCGCGGCGCGCATGGCACAGCAGGGTGGCGAGGCGCAGGCACAGCAGCTCCAGCGCAAAATCGCGGTCCTGCAAGAAGGCATCGACCTTGCGCAGCTTGCCCCTCTGCGCCAGCACCAGGGCTGCCAGGTGGGACAGCTCGGTTTGGGTAAAGCCGGGCACATCGCTGTGGCCCAGCACATAGGCGCCGTGGTGGTGGTGGTCGGTGTGCGAGATAAGGCAGCCGATCTCATGGAGCTGGCTGGCCCAGTCGAGCATGGGCGACTGCAGCTCGGCCGGCGCGGTTGCTCCCGCATAGCGGCGTGCCTGCTCGTACAAGGTGGCGGCAGTGCGCTGCACGCGGCCCGCTTGTGTGCGATCGACCTGGTAGCGCTCCTTGAGCGCGGCGATCGTGCGGTGGCGGATATCGCTGAATTCCTCGTGCTGCACCATGTCGCGCAGCAGGCCTTGGCGCAGCGCGCCGCTGGCAATGCGCAGCTCCTGGATCTGCAGCAGATCAAACACTGCGCACAGCACGGTCACGCCGCCGCCAATCACCGCCCGGCGCTCTTCCTTGAGGCCTTCAAGCCGCAGCTCGCTGGCATTGCCGGCAGCCAGCAATTGGTCGCAGAGCCAGTGCAGCTGCTCGCGCGTCACCACGTCGGGCTGGCCGCCGTGCAGCGCCAGCACATCGGCAATCGCGTTGGCCGTGCCCGAGGTGCCATAGGCGCAGTCCCAGCTGCCGGGCACAAAATGGTGGGCTGCTTCTTCCATCACCGCCTGCGCGGCGATCTGCGCGGTTTTCAGCGCCGATTTGCTGAATTCACCCTGGGGAAAATAACGCAACGACCAGGCCACGCTGCCCACGGGGAAGGAGGCCACGCGCTGCGAGCTGTAGCGCTGGCCCAGGATCAGCTCGGTGGAGCGGCCGCCGATATCGACCACCAGGCGGCGCTCGTCCGACGGGGGCAGCGAGTGGGCCGCGCCCTGGTAGATCAGGCGCGCTTCTTCGGGCCCGGAGATGATGCTGATCGGGTAGCCCAGAATCTGGTTGGCGCGCTGGATGAAGACATCGCTGTTGCGCGCTTCGCGCAAGGTCTGGGTGGCTACGGCGCGCACATGGGCGGCAGGAAAGCCCTGCAGGCGCTCGGCAAAGCGGGCCAGGCAGTCCCAGCCGCGCTGCATGGCCTCGGCCGTCAGCAGGCCTTGCTCATCGAGGCCGGCGCCCTGGCGCACCATCTCCTTGAAATATTGCACGCGTTCAATATGGCCAGCGGCATAGCGGCCAACTTCCAGGCGGAAACTATTGGATCCCAGATCCACCGCGGCAAGCAAGGTGCCATCAAGCATAAGTGTCGTCATCTATCGGTTCTGCAGTCGAGGCAGGCAGCATAGCACCTGACTCTCTAGGTGACTCCGCTATACAGCGGCATGCTGACAAAACTTTAAAAGTAAGTCTTTCGCGTGAATCTAATATGACAATCCTGTGCGCTGTTGTTGTGTGACATCGACCCCCGTACGAGGCAAATTGGGTGAAAAATGTCATGCCAGTGTCATATACATTTTTTACAGTTCACTCCATTGCGTTTCATCACCAACAGGAGTTTTCATGAAAGTGTCCGCGATTCGAGTGCTGGTAGCTGGTCTGGTTGCCGCCGGTGCGTTTGCCCAGGTGCACGCCGAAGAGGCTACCGGTGCCGGTGCAAGCTTCCCAGCTCCACTGTATTCCAAGTGGGCTGCTGACTACAACAAGGCCACTGGCGTCAAGATTAACTACCAATCGGTGGGTTCGAGCGCCGGTATCAAGCAAATCGATGCCAAGACCGTGGACTTCGGTGCCTCCGACATGCCTTTGAAGGACGAAGAGCTGGCACAAAAGGGTCTGGTGCAGTTCCCCACCGTGATCGGCGGCATTGTGCCCGTGGTCAACATCAAGGGCATCACCCCCGGTCAACTCAAGCTCAACGGCCAAGTGCTGGGCGACATCTACCTGGGCAAGATCACCAAGTGGAATGATCCAGCGATCACCAAGCTGAACCCCGGCGTGGCTCTGCCAGACGCCACCATCGCTCCCGTGCGCCGCGCTGACGGCTCGGGCACGACCTTCGGCTTCACCAACTACCTCTCCAAGGTCAACACCGAGTGGAAGGAAAAAGTGGGTGAGGGCGCTGCCGTGAACTGGCCTACCGGTGCCGGTGGCAAGGGCAACGAAGGCGTGGCCGCCTATGTGGGCCGCCTGCCTAACTCCATCGGCTACGTGGAATACGCCTACGTCAAGCAAAACAAGATGGTCTTCGCCCAGCTGCAAAACGCCGATGGCAACTTTGTCAGCCCAGAAAGCGCCAACTTCAAGGCCGCTGCTGCCGGTGCCGACTGGAACAAGAGCTTCTACCAGATCCTGAACAACCAGCCTGGCAAGGATGCATGGCCCATCACCTCGGCTACCTTCATCCTGATGCGCAAGCTGCAGGAAAAGCCAGCCCAGGGCACCACCTCGCTGAAGTTCTTCGAGTGGGCTTACACCTCCGGTGACGGCACTGCTGACGGCCTGGACTATGTGCCAATGCCTGCCAGCGTCAAGGACATCATCTACAAGTCCTGGGGCGAGATCAAGGACGGCAGCGGCAAGGCTGTGTTCGCCAAGTAAGTCGAAAAATGATGGGCCGCTCGGGTAGCGGCCCTTTTCCACACTGAATGGAATCAAACGTGTCGACATCCTTTCCTGTTCAAAACAAAACGGTTGCCGCCGGCAAAGCGCAGATGCAATCCAGCCAACCGCCAACGCGCAAGCCTTGGCTCTCCAACTCCGTCGCTGACGGCTTTTTTGCGTTCCTCGCGCGCGGTGCTGCGGTGCTGACCCTGGCCCTGCTGTTGGCCATCATGGGCTCGCTGATCGTCGGCGCCTGGCCTGCCATCCGTGAATACGGCATCGGATTTTTCTTCAACAGCGAGTGGGATCCTGTCCAGAACCGTTACGGCGGTCTGGTGATGATCTATGGCACCTTGGCCACCTCGTTCATTGCGATGCTGATCGCCGTGCCCGTGAGCTTTGGCATTGCACTGTTCCTGACCGAGCTCTCCCCCGTCTGGCTCAAGCGCCCGCTGGGTACCGCCGTGGAACTGCTCGCTGCCGTGCCATCCATCGTCTACGGTATGTGGGGTTTGATGGTCTTTGGCCCCTTGCTGGCCACCTATGTGCAGCAACCGCTGCAGAACCTGTTTCAAGGCGTTCCTTACATGGAAGCCTTCTTCTCCGGCCCACCTGTCGGTATCGGTATTTTCTCGGCCGGCGTGATCCTGGCCATCATGGTGATCCCCTTTATCGCATCGGTGATGCGTGATGTGTTCGAAGTCACCCCCGCGCTGCTCAAGGAATCGGCCTATGGCCTGGGTTCCACCACCTGGGAAGTGATGTGGAAAGTCGTGCTGCCCTACACCAAGACTGGTGTCTTCGGGGGCGTGATGCTGGGCCTGGGCCGCGCACTGGGCGAGACCATGGCCGTCACCTTCGTGATCGGTAACATGAACCAGCTCAACTCGCTGTCCATCTTTGAAGCGGCCAACAGCATCACCTCGGCGCTGGCCAATGAGTTCGCCGAAGCCGGCGAAGGTCTGCACCAGGCATCGCTGATCTACCTGGGTCTGGCCCTGTTTTTCATCACGTTCATCGTCCTGGCCTGCTCCAAATTTATGCTGAGCCGCCTGCAAAAGAATGAAGGAGCCCGTTCATGACCACCGGAGAAAGCTTGATCCAGGCATCCGATCTGGCCAGCCAGCGCGCTGCCAAGTACCGTGCACGCAACCGCGTCAACCAAGTCGCGATTGCCCTGTCCCTCGCAGCCATGGCCTTTGGCGTGTTTTGGCTGATCTGGATTCTGTGGGAAACCCTGCGCCTGGGCGTGGGCGGTCTGAGCGTGGCCCTGGTCACCCAGATGACCCCGGCTCCCAATGAAATTGGCGGTATCGCCAACGCCATCTGGGGCTCGCTGGTGATGGTGACCCTGGCCACCTTCGTGGGCACGCCCATCGGTGTGATGGCCGGTATCTACCTGGCCGAGTACAACAAGACCGGCTGGCTCGCATCGGTGACCCGCTTTGTCAACGACATTCTGCTGTCGGCTCCGTCGATCGTGATCGGTCTGTTCGTCTACTCGATGATCGTGATCCGCTTCAAGAGCTTCTCGGGCTATGCCGGTGTCATCGCGCTGGCGCTGATCGTGATTCCGGTGGTCATCCGTACCACCGAGAACATGCTGATCCTGGTGCCATCGAGCCTGCGTGAAGCGGCCTACGCACTGGGCACGCCCAAGTGGAAGGTGATCAGCATGGTGACCTTGCGTGCCGCCCGTGCCGGTGTCATCACCGGTGTGCTGCTGGCCGTGGCCCGTATCGCTGGTGAAACCGCTCCGCTGCTGTTCACCGCACTGAACAACCAGTTCTGGAACACCGACTTGTCCAAGCCGATGGCGAGCCTGCCGGTCACCATCTTCAAGTTTGCGATGAGCCCTTATGAAAACTGGCAGCAACTGGCCTGGGCAGGTGTCTTCCTGATCACGCTGGCGGTGCTGGGTCTGAACATTCTTGCGCGCAGCATGGCGCGCCAAAAATAAGTATTCACAGGTGAACCCTATGTTGACAAAAACCAATGCGGCTAACGCCAATGCACTGAACTCCAAGATCTCGGTGCGCGACCTGAACTTCTACTACGGCAAGTTCCACGCGCTCAAGAACATCAACCTGGAAATCCCGGAAAACAAGGTCACCGCCTTCATCGGCCCGTCGGGCTGCGGCAAATCGACCCTGCTGCGTACCTTCAACCGCATGTACGAGCTCTACCCCGAGCAGCGCGCCGAAGGCCATATCGGTCTGGATGGTGAAAACCTGCTGACCAGCAAGCAGGACGTGGCCCTGATTCGCGCCAAGGTCGGCATGGTCTTCCAAAAGCCCACGCCGTTCCCGATGTCCATCTACGACAACATCGCCTTTGGCGTGAAGCTGTTCGAGGACCTGAGCAAGAGCGACATGGAAGAGCGCGTGGAATGGGCGCTGCGCAAGGCCGCGCTGTGGACCGAAGTCAAGGACAAGCTGGGCCAAAGCGGCTCGGGCCTGTCCGGCGGTCAGCAGCAGCGTCTGTGCATTGCCCGCGGTATCGCGATCAAGCCCGAAGTGCTGCTGCTCGATGAGCCTTGCTCGGCGCTGGACCCCATCTCTACGGCCAAGATCGAAGAGCTGATCGCTGAGCTGAAGGACGACTACACGGTGGTGATCGTGACCCACAATATGCAGCAGGCCGCCCGCTGCAGCGATTTCACCGCCTACATGTACCTGGGCAGCCTGATGGAGTTCGGTGCCACCGAACAGATGTTCTTCAAGCCCCAGCGCAAAGAGACCGAAGACTACATCACCGGTCGTTTCGGCTAAGCCGCGCGGTCACGCCAACCACTACAACGAAAAGAGCCTGATATGACAGAAAAACATCTCTCATCACAGTTCGACAGCGAGCTCAACAGCATCTCCTCGCGGGTGATGGAGTTGGGCGGCCTGGTCGAGTCCCAGATCCAGCAGGCCATCTACGCGCTGTCGCAGTTCAGCACCGAGGCCGTCGAGCGCGTTGAAGAGCAGGAAAAGCGCGTCAACCAGCTGGAAGTGGACATCGACTACGAACTCTCGACCATCATTGCGCGCCGCCAGCCCACGGCCCGCGATCTGCGCTTGCTGATAGCTTTTTCCAAGGCCACGGCCAACCTGGAACGCATGGGTGACGAAGCCCACAAGATGGCCCGCATGGTCGGCTCCATCATCGACAGCGGCGCCGCCCGCTCGCTGCCGACCTCGGACCTGCGTGTGGCCGCCGAGCTCGCCTCGGGCCTGCTGCGCAAGACCTTGGATGCCTTTGCCCGCCTGGACACCACGGCGGCCGTGTCGATCCTCAAGGAAGACGACCTGATCGATGCCGAGTTCGACGGTTTTGTGCGCAAGCTCATCACCTACATGATGGAAGATCCGCGCAAGATCTCGCCGAGCCTGGACCTGCTGTTCCTGGCCAAGGCCATCGAGCGCATCGGTGACCACTCGAAGAATGTTGCCGAGCTCATCATCTACCTGGTCAAGGGTATCGATGTGCGCCACACCACCATGCAAGAAATCGAATCGAGTGTTTTGTAGAGTCTGAGTTATGAAAAAACTGCCACGCGTTCTCATTGTCGAAGACGAGCCCGCGATTGCCGAGCTGATCGCGGTGAACCTGCGACACAACGGCTGCCTGCCGATCTGGGCAGAGGATGGTGATGCTGCACAGCGCGAGTTGGACGCGGTGCTGCCCGATGTGATCTTGCTGGACTGGATGCTGCCTGGCCAAAGCGGCCTGTCGCTGGCGCGCAAATGGCGTGCGGATGCCCGCGTCAAGGGCATCCCCATCATCATGCTGACCGCCCGCGGCGATGAGCCCGACAAGATCGCCGGGCTCGATGCCGGTGCCGATGACTACATCACCAAGCCTTTTTCCACGCAGGAGCTGCTGGCCCGCATCCGTGCAGTGCTGCGCCGCCGCATTCCCGAGCAGGTCAACGACAGTGTGACGATTGGCGAGCTGGTGCTGGACGCGGCCACGCACCGCGTGACCTTCCAGGGTGAGCTGCTCAAGCTCGGCCCCACCGAGTTCAAGCTGCTGCACTTTTTGATGAAGCATGCCGAGCGTGTGCACTCGCGCT
Organism: Comamonas sp. MYb396; assembly: GCF_037479555.1. NCBI lineage: Bacteria > Pseudomonadati > Pseudomonadota > Betaproteobacteria > Burkholderiales > Comamonadaceae > Comamonas > Comamonas sp. MYb396. The sequence continues at coordinate 570,295 of NZ_JBBGYU010000001.1, read as the reverse complement.
CGCAGCTGCTCGACAAGGTCTGGGGCGACCATGTCTTCATCGAGGAGCGCACCGTGGACGTCCACGTCAAGCGTCTGCGCGAGGCCTTGGGCGCTGCCAATGTGATGGTGGAGACCGTACGTGGTGCCGGCTACCGCATCACCGGCCAGCCCCAGGCGCTGCAGCGCGCTTAGCTTGCAGCCTGCCTGTGATGCGGGGATACTTCCGCATTCGGGCAGCTTGCTCTTTTTTTGTAGGCTGCGCTGGTCGCAGCTTTTTTTGTTTTTGAGCGTTAGGCCTGCATGCTGTTTCGCATTGTCAGTTTTTTGTTTTTTCAGGCCCTGGGCGCGGCCCTGGGCTGGTGGCTGGGGCAGTTGCCCGGCGCACTGTTGGCGGCCATCATCGGGGCCTGGTGCTGGTTTGTCGTCGATGTCTGGCGCGGCAACAAGGTGGTGGGCTGGCTGCGGCACGGCGACGCGGACAGCGCCCCGCAGCTGATGGGCATGTGGGGCGAGGCGGCCGACCGGGCGCGGCGCCTGGTGCGCCAGCTGCAAAAGAACGAGGCGCAGTCCGATGACCGGCTGCACCAGGTGCTGACGGCCATCCAGGCCTCGCCCAATGGCGTGGTGCTGCTCGACGAGCACAGCCATATCGAGTGGTGCAACCAGACTGCGTGTGACCACTTTGGCTTCAATCTGGAGCGCGACCATATGCAGGTCATCACCAACCTGGTGCGCGCGCCGGAGTTCATCGGCTATTTCAACGCCAACAATTTCAGCAAGGATGTGGTGATGGTCAGCCCGGTGATGCGCGCGGCCAGCCCGATGCGCATGTCGGTGCAGATGTTCCCCTATGGCGGCAACCGCAAGCTGCTGCTCTCGCGCGATGTCACCTCGATGGAGCTGGCCGATGCAATGCGGCGCGACTTTGTCGCCAATGTCTCGCACGAGATCCGCACCCCGCTGACGGTGCTGGCCGGCTTTATCGAAACCTTGCAGACCCTGCCGCTGAGCGCCGAGGAGCGCACCCAGTACCTGGCGCTGATGTCCAACCAGGCCCACCGCATGCAAGGCCTGGTGGTCGATCTGCTGACCTTGTCGCGCCTGGAGGGCAACCCACCGCCCAGCCTCAATGAATGGGTCAGCGTGGGCAGCCTGCTCAAGCGCTGCGAAGAAGATGCGCATGGCCTGGCGCGCATGATTGCCAAGGATGGCGACAAGCCCTTGCAGCTGTTCTTTCCGCAAGAGGATGCCGATGCCGGCCACTACGAGCTGGCCGGTGCCGGCAATGAGCTGCAAAGCGCGCTGTCCAACCTGGTCAACAACGCCGTGCGCTATACGCCAGCGGGCGGCGAGATCCGTGTGCAGTTCATGCGCCAGCCCGATGGCTCGGGGCGCGTCAGCGTCACCGACACCGGGCCGGGCATTGCGCCCGAGCATATCCCGCGCCTGACCGAGCGCTTCTACCGCCTCGACCGCAGCCGCTCGCGCGATACCGGCGGCACGGGCCTGGGTCTGGCCATCGTCAAGCATGTGCTGCAGCGCCACGGCGCGCAGCTGCAGATTCGCAGCACGATCGGCAAGGGGTCGGAGTTCAGCGTGGTGTTTCCACCGTCACGCGTGCGCCAGCAGCTGACGGAAGAACTGGTCTAAGCGCTCATCCGCACCGCGTTTTTGGTGACGCGGTGCAGCAAGACCAAAAAGCAGGCCGCCGCCAGCACCAGCGCATAGGCGGCGCACATCCAAAAAGCGATGGGGGAATCCATCGCCGGGCGGCCGGCGATGCCGTGGTAGGCCAACTGAAAACCACCCCACAGGCCCACACCCCAGAGCAGGCTGCAGTACACCAGCAAGGGCGTGACGGTGATGCGGTAGCTGCGCAGCACAAAGATGGATACGGTCTGGCTGGCATCGGCCAGGTGGTAGAGGCTGACCCAGCCCAGCAGGCCCAGCGCGATGGCCGCCACCTCGGGCGTAGCGGTGTAGATCGGCACAATCCAGCCCTTGGCGAGCCAGACCAGCAGCGACAGTGTGGCAGCCAGGCCCATGGCCGAAAACAGGCCCAGAAACACCACCTGGCGCGCCCGCGTCTCATCACCCGCGCCGCGCCAGTAGCTGGCGCGGGCGCTGGTGGCAATGGCCAGCGACAGCGGCACCATGTACATCAGCGCCGTGACATTGGCCGCAATCTGGTGCGCAGCCGACGAGGCCGTGCCCATGCGTGCCACATAGAGCGCCATCAAGGTAAAGGAGGTGATCTCGACCAGGATCGACAGGCTGGCGGGCACACCCAGCTGCGCAAACTGGGCCAGGGTGGGCCAGTGCGGCCGCTCCATGCGGCGCCAGATATCGGCTGGCGCATAGACGGACTGGCTGCGCAGCAGCCACCAGCCCAGGCCGCAGAGCAGGAAATTGACCACAAAGGTGGCCCAGGCGCAGCCCAACACGCCCATCGGCGCCAGGCCCAGGCCGCCAAAGGTGAACCAGATGGACAGCGGCAGTTTGACCAGCAGGGACATGGCCTGCAGCCAGGTGACCATCTTGGGTTTGCCCAGCGACTGGCTCAAGGTGCTGAAAATGCGGAACAGCAGCGCGGCCGGCAGGCTCCAGCCGATGATGGCCAGGTAGCTTTTGACCAGCGACTGCAGCTCCTGCGGCACCTCGGTCCAGCGCAGGATGGGCGCGGGATTGAACAGCACGGCCCAGCCCAGCAAGGTAGCGGCCAGGCAGATGTAGAGGGACTGGCGCAGCGAGGCGCCAATGTCGGCATGGCGGCGCGCGCCGTGCATCTCCGACCAGATCGGCATCAGCGCCTGCAAGAGGCCCATCAGCGAGACATAGACGGTCACAAAGATGGCCGAGCCCACCGACAGCGCGGCCAGCGAGGCCTCGGCATGGCGGCCGGCGACGATGGTGTCGACCACGCCAAAGCCCATCACGGCAATCTGGCCGACAAACACCGTGCCCGCATGCTTGGCCAGCACCCGCATATCGCGGCCTGCCAGCAGGCGCGTCAACATCTCCCGCATACGCGCCTTCAACCCGGTTGACGACGGTAGATGACGATCTCCGCGTTCTTGTCGGTCGGGCGGGCCACGGCGGCCATGCGCTTCCACTCAGGGCCCAGCACCTCGTTGCTCGGGGTGCGCTGCGATTCGAGCGGCATGGCCAGCCAGTTGCAGGATGCGCTGGTCGGGTCCGTCAAGGTCTTGAGCTGCCAGCCGCCCTGGGCCTGCATGGCCACAATCTGCGAGCGGCTCAGGCCCCAGGCGGCCACGCAGCCGGCCGAGGCGGGGGCGGGCAGCACCTTGGCCAGCGCCTGCACCTGGGCGGTGTAGCTGCGGCCATAGTCCAGCATCGGCATCCAGATGCTCATCAGCAAGATCCAGCTGAGCACGGTGCCGCCCGCTGGCAGCACCAGGCTGCGCCAGATCTCGGGCCGGTTGCGGCGTGCGCGCCAAAAGGCCAGCGCGCACCAGGCCAGGGTGGCCAGTGCGGCAATGACAAACTGCGGCAGCGAAAACTGCGCGACAAAATCAGGCGCGATACGGGCCACATTGGCGGCCGGCTTGGCCGGCGTGCCGGTGTAGACCGCCAGCCAGATCACCCAGATGGTGATGGCCGCTGCGCTGAAAAACAGCAGGGTGAACCAGTCGATCAGCGCCGCCATCGCGCGGCGGAAGGTGGGCAACGCAAAGGCGGCCAGTGCGGCAAATGCGGGCAGGCCCAGCAGCAGCGCACGGTCAGACGGGGTGGTGATGACGGTGTTGACCAGCGCCAGGGCGCCCAGCAGGATAGGCAGCCACAAATGGCGGTGCACAAAGCGCCAGTCGGCTACCTGGCGGCGCCAGATCCACAGCGACCACAGTGCCAGCGGCCAGGCCGGCCACACATACCAGACCACCAGCTCAAACAGCGGGCGCAGCTGGCGGAAATGCTCGGCCGGCAGGATGCGCCATTGCCACTGGTGCAGGTAGACGGCCAGCAGCAAGGCGGCCACGCCCAGGATGGCAAAGGCACCGGCCGCCTGCAGGCTGCGCGCGCGCAGCTTGGCATCGACGGGGGTGAGCGCCAGGATCAGGGCCACGCCCAGACCCAGGCAGACCGCATAGGTGGGCGCGCCGCTCAGCGCCAGCATCACCAAGCCTACCGCGCCTATGCACAGCGGCGTGCCAAAGCGGATGGGGATGCAGGCAGCCGCATAGAACACAAAGCACACGCCCGACAGCTGCACCACATAGCTGCTGGCCTCGTGCGAAGGCTGGGCCAGGCCCAGGCAGGCAATCAGCGCGAGCAGGCCGCCATCGGCCATCGCACGCGCATAGTCAATCTCGTTGGCCTCGCCGCCAAAGGCAAAGGCGACGGGGCCGGCGCCCGGGCTGCGCGCCAGGTAGTACACGGCATACCAGGTGGCCATCAAGGCCAGCCACAGCAGGGCGGCAAACGGCAGGCGGCTGGCCAGCTCGGGCGAGATGAAGTCGCCAAAAGCCTGGATCGCCCAGGCGCCCAGCCAGTAGGGAATCAGGCCCTCGGTGTCCGGGCTCAGGCCCAGGATCTCCGGCGCCAGCCACGGAGTCCGGCCTTCTGCCAGCGCCAGCGCGTAGCCATAGCTGGTGATGTCCAAGGTCTTCCAGGGCGCGCGGGCGATAAAGCCGGGCACCACATAGGCCAGGCACAGCAGCAGCAAAAGTGCACGCGGCAGAGGGCGTACAGCGGCTTGGGAGACGATGGCTGGGGTTGGAAAATTCACACAGGATTACCAGAGGGAGCAAGGCTCAGCAGCTTATCAGGCCCTGCACCAGAAATGTAGGAGAACCGCGCATTGTCTGCGCGTCCACCAGGCGGGTCAATGAAAAAAGGCAGTACGGTGTCGCACTGCCTTTGGGTTGCCAAGACAAAAAGGGCGCCAGGCCTTGCAGCCCGAAGCCCTTTTGCCAAAAGCAAATTACTTCTTGCCGAAACGGTTGCGGAAACGCTCCACACGGCCGCCCATGTTGTCCACCGACTTTTGGGTGCCGGTGTAGAAAGGGTGCGACTCAGACGAGGTATCCAGCTTGAACAGCGGGTATTCCTTGCCTTCGAAGGTTTCGGTTTCCTTGGTGTTCACGCAGGAGCGGGTCACAAACTTGAAGCCGTTGGACAGGTCCACGAACAACACTTCGCGGTAGTCTGGGTGAATGCCTTCTTTCATGATTCTTCCTTAGGTCAAGTGCGGGAGCCGTGCCAAGCCGGATGCAACCTCTGCATCCCAGTAAACTGGGCGTACTTTCCGCAATAAAAGCCCTCCATTATTGCATAGGATGGGTTTGTTTTCAGCAAAACCTCGGGTTTCAGTCGGCTGATGGCCTTGGCAGCCTGAGGCTAAAGCATTGCAATGCTTTGATTTAGCGAGTTTTAAACCGGCTTGCGCCCCGCATGCAGCCAGACCGGCGCCATTGGAAAATCCAGCCGCCCCAGCGCGCGGATCTGGCCAAAGCCAGCTGCTGCCATGTGCTGGGCGATATCGCCCGGGCGCGGCAGGTAATGGCCGCGCAGCACCAGGCCGGCATAAAACGGCCAGACGCAGGCGGCCATCGCCGGGTCATCGGGCCGCTCGGCATGGGCCAGCAGCAGCAGGCCGCCGGGCTTCAAGGCCTGCCACATGCCGCGCACGGCCTGGGCCGGGTCCGGCAGAAAGTGCAGCACCGACGAGCACCAGATCAGGTCATAGCCCTGGCCATAGTCCTGCTGCTGCACATCGCAGCCTTGCGCAGCCATGCGGCCCTGCAGTCCGGCCTTGGCAATGTTCTCGGCGGCCACGGCGGCGGTGGCTGGCTCATCGCAGACCAGCCCCTGCCAGTGGGGTAGCTGCTGGGCCAGTGCCATGCCGATATGGCCGGGGCCGCCGCCCAGATCGAGCAAACGTCCTGTGGCGGGCAGGGGGCCCAGTTGCGCCAGCAGGTGCGCCATCGCTGGCACGGTGATCGCGCGCTGCTCTTGCCCGATCTGCACGCGGGCCGCCTGGGCCCAGCTGCCGGGCGGCGCGGTCATGGCCACGCTGCCTTTTGCCAGCCACTGCGGCCATTGGCTGGCCAGGCCGGACAAGGCCTGTTGCCGGTACTGCCAGGCCTGCGCGCAGTAGTCGGCTGCGTCCGTCAGAAAATAGCGCTGGGCCAGCGCCGAGCTGGCAAACAGGTCATCGCCTTGCGCATGGTTTGCGTGCTGGCGGTCAAGCAGGTCCATGCTCCACAGCAGCTCCAGCCAGACGGCGCAGGCCCCTGCATGCAGCCCCAGGCGTTCTGCCACCGCCTGGGCGCTGGCGGGCTCGCGCAGCTGGTCAAACAGCCGCTGCGCCAGCGCTTGCTCCAGCGCTTGGCTTTGCAGTGGAATCGCAGCCAGGCGCCACAGTGGCTGCAGCGGATGCTCGGTCTGAAAATCCATGCGCATGGTCAGGTCTCCGCTGTGCAGTGAAACGGAGGAGGGTTGTTTGTCGATAAGAGGGGGTGTGCCATGGTTGCGGTCCGGGTGCTTGGAATTGACTACAGAGCCTTCACTATAAATTTCAAATGCAAATAGGTATCATTTGAAATTTAGGCAAAACGGAGCATTGCTTTGGCAGGGCGGATTCATTCGCGATGCTGCCGCGTGCTGCGGCCAGAAAGGCAAACTTGGTCTACCGAATCAGCAGCGCAGATGCCAGCGCACCCCAGCGCCTGGGGCCTTCAGCCTGGTGGCGCTCCAGCCTGCCCGCGCAGCTGGGCCATTGCGCCACCGACCGGCTGCAGATCGAGCCAGGCCTGGCGCTGGTCTATATGGATTACCAGCCCAACCGGCCCTTGCTGGAAGCCAGCCTGCTGGAGCGTGAGAGCCGCTGCCTGACCTTGACGGTGGCGCTGCAAGGGCAGTCCAGCACCACCGGTGTGGATGGCCAGCGTTTTGATTTTGTCGCCGGCCACAGCACCTTGGCCGCTTTTGCCTCCGTGCGGGGCGAGCGCTGCTTTCCGGCCGGGCTTGCCCTGCGTCAGCTGCGGCTGGTGGCCGATGAGGCCTTGCTGCAGCGCTATGGACTGGCCGATCTGCTGGAGGGTGTGCGCTTTGACCAATCGGCACGCGCGCTGCATTTTGGCGCCTATGGTGCGAGCACCGCGCAATGGGCGGCGGCCTTGCTGCCCAGGCATGCGCAAGAGGGGCGGGATGAGCGAGGTGCGTTGCTGGGCATGCAGATCGCCGCGCTCAGCCTGCTGTCCGAGCAGACCCGCCAGCTGCGCCCGCCGCCAGCCACGGCGGCCCCATTGCGGCCCGCAGACCAGGACAAGATTCTCCAGGCGCGCGACATCCTGCTGCGCGACTATGCCCAGCCCTTGACGGTGGCCTACCTGTGCGCAGCGGTGGGCACCAACGCCTTTGCGCTGAAAACCGGCTTTCGCCAGCTCTTGGGCACCAGCCCCCACCGCATGCTGACCCGCATCCGCATGGAGCGCGCCTGGGCATTGCTGGACAGCGGCCAGCGCGTCTCGGCGGTGGCCTACCAGGTGGGCTACCAGCATGTCTCGAGCTTCAGCACGGCCTTTGAGCGCCACTTTGGCCGGTCGCCCAAAACCGTGGCGGGAGAGCGCTGGCGCACGCGGGCATGAAAAAACCCTCCGTGTTGAGTGGAGGGTTGGCAGGCCGGTGGGCGCAGGGCGGGGTTTAGCCGCCGCGGCGCATCATGTCGAAGAACTCGACATTGCTCTTGGTCTGTTTCATGTTCTTGATCATCAGCTCCATGGACTCGATCTCATCCATGTTGTACATGAACTGGCGCAGGATGCGGGTCTTTTGCAGGATCTCGGGAGCGAGCAGCATCTCTTCGCGGCGCGTGCCGCTCTTGTTGAGCTCGATGGCCGGGAAGACGCGCTTTTCGTACAGGCGGCGGCTCAGGTGCAGCTCGCTGTTGCCGGTGCCCTTGAATTCTTCAAAGATCACTTCGTCCATGCGGCTGCCGGTGTCGACCAGCGCGGTGGCGATGATGGTGAGTGAGCCGCCTTCTTCGACATTGCGGGCCGCGCCAAAGAAGCGCTTGGGGCGCTGCAGCGCATTGGCGTCCACACCGCCGGAGAGCACCTTGCCTGACGAGGGCACCACGTTGTTGTAGGCGCGGGCCAGACGGGTGATGGAGTCGAGCATGATGACGACATCCTGGCCCATTTCCACCAGGCGCTTGGCGCGCTCGATGACCATCTCGGCCACGTGCACGTGGCGGGCGGCGGGCTCGTCAAAGGTCGATGCAATGATCTCGCCCTTGACCGAGCGCTGCATTTCCGTCACTTCTTCCGGACGCTCGTCGATCAGCAGCACCATCATGTGCACATCGGGGTAGTTGGCGGTGATGGCGTGTGCAATGCTTTGCATCATCATCGTCTTGCCGCTCTTGGGGGCGGCGACGATCAGTGCGCGCTGGCCACGGCCAATCGGCGCGATGATGTCGATCAGGCGGCCGGTGATGTTTTCCTCGGCCTTGATGTCACGCTCCAGACGCATCTGTTCCTTGGGGAACAGCGGCGTCAGGTTCTCGAACATCATCTTGTGCTTGTTCTGCTCGGGTGGCAGACCATTGACCTTGTCGAGCTTGGTCAGTGCAAAGTAGCGCTCGCCATCCTTGGGCGTGCGCACTTCGCCTTCAATCATGTCGCCGGTGTGCAGGTTGAAGCGGCGCACCTGGCTGGGGGAGATGTAGATGTCATCGGTGCTGGCCGTGAAGCTCGTGTCGAGGCTGCGCAGAAAGCCAAATCCGTCGGGAAGGATTTCGAGAACGCCATCGGCAAAAACCTGTTCACCGGCCTTGGCCCGCTTCTTGATGATCGCAAACATCAACTCCTGTTTGCGCATGCGACCAGTATTTTCAATTTCAAGCTCTTCTGCCAGCTTGAGGACTTCAGACACATGCAGTGCCTTGAGCTCATTTAAGTGCATGGATAGACTCCAGAACGGAGTAACTGTTAGAGGTAGGGGGAATGCAGAGCCGGTGCAATAAGCGGGAGACCGCGAAGCCGGAGACCATGCTTGATCTATTCTTGGTCGGAATACGATCGGTGATCTAAATGTCGATTATAGACAGGTTGCTGCAGGAACATCCTGCCTGAATTATCAACTATATGTATCAGGCGGGACAGTGAGCGGCTAGGTTTTTTGATTTTTTTATAAAAATACAGAAAAATCAAATGCTTGAAAAATGCAAAAAGCACGGCAGAAACCGTGCTTTGTTGGCGATGGCCGCCAGATTGGGCCAGCCATGCCGGGATGCAGACGCGCGGGCCGCGCATCCAGGGGCTGGATTTAGGCCAGTTGCTCGTCCAGGAAAGCCGTCAGTTGGGCCTTGTTCAGCGCGCCCACCTTGGTGGCGGCCAGTTCGCCGTTCTTGAACAGCATCAAGGTGGGGATGCCGCGGATACCGAACTTGGCCGAGATGGCGCGGTTCTCATCGACATTGACCTTGGCGATCTGCAGCTTGTCCTTGTAGCTGACCGACACTTCTTCCAGCACCGGAGCGATCTGCTTGCAAGGGCCGCACCATTCGGCCCAGAAGTCCACCAGAACATTGGTGTTGGGTTGCAGAACATCGCCTTCAAAGCTGGCTTCGTTGGTGTGCTTGATCAGGGATTCCGACATGGCAGGTTCCTCGTTAAATTTTGGGTTTTTTGGCGCCAGGGGTTGCGCCATGGACAAAAGTTGAGGCCATTGTGACAGAAAGCAAGGCCGGGTGCAGGCAGCGCGCGCTGCATCTGACGCGTTGTAGGGGCGCAGGATGTCAAGCACAATGCGCTCTCAGAGGGACAAGAGGGTCCGGGCATGCAGCCTTGCTATGCCGGAGTTTGAAACTATCAATCGCTGCTGCCGCTTGCAAGCGACGGCGGCAAGAGGAGATGCCATTGGCACTGCTGAACAGGGACAGCGCATCTGTCTATGACACACCACCGCACGGCGACTTTGTGCGCTATGTGGACCAGCTCATCGCCCGGCAGAACCCCGGTGCCCCTCATACCATGGGCAGCATGCAGCGCCCGGCGCGGCCAGGCCACGGCCAGTCGCCAGCGGCTCCATCCGGCCAGACGAGCAGCAACCCGATCGCCGACCAGGCCCAGGAGCTGCTCGACCGCATCCGCCAGATGGACCAGGTGCGCAAGGACAGGCGCCAGGGCGCGGCGCAGACGCTGACCACTACAACGCGCAGCAGTGCAGGCGCAGCCACCACCTCGATTTTTACCTCTGCCGGCAGTGGCAGTACAGCCAGCAAGAAGCCGTTCAGCGGTTTCAAGCTCATCGGGGTGCTGATCGCCGCGATCCTGGGCATCATGTTTCCGCCACTGGGCATCGTGATGCTGATTGCGGCCTTCAAAAAGGGCTGGTCGCAAAAGAACTAGGCGGCCACAGAACACGGCCCCAGCCGGATGCCGCAGGGGGACAGGGTGGGGGTGGTGCAGTTCCTTGCATTTGTATGCATACGGTAAATGCCTGTAGGCCGGTGCACCAACTGCGCTGGCGGGCGTTGTGTATATGCTAGCCTTCGCTGCATTGATAGCTGAACCACCACCATGATTGTTGACCTGAAGATTCTCGACCCCCGCATGCAAGAGCAGCTGCCCCAGTACGCCACCCCTGGTAGCGCCGGCCTGGATTTGCGTGCCTGTCTCGATGCCCCTCTGACCCTGGAGCCCAATGCCTGGCAGCTGGTGCCTACCGGTCTGGCCATCCATTTGCGCGACCCTGGCTATGCCGCGATGATCCTGCCGCGCTCGGGCCTGGGCCACAAGCATGGCATCGTGCTGGGCAACCTGGTCGGCCTGATCGACAGCGACTACCAAGGCCAGCTGATGGTCAGCGCCTGGAACCGCAGCAGCCAGCCCTTTGTGCTGCAGCCGATGGAACGCCTCGCGCAAATGGTGATCGTGCCGGTGGTGCAGGCGAGCTTTCAGGTGGTCGAAGATTTTGGCGATGTGTCCGAACGCGGCGCCGGGGGCTATGGCTCCACCGGCACCAAGTAAGCCACCGCAAGCTACTGAACCTGGCGGGCCCTTGGTGGCCCTGACCCCCTCGTCATTTTTGTGATCTGAAAGGAGAGCGCAATGTCTCAAACAAATCCAAGCTCGCGCAGCCTGCTGCAACGTGCAGGCAAGCTGGGCCTGGCCCTGGCGGCCGCCTCGCTACTGGTGGCCTGTGTGCAGGCACCTCCCCGTTATGACAACCGCTACCCGCAAGGCCCGGCGCCCCAGCAACAGGGCAGCTACCCGCAGCAGGGCGGCTATCCGCAGCAGCAAGCACCGTACGGTATGGAATACGGCACCGTGGGCAATATTGAAGAGCTGCGCTCGCAGTCGCGCAGCACCTCCGGCGTAGGCGCCATCTTGGGCGCCGTGGTTGGCGGTGTGCTGGGCAACCAGGTCGGCGGCGGCTTTGGCCGCATGGCCGCCACTGCAGCCGGTGTGGCCGGTGGCGCAGCGGCCGGCAATGCGCTGGAGCAGTCGTCGGGCAGCGGCCGCAGCACCGTCAGCGGCTACCGCATCCATATCAACCTGCAAAACGGCGGCCAGCGCATTTTTGATGTGCCCAACCCCGGCGATCTGCGCCCGGGCGACCGCGTGCAGATCAACCAGGGCCAGATCTCGCGTTATTGATCGGCGCAGCGCCTGCCAGGCTTGGGTGAACCCCGATGGGCAGGCGGCTGGCGCTGGGACACAATGGCGCCGCGTGTCTCAAAAAGCGTGTACACCGCAACGGTGTGCACGCTTTTTTTGCGTGATCTTCCCTCCCGATTGTCGACCACACCAAGGTGCCACCATGTTCCAGAAGAAAACCAACACCCTCGCCGCCATGGCCCTCAGCGCGACGGCGCTTGCAGCGCTGTCTCTGCCTGCCCAGGCGGGCCCCCGGCTCGATGCCATCATGCAGGCCAAGGTGCTGCGCGTGGGCACCCCGGGCGACTACCGCCCCTTTGCGATGAAGGCCGATGGCAAATACGCCGGCCACGATATCGAGGTGGTCGAGGCCATGGCCAAGGAGCTGGGGGTCAAGGTCGAGTATGTGGACACCAGCTGGCCCAAGCTGATGCAGGACCTGCAGGACAACAAGTTTGATGTGGCCGTGGGCGGCATCACGCGCAATGTGGCGCGCCTGAGCAAGGTGCAGATGCTGCCGGGCTACGCGCCGTTTGGCAAGGTAGCCCTGGTGCGTGCGGCCGACAAGGACAAGTTCACCACGCCCGAAAGCCTGAACCAGGCCAGCGTGCGCGTGATCAAGAATCCCGGCGGCACCAACGAGGCCTATGTGCTGCAGAACCTGAAGAATGCCCAGGTCAGCACGCATGACAAGAACGCCGAGATTCCGGGCCTGATCGCCGACGGCAAGGGCGATGCGATGATCACCGAGACCTATGAGGCGCTGCACTACAGCAAGGCCGACCCGCGCCTCTACGCCGCCTACCTGGACAAGCCGCTGACCCCCGTCAACCAGCTGGGCTTTATGCTGCCGGTGGACGATGCCGACTACCAGCGCGTGATGCAGTTCACCTGGGATGTGCTGGCGCTGCGCGGCGTGTTGCAGCAAGAGGCGCAGAAATGGCTGAAATAAGCCGCTAAGCCGCCAGCAAGGCCAGCGCGCAAGCCGCCTGGTCTGCATGCCGTTGCCAAGGTACAGGGCGCCCAGGGGGTGCTCCACCGGTGCAGGCGTTGCAGACCAGGCGGTTTTTTTGTTGGTGCGTGCCGGCTGCAAAAGCTTCGCGGGGGTTGCCGATGACGGCTCGAGCAAGCGCAGATCTTGCGTATTCCGCTGCAACTGTCGCTATTTCGAAGCAGCACCCAGTCGTTGCAGGGCTATTGCCTCGATAAATAAGAACTATTCTCATATAATTGTTACATCGCCAGCCTGTGACCCGCACGCCAGCCGTGCTGCCGCCCCTGCCCTTGCAGCGGGCCGTCATTGCCAGCTTCTTTGTTCAACCCTGTTGTCTGAAAGCTCGGCCCGTGGCTGCTCATCCCCCTTGCGACACGCATCGCGTGTCTTCGTCCCTCCCTGTGTCGCGCCTCTCCAGTGCCGCGCGCCAGCCGTTGGCCTTGCAACCCCTGGCACTGGCTGCACTGATGTGTGTGGCCCAGGCAGCACAGGCCCAAAGCCCTGCAGCGGCCAGCTCCGGTCAGGCGACTGGCGCCGTGCAGGTGGCTGCGGCCGATGCGCCCTTGCTCAAGGAAATGGTGGTCAGTGGCTCGCGCTACGAGCAGGACCCCGATGAGCTGCCGATGAGCATTGATGTCATCAATGCCCGGCAGATGGAAGAGCAGCAGATGCGCGATATCCGCGATATTGCCCGCGACATGCCCAATGTCTCAGTCAAGCGCGCACCGGCGCGCTTCACCCTGGCGTCCAGCCCCACCGGCCGCGACCAGAACGCTGGCTTCAATATCCGGGGCTTGGACGGCAACCGCGTGCTGATGCTGGTCGATGGCATCCGCCTGCCGCGCAGCTATGTGTTCAGCGCCAATGCCTTTGGCCGTGACTACCTGGATGTCGGCATGGTCCAGCGGGTGGAAGTGGTGCGGGGGGCCACCTCGGCGCTGTATGGCTCCGACGGCATGGCAGGCTTGGTCAACTTCATCACCAATGATCCCCGCAACCTGCTCAAGGACGGCCAGACCTTTGGCGGCCGTGCCAGCGTAGGCTATGACAGCGAGAACACCGGCAAGAATCTGGGCCTGACCCTGGCTGGCAAGCCCAATGAGACGGTGGAATGGCTGCTGGGCGTGAATCTGGGCCGCAGCCATGAACTCAAGAACATGGGCGATATCGACACGCTCGATACGCGCCGTACCACACCGAATCCGCAGCGCGACAAGGATGCCTCGGTGCTGGGCAAGGTGGTGGTGCGACCCAATGCGGACCAGAAGCACACCTTCACCGTCGAGCATGTCGACAAGAAAGCCGACTACCAGCTCTACACCGCACGCACGGCGCCGCCGGTCACCGCCGCTACGGCCGTCATCGATTCCGGATCTTCAACAGACATGAAGCGCACGCGCGGCAGCTGGACGGGCGAGTGGCGCAACCTGAGCACGCCCGCGTGGGATGACATCAAGGCCAGCCTGAGCTACCAGAACGCCGATTCGCGCGAGTTCATCTACGAAGACCGCCTGACGGCGGCCGACCGCACGCGCGATGTGACCTACCAGGAAAAGACCTGGCAGGCCAATGTGCAGGCCAGCAAGCTGCTGCGCGGCGATGCGGGCCTGGCGCAGAAGATCACCTACGGCATCGACTATGTGCGCAGCGATGTCGAGAACCTGCAGACGGGTATCACGCCGCCGGTGGGCGAGACCTTCCCGCTCAAGCGCTTTCCCGATACCACCGAATCGAGCTGGGCCCTCTATGCGCAAGATGAGCTGGTGCTGGGCAACTGGACCTTCACGCCCGGGCTGCGTTACGACCACTTCAGCATCAAGGCCGACCAGGCCGGCTTTGGCGCCAATGCGGTGTCACTGTCGGGCAATGCCACCTCGCCCAAGCTGGGTGTGATGTACCGGGTCGATCCGGCGTGGAGTGTGTTCGGTAACTACGCCAAGGGCTTCCGCGCGCCCAACGCCGGCCAGGTCAATGCCTTCTTTGAAAACCCGGTGGCCAACTACAAGACCATCCCCAACCCCGACCTGAAACCGGAATCCAGCCAGAACCTGGAGTTTGGGGTGCGTGGGCGGCTGGGCAATGTGGCGCTGGATGTGGCGGCATTCACCGGCCGCTACAAGGACTTTATTGACGACCTGGTGCAGGTGGGTGGTGTGGGTACCGCTGCGGATCCACTGGTGTTCCAGTCGGTCAACCGAGGCAAAGTCAACATCAGTGGCTTTGAAGTCAAGGGCGATGCCGATTGGGGGCGCTACGCCGGCATCGGCTGGAGTACGCCGTTTTCCTGGGGCCGTACCCAGGGCCGTGACCGTACCAGCGCCGAGCCGCTGTCGTCCATCGATCCGCAGCGCTTTACCGTGGGCCTGCGTGCCGAAGCCGCCGTCTGGACAGCGCAGCTGGGTCTGAACTACACCCAGGGCAAAAAGGCCAAGGACACGACCAACCCTAGCGGTGGCACCCAGTTCCTGAACCCATCGGCCACCTTGGTGGACCTGACAGCGCAATGGCGCATCCGCAAGGACCTGCGCTTGAACGTGGGTATCTACAACCTGACCGACAAGAAGTACTGGCGCTGGTCCGATGTGCGTGGTCTCGCGTCCAGCTCAGGCGTTATCGATAGCTACACCCAGCCGGGCCGCTCGGCCAAGGTCAGCCTGGTCGCCGAGTTCTAAATCTGCCTCTGAGGGCAGCGTGCGCGGTTTGCACGCTGCCGGTTTTTCCATAAGGAGTCCCCCCATGAATCCGTCTCTTTCTCCCGCCGCTGCGCCAGCCGCCTTGAGCGCGGCCCGTGCCGCAGACATCCGCCAGGCCTTTGCCGCAGAACGTGCCAAGGGCCTGCGCGCCAAGGAAGCGGCCGAAGCTGCCGGCACCAGCGAAGGCGAGGCGATTGCCGCCCATGCCCAGCAGTGGCAGCCGGAGGGCAGCAGCTTGCAGGTGCAGGTACTGGCAGCACCCGAGGGCGCTTGGGTAGAGGTGCTCAAGGCGCTGGAAGCCTGCGGCCCGGTGATGGCCTTGACCCGCAATGCCAGCACCGTGCATGAGAAGACCGGCGTATATGCCAACCTCAGCGCGGGCGGTGAGCTGGGGGCCCAGGTGGGTATTGCGCTGAACGAAGACATTGACCTGCGCCTGTTTTTTGCCAGCTGGCATGCCGGATTTGCGGTGACCGAGACCTCGGCCCATGGCGGCAGCACGGTGCTGCGCAGCCTGCAGTTCTACAACCGGGCAGGCCGGGCAGTGCACAAGGTCTATGCCCGCGACGCCAGCGATCTGCAGGCCTGGCAGGCGCTGGTGGAGCGCTTTGCGGTGGCTGCTGGCGGCAGCGTGCCCGGCTTTGATGCGCCAGAGGCACGCAAGCCCGTCAGCGTGCCGGCCGATAGCAGCGTCGATGTGCCCGCCCTGCAGGCCGCCTGGGCCGGCATGAAGGACACGCATGAGTTCTTCAGCATCATCAAGAAGGCCGGGGCCGAGCGCCAGCAGTCCTTCCGCCTGGTGCAGGGCCAGTTTGCCTGGCCCCTGGCCAAGGACAGTGTGACCGCCTTGCTCAACGAGGCCAGCTTCTCGGCCACGCCCATCATGGTGTTTGTCAGCAGCGGCGGCTGCATCCAGATCCACAGCGGCCCGGTGCAGCGCATCGAGCCGATGAGCAGCCCCAATGCCGAGTGGATCAATGTGCTGGACCAGGGCTTTAACCTGCATCTGCGCACCGATCTGATCGCCCATGCCTGGCTGGTGGAGAAGCCGACCAGCGATGGCACCGTCACCTCGGTCGAGCTGTTCGACGCCTATGGCGACCTGATGGCCATGTTCTTTGGTGCCCGCAAGCCCGGCAAGCCGGAACTGGCTGGCTGGCGCGCGCTGGCGACCGGCCTGCCGCGCCTGAACGCCGAGCCGGTAAGTGCTTGAGGAGTGCAAGATGGCTTTATTGAATCGCCGTGATTGCCTGACCTGGGCTGCTGGTGCTGCCGCTGCAACCATGGCGGGCCCGCTCTGGGCACAGCCCGCCCGGCCGGTGGCCGATGCGGGTGCCAAATCGGTGCTGCAGCCCTTTGTCGGCGTGCAGCCCCAGGTGGCGGCCAAGCGCCTGATCAGTTTGAGCGGCGCGCTGACCGAAATCATCTACCTGCTGGGCGCCGAGCAGCTGCTGGTGGGCAGTGACAGCACCAGCAACTACCCGGAGGCCGCCGACAAGACGCCCAAGGTGGGCTATGTGCGTCAGCTGGCCGCCGAGGGCGTGCTCTCGCTCAAGCCCGATACGGTGATCGGCACGACCGAGGCCGGCCCGCCCGTGGTGCTGCAGCAGATTGCGCAGGCCGGGGTGACCGTGGCCCTGGTGCAGTCCGACCATAGCTGGGACGAGGTGCTGCGCAAGATCCGCCTGGTAGGCCAGGCCACCGGCAAGCAGGCCCAGGCCGAGCAGCTGGCGCAGCACTTGCAGACCGACTGGGACCAGACCCAGGCCCAGGTGCGTGCCAGTGTGGCTGCCGGGCGCGCGCCGCGTGCGCTGTTTGTGCTGTCGCACAGCGGATCGCCCCAGGTGGCAGGCCAGGCCACGGCAGCTGATGCGCTGCTGCGCCTGGGCGGCGCGACCAATGTGATGCAGGGCTTCCAAGGCTACCGGCCGTTGACGGCCGAAGCCATGGCGCAGGCGGCGCCGCAGGTGATTGTGACCACCACCCAGGGCCTGGAGGCGGTGGGCGGTGCGGAGAAGTTCTGGGCGCGGCCTGAGCTGGCGCTGACCCCTGCGTTCAAGAACAAGACCATGGTGGCGCTGGAGGCAAGCCAGCTGCTGGGCTATGGCCCGCGCCTGCCGCAGGCCGTGCAGGCGCTGCACCAGGGCTTGCTGGCCATCCAGCCATGAGCGAAGCGGCGCGTGTGCGCGTCAGCGCGGACGCCCCGCACAGCCAGCCGGCAGCAGCGGGTTTGCATGCGGTGGCGCCATCGCCAGCCCCCGCTGCGGGGGCGGCTGGCAGCGCCGCGCGCAAGCCCAGTCGGCGCCCGGCGCAGCGGCGCCTGGGCAAATCCAGCACCCTGGGCCTGATGGCCTTGCTGGTGCTGGCGGCCTTTGTGTTTGCGGCCGGGCAGGGCGCGTTTGCGATCGATGCGGCGCGCCTGCCGGGCATCACCTGGAACGCCTGGCTGCACTGGTGGCAGGGCGCGGGCGCTGCCAGCCCGGGCGCCAGCACCGAGCAACTGGTGTTTGCCACCATCCGCCTGCCGCGTCTCATCCTGGGCCTGGCAGCCGGTGCGGGCCTGGGGCTGGCCGGGGCGCTGATGCAGGGGCTGTTTCGCAATCCGCTGGCCGACCCGGGCCTGATTGGGGTCAGCAGCGGCGCGGCCTTGGCGGCGGCTGCGCTGATTGTGATGGGCGCGCTGTGGTTTCCGGCGCTGCCGCGCAGCCTGGGCAGTTGGCCGCTGATGCTGACCGCGTTTGGCGGCGGCCTGGTTACCACGTTTTTGATCTATGGCCTGTCCCAAACAGGGGGCGGCACGCGCATTGGCGTGATGCTGCTGGCGGGCGTGGCCATCAATGCGCTGGCGATGGCTGGGCTGGGCCTCCTGAGTTTTCTGTCCACCGATGAGCAGCTGCGCAACCTGCAGCTGTGGCTCATGGGCAGCCTGGGCAGCACGCGCTGGCCGGTGGCCTTGGCGACCTGCGCCGTGGTGGCCGTGGCCTTGCTGATCGCCCAGCGCCTGGCCCAGTCTCTCAATGCCATTGCCTTGGGCGAGGCCCAGGCCAGCCTGATGGGCGTAGGGGTGGAGCGCACCAAGCGCCTGGCCGTGGTGCTGGCCGCTCTGGTCGTGGGTTGCATCACCGCCGGCTGCGGCATGGTTGGCTTTATCGGCCTGGTGGCCCCGCACTGGGTGCGCATGCTGGCCGGGCCGGACCACCGGGTGGTGCTGCCCGCATCGGCCTTGCTGGGCGCTGCGATGGTGGTGTTTGCCGATGCCTTTGCGCGCACCGTTGTGGCGCCGGCCGAGCTGCCGCTGGGCGTGCTGACTGCTCTGGTCGGCGTGCCGCTGTTTTTGGCCATGCTGCGCCAGTTCCGGCGCCAGCTCTGAGCGAGGCTGCCGATGTTTTATCCCTTCAAAACCTGGGGCGCTGCCAAGCGGCTTGCGCCGCAGTCCGCATCCTGCGGGCCCGTCAGCAGCTGGCGCCTGGAGCACCTGGCCGTCGGCGTGCCCGGTGGCGATACCCTGCTGAGCCTGCACACCCGCATTGAGGCAGGCCGGGTCACCGCCATCGTCGGGCCCAATGGCGCGGGTAAATCCAGCCTGCTGAGCACGATGACGGGCCAGTGGCAGCCCCATGGTGGTCAGCTGCTTTTTGATGGGCAGCCGCTGGCACGCTGGTCGTCCGAGCAGCTGGCGCTGCGCCGCGCGATGATGATGCAGGACGGTGGCGTGGCCTTTGACTTTACGGTGCAGGAGGTGGTGGAGCTGGGGCGCTATACGCACCGGCTCCAGCCCAGCGCCGATGAGGCCGGCATTGTGGAGCGTGCGATGGCGCTGACCCAGGTCAGCGCCTTTGCCCAGCGCAGCGTGCGCAGCTTGTCAGGTGGGGAGCGGGCGCGCACGCATCTGGCGCGGGTGCTGGCCCAGCTCTGGGAGCCGGCCGCATGCGGCGGCGCGCGCTGGCTGCTGCTTGACGAGCCCACCGCTGCGATGGACCTGGCCTGGCAGCACCAGACCATGGCTTTGCTGCGCGACTGGGCGCATGCGGGGCCGTCTGCCGGGGTGGGGGTGATTGCCGTGGTGCATGACATGAACCTGGCATTGCGCTATGCCGACGATGTGCTGCTGGTGCATGGTGGCGGCTGCCTGCATGGCACCGTACATGAGGTGTTGACACCCGAGACCATTGCCCAGGTCTGGGGCGTGGGCTGCTTTGCCACCCAGGCGCCGGATGGCACGGCCCAGTATCTGTTCGCGCAAACTTAAGCGGGCCTCAGCCCGCCGAGTTGGCTGATTGCGTGCTTGCTTATTCCAGCGGCTCGTCGTCGGGCGTGCACTGGCGCTTCAAGCTCTGCGCCTCATAGTCCAGCGTCTGCTTCATCGCGCCGCCCAGCAGGGCTGCATCGATGTGCAGATGAAAGTTGTCACCGGTATTGGTTTGCTTGGCCTGGGCGGTCAGCATCTTGCCGCAGGTCACCGTCCAGCTCTTGTTGTTCTTGTCCAAGAGCTTGCTGTCCTTGATGCGGCACTGGCTGAAATGCTTGGACAGGATCAGATCGGGGTAGAGAAAGCCTTCCTTGTCCACCAGCTCGGGGCCGATGCAGCGGTCCTTGGTGCGGGGGGCCTTGGCGGGTTTGTTGCCGATGGCCGATTTGGTCTCGGTCACGGAAAAAGCGCCCGGCTGGGCGGCTTGGGCGGGCAGGGCGGCCAGCAGCGCGGCACAGAGGCCGGCGCTGGCGATCCAGGTCAAAGTTGTGTTCATGCTTGAACTCCTGAGCGGCGGCCCATCCACACGGGGCCGTGATCGCTTGGTTATAGCAGGCGCGCATGCGGCCTGCTGTAAAGCTGTGCGAAGCAAGGGTAACGTTGCGCATCCCTACCGCGCAGCGTTAGGGAAAAAGCCAGGGGCCGCGATGGGCAGCCATCAGCAGTCATCAGCAGCCATCAGCAGTCATCAGCAGCCATCAGCAGCCATCAGCAGCCATCAGCAGCCATCAGCAGCCATCAGCAGCCATCAGCAGCCATCAGCAGCAATGGGCAGCGATTGGCTGCGCGCCGCTCACTCGTCCTGCTTGAGGTCCTGCAGCACCACGGCGGCAATCTCTTCGATGGACTTGTGCGTGGTCGACAGCCACTGGATGCCGGCGCGGCGCATCATCGATTCGGCCTCGGCCACTTCCATGCGGCAGTTCTGCAGGCTGGCGTAGCGCGAGTCGGGGCGGCGCTCATTGCGGATCTGGGACAGGCGCTCGGGGGCAATGGTCAGGCCAAAGATCTTCTTCTTATAAGGCAGCAGGGCCGGTGGCAGCTGCTGGCGGTCAAAGTCTTCGGGGATCAGCGGGTAATTGGCCACCTTCAGGCCAAACTGCATCGCCAGGTAGAGGCTGGTAGGCGTCTTGCCGCTGCGGCTCACCCCCACCAGGATCACATCGGCACCGGCCAGGTCATGGTTGGTCTGGCCGTCATCGTGCGCCAGGCTGAAGTTGATCGCCTCCATGCGGTCAAAGTATTCCTTGCTCTCGCTGATATCGGTAAAGCGGCCAATGCGGTGGTGCGACTTGGCGCCCAGCTCGTCTTCCAGCGGCTGGACAAAGGTGGCAAACATGTCCATCACCAGGCCCTTGCAGTGCTCATGCACCACCTTGACCGTCTCGGGTTCGACCAAGGTTGTGAAAACAATGGGCTTTTTGCCTTCCTTGTCGGCCGTGTGGTTGATCTGGTGCACGGCCTGGTGGGCCTTGTCGACCGTGTCCACAAAGGGCAGGCGCACCGCACGGGTGGTGATGTCGAACTGCTTCATGATGGCGCGGCCAAAGGTCTCGGCTGTCACGCCGGTGCCATCAGAGATAAAGAAAATGGTGCGTTGGTGCATGTTGGGCCTAAGAACCTGTTTACGATCTCCTCGCGCCGCGACAGTGTCTTTGCGAGATGGGATGCGAGGCGCAATACCGCAGCAATAGCCATGCTATTGCGAGGATTTGCAACGACGCAGACCGCTCGCAAAGCCACTGTCCCGAAGGGTTGGAGTGAAATCGGGCGATTTCTGCGCGCTGGCTCTTGCTTGCACCCCGGTGCAAGCTGCGAACCAGCCCTTCGAACTCATCCCGATTGCACTCCAACGCGGCTGCGTAGAGATCGTAAACAGGTTCTAGGGCTACATCGGCGGTAACGGGCGAATTCTGTCGCAGGCGGTGGACGGCTGCCTGCGGGGTTTGTCATTGTTGACCACGGTGTTCAGCAAGTCGCAAGCAAAACGGCGGCGGCACGCCTACAATGACGCCCATTATTCACATTTCCCGCATGTACTCCGGCCTACCAGTACAAATACAAAGCCAGATGTCCGAGCCCGCAGCGGCCGGGCAGGAGTCTATGCGTGCGTGCCATTGCCCCCACTGCGGCCATGGGCGCCCGAGCCAGTTTTTAACTTCCGGAGCTTCACCATGTCCAACCTCTACAGCGCGACCGCCCTGGTCGTACCGTTTGAGAACCTGAGAATGACCGACGTCGAGGTCGTAGGCGGCAAGAACGCCTCGCTCGGCGAAATGATCTCGCAACTGCCGCAAGGCGTGCGCGTGCCGACCGGCTTTGCCACGACGGCCCACGCCTTCCGCGAGTTCCTGGCCCACGAAGGCCTGGCTGACAAGATCAGCGCCAAGCTCGCGGCGCTGGATGTGGACGATGTGCGCGCGCTGGCCCAGGTCGGCGCCGAGATCCGGGCCATGGTCGAGGCCCAGCCTTTCCCGCTCGATCTGCAAAAAGCCATTGCCGAGGCCTTTGTGACTCTGCAAGCGGGCAATACCGAGGCCTCCTTTGCCGTGCGCTCGTCAGCTACCGCAGAAGACCTGCCTGACGCCTCTTTCGCCGGCCAGCAAGAAACCTTCCTCAACGTGGTGGGCATCGACGATGTGCTGCACAAGATGAAGGAAGTGTTTGCCTCGCTCTACAACGACCGCGCCATCTCCTACCGCGTGCACAAGGGCTTTGAGCACGACGTGGTGGCCCTGTCGGCCGGTGTGCAGCGCATGGTGCGCTCGGACAAGGGTGCCGCAGGCGTGATGTTCACCATTGACACCGAGTCGGGCTTTGACCAGGTGGTCTTCATCACCTCCAGCTACGGCCTGGGTGAGACCGTGGTGCAGGGCGCCGTGAACCCGGACGAGTTCTATGTGCACAAGCCCATGCTCGAAGCGGGCAAGCAGGCGCTGATCCGCCGCAACCTGGGCTCCAAGCTGCTGCAGATGGTGTTTGCAACGCCTGAAGAAAAAGCCGCCTCCGGCAAGCTGGTGAGCACCACCGATGTCAGCCCCGAGCTGCGCAACCGCTATTCGCTCACCGATGCCGAAGTGCAGGAGCTGGCGCAGTACGCGCTGGTGATCGAGAAGCACTATGCCCGCCCGATGGACATCGAATGGGGCAAGGACGGTACCGACGGCAAGCTCTACATTCTGCAGGCACGCCCTGAGACGGTGAAGAGCCAGTCCAAGGGCCAGGCCGAACAGCGCTACAAGCTCAAGGGCAGCGGCACCGTGCTGGCCGAAGGCCGTGCGATTGGCCAGAAGATCGGCACCGGCCGCGTGCGTCTGGTCTCCGACATCTCGCAGATGGACCAGGTCGAAGCCGGTGATGTGCTGGTGACCGACATGACCGACCCGAACTGGGAGCCGGTGATGAAGAAGGCAGCTGCCATCGTCACCAACCGCGGTGGCCGTACCTGCCACGCCGCGATCATTGCGCGCGAGCTGGGCATCCCTGCCGTCGTGGGCTGCGGCAATGCCACCGAGCTGCTGAAGAACGGCACCCTGGTGACGGTCAGCTGCGCAGAAGGCGATACCGGCCGCATCTATGACGGCCTGCTCGAGACCGAAGTGACCGAGGTCAAGCGCGGCGAGATGCCGCCCATCAAGACCAAGATCATGATGAATGTGGGCAACCCCCAGTTGGCCTTTGACTTTGCCCAGCTGCCCAACGACGGCGTGGGTCTGGCACGTCTGGAATTCATCATCAACAACAACATCGGCGTGCACCCCAAGGCCATCCTGGACTACCCGGCTGTCGATGCTGATTTGAAGAAGGCCGTTGAATCCGTGGCCCGTGGCCATGCCTCGCCACGCGCTTTCTACGTGGACAAGATCACCGAAGGTGTGGCAACGATCGCTGCGGCGTTCTATCCCAAGCCGGTCATCGTGCGCATGTCGGACTTCAAGTCCAACGAGTACCGCAAGCTGATCGGTGGCAGCCGCTACGAGCCCGATGAAGAAAACCCAATGCTGGGCTTCCGTGGTGCAGCGCGCTATATCTCCAAGGATTTTGGCGAAGCCTTCAAGATGGAATGCGAGGCCTTGAAGCGCGTGCGCAACGACATGGGCCTGACCAATGTCAAGATCATGATCCCCTTCGTGCGTACCCTGGACCAGGCCAAGCGCGTGACCGAGCTGCTGGCGGCCAATGGTCTCCAGCGCGGCGAGAACGGCCTGGAAGTCATCATGATGTGCGAAGTGCCCTCGAACGCCATCCTGGCCGATGAGTTCCTGGAGTACTTCGACGGCTTCTCGATCGGCTCGAACGACCTGACCCAGCTGACCCTGGGCCTGGACCGTGACTCCGGTCTGGAGCTGCTGGCTGCCGACTTTGACGAGCGCGACCCTGCCGTCAAGAAGATGCTCGAGCGCGCCATCACCGCCTGCCTGGCCCAGAACAAGTACGTCGGTATCTGTGGCCAGGGCCCTTCGGACCACCCGGACTTTGCCCAGTGGCTGGCGGACAAGGGCATTGCCTCGATCTCGCTGAACCCCGACAGCGTCATCGACACCTGGCAGCGCCTGGCCGCCAAGTAAGCGGCACTGCCCTGCCACCAGCACGGTGGCAGGCACCCCACAAGGCGTCAAAATCAAAAAGCCAAAAAACCTAAAAGCCAGTCAGAACCTCTGACTGGCTTTTTTACGTTCTAAGACGGCTGCAGCCGGCCGGGCCGGCTAAGAACCTGTTCAAAGTCTCTACGCAGCCGCGTTGGAGTGCAATCGGGATGAGTTCGAAGGGCTGGTTCGCAGCTTGCACCGGGGTGCAAGCAAGAGCCAGCGCGCAGAAATCGCCCGATTTCACTCCAACCCATAGGGACTGTGACTTTGCGAGCGGTCTGCGTCGTTGCAAATCCTCGCAATAGCGCGGCTATTACTGCGGTGTTGCGCCTCGCATCCCATCTCGCAAAGACACTGTCGCGGCGCGAGGAGACTTTGAACAGGTTCTAAAGGCTCAGGCGCTCAGCTTGGCGGCCAGTGCGGCGACCTTGGCGCCCTGGGCAAAGGCCAGTTCCAGCTCGGGGGCGGAAGGCTGGCGCGAGCCATCGGCACCGGCCAGCGTGGCGGCGCCGTAGGGCGAGCCGCCCTTGGCCTGCGACAGGTCAAACTGCGAGGGCAGGCCAAAGCCGGCGGGCACGATCACCATGCCGTGGTGGGCCAGGGTGTTCCAGAACGAGGTGACGGTGGTTTCCTGGCCACCCAGGGTGCCGGTGGAGGTGAACACGCTGCCGACCTTGCCCGACAGCGCGCCCTTGGCCCACAGGCCCCCGGTCTGGTCGAGGAAGCTGCGCATCTGGCCGCTCATATTGCCAAAACGGGTGGGGGTGCCAAAGATGATGGCGTCGTACTCTGCCAGCTCGGCGGGCGTAGCCACGGCAGCGGTTTGGTTGACCTTGCCGCCGGCAGCCTGGAAGGCTTCCTGGGGCATGGTCTCGGGCACGCGCTTGATGACGACCTCGGTGCCCGCCACGCTGCCTGCGCCTTCGGCGATTTTGCCGGCCATGGTCTCGATGTGACCGTACATGGAATGGTAGAGAACCAGAACTTTAGCCATGGTGAATATTTCCTCAATCGTTGAATACGGACCGCAACCGCGGTGAAGAGCGCCTGCTTGCCATTGGTTGTTGGCGCTTGTATCCACTGTAGGGCTTGGCTGCTGGTTTGGGGTGCCGCTGGTTTGAACGCAGCGTTGCATGGATTTGAACAATCGCTGCCAGCCCGCCTGGCGGCCGGCCGCCATCACCAGGCGCTGCGCCCCAGCAGCAGCTTGCACAGCGCCTGTACCTTGGGCGAGGCATGGCGTGTGCGCGGGTAGACCAGGGAGAGCTCGCGGCTGCGGCCTTCCAGCGCGGGCAGCAGCCGTTCCAGCCGGCCATCGGCCAGCGCATCGCGCACCGCAAAGCCCATCACCTGGGCCACGCCCAGGCCGGCAATCGCGCCTTCGATCAAGGGGTCGCCACTGTCAAAGCGGATGGCATGGGGCGCGGGCCAGTCGATGGTGCTGCCATCGGGCAGGCGAAACTGCCAGGGCACGGCAAAACCCCGGTAGTGGTTGTAGACCGACAGGCAGCGGTGTGTGGCCAGCTCTTCCAGGTTTTGCGGCCGGCCATGGCGGGCGGTGTAGGCGGGAGAGGCCACTGTCACCCAGTGCAGCGGCGGCAGTGGCCTGCCGATCATGCGGCTGTCGAGCAGGGGGCCAATGCGCACCGCTGCGTCAAAGCCCTCGTCCACCATGTCCACCAGGCGGTCGGTAAAGCTGGCCTCGATCTGCAGGCCCGGGTGCTGCTCTAGTAGCTGGCCGAGCAGGGGCGTCAGCACCACACGGCCCAGCACCGAGGGTGCTGTCATGCGCAGCACGCCGGTGGGCTCGCAGCGCCGGTCCAGCAGCTGCTGCCTGGCATCGTCCAGCCCGGCGATCAACGCGGCACTGCGGTCCACCAGCAGGCAGCCATCGGGAGTCAGCGACACATTGCGGGTATTGCGGTGCAGCAGGCGCGTGCCCAGCTCGGCCTCCAGCTGCGCAATGGCGCGGGAGATGCGCGACTGCGTGGTACCCAGGCAGTGCGCGGCCTGGGTAAAGCTCTTGTGCTCGGCCACCTTGATCAGCATCTGTACCGCGTTCAAATCCATGGGGCTGCTCCTGCCAAACTATTGATTCATTTTTGCATAAGTAAAAGATAGATTTTCTGTTTATCTTCGTTATTGATTTAAATACCATGTCGCCATGACCGGTCATCACCCGCCTGCAGCTGCTGCCCCAGCACTGCAGGTCCGTATGTTTTGGAGTGATGAAGTGACCCTTGAAAAACCTGTGCACCCAACCGTGGTGCTGCGCCATCCGCGTGCCGCGCTGGCCTTGCTGTCGTTTGCGCAGCTGCTGATTGCGCTCGATGCGACGATTGTCTTTGTTGCGCTCGACGCCATCGGCCAGCAGCTGCAGCTCGATGCCCGCCACCTGCAGTGGGTCATCAGCGGCTACAGCGTGGCCTTTGGCGGCTGCCTGCTGCTGGGCGGGCGCTTTGCGGACCTGCTGGGCCAGCGCCGCATGTATGTGGTGGCGATGGCGCTGTTTGGCCTGGCCTCCTTCGCTGGCGGCTTTGCGCATCTGCCCTGGCAATTGGTGGCGGCGCGTGCCGGGCAGGGCGTGGCAGCGGCGCTGCTGTTCCCGGCCACCTTGTCGATGATCAATACCTTGTATGCCGCAGGCGCTGAGCGCAACCGCGCGCTGGCGGTGTGGAGTATGGCCAGTGCCGGCGGGCTGGCGGCCGGTGCCCTGCTGGGTGGCTTGCTGACCCAGACCCTGGGCTGGAACTGGGTGCTCTGGGTGCTGGTGCCGATTGCCTGGCCTTGTGCGATTGCCGCAGGCCGCTACCTGCCGGCGATGCCTGCAGTGCCCGCTGCGCAGCGGCGTTTTGACCTGCTGGGCTGCATCAGCGTGACCGTGGGTGCCAGCGCCTTGGTGGCGCTGCTGGTGCAGGGCCCGCAATGGGGTTGGGCTGACTGGCGCACGGCGGGCCTGCTGCTGCTGGCGCTGGCCGCGCTGGGCCTGTTCTGGCGCACCGAGGCGCGGGTGGCAGCGCCCTTGATGCCACTGGCCATGCTGCGGGTGGGCAGCTTGCAGACCAGCATGCTGCTGGCCATGCTGTTCATGAGCAGCTATGGCGTGCAGTACTACTTTCTGGGCCTGTATTTCCAGCAGGTGCTGGGCTGGAGCCCGCTGCAGGCCGGCCTGGCCTTTGTGCTGCCAACGGCGGTGTGCACCTGGGGCATACGCCTGGCCGAGCGCGGCCTGGCGCAGCACGGTGTGCGTACGGTTCTGCTGCGGGGCTGGGCCGCCGGTGTGCTGGGCATGGTTTGGATGGCAGCGGTGCTGCCGCTGGCCGGCAACTATGCCTGGCTGGTGCCCGGCTTTGTGGTGATGAGCCTGAGCCAGGGCGCCAGCTGGACCGGCATGTGGGTCCTCGTGGGCCAGGGCATTGCACCTGCGCGCCAAGGCGTGGCATCGGGGGTGGCCGCCACCGCGCAGCAGGTGGGCGCGGCGCTGGGCCTGGCCTTGCTGGTAATGCTGGCAGCAGCGCCGCTGGCCGGCCTGGAAGGGGCCAGCGCCGAGACCCTGCGCCAGGCCAATGCCCAGGGCCTGCAGCATGCGCTCTGGGGCGCAGCGGGCCTGGCCTTGCTGGCCTGGTTGGTCTGCCTGCGCATGGCCAAGCCGCAGACCCAAGCCCGCAGCGCATCCCAGGGGGGCGACGAAGCAGCGGCTTGCGCCTGAGCCAGCTGTGCCGCGTCAGGCGGCGGCCTGAGGTGGTGGTGTCGCCGGTGGACTTACAGCGGCTGCACCAGATACACGCAGCGCTGGCCGCCTTCGAGCAGGTATTCGCTGCGCTCCAAGGTCGCGAGGCCTTCGACCACCTCCTGGAACAGCGCTTGTTCCGAACGGCAAAAGCCCCGGCAGCTTTGCGCCGCCGCGCAGATCGGGCAGTGGTGCTCCACCAGCAGCCAGCCTTGCGGGTGGGGCTCGACATGGGCCATATAGCCCTCCTGGGTGCGGACCTCGGCCAGCTGGGCCAGGCGCTCGGGCAGGCCGGGGGCGGTGCAGGCCTGGCGGTAGCGGCAGCGTGATTGCGCTTCGCGCTCGCTGATCATGCCGTCCATGCCCTGCTGGCCAAACAGTTTTTCGATCGCGCCAATCAGCTGCACCGTGAGCTGGGCATGGGCGTCGGGGAAGTAGCGCTGGCCCGCTGCGGTCAAGGTCCACAAATGGCGCGGCCGGCCCGCACCGGCCGGCTTTTGCAGATCGGCCTGCACGAGGCCCTGGTCGGCCAGCTTGTTGATCTGCTGGCGCGCGGCCTCGGCCGTCATCTGCAGCGCGCGCGCCAGGTCGGCGGTGCTGGCGGGGGCCTGGCGCTTGAGGGCCTCGAGCATGCGCATGGTGGACGAGGGATCGATGGGGGTCGATGGCATTTATTTATACAAGTGATAGCTTGTTTTATTGTTTGGGACGGGGAATTATCAAAGACAATGCTTGCATTATTTCATAACCAGGAATGGCATGGCATCGTCCTCTTCATCACCCCTCACCACGGCCGCTGTGCCGGTGCCCGAAGCACCTGCCGGCTGGGCCCAGCTGCTGGGCCGGCCCCATGGTCTCAAGGCGCTGGCGCTGACCGGCGCGGTCGCCATGCATGCGATCAATGTGCATATCGTCACTACCATCCTGCCTTCGGTGGTGCAGGAGATTGGCGGCCTCGCCTGGTATGCCTGGAGCACCACCTTGTTTGTCGTGGCCTCGATCATTGGCGCGGCGCTGGCGGTGCGCATGCTGGCCCGCTGGGGCGCGCGCGGCGCCATGCTGGCAGGCCTGCTGGTGTTTGGCCTGGGCAGCTTGCTGTGCGCGACGGCGCCATCCATGCCGATGCTGCTGCTGGGCCGCGCGGTGCAGGGCCTGGGCGGTGGCGCGGTGGGGGCACTGAGCTATACCTTGATCCGGCTGGTGTTTCCGCCCGCGTTATGGCCGCGTGCCATTGGGCTGATCTCGGCCATGTGGGGCGTGGCCACGCTCAGCGGTCCCGCGGTGGGCGGACTGTTTGCCCAGGCCGGCCAATGGCGCCTGGCCTTTGGCGCCTTGCTGCCCTTGCTCGTGCTGCAGATGCTGCTGGTGCAGCGCCAGCTGGCCCCGCAGCGTCTGCTGCGCAGCACACCCGCGCAGGACGGCGGCATTGCCGGCTTGCAGATTGCGCTGCTGGCGCTGTCGGTGCTCTTGGTGGCTGCCGCCAGTGTGGTGACTGCGCCGCTCTGGCAATGGCTGCTGGGCGCAGCCGGCTTGCTGGCCGGTGCGGCCGCGATCTGGCATGAGCGCCGCGCCCGCCGCCGCTTGCTGCCCCAGGGCGGCACGGCGCTCGGCCAGCCGCTGGGCATGCTGTACGCCGCCGTCGCCTTGCTGCTGGTGGGTACGATGACGGAGGTGTTTGTGCCCTATCTGCTGCAGCACCTGCATGGCCTGCAGCCTTTGACGGCCGGCTATGTGACGGCCTTGCTTGCGGGCGGCTGGTCCGTGGCCTCGGTGCTGTTCTCGGGCAAGAGTGGCCGGGCGGGCCGGGCGCTGATGCTGATCGGACCGGTGCTTTGCACCTTGGCCTTGGTGGCCTTGGCGCTTGCGATGCCCTGGCAGGGGATGGCGGCCCTGGTGGTCTGCGGCATCGCGCTGGCGCTGCTGGGTCTGGGCGTGGGCATGGCCTGGCCCCATGTGCTCAATGCCATCATGCACAGCGCCAGTGCGCAGGAGGCCGACAGCGCCGCATCGGGCATCACGACGGTGCAGCTCTATGGCATGGCGGTTGGCGCGGCGCTGGTGGGCCTGGTGGCCAATGCGCTGGGGCTGACCGCCCTGGCCGAACCGGCAGCGCTGGGCCGCTCGGCGCTCTGGTTGTTTGCGGTGTTTGCGCTGTTCCCAGCGCTGGCGGCCTGGTCGCTGCGGCGGTTTTTGCGCCGTGCTGCAGCGCTCTGAGGCATAAAAAAACAGCGGAGCCACCTGGGTGGTCTCCGCTGTTGTGGCGGTGCCGGAGCGGCTGTTTAGCCCAGCAGCAGCGCATCATCGGCGAGCTTTTCGCCGCGCACCTTCTCGAACATCTGCAGCAGATCGGGCACGTCCATCTGGGCGCGCTCCTCACCGCTGACGTCGAGGACCACCTGGCCCTGGTGCAGCATGACGGTGCGGTCGCCCACGTCGAGCGCCTGGCGCATGCTGTGGGTCACCATCATCGTGGTCAGCTGGCCTTCCTCGACGATGCGGGCGGTGAGCTTGAGCACAAAGTCGGCGGTGCGCGGATCGAGCGCGGCGGTGTGCTCGTCGAGCAGCAGAATGCGCGAAGGCTGGAGCGCTGCCATCAGTAGGCTCACGGCCTGGCGCTGGCCGCCCGAGAGCAGGCCGATGCGGTCGGTCAAACGGTTTTCCAGGCCCAGGCCCAGGGTGGCGAGCTTTTCGCGGTAGAGCGCACGGTTGGCTTGCTTGACGGCCTTGGACAGGCCGCGAAAGTTGCCGCGCTCATGCGCCAGGGCCATGTTCTCTTCGATCGACAGGTCTTCGCAGGTGCCGGCCATCGGGTCCTGGAACACGCGGGCCACCTTGTGCGCGCGGTCCCAGACGGGCTTGCGCGTCATGTTTTCACCGTCGATGACGATGCTGCCCGAGTCGACCATCAGGTCGCCGGAGATGGCGTTCAAAAAGGTCGATTTGCCCGCGCCGTTCGAGCCGATGACGGTGACGAACTGGCCGGCGGGAATATCCAGCGCCATGCCACGCAGCGCGCGGGTTTCGATGGGGGTGCCGGGGTTGAAGGTGATCTTGAGGTCTTTTGCGCTCAGCATGTCTCTCTCCTTGTCAGTGCTTTTTCGCAAAACGACGTTTGAGCTGGGGGATGACCAGCGCGATCGTGACCAGCAAGGCGGTCACCAGGTTCAGATCCTGGGCCTTGAGGCCGATGAAATCGCTGTTGAGTGCCAGTGCAATGAAGAAGCGGTAGACGATGGCGCCGAGGACCACGGCCAGGGTGGCCCAAATCAGCTTGCGCGAAGGCAGGATGGATTCGCCCACGATCACTGCTGCCAGACCGATCACGATGGTGCCGATGCCCATCGAGCTGTCGGCGCCGCCCTGGGTCTGCGCAAACAGTGCACCGGCCAGGCCGACCAGGCCGTTGGAGACCGCCATACCCAGCAAGATCATGCCGCCGGTGTTGACGCCCTGCGCGCGGGCCATGCGGGCATTGGTGCCGGTGGCGCGAATGGCCAGGCCCCGTTCGGTCAGGAAGAACCAGTCCATCGCCAGCTTGGCGAGCACCACAATCACGCACATCAGCAGCGGGCGGAACACATAGTCTTCGATGCCGGCCGGCTGCAGCTGGTTGAAGAGGGTGGGGTCGTTGATCAGCGGCACATTGGGGCCGCCCATGATGCGCAGGTTGATGGAGTAGAGCGCGATCATCATCAGGATCGACGCGAGCAGGTCCATGATCTTGAGCTTGACGTTGAGCCAGCCGGTGATCAGGCCGGCCACTGCGCCGGCCAAGGTGGCGCCGATGGTGGCCAGAAAGGGGCTGTAGCCGCCGGTGATCATCACCGCGCAGACGGCCGCGCCCAAGGGGAAGCTGCCATCGACCGTCAGGTCAGGAAAGCGCAGCAGGCGAAAGGAAATGAACACACCGAGCGCGACCAGCGCAAAGATCAGGCCGATCTCGATGGCTCCCAAAAATGAAAATAAGGTCATGGAGTTTTCTTATCAGAGCTAGTCCGGATAACAAACAAGCCCCGCTTCTGGCGGGGCTGCGTCTTGTCACCCCCTGGGCTGTGCGGGTTGCACAGCCACAGGTGAGGCGGCATCCATCACTGAATGACTTTGGCAGCCGACTTGATCAGCTCGTCGGACAGCTTGATGCCTTGCTTCTCAGCGGCACCGGGGTTCACATGCAGTTCCATCTTGCTGGAGACTTCGGTCTTGATGTCGCCGGGCTTTTCACCCTTGAGGATACGCGCCACCATGCGGCCGGTCTGCTCGCCCAGATCGCGGTAGTTGATACCCAGGGCCGCCACGGCGCCACGGGCGACGGAATCGGTGTCCGAGGCCACCAGCGGCAGCTTGGAATCCTGGCCGACCTTGACCAGGGCTTCATAGGACGACACCACGTTGTTGTCGGTGTTGGTATAGATCACATCGGCCTTGCCCACCAGCGAGCGCGCTGCGCTGGAGACATCGACCGAGCGGGGCGCGGCTGCTTCGACCAGGGTCATGCCCATCTTGGGCAGCAGCTCCTTGAGTTCCTTGACCACCACGGCAGAGTTGGCCTCGCCGGGGTTGTAGACCATGCCCACGCGCTTGGCATTGGGCACCACTTTCTTGAGCAGCTCCATCTGCTTGTCCAGCGCCAGCAGGTCGGAGACACCGGTCACGTTGTTCTTCGATGGCTCCCAGCTGGGCACCAGCTTGGCGGCCACGGGGTCGGTCACCGCAGAGAACACCACCGGCACGGTCTTGGTGGCGGCGACGACGGCTTGGGCCGATGGCGTGGCGATGGCAACGATGGCATCGGGCTTGTCACCGACAAACTTGCGGGCGATCTGCGCGGCGGTGCCAGGGTTGCCCTGGGCGCTTTGGTACTGCCACTTGAGGTTCTTGCCTTCTTCGAAACCCTCGGCCTTGAGTGCCGCCTTGACGCCGTCGCGCACGGCGTCCAGCGCAGGGTGTTCCACGATGGCCGTCACGGCCACCGATTTCTGGTCTGCTGCCTGTGCGGGCGCGATGGCCGCGATTGCCAGTGCCACTGCGCCCAAGGGGGCCCAAGCCAATTTCTTCATGCGTATATCTCCGCCAAATATGTTGAATTGCGTTTGCAGCACTGCTGCTTGATCCGCCACCTGTAACAACAGGTGGCAAACAGGTAGCAGCAGTCTACACCCCACCACCCATGGGATGACACATTTGTGATCTATGGGATTGCCCTAGTTGCAGCCCTGCCTGAAAAGCTGTGTTGGCTTGCGCAAGTGGGCGCATGCTTGCAGCTAAATTTCATTTAATAGTCTTTTGGATCAATAAAAATGTGTTTGGCTGAAAAATATGCAGCGCTCTGGCAATAAAACTGTGTCTGAAATTTGGCCTGCGGCAAGCCTGTGACCTGCCGATTTTGCGCACCCAGGGTATTCACCGAGGCGGGGCTTCCTGGTCGGGCGCGGCCCATTGCAAGGCGGCCTTGAGCAGGTTCTGGCGTGTCGCCAACTGCTCCAGGGCTGTGCGCAACTCCGGCTCCAGCTCGCTGCGGCGGCTGAGGATGGAAAAGGACTTGGGGCCGGGGCCCGCCACCATCGCCCATTGGTAGTGGGGGTCGAGTGCCACGACGTAGTAGCTGACACCAAAGGGCCCGAAGCGGCTGATGCTGAAATGCACCGGCATCGGCAGCTGGTAGTGGCTGCTCAGCGCCGCGCCCTTGGCATCGACCGGGGCCATATAGTCCTGCCGGCGGTCCCAGCGGTTGGAGAGCGGATCGTAGGAAGTGGCGATCACCCGCACGCCGCCGTCGTAGCGTTGCAGGAACTCATAGCGCTCGCGCGTGCGCAGCGCATCTTGCGGCTCCTCGACCTTGGCGACCTTGTACCACAGGCCCATAAAGCGCTCCAGATCGAGGTCGGTGGCCGATACCAGAGGCGCGGGGGCGGGCGCTGCTGCGGGCGCGGATGGCGCTGCGGCCTTGGGCGCTGCGGGTGCTACAGGTGCAGGGGGGCGCTTGGCGCGTTTGCTGGGCGCTGCGGGCGCTGTGCCGACGGCCGCAGGGGCTGCGTGGCTGGCACTGGCCCAGACCAGGCCGGCCAGCAGTGCACACATGAGCTTGCGCAGATGAGGGGTCTGGGCAACACCCGCCAGATCCCGGACCTGGCAGGGCCCGGGTCGGGCTGAACGGCGGGAAAAGCGGGACCAGACAAACATAGGCCATTGTCCGCACGCCCGTCAGGGCGCGCTTGTCGGCCAAATTCGGCAATCCATTGCGGGCCGGCCCGTGTTTGCCCTGCCATGGAAACCCGAGCAAGCCCGGTCTTTACATGCCCGTGTAGTTCGGTCCGCCGCCACCCTCGGGCGTCACCCAGACGATGTTCTGGGTTGGGTCCTTGATATCGCAGGTCTTGCAGTGCACACAGTTTTGCGCATTGATCTGCAGGCGCTGGGCGTTGCCGCCCTGGCTCTCGTCGGCCACGAACTCATAGACACCGGCCGGGCAGTAGCGCTGCTCGGGGCCGGCGTACTTCGCCAGGTTGATCTGCACCGGCACGCTGGCATCTTTCAAGGTCAGGTGGGCGGGCTGGTCTTCGGCATGGTTGGTGCCGCTGATGAAGACGCTCGAGAGCCGGTCAAAGGTCAGCTTGCCATCGGGTTTGGGGTAGACGATGGGCTTGCATTCCGACGCGGGCTTGAGGTAGGCGTGGTCGGGCTTGTCGCGGTGCAGGGTCCAGGGCATGTTGCCGCGCAGCACAAACTGCTCGAGGCCATTCATGATGGAGGCGGTGACCAGGCCCTTCTTGAACCAGCTCTTGAAGTTGCGGCTCTTGTTGAGTTCTTCGTACAGCCAGCTCTTCTCAAACGCAGCGGGGTAGGCGCTCAGCTCATCGCCCTGGCGGCCTGCAGTAATCGCGTCAAAGGCGGCATCAGCCGCCAGCATGCCGGTCTTGATGGCCGCGTGGCTGCCCTTGATGCGGCTTACGTTCAGGAAACCGGCATCGCAGCCCACCAGCGCGCCACCGGGGAACACGGTCTTGGGCAGGCTCATCAGGCCGCCGGCGGTGATGGCGCGGGCGCCATAGCCAATGCGCTTGGCCGGCTTGATGCCCTTGGACTCGTCGCCTTCGAGGTAGTAGCGGATGTTGGGGTGGGTCTTCCAGCGCTGCATCTCCTCGAACGGAGACAGGTAGGGGTTGGAATAGTCCAGACCGGTGATGAAGCCCAGGGTGACCTTGTTGTCATCAAGGTGGTAGAGGAAGGCGCCACCGTAGGTGTCGTTGTTCATCGGCCAGCCGGCGGTGTGCATCACAAAGCCGGGCTGGTGGCGCTGCGGATCGATCTCCCACAATTCCTTGACGCCCAGGCCATAGGTCTGCGGGTCCTTGCCCTCGTCGAGCTTGAACTTGGCGATCAGCTGCTTGCCCAGGTTGCCGCGCGAGCCTTCGGCAAAGATGGTGTATTTGCCATGCAGCTCCATGCCCAGCTGGAACTCGCCGGTGGGCTCGCCATTCTTGCCGACGCCCATGTTGCCGGTAGCCACGCCCTTGACCGAGCCGTCTTCGTTGTAGACCACTTCAGCGGCGGCAAAGCCGGGGAAAATCTCGACGCCCAGGCTCTCGGCCTGCTCGGCCAGCCATTTGACGACAAAGCCCAGCTGCACGATGTAGTTGCCTTCGTTGTGAAAGCAAGGGGGCAGCAGCCAGTTGGGGGTGCGCAGACCGGATTTTTCGCTGAGGAAAATCATCGCATCTTCGGTCACCGGCTGGGTCAAAGGCGCGCCCTTGGCTTTCCAGTCGGGGATCAGCTCGGTCAGCGCGCGCGGGTCCATGATGGCGCCCGACAAGGTGTGCGCGCCAGGCTCGGAGCCTTTTTCCAGCACGACGACGGAGACATCGCTGCCTTTTTCCGCTGCGAGCTGCTTCAAACGGATGGCCGTGGCCAGGCCGCCTGGGCCGCCGCCGACGATGACAACGTCGTACTCCATCGACTCGCGGGGGCCATATTGGGCCAGTATTTCTTCGTTGGTCATCGGGGCTCCGTACAAATTCTTTTCAAGCGGGTGGCAGGCATGCGGCAGATCTGAGCCTGGGTTGCATGCAGTGCCATGGATTTTATGAGGATGTTGCAGTGCGGTAACCGCCCTGATCCTAGGGTTAGCCCTAGATTTAGGCGCTTCTCCGCTCTGATTTCTGAGACAGGGGCTTTGTGCCTGTGAAAGTCGGCGACAAGGCGCTGTCGCCGGCGTTCATGGACGCACCGTAAGATGCGAGTCTATGAAAATCTTGCTGCCTGACCACAAACGCTGGGTTCATGACTCGGTGATGGACGTTCGCTGGGGAGATATGGACAGTCTGGGCCATGTCAACAACACCGTCTATTTTCGCTACATGGAAAGCGCGCGCGTGGAGTGGCTGCGCTCGACACGCGACACGCCCCATGGCGCGGGCCAGGGCCCGGTGGTCGTCAACTGCTTTTGCAATTACCTGCGGCAGATCGAGTACCCGGCCCAGCTGGTGGTGAAGATGTATGTCAGCGATGCGGCGCGCACGGCCTTTGAGACCTGGTACCACATTGAGAGGCAGGATGCGCCCGGCGA
The DNA here is from genome assembly GCF_037479555.1 of Comamonas sp. MYb396. Lineage (NCBI taxonomy): Bacteria > Pseudomonadati > Pseudomonadota > Betaproteobacteria > Burkholderiales > Comamonadaceae > Comamonas > Comamonas sp. MYb396. The sequence goes on along the minus strand of NZ_JBBGYU010000001.1, from coordinate 533,869 downwards.
GGTCTACGCCAGCGGCGGCGCCACCGTGCTGTGGGTGGACTTTGCGCGCCAGAAGGCGGTGGATCTGCCCGACTGGATGCGTGGCATGGTGGAAGGCTGATAACACCGGATTTTGCTGCGGTTTGCTGATGTGCGATGCGATATTGCGATGCAGTGTTGCTATGCAATGTATAGCAAATTAAAACCTGTGGCAGTTTTGGGGTTGGTCGGCGCTCGGGCGCCATGCCATGCATCCCGCGCAGGCATGAAAAAGCCCGGTGAAGGCCTTCCCTGGCGGGAAGTCTTGCACCGGGCTGTACAGGTCAGCGCCAATCAGCGTGAATCCGCGCGGACCAGCCCCGATCAGTGGCGTGGCAGCGCGTAGGCGATCACATAGTCGCCCCGGTCGGGCGAGTTGCGTGCGCCGCCGGCCGAGACCAGCACAAACTGCTGGCCCGTCACCGGCGACTGGTAGCTGATGGGCGTGCCCTGGCTGCCCACGGGCAGGCGGGCTTTCCACACTTCCTGGCCGGTGCCGGTTTCATAGGCGCGCAGGTAGTAATCCTGCGTGGCAGCGATAAAGACCAGACCGCCTTGCGTGGCCATGGTGCCACCAATGGTGGGCATGCCAATGGGGATGGGCAGGCCCATCTTGATGCCGAAGGGGCCCGTGTCCTTGACAGTGCCGACCGGCACTTGCCAGGCGATCTGCTGGGTCTTCAGGTCCACGGCAGTCAGCGTGCCAAAAGGCGGCTTCTGGCAAGGGATCTCCAGCGGCGACATGAAGCGCACCTTGGCATTGATCGCGTAGGGCGTGCCATCGAGCGGCACGGGCTTGGTGATCGCAGCGGCCTCGTTGCCGTCGGACTTGGCGCCGGCGTCAGCCGGGTCGGCCTTGATCAGCTGCACTTCCAGGCCCACGCGCATGTCGTTGATGAACAGGTAGTTGTTGGTCGGGTCGACCGAGATGCCGCCCCAGTTCATGCCGCCCAGCGAGCCGGGCAGGTTCAGCGAGGCATCGGTGCCCGGTGGCGTGAACAGGCCGGTGTAGCGCTTGGACTTGAACTTCAGGCGGCAGAGCAGCTGGTCAAACGGCGTCGCACCCCACATGTCGGATTCGCGCATGTCGTCGGCGCCGATGTTGGGCATGCCGACCGAGAAGGGCTGCGTGGGCGAATAGGTCTCGCCGTCGATCTTTCCAGCGGGCACGCGGCGCTCTTCCACCTGGGTCAGGGGCTGGCCGGTCGCGCGGTCCAGCACAAAGATCTGGCCGGCCTTGGTGCCGAACACCAGCGCAGGCGTGGTCTTGCCAGCGGCGCCGGGGAAGTCCACAAACGAGGGCTGCATCGGCACATCGAAGTCCCAGAGGTCATCGTGCACGGTCTGGTAGACCCATTTTTCCTTGCCGGTGCTGGCATCGACGGCCAGCATCGAGGCGCCGTACTTGCGGTCCAGCGCGGTGTGCTTCACACCCCAGAGGTCGACTGCCGCGCTGCCCACGGGCATGAACACGGTGTTGGACTGCGGGTCGTAGGACATCGGTGCCCAGACATTCGGGGTCGAGCGCACATAGGTCTTGCCGTCGGCAGGAGCGGCCTGGTCCTCGGGGTTGCCTGGGTCAAAGGCCCAGCGCAGCGCGCCCGTCACCACGTCAAAGCCACGCACCACGCCACCAGGCATGTCGGTGCTGACGTTGTCGGCCACGCGGCCACCAATCACGATGGTGGTGCCGGCCAGGGTGGGGGCGGAGGTGGGGTAGTACTCGCCCTTGTCGGCGCCCTTGCCCATGCCGTTGCGCAGGTCCACGCGGCCATGGGTGCCAAAGTCTTCGCAGAAGGCGCCGGTGTCGGCATCGAGCGCGATCAGCTCAGGCGCCACGCTGTTCATCAGAATGCGGCGCTGGCAGGCGGCGCCAGGCGCCACGCTCACAGCTTGTACCGGGGTTGCTCCGGCCACGCTGGGTTGGCTCAGGGGCTGGCCAGCGTCAAAGTAGGCCAGGCCACGGCAGCGCATCCATTTTTTCTGCTTGGCATTGATCTCGGTCTTCCACAGCTCCTTGCCGGTGGTCGCGTCCAGCGCGATCACATTGTTGTGCGGGGTGCAGACAAAGACCTGGTTGCCGATCTGCAGCGGGGTCAGCTGGTCTTCGGCGCCACCACCGCCAGGGCTCACCGGCACATCGCCGGTCTGGTAGCGCCAGGCTTCTTGCAGATCCTTGACATTGCTGCGCGTGATCTGGTCCAGCGCGGCAAAGCGGGTGCCGCCCGGCGTGCTGCCATAGTGCGCCCAGTCAGCAGGCGCCTGGCCCTTGGCCACCGGTTGCAGCACGGTCGCATCCGACTTGGCCGACACCGAGGCGTGCGGGAGGAACATGCCGCCCACGGTCGCCAGGCAGCCCAGCAGCAGCAGGCCGGCCACCACGGTGGAGCCGGACTTGCCCGCTGCTTGGCCGCGCGCGCGGCGCAGCACGGGCAAGGTCAGCACGACCAGAATACCGATACCGGCAAGCAGCAGCAGGCGCGAGACCAGGGGCCAGAAATCCAGGCCCACATCGGCCAGCGCCCAGACCGCCGTTGCCAGCAAGGTCAGCGCATACAGCCAGGCGCCACCAGGGCGTGCGGCGGCAATCAGCACGCCCGAGACGATCAGCGCAACACCGCTGATCAAAAAGTACCAACTGCCCTGCAGTGCTACCAACTGGTAGCCATAGACAGCAAAGAACAGGCCCGAGGCCAGCAGGCACAGGCCCAGAAAAAGCAGCCAGGCCTTGGAAGCCAAGCCGAGTCGCGTGTTATGTTTATCCATTGTCACTATTGAAGTTATGCGAATCGCTGCATCGCCGTGGGCAGGCAGATGGCGGGCCTGGGCCGCAAGGCCAGGCAGGCCCATCGCATGGGCTGGAGAGAGGCGCGGCTTGATCTATGTCATGTCCGCGACAGCGCATTATCGGCGCGGAACAAAGCCGGGGAAGGCGGTGGGTGCAATTTTTGCCGGCGAGCTAAGCGCCGGCACTTGTAAGCAAGCCCCCGTGCAGCGGGGTGTGACTGCGCTTGCGGTACCCGGTAGGACTGATCGGGCTCAGGAAGCGCTGGCCTTGGGCAGCGGTGCCTGCCAGCGCGCGACAAACCAGAAGTAAAAGCCCGCTGCGGCAAAGATGGCCGCCATCACGCCCAGCAGCAGCTGCATATCGGGGTTGTTGGCATAGGGCCCCCAGATGACCCGGCCGAGCAAAACGGCCACCACCACGGCAGAAATCAGCGCGCAACGCCGGTTGCGGGCCAGCACCCGTTTCTCGGCCTGTGCAATGAACAGCTCGGCGTGCTCGCCGCTAAAGCCCGCCGCATCCAGCTTGGCCAACAAGTCTTCGCGCGACTTGCCTTTGAGGATGTCGCGTGCCAGCAGAAAACGAAGAACTTTGTTGGATGCGGAATCGGCCATGGTGTGAAGAGAAAACAGCAAGAGAGAGCATAGAGCGCCCGCAGGCGCAGGACGCCCATTGTGCCTGCCCTGGCTAAGCCCTGAACAGTGCAGGTGTGAGACTAGGGTAAACCATATAATTCGTCAATGTATCTGCAATTTATGACTAAATGACTAATTAAAACAAATAATATGACGCTTTAATATGTTCATTTTGACAATGCTTGGTTGTAACATTTGTCCATCATCCACCCTGATCAGAGAGCCTGACATGAGCGACAGAACCAGCAAAAAGACCGCCCAAACCTCCCCCGCCAGCGCTGCCAAGGCCGGCGCCGGCGACAAGAAAGTCACCATCCTGGGCGCCGGCAAAATCGGCTTTGCGATGGCCGTGCTGCTGCAGGCTGCGGGCGGCTACCAACTGCGCATTGCCGACCAGTCCAAGGCACAGCTCAAGGCGGCTGCGGCGCTGGGCCTGGAGACCGTTCATATCGGCAAGGGCGGTGATCTGCTGCCGGCGGTGCAAGGCCAGTTTGCCGTGCTCAATGCGCTGCCTTTCCATATGGCGATCGAGGTGGCAGGCGTCGCCGCTGCGCATGGCGTGCACTACTTCGATTTGACCGAGGATGTGCAGTCCACCCATGCGATCCGCAAGATCGCAGCCAAGGCTGGCAGCGTGCTGATGCCCCAGTGTGGCCTGGCTCCCGGCTTTATCGGCATTGTCGGCAATGATGTGGCCAAGCATTTCGACACCTTGCATGACCTGAAAATGCGCGTCGGTGCGCTGCCACGCTACCCCCAGGGCAGCCTGCGCTACAACCTGACCTGGAGCACCGAGGGCCTGATCAACGAGTACATCAACCCCTGTGAGGCCCTGGTGGATGGCCAGCCGCTGACCGTGCATGCGCTCGAAGGTCTGGAGACCTTTGCGCTCGATGGCATTGAGTACGAGGCCTTCAACACCAGCGGCGGTCTGGGCACCTTGACAGAGACCTGGGCCGGCAAGGCGCGCAATGTGGACTACAAGTCCATCCGCTACCCCGGCCACTGCGCCATCTTGAAGATCTTGCTCAACGAGCTCAAGCTGCGTGACAAGCGCGAGCTGCTCAACGAGATCTTCGACAACGCCATTGCCGCCACGCGCCAGGATGTGATCGTGATCTTTGCCAGCGCCAGCGGCTACAAGGGCGAGCGCCTGATGCAGGAGTCCTATTCGGCCCGTATCGTAGGCACCACGGTGGCCGGCCATGCACTCACCGCCATCCAGCTGACAACGGCCGCTGGCATCTGCTGCGCGCTGGACCTGGTGGCCAGCGGTGTGCTGCCGCAAAAGGGCTTTATTGCGCAAGAGTCTATCGGGCTGGCTGATTTTCTGGCCAACCGCTTTGGCCAGTACTACCGCGTGCAGGACCTGAACGCATCGCTGGCGGCCTGAGCCACGCCCCTCGCTGCCCGCCCGGCGAGTGGCTGCCAACTCCTGCCCCAAGGCGCGGCAGCTGGTCTGGCCACCGGGCCAGGGCCGGTGTGGGGTGCATACATCTATCCACTAAAAAATGGCTGCTTTCGTCCCTGGCAGGGGAGGAAAGCAGCTATTATTTTTGTAGTTTCAGAAAGTATGTGCTGTGACTAAATGCTAGTCGTTGCCCACTTCTGTACTGCGCAATAGGTGACTTGTATCAAGCAATGTCTCTGTGGTGATCGATAGCGATTGCTATGTTGCGCAAGCCAAGATAGATTGCGTCGGCTCCTCACACAAGTTGTGACGCTAGTGACCAAATAAATCGAATGGCACGGTTGCTGAAAGCGCCGCATGGCTTGCCATGCGGCTGCGGGCAGCGTTTTGCTCTTTGTGGGGCTTTTCAGTACACATGCGGCCTGCAGCATCCTTGGGAATGGGAATGCCTGGCTCAGATACCAAGGAATCGTCATATGGCAGATCACAACTCCAACGAAACGCTTGCCAGTCCGTCCCGGCGCAAGGCGCTGACCCGCATGGGCCTGGCCGCAGGCTCGGGGATGGTCTGGTCGCTGCCGCATATCGCTAGCGCGGCAGCGACGCCGCTCAAGTGCGCCGGCGCCTATACCGACACGCTGTTCCACACCCGCAATCTGACGCAGTTTGCGCGTGAAGCCAATGGCCTGAGCCAGGGTGGTCTGCAGATCGAGGTGGTCTCCAATGCCAAGCTAATGCCGATGAACCAGGTCATGCCTGCGCTCAGCAAGGGTGATCTGGCGATCGGTGAGATCTTCATGTCGAACTTCAGCGACCAGTACCCCGCCTTTGCCATCGATTCGCTGCCCTTTATCGTGCGCAGCTTTGACGATGCCAAGCGCCTGTGGGTCGCCACGCGCGAGCCGATCGAAGCGCTGCTGAAAAAGCAGGGCATTCGCCTGCTCTACACCGCGCCATGGCCTGGCCAGGGCCTGTTCTCGCGCGCGCCGGTGAACAAGCTCGATGACGTCAAGGGCCAGAAATTCCGCGTCAACAATGTCGCCTCCAAGTACATCGCCGAAGTGGCGGGTGCGACCCCGGTCGACACGCCTGCCAATGACCTGGCCAAGGCCATCCAGGCCGGCAAGGTCGATGTCATGCTGACATCGAGCACCACCGGTGTGGACAGCCAGTCCTGGAACGCGATGGGCATCTTCATCGACATGCGCGCCTGGATTCCGAAGAACCTGATCCTGATGAGCGAGAAGAGCTGGTCGGGCCTTTCCGACGGCGCCAAGACGGCGCTGGACACCGCCGCCAAGCAGGCCGAGGCGCGCGGCTGGCAGCTGGCCAAGGATGCCGACGATGCTGCGCAGAAGGTGCTGGTCGAGCATGGCACCAAGATCAGCCAGCCTTCCTACGAGCTGCGCCGCGCGCTGGACCTGATGGGCGAGAAGTTCGCCCGGGAGTGGTCGTCCAAGGCCGGTGTCGATGGTGCTGGCGCCTTGCTGAACTACTACTTCCCCAAGAAGTAAACCCTTCGCAAGTGCCCGTGGGCCTGCATGGCGGGCCACGCTGCGCCAGAGATCAAAAAACCGCCGATGCCTGCCAAGGGCATCGGCGGTTTTTGCATGCAGGTGCGGCGATTTACTTGGCGTAGATGTTCGCGATTTCGCTGGCGAACTTGTGCATCAGCTGCGGGCGGCGCAGCTTCAAGGTCGGGGTCATCAGGCCGTTGTCGATGGTCCAGGGATCGGTGACCAGGTAGACGGCGCGCGGCACCGCATACTTGGCTAGGCCCTGGCACTGCGCGGCGATGCGCTCCAGCGCGATCTTGCGCACGGCGCTGGCCTGCAGGCTGACGCTGTTGTCCGGGTCCAGGCCCAGGCTGCTGGCCAGCTGCTTCCATTCTTCGCGGTTGACGACGGCGACGCAGGCGATAAAGGGCTGGTGCTCGCCGACGACAAAGCTTTGCTCGAACAGCGGATCGGCGCAGAGCGCCTGCTCGATGTCCGAGGGCGGCACCTTCTCGCCGGTGGCCGTGACGATGATCTCCTTGATGCGGCCCACAATGCGCACTTCACCACCCACCAGCTCGGCCTGGTCGCCGGTGCGCAGCCAGCCGTCGTCGGTAAAGGCCTGGCGCGTGTCCTCCGGGCGGCCCCAGTAACCCATCATGATGTTGGGGCCGCGTGCCTGCAGCTCCTTGTTCTCGCCAATGCGCACTTCCATGCCATCGAGTGGCTTGCCCACGGTCGATGGGTCGTTGTGCTGCAGCGAGTTGGCGGTCAGCACCGGTGAGGTCTCGGTCATGCCAAAGCCCTGCAGTACATTCAGGCCCAGGCCCAAAAAGCTGTGCGACACCACCGAAGGAATGGCCGCGCCGCCGGTCACGGCAATGCGCAGCCGGCCGCCAAACAAATCCAGAATCGGCTGGGCCACTTTTTTCTGCAGTAGCGACCAGGGCAGCCAGCGCGCCCAGCCGCCTTGCGGTGCGTCGGTATTGATGAGGCCATGGGCCTGGCAGTGGCGGGCCCAGCCTTTGGAGACAGCGGCGGCAAACAGCGCGCGCTTGAAGGCCGACCTGGCCAGCTTTTCCTGGATCTTGGCGTAGATGCGCTCGTAGATGCGGGGTACGGACACCAAGATGGTGGGGCGAATGCTGAGCATGTCCTCGGCCAGCAGCGCGACCGAACGGGCATAGACCACCGTGCTGGCCACTGCCATCGGCAGGTAGTAGCCGCAGCTGCGCTCAAAGGTGTGCGAGACCGGCAGAAAGGACAGAAAGACATCGTCCTGCGTCGGCACGACGCGGCCGAGCACGGCCTTGACGTCGCTCAGCACATTGTGGTGGCTCAGCATCACGCCCTTGGGCTTGCCGGTGGTGCCGCTGGTGTAGACGATGGCAGCCATGTCCTGCGCTTCTGGCGCCTGGACCGGCTGTGATGGGGTGCTGTTGCCATCGGTCTCGGCCAGCCAGTCCTGCAAACGGACCAGGCGCGGCAGACCTTCGCTGCCGGCCAATACCGGGATCGCCGCTTGCTGCGGGTCATCGATCACCACGCAGCGCAGCGCGGGCAGCGGCGTGCCAGTCGCCACGATCTGCTCCCAGGTCTCCAGGCGGTTGATGAGCAGCAGCGAGGCGGCCGCATCGGCCAGGATAAAGGCGATATTGCCGGGGTTGTCATTGGCATGCAGCGGCACGGTGGCGCAGGCCTGGGCCATGCCGGCCTGGTCGATGCAGATGGCATGGACACTGTGTGTGAGCAAGGTGGCAATGCGTGCGCCGCGTGCCAGCTGCAGGCCTTGCAGCGCCTGGCCCCAGCGTGCGACCTGGGCCTGCATCTCTGCCCAGCTGAACGATTGCCAGGCATCGGTTGCGGTATCAAACCAGCGGTAGGCTTCGCGCTCAGGGCTGTGGTTGCAGCGGTAGGCAAACAGCGCGGGCAGGGTGGTCAGGGCGCTGAGCTCAGGGGCCAGCGGCGCTGGAAGTTGGGCGTTCATATCTCTCTCATTCTCCTCGGGCGTCATCATCGCATTTGCGCGCCATGGTTGGAGCCATTTGCGGGCCGGATGGCCTGTGCGCTTGCAGCGATTTGCAACGAGGCGATTGTCTGCAGTGCGCGGCGGCAGCTGCAGATATTTGGCGGTGTATGCGATTTTTATACCGCAAGGGTATCAATATTTGATACTTTTATTGCGCGCGCAAAGGCCGAGGTAGGCCGGGGCAGACCAGCCGCTGCAGGTGCTGCAGTCGGCGCTCAGCGGCTGCCCGAGGGCGCTGCTGGCGGGTCTTCGCGCTGGGCGGGCGCGGCACCGGGCGCCTGCTGGGCCTGCCCGGCAGCGCCGCCACTGCCAGCGGCATCGGCCTGGGGCACGCCGCCCAGCAGGTAATGCAGGCACAGCGCCAGCAGTGCGGCGCCGGCGGCCCACCAGCAGGGGTACCAACGCGCGGCGTCGCTGTAGCGACCTGGCGCGCCCGCATCCGCGCCCGGATCACAGGCCAGGTCAAGGCGCGGTTCATGGGCGGGCCCTGGCTGCGGCTGATCGGCCAGGCTGGGATCGGCCTGCGCCAGCTCGGCATCGTCGATCAGCGGTGCGCGCTCCCATTCCTCCAGCGCGCGGCGGGCCGGTGCCCAGTCGGCGTCGTCGACCAGCAGACGCACCAGGCTGCCGGCGGGCAGCTCGCCGATCGCGCCTTGCAGGTGCTCGCCACTGACAAAGCTGCTGATGCCATGCTGGCGCAGCACGTCCTGCAGAACATGGGCTTGCACGGCGCTGGCCGGCTCATAAACAGTGCGCATGTTGGGTCTCCTGTTGTGGCTAGGGATCCTCTGCAAAATCCTCGCCCAATGGGATGGACGCGGATCGGGATGAGGCGCAAGGCGTCTTTTGCAGTCAATAGCGAGCTATTGACAAGGAAGACAACGCAGCGGATCGCCCGAGTCCGCGTTTAGACCACGGCAGGGAGTTTTGCAGAGGGTCCCTTGGTCCTGCAAATACTATAGCGTCTGTTGCTTTGTGGCTATGGCGGCATGACCTGCATCAAGCAAAAGGGGGGCCATTGGCGCCAGGCCGGGCGGGCTGCGCGCTTTCCCTAGTCGGGGCGGGCGAGGCGGGTGGTATGTTGGTGTTCGGGGCGGTCTCTGAGATCGTAGACAGGTTCTCTGGCCGCATTCAGAACAGGTACTTGGAACAGGAGACTTTGGATGATGCACCCTGCTTGGCGTTTTCGTCTCTCCCCCCTCTGGCTGGCCGCTGGCCTGGCTGCCGGCGCTGGCATGGCCCAGGCCGCTTGCCTCGATGACGCCCAGGTCGCGCAGTGGCTGCAGGCCTATGAGGCCAAGCAGCCCGTGGCGCCGGCCGCCGCGATGACCGAGGCCGATGGCAGATGCAGCCGCAACAAGCTCAATGCCGCCTGGCTGGCCCAGGGCAAAAAGCCCATTGGCTACAAGGCGGGGCTGACCAGCGCGGCCATGCAAAAGCGCTTTCAGACCGACAAGCCGGTATGGGGTGTGCTGTACGAGGGCGCCCTGCTGCCCAACCGCAGCACCGTGCCTGCCGCCTTTGGCGCGCGCCCGATGTTTGAGGCGGACATGCTGGTGCGCGTCTCCAGCAGTGCCATCAACCGTGCGACTACGCCGCTGCAGGTGCTCAACAACATCGACCGCATCGTCCCCTTTGTCGAGTTGCCTGACTTGGTGGTGGAGAACCCCGCCCAGCTCGATGGCGCGGCCGTCGAGGCGATGAATGTAGGCGCGCGCATGGGCGTGATGGGCAGTGCGATGCCCGTGCCCCAGTTCCGCGCCGAGCGCTATGCGCTGTTGAATGCGCTGCAGAGCATGCAGGTCGATATCACCGACCAGAGCGGCGCGCGGCTGGGTGGCGGGCGCGGCGGCGACCTGATGGGCCAGCCGCTCAATGCCGTGGTCTGGCTCGCGCAAGCCCTCCAGGCCGAAGGGCAGCGGCTCAAGGTGGGCGACTGGATCAGCCTGGGTTCGTACTCGGCCTTGATGCCGCCCCAGCCCGGCCAGCAGATCCGGGTGGAGTACAAGGGGCTCGACGGTGCACAGCCGGTGGAGCTGCGCTTCGAGTAGCTAAGCTCGGCATCCAGCATCTGTGAAGGAGGGCTCTGTCAAGTTGGCAGGGCCTTTTACATGGGTGACCGACATGCCCCGTTGTGAATGGGCAATGGCTGATAATCAGCCGGCCCTGTTCCCCAATTGCGCCCATGCCGGCTGGCTGGGCAACGATGTATGTCTGACGCCTCACCCCGCTCCAAAGCCCATCTCCCCGCCGAACTGTCCATGCCTGCCGATGTGATCGCCGAGCTGACTCCCACGATGCGCAGCGTGGTCGAGCGCATGGCCCGCGCCCAGCACACCCCCATGTGGGAGATGACGGTGCAAGAGGCGCGCCAGGCCTACGGCATTGGCGCCGGGGTGCTGGAGATTGCCAAGCCCGAGCTGGCGCGCGTTGAGGACTTGCATATCCCTGCGCGCGATGGTTTTCAGATCCCGGCGCGGCTCTACGCCGCCAGCTGGGACCCGCTGCAGCCGGTCTTGCTCTTCACCCATGGCGGGGGCTTTACGATCGGTAGCGTGGACACGCATGACACACTGTGCCGCGAGCTGGCCCACCTGGCTTGCTGCATGGTCGTCTCGGTGGACTACCGCCTGGCGCCCGAACACCGCTTTCCCACCGCCAGCAACGATGCCTGGGATGCCCTGCAGTGGCTGGCAGCCGAAGGCATGGCGCTGGGGGCCGATACCGGCCGCCTGGCAGTGGGCGGCGACAGCGCAGGCGGCACCTTGGCGGCAGTCAATGCGATTCTCGCGCGCGATGCCGGTATCGACCTGGCCTTGCAGCTGCTGATCTACCCCGGTTGCGCGGCGCACCAGGATACGCCCTCGCATGCGCGCTACAGCCAGGGGCCCATTCTAACCAAGCCGATGATCAGCTGGATGTTCAGCAACTACCTGCGCACGCTGACCGACCGCGACGACTGGCGTTTTGCGCCCTTGCTGGCGCCCGATCTGCGCGGCCTGGCCCCTGCCAGCATCCACCTGGCGCAATGCGATTCGCTGGTGGACGAGGGCGTCATGTATGCCGAGCGCTTGCGCGCTGCCGGCGTCGATGTGGAGCTGCACACCTATGCCGGCGTCGCCCATGAGTTTGTGAAAATGGGCCGCGCGCTCAAGGAAGCACGGGCCTGCCATGCGCAGATGGCCCAGGCGCTGCGCGCAGCCTTTGACTGAGCGCGGCGCTGCAGCCAGCCCGTTTCTTGATGGCCAATTTTTAGAATACCGACAACACCATGAGCAACTCCCAGACCCTGTTCGACACCCCCGCCACCAGCCTGGCCGATTTTCGCTGCCGCAGCCGCCAGCGCGTGCGCTGGTCCGAGGTCGATCTGCAGAAAGTGGTCTTCAATGCCCATTACCTGAGCTATGTGGACATTGCGATGTCCGAGTACTGGCGCCAGCTGGCCGTGCCATACGAGGAGGGCATGCAGCGCCTGGGCGGCGAGCTGTTCCTGCGCGCCTCGCAGCTGGAGTTCCATGCCTCGGCGCGCCTGGACGATGTGATCGACATCGGCCTGCGCGTGGCCAAGCTGGGCAACACCTCGGTGCAGTACGAGGCGGCCATCTACTGTGCGGGCAAGTTGCTGGCGACGGCGACGATGGTCTATGTGTTTGCCGACAGCGCGCAGCAGCCCCAGCCGCTGCCCGAGGCCTACCGCCGCATGGTGCAGCGCTTTGAAGCGGGCGAAGAGATGGTGGAGTTGAAGACCGGCAGCTGGAATGTGCTGGGCCAGGAGGCGATGCGCCTGCGCATGCAGGTCTTTGTACGCGAGCAGGGCATCCCTGCCGAGATCGAGGCCGATGCCTTTGATGTGAGCGCGCTGCATGCGGTGGCGCTCAATGGCCTGGGCATGTGCGTGGCCACCGGCCGCATGCTGCCCAGCGCGCAGGAAGAGCACCGAGCCGATGGGATGCGCATTGGCCGCATGGCCGTGGCCAAGCCGCTGCGCGGTGGCAGCCTGGGCCGCCAGGTGCTCGATGCCTTGGTGGACGCTGCCGCGCGCCAGGGCAAGCGGCAGGTGGAGCTGCATGCGCAGCGCACGGCCGAGAACTTCTACCGCCGCGCGGGCTTCACGGTGGTCGGCGAGCCCTACGAGGAAGCGGGCATTGCCCATATCTCGATGCAGAAAACCCTGCGCTGACCGAGGGCGGGCCCCCTGGTCTAGCCAATGGCCCTATGCAGCGATTCGATAATTTGGCCAATAAAAAGCCGGGTCTGGTTTCCCAGACCCGGCAAGTGTGATGGTCAAGATGCGCTTGAGTAGTTGTTCCGTCATGCTTGCAGAGGCTGCTTGGACGGCTCCTGCTTGCAAAGTCCTGCAATTTTAGCAAATTACGGCGCAAATGCCATAAAAATTCTGTAACGGCTGCCGGGGCGCTCTTTTGGCCTGAGAAATTGTCGTATTTGTGATGAAGCAGACAGTTACCACTGTCTTGGGAGATAACAAATACGCGCTCAGATGTCTTCCTTCAGCGCATAGGGCAGGCTGAGCAGCTGCAGGGCCGCGCCGGTGCTGCTGCCCAGGTGCAGCGGCTCGTTGGCGGCCGCAATCTGCATCGAGACCAGGGCTTCGAAACCCGATGCGCTGGCAGCGGCCTGAACCACGGTGCCCACCGGCTGGCTGTCGTCGCTGGCGGCAAAGACCTCCTGGCCCGGCTGGGGCTGCGTGGCCGAGGCGAGCCGGTACATGCGGCGCTTGAGGGTGCCGCGGAACTGGCTGCGTGCCACCACTTCCTGGCCGGGGTAGCAGCCTTTTTTGAAGCTCACGCCGTCGACCGATTCAAAGTTCAGCATCTGGGGCACAAAGGCATCGACCACCGGCGTGGTGATCAACGGCACACCGGCTTGCACCATGGACAGCTGCCAGGCCTGCGCGCTGATCGCGGGGCTGGCCGTGGCCTGCGCGGGCAGGGCGCTGCCCGCAGGGGCGGCGAGCAGCGCGCGGCTCTCGCCGTCTGCGGCATAGAGGCGCACCACGGAAGCATCCTCCAGCGCAAGCACTTGCCAGGGCGCCAGGTTGCGCGCTTCGGCGGGCACGGCATCACCGGCCAGGCCCAGCAGTTGCACGGCCTCGGTGGCATCGCTCAGCTTGCACTTGGCGCGCAGCACAAACATCGACAGGCGTTTGAGCGTGGCGGGCAGCACATCGCGGCTGGTGAGCAGCCAGAACTCGTCTGGGCTGCGCTTGATCACAATAAAGCTGGCCTGCATACGGCCCTTGGCCGACAGAAAGGCCGCCAGCCTGGCCTGGCCGACGGGCAGCAACTGCACATCATGGCTGAGCTGGCCCTGCAAAAAGCTGGCGGCATCGGTGCCCTCGGCGCGGATAACGCCCAAATGCTGGAGCGAAAGGTGTCCCTGTAATGCTTGAGTCATGGGGTGAATTATGATGCTCGCTCCATTGCACGGAGGCGGTAGGGTTGTGAAGCGTTTATTCATGTTGATTGTTGTGCTGGCACTGGCCGCTGCCGGTGCGGGCTATGTCTGGTTGAACCAGCCGCTGGCCCTGGGCAAAGGCGGCACGACCGCAGAGCTGGAGATTGAGCCGGGCACCTCGCCGCGTGCGGTGGCCCAGGCGGTGCAGGCCGTGGGCATCGAGGTGAATCCGGATCTGCTGTACTGGTGGTTCCGCCTCTCGGGCCAGGACCGCAAGATCCGCGCCGGCAACTACGAGATACCTGCCGGCACGACGCCGCGCAGCCTGCTGGCGCGCCTGGTGCGCGGTGAAGACAGCCAGCGCGTGCTGACCATTGTCGAAGGCTGGAACCTGCGCCAGGTGCGTGCGGCCCTGGCCAAGGAAGAGCACCTGCGCCACGACACGGCAGCCATGACGCCCGAGGAGATCATGGCAGCGCTGGGCCGGCCCGATATGCCGGCCGAAGGCCGGTTTTTCCCCGATACCTATGCGTTTTCCAAGGGCAGCAGCGATCTGGCCTTGATGCGCCGCGCGATGCTGGCGATGGACAAGCGGCTCGAAGCGGTCTGGTCGCTCAATCCCTCGGACAGCCCGCTCAAGAGCCCGCAGGATTTGCTGACGCTAGCCAGCATTGTCGAGAAGGAAACCGGGCGAGCCGAGGACCGGGCGATGGTGGCAGGGGTTTTCATCAACCGCCTGCGCATCGGCATGCTGCTGCAGACGGACCCGACCGTCATCTACGGCCTGGGTGAAAAATTCGATGGCAATCTGCGCAAGCGCGACCTGCAGACCGATACGCCCTGGAACACCTATACCCGCGCCGGCTTGCCGCCCACGCCGATCGCCATGCCCGGCAAGGCCTCGCTGATGGCCGCCATCCAGCCCGAGAACACCAAGGCGCTGTACTTTGTCGCCAAGGGCGATGGCAGCAGCCATTTCAGCCAGAGCCTGGACGAGCACAACCGCGCGGTGAACACCTATATCCGTGGCAAGTAGTCGCGGGCACTGGCGCCAGCCGGACCGATGAGAGAAGCCAGCCATAGCGCTGGCTTTTTCGTTTCAGCGCGGGCAGGGGGCCTGCGTGTTATGGGCTGCTGCTGCCCAGCGCCTCGGTGTAGAACGCATAGCGCCCCCGGCCTTGCTGCTTGGCCTGGTAGAGCGCCCTGTCGGCCTTGCGCAGCAGGCCGTCCGGGTCTTGCGTGTCAGAGGGCTGGGTCAGCAGCGCGATGCCCACGGACACACCAATGCTGACCCGCTGGCCTTCGATCACATAGTCGGCACTGAGCTTGTCGATCACCCGCTGGGCCAGGCTGGCAGCGGCTTGTGCCGATGAGGCGTTTTGCACGATGCAAAATTCGTCACCGCCCATGCGCACCACCAGGTCGGTGTCGCGCAGCAGCTCACGCAGGCGCTCGGCCACCGCGCACAGCAGCGCGTCGCCGGTGGCGTGGCCGAGGGTGTCATTGACCTGTTTGAAGCGGTCCAGATCCAGATACAGCAAGGCGCCAGCGGTGCCGCCTGGCGTGCAGATCGGCTTTTGCAGCAGGCTGCGGTTGGGCAGGCCGGTGAGCGGGTCGTGCAGCGCCAGGTAGGCGACCTCGGCCTGCGCACGCTTGCGGTCGTCCACGTCTTCGAGCACGCCCAGCCATTCGCTGATGCGCTGCTGCTCATCCACAATGGCGGCGCCCCGGGCGCGCATCCAGCGCCAGGCGCCGTCCTGGGTGCGCAGGCGCAACTCCACATCCAAGGTGTGGCGGTGGTCGGTCAACAGCGGCACGGCCTGGTTTTGCAGCTGCGCGGCGTCTTCGGGGTGCACATGGCGCAGCCAGCCCAGCTGCAGTGCCTGCGCATCGGGCGCGCCACCCAGGGCCTGCCAACCGACGATGGACAGCGCGCGGCCTTTGGCATCGAGGCTCCACTGCACCGAAGCGCCGGCATGGGCCAAGGTGCGGGCACGCTGCTCGCTGGCGGCCAGCGCAGCGGCCACCTGTTTTTGTGCGGCCAAGGTCGACTCGATGCGCGCGCGTGCACGGCTGAGGCTCTGGCGCAGTATTTCATACTCCTGCACCACCAGCACCTGGCCGTCGCCGGTGGCTGCGGCATAGGACGCGCCGGTGCGCGTGCTGATGGTCAGCTGGCGGATGGGGCGCAGCAACTGGCGTGAGACCCAGGCGCAGAGCAGGCCCGCAATGGCCAGCGCGGACAGGCTGGCCAGCACGATATGGATGACGGGCGTTTGCCAGCGGGCGTTGAAGGCTTGCAATGGTTCGCCGGCAACCACCACCCAGCCGGGCGTCTTGGGCAGTTGGTAGAAGCTGAAGATCACCTGGCCGCCATCGGCACGCAGGGCCTCGAAGCTGCCCCGGTGGGCACCCACGGCCTGCAGCCTGGCCCAGTCGGGCACGGTGGTGCCGATAAAGCGCTCGGCCTGGGCCGAGCGCGCCAGTATCCGGCCCTCGCCATCGGTGATGGCCATCAGCACGCTATCGCTGGTCTGGCTGGGCGCGATGCTCACCACCTCGGCCGGTGGCGTGGTCAGCACCAGCACCTGGGGCGATGCAGCGGCCACGCGCACCGCCATCGCCACTGTCGCCTGGCCGTCCTGGAAGAAAAGCTGTGAAAAAGCCGGCGCACTGCTGCGCAGTGCCTCATCGGCCAGCGCCCGCTGGATCGGCTGCAGCGCGGGCGCTGCCGACGAGGCCATGTCGGGTTGCTCCTGGGCCGGGCGCAGCAGCACCAGGCTGCTGGGCGCCGCCATACCGGTCAGGCGCAGCCAGCGGTCCAGCGCGCGGGGCGAGGAGAAGTTGCCATCTGCCGCAAAGGACTGCAGCATGCTGGCGCGGTTGAGCAGGTCGGACTCGGCTGCCTGGCCCAGGTTGCTGGTGATGTCGAGCATGCGGTTGAGGCTGCTGTCCCGGTAGGACTGGGCCACATGCTGCACCGTGTAGATGCCTGCGGCCAAGATGGGCAGCGCCGCTGCCAGCATCAGCAGCACCAGGTAGGTGCTCAGCGAGCGCGCACCGGCCACCATGGACTCCATGGCTGGGCCATTGGTGTCCATTCCTTCAGCGGGCAAAAGGGTCTGGGGGTGTGGTGAGGGCATGGGTTGGGGTGTGTCCTTTCCCACGGCGCAGGGCCAGATGCGGACACCGGTCTGGCCTGGGCTGGACAGAGGCCGACTGGATTATCGGGGCTGGCCCGGGGCTTTTTCAGCGCCAGCGAGGGACTCTGACAATTGTTATAGGAGTGCTTTGCCCGTCCCTGAGAGGCCGGGCATGGGTGATGCCGGGTCTGTCACTTATTCGCAACAGCCCAAGCCCCGTCAAGCCCAGTTCGAAGCCAGCATGGCCAAGCCCGCGAGGGTCAGCAGGCCCAGCACCACGCGTTTGAAAGTCACATCGCTGATGCGCTCATAGAGCCGCGCGCCCCACAGCGAGGGCAGCACCATGGCCGGCAGCGCCAGCGCCAGCTGCGGCAGCATGCGCTGGCTCACCAGGCCCGTGCCCACATAGCTGGCAAAGGTGACGGCCAGCATCGTGAGGTTGAAGTTCTGGATCACCTGGCGCTGGGTGTCGCGCGCCATGCCGGTGATCTGGCACCACAAGGTGGGCACCACGCCCGAAAAACCACCCAGCGCCGCCATGGCCCCGCCGGCCAGCCCCGCCAGCCCATTGGCCAGCGCACGCCCGGGGCCCTGGCTGAGCCGCCCCGATACGATGCCGCCCAGCCGGTGGGAGAAGGCCATCAGCGGGCAGAAGACGACCAGCAGCGCGCCCAGCACGGTCTTGAACAGCTGGGCATCGAGCATGGGCAGCAGCTGCAGGCCCAGCGGCAGGCCGCACAGCCCGCCCAGCAAGAAGGGCCAGAGCATGCGGCCGTCAAAACCGCGCCGCACCTTGAGCGCCTGGATGATCTGCCCGCACAGACCACCAAACACCGCCAGCACCGCCGCGAGCGAGGGCTCCAGGGTCCAGGCCCACAGAGCCATGGCCGTCATGCTGTAGCCAAAGCCCGAGAGGCCCTGCACAAAGCCGGCGAGCGCTGCACCCATGACGATG
The DNA here is from genome assembly GCF_037479555.1 of Comamonas sp. MYb396. Lineage (NCBI taxonomy): Bacteria > Pseudomonadati > Pseudomonadota > Betaproteobacteria > Burkholderiales > Comamonadaceae > Comamonas > Comamonas sp. MYb396. Next base: position 515,982 of record NZ_JBBGYU010000001.1, on the reverse strand, counting down.
ATGAGGATGCTGTCCATGCCAAGAAGTCTCCGCGCTCGGGTGCAGTCCCGGGCTGATTTTTGCTGATGGAGGAAGAGACGTAAAAAAGCGACCCGCTGGGGTCGCTTCGGAACAAGCCCGAAGGCTATCTTAAGACTTAAGCCGAGGTGCCGTAGCTGTCCAGCGGCACGCAGCTGCAAAACAGGTTGCGGTCGCCATAGACATTGTCGACACGGCCGACGGGGCTCCAGTACTTGGCGCGGCGCAGCGCGGGCACCGGGTAGGCGGCAGCCTCGCGGCTGTAGCCGTGGCTCCAGTCGCTCGCCAGCAGGGTCTCGGCGGTGTGGGGCGCGTTCTTGAGCAGGTTGTCATCCTGCGCGGCGCGGCCCGCTTCAATGTCGGCGATCTCGCCACGGATGGCGATCATCGCTGCGATGAAGCGGTCCAGCTCGTAGAGGCTCTCGCTCTCGGTGGGCTCGACCATCAAGGTGTTTGGCACCGGGAACGACAAGGTCGGCGCGTGGAAGCCATAGTCGATCAGGCGCTTGGCGACGTCCTCGGCCATCACGCCGCAGCTGTCCTTGAAGTGGCGCAGATCCAGAATGCACTCATGCGCCACATGGCCGTGCTCACCGGCGTACAGGGTCGGGAAGTGGGCTTCCAGGCGCTTGCTGATGTAGTTGGCGTTCAGGATCGCCGTCTCGGTGGCGCGCTTGAGGCCGGGCTCGCCCATCATGCGGATGTACATCCAGCTGATCGGCAGCACGGCGGCATTGCCCAGCGGCGCGGCGCTGACGGCGCCCACCTTGCCAGGGACACCTGCCGTGGCATGGCCGGGCAGGAAGGGCACCAGGTCTTCGACCACGCAGACGGGACCGACGCCCGGGCCGCCACCGCCGTGGGGAATGCAGAAGGTCTTGTGCAGGTTCAGGTGGCTGACATCGCCGCCGAACTCACCCGGTGCGGCCAGGCCGACCTGGGCGTTCATGTTCGCGCCGTCCACATAGACGCGGCCGCCATGGCTGTGCACCAGTTGGCACAGCTCCTTCACCTGGGTCTCGAACACGCCGTGCGTGCTGGGGTAGGTGATCATGATGCAGGCCAGGTTGGCGCTGTGCTTTTCGCAGGCCAGTTGCAGGTCGGCCATGTCCACGTTGCCGTTCTCATCGCACTTGGTGACCACCACCTGCAGACCCACCATCTGCGCGCTGGCCGGGTTGGTGCCGTGGGCGCTGCTGGGGATCAGGCAGATATTGCGGTGCGCCTCGCCCTTGGAGGCGTGGTAGGCCTTGATGGCGAGCAGGCCGGCGTACTCGCCTTGCGAGCCCGCATTGGGCTGCAGGCTGATGCCGGCGTAGCCGGTGGCCTGGCACAGCCATTCGCGCAGCTGGGCATCGAGCAGCGCATAGCCTTGCAGCTGGTCGGCCGGGGCAAAGGGGTGCATGTTGGCAAACTCGGGCCAGGTGATGGGGATCATCTCGCTGGTCGCGTTGAGCTTCATCGTGCAGCTGCCCAGCGGGATCATGCTGCGGTCGAGCGCCAGGTCCTTGTCCGACAGGCTGCGGATGTAGCGCAGCATCGCGGTCTCGGAATGGTGGGTGTTGAACACCGGGTGGGTCAGGTAGGTGCTGGTGCGCTGCAGTGCTTCGGGGATCAGCGAGGTGCTGCCTTCGTCCATGGCCTCGATGTTGGGCAGGGCCTGGCCAGGCTGGGCGAAGATGCTCCAGATCAGTTCCACATCGGCGCGGCTGGAGGTTTCGTCCAGGCTGATGCACAGGTACTCGCCCCAGGCCTTGCGCAGGTTGGCGCCCTGGGCCAGTGCGCGGGCGAGGATGGCGTCCGTGGCGTCCTTGGTGTGCAGCGACAAGGTGTCGAAAGCGCTGTCATGGTGGCGGGCGCTAAAGCCCAGCGCCGCCAGGCCACGGCTCAGGATAGCGGTCAGGCGTGCCACGCGCTGGGCAATGCGCTTGAGGCCGGCCGGGCCGTGGTAGACCGCGTACATGCTGGCGATCACCGCCGGCAGCACCTGGGCGGTACAGATATTGGAGGTGGCCTTTTCGCGGCGGATATGCTGCTCGCGCGTCTGCAGCGCCAGGCGGTAGGCCGGGTTGCCATGCACATCGACGCTGACCCCTACCAGGCGGCCTGGCAGCGAGCGCTTGTAGTCATCGCGGCAGGCCATGAAGGCGGCGTGCGGGCCGCCGGCGCCCATGGGCATGCCAAAGCGCTGGCTGTTGCCCACGACGATGTCGGCACCCCATTCGCCAGGCGGCGTGAGCAGGGTCAGCGCCAGCAGATCGGTGGCCACAATCGCGGCGGCCTGCTTGGCATGGATGGCATCGACGTCGGCCTTCCAGTCCACAATCCAGCCGCTTGAGGCCGGGTACTGGATGACGGCGGCAAACAGCTCGCCGGCCAGAGCCGATTCCCATTCGTCCTTGCTGTTGGCCACCAGCACCTCCAGGCCCAGCGGCGCGGCACGGGTCTGGATGACTTCAATGGTCTGGGGATGCAGATCACCGGCCAGCACGATGCGGTTGCTCTTGGACTTGACCGAGCGCTTGGCCAGCGTCATGGCCTCAGCAGCGGCGGTGGCTTCATCCAGCATCGAGGCATTGGCGATGGGCATGCCGGTCAGGTCGCAGACCATGGTCTGGAAGTTGACCAGCGCTTCCATGCGGCCTTGCGAGATTTCGGCCTGGTAGGGCGTGTAGGCGGTGTACCAGGCGGGGTTCTCGAGGATATTGCGCAAAATCACGCCAGGCGTGAAGGTGCCGTAGTAGCCCTGGCCGATAAAGCTCTTGAGCACCTGGTTCTTGCTGGCCAGGACCTTGAGTTCGGCCAGCGCGGCCGCTTCGGTCACGGGCTCGGGCAGGTCCATCGGCTTGCTGCGCACGATGGAGGCGGGCAGCACCTTCTCGATCAGCGCATCGAGCGAGGGCAGGCCCAAGGCCGCCAGCATGCTGGCCTCGTCGGCGCTGCCGGGGCCAATGTGGCGGGCGATGAATTCACTGGCGTTTTCCAGCGCGGCGAGGGGCTCTTTGGAGGGCATCAGCATGGTCCGAGGCGGTGTAAATGGAGGGGTTGGGGCTGGCGCGGTATCAAAGAGCGCTGGCAGCGAGGAAAAAAGTGGGTCAGCCTGAGGGCTGGTCTGCTGGTGGCCCGCAAAATGTTCAGTGGCAGGCCAGCAGCAGGGCCAGGGCGTCAGGCGTTGGCGGCGAAGTCGTTGTAGGCGGTCTCGTCCAGCAGCGCGTCGAGCTGGGACACATCGCTCAGCTTGACCTTGAAGAACCAGCCGCTGTTGAGCGGGTCGGAGTTGGCGAGCGACGGGTCGTTGCGCAGCGCTTCGTTGACTTCGACGATCTCGCCGGTCACCGGCATGAAGACGTCAGCGGCGGCCTTGACGGACTCGACCACACCGGCGACATCGCCCTGGTTGAAGGAGGCGCCGACTTCAGGCAGATCGACAAACACCACATCGCCCAGCGCGTCTTGCGCATGGACGGTGATGCCGACGATGGCGGCATTGGTGTCGGCGCTGTTGATCCATTCGTGGTCGCGGGAGAACTTGATCGTCATAGGAATACTCCAGTTTTGTAGGCTTGAATTGTGCTCAGGCGGGTGCGGGCAGCCGCACCCAGCAGCTACTTTAGCCGCGGAAATAGCGGGGAGGGACAAAAGGCATGGCCACCACCTCAACGGGCACCGCTTTGCCGCGCACCATCGCATGCAGCTGGGTGCCGATGGCCGCCAAAGCGGGTTCCACATAGGCCATGGCAATCGGCTTGTCGATGGTCGGGGCCAGCAGGCCGCTGGTGGTCACGCCGACCACTTGGCCAGCCAGGTTGCGAATCTCGACCTGCTCGCGCACGGGAATGCGCTCTTGCGCCACCAGGCCGACGCGCTTGCGGGTCAGGCTGGCGGGGGTGTCTATCTGCGCGAGTACCTTGTCCGCACCGGGAAAGCCGCCAGCGCGCGCACCGCCGCTGCGGCGTACCTTCTGGATCGCCCAGTTCAGGCCCGCCTCGGGTGGGGTGGTGCTGGCATCGAGGTCGCTGCCGTAGAGGCACAGGCCTGCTTCCAGGCGCAGCGAGTTGCGCGCGCCCAGGCCGATGGGCTGCACTTCTGGCTGGGCCAGCAGCTTGCGCGCCAGCGCCTCGGCCTCGTGGCCGGCCACCGAAATCTCGAAGCCGTCCTCGCCGGTGTAGCCACTGCGGGTGATAAAGCAGGCAATGCCGTCCACATCAAAATCGCCACCGGTCATGAACACCAGTTGCTCGACACCGGGTGCCAGACGGGCCAGCGCGGTGGCCGCCTGGGGGCCTTGCAAGGCCAGCAGGCCCTGGTCGGGCAGGGGCAGCACCTGGCAGCGCTGGCCGATGCGTTCGCGGATCAGTGCCATATCTGCCACCTTGCAGGCGCCGTTGACGATGACAAACAGCTCCTGCTCCGAGACGCGGAAGAACATCAGGTCATCGACGATACCGCCCTCGTCATTGAGCAGCAGGCCGTAGCGCTGCTTGCCAATGGCCAGGTCGATCACATCGACGGGCACCAGGGTTTCAAAGGCAGCGGCCGCGTCGGGGCCGATCAGGCGCAGCTGGCCCATGTGGGAGACATCAAACAGGCCTGCTGCCGTGCGGGTGTGCTTGTGTTCGGCGATCAGGCCTTGCGGGTACTGCACGGGCATGGAGTAGCCGGCAAAGGGCACCATGCGGGCGCCCAGCTCGATGTGCAGGGCGTTCAAAGGGGTGGACAGCAGGGCGGATGCGTTGGCGGACATGGACTCTCCAGGGCAAATAACAAGGCATGCAGCCGTTGCCGGTTGCACGCTGTTTGCCCTGCTGTCCGCTTTACCTGAGAGATTCACCCGCCGCCTTGAGGCCTGGGGGCTTGCTCCTTCGGTGGATGGCGTCCAGGCGCCACCTCTCTCCAGCTGGGAACGCCGGCAGGCATAAGCTGCGCGGCGGGGCCAGTCCTTTTGCCTGAGCGTTCAGCAGCTGCATCTGCAGTAGCCTGCGCCTTCGGCGGCCGCGCTGCGCGTTGGGGTCCAACGGGGGCGACTCTCTCCTGACTGCGGCGATTTTAGCGGCAACTGGCCGCTTGCGCCTGCAAAAGGGTCGGCCAACACACAAAAAAGCCACCGGCGGGCGGTGGCTCAGCGATGCAAGCGGGCCAGATCAGCGGTAGACCAAGTCGCGCAGGGCCAGCGAGATGCCCGGCACATAGGTAATCACCATCAGACACAGCAAGATCACCCCGACAAAGGGCAGCAGGTGTTTGATGATCTGGTCCAGTGATATTCGGGCCACCGTGCAGGCGGCAAACAGGTTGACACCAAAGGGCGGCGTGATCATGCCCAGCGCCAGGTTCACCACCATGATGAGGCCAAAGTGCACCGGGTCGATGCCAAAGTGCATGGCCACGGGTGCCAGGATCGGGGCCAGCACGATGATGGCGGCACTGGTCTCGATGAACATGCCGATGATGAACAACGCCGCGTTCACGCCCAGCAGGAACATGGCCGGGCTTTGCAGCACCTCTTCGAGCCAGCGGCCAATCGCATCGGGCACACCGGCGCGGGTGATCAGGAACGCGAACAGGCCGGCATTGGCGATGATGAACATGATGATCGACGAGGAGATCGCCGATTTGCGGAAGATCGCATACAGGTCGCGGATCTTGATTTCGCGGTAGATCAGCATGCCCACGACCAGCGCATAGAACACGGCCACGGCCGAGGCCTCGGTGGGGGTGAAGATACCGCCATAGATGCCGCCCAGAATGATCACCGGCATCAACAGCGCCCAGCCCGCCTGCAGCGTAGCCTTGCCAAAGCCCAGCCGGCCCTCGCCATCGTTCTTGCCCCAGCCCTTGTATTTGCAATAGGCCCAGACAAAGAACATCAGTGCGGCGCTGATCAGCAGCCCGGGTCCAAAGCCGGCGATGAACAGCTCACCGATGGACACCTCGGCGCTCACGCCATAGAGAATCATCGGAATCGATGGCGGGATGATCACCCCCAGCTCGGCACTGGTGGCTTGCAGCGCGGCGGCATAGGTCTTGGGGTAGCCGTGCTTGATCAGCGCGGGGATCAGGATGGCGCCAATCGCAAAGGTAGTGGCGACCGAGGAGCCCGAGACGGCAGCAAAGATCATGCAGGTGAGCACGCAGGTCATCGGCAGGCCGCCCTGGATGCCGCCGACAATGCTCTTGGCAAACTCCACCAGCCGGCGCGAGATGCCACCGGTCTCCATCAGGTTGCCGGCCAGAATAAAGAACGGGATCGCAGCCAGCGGGAATTTGTTGATCGCGCCAAACATCTCCTTGACGGAGATAAGCATGTTGGCATTGCTGACCTGGATGCCCAGGATGGCGGCCAGGCCGATGGAGACGGCCACGGAGACGGTGAGTGCAAAGCACAGCACCATGGTGGTAAGCATCACGGCGGTCATTGCGCGTTCTCCAGTTCGGTATTTTGGGGTTCGAGCAGGTTGCCGATGACGCCGAGCACGGCAAACAGCGCGCCGACCGGCACAGCCAGGTAGGCCCAGAACATGGACAGCGATTCGAGACCGGCCATGGTTTGCACGCCGCCTCGGCGCGCATAGTCCCAGCCCCACCAGATCAGCACGGCCAGCAGCGCCAAGGTGGCGATGCAGACCAAGCCGCTGAGCACGCGGCGCATCGCCGGTGGTGCCCAGCGCTTCAAGACATCGACGCTGACCATCGCGCCTTGGCGAAAGGCCATCGGGATCGCGAGAAACACCATCCAGATCAGGCTGAAGCGGATCAGCACTTCGGTCCATTCGGCGGGCTCTTCGAGCACAAAGCGGGTGATGATCTGGAACATGCCCAGCGTGGATGCGATGGCCAGCATCAGGCAGGCGCCAGCCATGGCGATGCCTGATGTCCAGCGCTCAAAAGCAAGAAAAGCGTTTTTCATGGTGACCGGGGTGGGCAGGCGCATGCAAAGCCGCCTGGCGCCACCCTCCTTGCGCGAGTTGACACAGCAACTGCTGGCGCCTTGCGGGCGTCAGCAGCGGTGGGGGGACCAAGGGAGGCGCTGCGATGGAGAGGTGCAGGCACCTGTCCCAGCGCAGGGCTTATTGGAAGTTGCGGATGCGGTCGAGGTTAGCCTTGCCGAACTGCTTTTCGAAGTCGGCATTGGTCTTTGTCAAGGTGGCGACAAACTTGGCTTTGTCGACGTTCTCGACCACCTGCATGCCCTTGGCGCGCAGCTCGGCCACGCCGTTGGTGTCGTCTAGGTCCACACGGGCGCGGTTGGCCTTGGTGGCAGCCTGGGCGGCTTGCACAAAGGCAGTCTTGTCGTCGGCGCTGAGCTTATCGTAGGCGGCCTTGTTCATCACCAGGATGCAGGGCGAGTAGACATGGCCGGTGAGGCTCAGGTGCTTTTGCACCTGGTCAAACTTGGCCGAGGTGATGACCGGCAGCGGGTTCTCCTGGCCATCGACCGTGCCCTGCTGCAGTGCGGTGAACACCTCGGGGAAGGCCATCGGCGTGGTGATGATGCCCAGCGCCTTGTAAGCCTGGATGTGGACCGGGTTCTCCATCGTGCGCATCTTCAGGCCCTTGGTGTCGTCGGGGCTGTTGATCGCGCGCTTGGAGTTGGTCATGTGGCGAAAGCCGTTCTCGGCCCAGGCCAGGGCCTTGAAGCCCTTGCTGTCGAACTTGGCCAGCAGCTCGTTGCCGATGGGGCCGTCGAGCACCGCGCGGGCATGGGCCTTGTCGCGGAACAGGAAGGGCACGTCGAGGATCTTGGTCTCGGGCACAAAATTGGGCACCGGGCCGCTGGAGCTGAAGGCCAGCTCCTGCGTGCCCAGCTGCACCGCTTCGATCGACTCGCGCTCACCGCCCAGCGCGCCGTTGTAGAAGGTCTGCACCTTGTAACGGCCACCGGTGCGCTGCTCCACTTCCTTGGCAAAGGTATCGATGGCCACACCCTGGTGCGAGTTCTGGGCCACCGAGATGCTGATGCGCATCGTCGTCTGCGCCAATGCGGGGCCTGCGGCCATCAGACCCATTGCGATACCGATACCCCAGGCCAATTTTTTCATCTGCATGACGTGTCTCCCCGGCTGTGCCGAATGGTTTTGTAGGAGCCTGCGGATGCCCGCACGCGCTTTGCATTGTGGGCAAGCCGGGGCTATTCGGTATTGGGGTTTTTATGATGTCGAACGTCTGGGCCTTGCCGTTATTGGTGGATTTATATCTAAGTGATTGATAAATAAACAAGGTGGGCGATTAATCTGGCCGGTAAATGTCGTCGCCTCTGTCTCCGTGTGGACAGAGTGGTAGGCTTTGCCGCAATTCCCGCAACCCTGCCAGGGCATCGCATCGGGGCCGATCTGGACCCTGGTGCTGCTTGGGCGGCTCAGGGGTTGAGCGCCTGCAGGCGCTCCACCGTGCCCACATCCACCCAGGTGCCGTCGTAGCGGCTGGCACTGCAGCGGCCCGCCTGCATCGCTGCGCGCAACTGCTGCACCAGCGGCATCTTGGTGCCCTGCGGATTGCCGGCAGGGATATCGCAGTAGGGCGCGCTGAACAGGGCTTTTTTCAGCAGCGCCACCGAGCAGTAGGTCAGGCGCGGGCGCGGGTCGCCTGCAGCGGGGTTCTCGGCCCGGCCCTCGGCTGTCAGCACAAAGTCGCCCTGGGGGTGGTGGGGCGCATTGGGCACCAGCCACAGATGGGCCAGGTCATCGCTGTGCGCAAAGCGCTGGCGCAGGGCCTCGTCAAAGGGGAAGCCGGGGATAAAGACATCGCCCGAGACCAGCCAGAAGGCATCGTCGAGCAGCGGCAGCGCGCGGCTGATGCCGCCGCTGGTCTCGATGCCGCCACCAAAATCCAGATCCTCGCGGGAGTAGGCAATCTGCAGCCGTTCTGCACCTAGCTGCGCCTCAGCGGGGGCGGCGGGCCAGGCATCGGCCACCTGCTGGCCCAGCCAGCCGGTGTTGATGACCAGGCGTTGCACGCCGGCGCGGGCGAGCTGCTCCATGCTGTACTGCATCAGCGGCTTGCCTTGCACGGGGAGCAGGGGCTTGGGCCTGTGGTCGGTCAGCGGGCGCATGCGCTCGCCCCGGCCGGCGGCCAGCACCATGGCCTGGGCGCGAAAATCGGGAGGAAATGACATGGGTGATGGAGGCAAAGGGGTCGGGCGTCCAAGCGCAGCGGGCCGTGCTCAGCCCTTCCAGGTGAAGGGAAACTTCAGCTGCTTGAAAAAGCCGTTGGGCACATAGTCGCCGAGCACGCCGTAATCGGTAGGCCAGACTTTATCGCTCTTGACGGCGGTGCCAAACACATAGTCCAAAAAGGCGAAATGGGCGGCGTAGTTCTTGTCCAGCGCCTCGGCATCCTGGCTGTGGTGCCAGTGGTGGAAGTTGGGCGTGACGATGATATAGCGCAGCGGGCCCAGCCGCACGCTGACATTGGCGTGGTTGAACACCGCCTGGAAGCCGACGATGATGATGTAGGCATCGATCACCTCCTTGCTAAAGCCCAGCACATAGATGGGCGCGAGCACCAGGGTGCGGGTGATCAGCAGCTCCAGAATGTGCTGGCGCGAGCCGGCCAGCCAGTCCATGCTTTTGACGCTGTGGTGCACCGCGTGGATGCGCCAGAGCAAGGGCACCTCATGGTAGGCGCGGTGCGTCCAGTACTGCACCAGATCGGCCACCAGGATGATCAGGAACAGCGCAACCCAGAAGTTCAGATTGGCGACCCAGCCCCGGATGCCGTCATGGGCGGCCCAGCCAAAGAACTGGTGCACCATCAGGTTGGTGGCCAGCAGCACAAAGCCGACCACCATGTGGTTGACCAGAAAGTGGTGGAAATCGGTTTGCCACTCGGGGCGGAAGACGGGCTGGTCCTTGCGCAGCGCAAACAGCTTTTCGATGAAGATGAAGATCAGCGCGCTGCCCAGCAGGTCCAGAATGAACCAGTCCAGGCCGATATAGGGCGTGTTGGTGGCAAAGCTGCCCACGGGCACCTTGTGGCCGCCCAAGAGCGCCGACAGCACCACCAGGCCAAAAGCCGAGGCGGCCAGCCAGCGCACCCGGCCCAGCACGATCAGCGCGACCGACAGGCCCCCGGCAATCACCATGCTCCAGAACAGCAGCTGGCGCATCACATCGACGTTGTAGCTGCGGCGCAGCTCAGGCGTGGTGAGGTACTGCGGGAAGTGAAAGGCCAGCACGCCCAAAAAGCACAGTGCTGCCAAGATCAGCGCAATGACGCCGGCCACCATGCCCCGGCCCGCGCGCAAGGCGCCATGGCTTTCAGACAGTTCGTTGAGTCGCTTAAACATAGCTGCTTATTGACCGTTCGTATGCGCTGATCTCCAAACTCTTAGGCGCATAGAGGGCGGTCTGTTGTCGTTGTTCCAGGGCGCCACTATGCCATGGCACAGGCGCAAGCTGCGCAGGGAAACGGGGACGCAAATGCAATAGTTTTGTTACATAAGAAGCGAGCGAGGGGGCCTCTGCGTCACCGTTGCCAAGTGGCATGGATGTGGATCTGCTGGGACCGCGTTCAGACGATAGCAGCGGCGTTTGCAGAAGGCGCCAGTTGCGCCGCAATGCAACAGCCCCCATGGCAGCGGTAACCGCCTGGGGGCTGGTGGAGAGAGGGGCTGCCGGTAAGCAGGCTCTGCCAGAAAGAGACTTCGGTAAAAGTGTTTCGATGCAGAAAGTATGCAGGTCTGTGCACCAAAAAATATTTTGTTTTTCTGGGTTTATGCCATTAATATAGAAAAATATTCTAAATTCTTGACTGCTGCAGAAAATCATGCTTCTCGATACGTTGGACCGCAAAATACTCCGCCAGCTGCAACACAACAGCCGCGCCAGCCTGCAGGAGATTGGCCAGGCGGTGGGCTTGAGCGCCTCGCCCTGCTGGGGCCGCATCAAGAAGATGGAAGAGGCCGGCGTGATCCAGGGCTATTCGGTGCGGCTGTCGCCCCAGGCGCTGGGCCTGGGCGATACGGTGCTGGTGATGGTGACCCTCGACAGCCACAGCGACAACACCTTGGAAAAGTTTGGCGAGCTGCTGGCCACCATCCCCGAGGTGGTGGAGGCGCACCTGGTCTCCGGCGAGTACGACTACCTGCTGCGCGTGGTCGTCAAGGACACCCGCGACTACGAGCGCCTGCTGCGTGAGAAGCTCTACAAGATCAAGGGCATACGCCACAGCCAGTCAAGCTTTGTGCTGCGCACGCTCAAGCACGCGGATTTGCCGCTGGGTGTGTAGTGAGCCTCCTGCATCGCAAACCCGGCGCGCATAAAAAAGCCAACTTCCAGGAGTTGGCTTTTTGCTGTGCACGAAGCTGGGCGCTTGCCCCGGCCTTTGGGGGAGGGGGAAGCAATCCGGTACCGGGCTTGCTTACTTGGTCAGGATCAGCTTGCCCAGCTTGGTGGTCTGCAAACGGTAGATGGCGCCGTTGTGCACGATGGATACCGCTTTGGCGCCTTGGAGCAGCTCACTGCTCTCCAGCGCGGCCGATTGCGTGGCATGGCCTTGGGACGCGCTGGCACTCTTGCTGGCAGCGGCAAGCGGGGTGGCGGGTAGGGCGATGGTTTGCATGGCAGTGCTCACAGGGATAAAACTGAAGCAAATGATAACGATTCGTATTCGTGAAGTCCAGTGTTTATTTGAAATTTGCCACGGTAAAAGGCAAAAAGCCACGGTCGCGGCGTGGGCGACCGTGGCGGGGGCAGGCTGGTGCGGCCTTTGCGGCGCGAATCCAGGTGCTAATCGAGGTGCCTATCAAGGTGCCAGCAGGCATGACGAGGCGCCAACAGGCGCTCAGGTCGGCTGCACACCGGCATCGGCCAGCAGCTTTTTCCAGATCGGCAGCTCACGCTTCCAGTCGTCCTGAAAGCGCGCCGGGCTGTCATCGGTCAAAGGCACAAAGCCGGCCACCAGCACGCGGGCATTGACATCGCGCGTCTGCAGGGCCTTGCGCACTTCGGCGCCGAGCTGCTCGAGCACGGGCGCCGGCGTGCCGCCAGTGGCCGCCATGCCCAGCCAGCCGGAGATCGTGAACGCGTCTTGCTTGTGGCCTTGTTCGGCAAAGGTGGGCACGTCGGGCAGCGCGGGCACGCGGTTGGGGCCGGTGAAGCTGATGGCACGCAGCTTGCCGCTGTCGATATGCTGCTTGAGCGAGAGGATGCTGCCGATGCCCATCATCAGCTGGCCGCCCACGAGGTCTTGCACCATCGGCGCCTCGCCCTTGTAGGCGATGTGGCTCATGTCGGCGCCCGTCATGTTGCTCAGACTCGCCAGCACCAGATGGCCTTGCGAGCCAATGCCATAGCTGCCGTAGGAGAGTTTGCCCTTGTTGGCGCTGATGTAGGCGATGAGCTCTTGCAGATTGCGCGCGGGCAGCTGACTGTTGGTCACCAGCACAATCGGCGCCCAGCAGATGCGCACCACCGGCACCATGTCCTTTTGCGGGTCATAGGCCATTTTCTTGAACATGAACTGGTTCGACAGCATCGTGCTGGTCGTCCCCAGGGTCAAGGTATGGCCATCGGCCGCTGCCTTGGCCACGGCATCACAGGCGAGCAGGCCCGCCGCGCCGGGGCGGTTGTCGACGATGGCCGGTTGGCCCATTTGCTGGCCCAGCCGGTCGCTGACGCTGCGCGCCAGCACATCGGTGGCGCCACCTGGGGCAAACGGAACGATCACGCGCAGGGGCTTGGTCGGGAAGCTGGCCTTGTCGCTGGCTGCGCGCGCGACCGTGGCGAGCGGCAGGCCACTGGCAGCGGCTGCGTTGGCCAGCGCTAGGCGCAGCACCTGGCGCCGGCGCAAAGGTTTTGGGAATAGGGATGGCTGGGTGCGGGACGTCTTCATCAATCGGTGTCTCCTCAATCTAGTGATAGTTGGGGGAGGCGCTGGTGATGGTCGGTTTGCCCGCCGCTGCTTCGGCCAGTACAGGTCGCCACGGCGCTTGTCCTGCGGCCCAGTTTAGGCAGGGCAGGCGGGCGGCTGGCGTCGCTTGGGCGTCACTGCGGGTAAACCTGATCCGGTCTGCATCCGCCATGAAAAAAGGGCTCCTGCTGGAGCCCTTGCCGGGAGGGTGGGCGGTTTACTCGCCCACCTGGTCGGTGATGAAGCCGATCTTCTTCAGGTTGCTGCGCTGGGCGGCAGCCATGGCCTGGGCCACTTTCTCGTACTTCACATCGCGGGCACCGCGGATGTGCAGCTCGGGCTGGGGCTCCTTGCTGGCCTCGGTCTGCATATTGGATTCCAGCTCGGCGTCGGTCACGGCCTTGCCGTTCCAGTTGTAGGTGCCATCGGGCAGGATGGCCAGCTGGATGGTGTCGGGCTTGGCGTCTTCCGGCGTGTTGACGGCACGCGGCAGGTCGATGTTGACCGAGTGCTTCATCACCGGTACGGTGATGATGAAGATGATGAGCAGCACCAACATGACGTCGACCAAGGGCGTCATGTTGATCTCGTTCATGACCTCATCGGCATCGTCTTGCGTTCCAAAAGCCATGATCAGGCACCTTTCTTGAGCGGCGTGACCACGGCGCCGGGCTTGCTGGAGTCCACATTCAGACGGGTGCCGGTCACGAAGAAGGCATGCAGGTCATGGGCAAAGCTGTTGAGGCGGTTGAGCACCGACTTGTTGCCACGCACCAGCGCGTTGTAGCCCAGCACGGCAGGGATGGCCACAGCCAGACCCAAGGCGGTCATGATCAGCGCTTCACCGATGGGGCCGGCGACCTTGTCGATCGAGGACTGGCCCGACATGCCGATGGCCACCAGCGCGTGGTAGATGCCCCAGACGGTGCCGAACAGGCCGATGAAGGGGGCGGTGGAGCCCACCGATGCGAGCACGGCCAGACCCGATTGGGCGCGCGCGGTGAACTCATCGATGCCATTGCGCAGGCAGCGCGTGATCCAGTCGCTGACGTCCAGCGAGTCATGCAGGTGCTCGGCCGTCTTGCGGTGGTGGGCGGTGGCTTCGCGGCCTTCGATGGCCAACTGGCGGAACGGGTTGTCGCCTTGCTCGCCCAGCTTGCTCAGGCCGGCTGCGAAGTCAGCGCTGTGCCAGAAGTCCTGGGCATTGCGGGCGTACTTCTTGAAACGCATGATGTCGAGCGCCTTGATGACGATCACGATCCAGGAAGCGAGAGACATGGCCACCAGAATGACTGCGACCGTCTTGGTCACGAAATCTCCCTGAGCCCAGACGTGGGCGATGCCGAATTGCGAGTCCATAACTGATCCTATTTCCGTTCGATTTAATTGAGTTCCCACTTGATGGGCACGTTGACCCACATGGGCCGGGGAGTTCCGTTGGAGGTGCCTGCCTTGAAGCGCCATTTGCGCACCGTATCCATGGCGGCCTGGTCCAGACGGTCATAGCCACTGGACTTCTTGAGCTGCAGCTCCTGGGGCTTGCCTTCTTCGTCGATGTAGGCGCGCACGATGGTGGTCCCGGTCTCGCCCATACGGCGGCTGATGGCCGGGTACTGCGGAGCGGGGTTGTTCAGGTAGGCGGCATTGCTCGACGGCAGCTGGATCACCGGTGGCGGTGGAGGCGCTGGCGGTGCGGGCGGAGCCGGTGGAGGAGACGGCGGAGCGGGCGGCGGCGCCTCGATGGGCGGTGCCGGTGGCTGGGCCTCGGTGGTGCCGGTCACTGCGTTGGGCGCAGGCGTCGGGTCCTTGATCGCCTGGGGCTTGGGCGCAGGTTTGGGGACGGGCTTGGGCGTGGGCTTTGGCGGCGGCGTCGGTGCGGGCGGTGGCGGCTTGGGAGTCGGAGGCGGGGGCGGCGCAACCACGGGCATCGGCTCGGGCGCAATCAGCTGCACCATGACCGGTTCGGGCTTGGGCATCTCGACTGCTGCACTTTTGAGCAGGCCCGCCTGCAAGGCCCAAAGACCTGCGACGTGCGCTGCCAGCACCGAACCCGTAACCACGATATTGCGCCCCATTTTTTTGGAGGGGCTGTAAGGGTCTGGTGAGAGCATAAGGGCAATAAAAAATGCTGCAGCCTGAAGCCGCAGCACGGCATATCAATGCGTTGGTGGCTTATTTCTGAAAGACCCACCAGAGAGAGGCAGCGACCAGAATCAGGCTACCGAGGACAGCGGCGAAGAGTTCCATGCTTTGCTTTCCATGATGGTGGTGGCAAGCTGGACCGGGTGCACTGCTGCTTCATTGCGCAAGGCAGCAACCGGACGCGACGCGCTGCATTGCTCGACCACATCGCGGGCGCAACCTTCGCAGCAGCCGCATTGCAGTCCAACACCCAGTTCGAACTGGATCTCATCGAACGACATACCCGCATGCGCGTGGCGAGCGATCTCTTTGTCCGAGACTCGGCGGCAAACACAAACGATCATGGTCAGATGAACAGCGTGGTGGCTGGCTAGTGAATAACTGAAGGGAATTATAAATAAGAATTTGTCGCATTCGCAATAATCTCCTGAGCGCAATAGGGGTGCTGTGGCCCATAGCTAGGCGATAGCCTGTGTATCTGGACCAGATTGTTAGTATTTATTGTTATAAATCAATAGTCTGTGCAATCAGCTGTTGGAAGCATGCTTACACAAAAAATAGCAGGCCTTGGCGGCTTCACACAGATCTGCCGGGCCGCGTGATTGCGCAAAGGGCGGTTGAATGCTGCATGAGGAGGGTGAATGTGGGCAGAAATGGCGTCCATCGCTGCCCAAGGAAAGGTCTCCTTGCACGCTTTGCACGGCCCTTGCCATCCATCGATAAAGGCCATGGCGTGCTGGCGCAGCGCTTGGAGGGACGGCGCCTGCCTGTGAAGAGCAGGCGTAAAAAAACCAGCATGCCTGATGCTGGTTTTTGGACGGCAGCGCAAAGGACTGCGCTGCGCAAGGTCGGCAGGACTTACTTGACGTGCTTGCCGATCAGGCCAGCCATCTCGAACATCGACACCTGGGGCTTGCCAAACACCTTCTTGAGCTTGTCATCGGCGTTGATCATGCGCTTGTTGGCGGCGTCTTGCAGGTTGTGGGCCTTGATGTAGACCCACAGCTTGCTGATGATTTCCGTGCGTGGCAGTGGAGCGGTGCCCACAACAGCGCCCAGTTCTGGGCTTGGGGTCAGCGGCTTCATGAAGGCTGCGTTGGGGGTGCGCTTCTTTGCAGGCGCTGCGGTCTTAGATGCGGTTGCCATGTTTTGGTTTCCTTGTGTCAATATCTCTATCGCCAGCCAGAGTTTCCCTCCGCTGGTTACGGCCATGCTAACGGCAAAAAAACCGCTTTCCAAGGGAGCGCCGCATTTTTTTGCCTCGAAATGTTGCTTGTTTTAGCTTTGCTAACCTTTGTTGATGGATCAAAGCTATCAACAAGCAGCTTAGGGCGTTGATTCTTGTCAGATTGGGGCCTTTTCCCCTCGGAGCATGGTACTGGCTCCCAAGGCGGTGTCAATCGGGGTCGCGTTGCAAAACTGTCTGCCCTCTGCCACGCAGGGGCATTGGCAACGTGGTCAGTGCCAGGCTGGAGACGGCAATCGCAAAGGCCAGCATCTGCAGGCCGCCCAGTGTTTCGCCCAGAAACACCACACCCACCAGCGCGGTGGACAGCGGCAGCATCACCGTGAACACTGCGCTTTGCGAGGCGGGCACGACCTGCAGCCCGGTCATCCACAGCCAGACCGTGACCATGCAGGCCGCCAACGCATAGCCGACCAGCAGCAGCCAGGTGGCGGTGCCCACCTGGCCAAAGTCAAAATGCCAGGCCAGGTACAGGCCAAAAGGCAGGGTCAGCATAAAGCCCCAGAGGTTGATCAGCGCCGCAATGCGCTTGGGGCTCAGGCTGCTGGTGAGCTTTTTGCCGATGACGGCGTAGCAGGCCTCGCACAACACCGCGCCCACCAAGAGCAGCTGTCCGAGCCAGTGCTTGCCGGGGTCTGCGTCGGCGGTAGAGGCTGCAGCCGCGCCCGCATGTGCGCCGGCAGCGGGCTTGGCCAAGGCCAGCAGCACAATGCCCAGCACGGCCAGGCTGATGGCGACCATCACGCGCCCGCTGATGCGCTCCTTGAGCACCAGCCAGCTGAGCAGCGCAATGGCTGCCGGGATCGTCGCCATCGTGACACTGGCGGTGACGGCACTGGTCATCGACACGCCGGTGATCATGCACAGCGTAAAGAGAAAGTTGCCAAAAAAGGATTCGAGAAACAGCAGCCCCTTGGCCTTGGCGGGCAATGGCGCCTCATGGGCCGGGCGTTTGAGCCAGCCGAGCATGGCCACCCCGCCAATGCCAAAACGCAGCCAGGCCAGCAGCAAGACCGGAAAAGTGGCGGCCAGCGGCTTGGAGAGCGCGACATAGGCGCCCACCAGCGACATGCTGAGTGCCAGGTAGAAATAAGCCAAGGGCTTGCTATGGATGCGCATGGGTGCAAAGACTAAAAGGGGAGCGGGGCGATCGGGGCAGGCGGGGCCAGGCGCAAGCAAGCTGTCATATCCGCTTTGCACAATGGGCCATGCGCATCATGCCGCAATTGGCCAGCCTCTGGCAGGCAGCGCTGCTGCAGCCTGGACAGCAGTGGTTCTGAAAACGGATTCTCATATTGTGAAATATGCTGATATTGCAGTGCGTCAATATTTCTCAATACGAGAAATCGCATTTCTCAATGCGAAATAGTATTAATAGCATGTTGATTTTTAATGATTAAAAATTAGTCTTATATAAGACATAAGACGAAAATATGCGGCGGGGCAGGCGTACAGTATGAGCCATGGACAGACGGTATCTGTCCACCAGTTTTCAATCCGTTAGTTCAACCCACTTGACCACAGGAGTTCCCCATGTCTCAGAAACTGAACCAGCAACTCAGCCGCGAACAGCAAATTGCCGCCCTTGAATTGGATTGGGCGCAAAACCCCCGCTGGAAGGGCGTCAAGCGCGGCTACTCGGCTGCGGACGTGGTGCGTCTGCGCGGCAGCGTGCAGCCGGAGTACACCTTGGCCCAGCGCGGCGCCCAGGTGCTGTGGGACAAGATCAATGGCGGTGCCAAGAAGGGCTATGTGAATGCCTTTGGCGCGATCACCGCAGGCCAGGCCATGCAGCAGGCCAAGGCGGGTCTGGAAGCGGTCTACCTGTCGGGCTGGCAGGTGGCAGCGGACGGCAATACCTCGGAGACCATGTACCCCGACCAGTCGCTCTACGCCTATGACTCGGTGCCCACCATGGTGCGCCGCATCAACAACACCTTCAAGCGCGCTGACGAGATCCAGTGGGCCAAGGGCGTGAACCCGGGCGACAAGGAGTTCATCGACTACTTCCTGCCGATCGTGGCCGATGCCGAAGCGGGCTTTGGCGGCGTGCTCAATGCCTTCGAGCTGATGAAGAACATGATTGCCTCGGGCGCTGCCGGCGTGCACTTTGAAGACCAGCTCGCTGCCGTCAAGAAGTGCGGCCACATGGGCGGCAAGGTGCTGGTGCCCACGCATGAAGCCTGCGAGAAGCTGATCGCTGCGCGTTTTGCCGCCGACGTGATGGGTGTGCCCACCATCGTGCTGGCCCGCACCGATGCCGAAGCGGCCAACCTGATCACCAGCGACCACGACGCCAATGACAAGCCTTTCCTGGTGGGCGAGCGCACGCAAGAAGGCTTCTACCGCGTCAAGAACGGTCTGGAGCAGGCGATCAGCCGTGGCGTGGCCTACGCGCCCTATGCCGATCTGGTGTGGTGCGAGACCGGCACGCCGGACCTGGGCTTTGCCCGCGAATTTGCCCAGGCCGTGCATGCCTCCAGCCCCGGCAAGCTGCTGAGCTACAACTGCTCGCCATCGTTCAACTGGAAGAAGAACCTCGACGACGCGACGATTGCCAAGTTCCAGGACGAGCTGGCGGCGCTGGGCTACAAGTACCAGTTCATCACCTTGGCCGGTATCCACAGCAACTGGTACAACACCTTCAAGTTTGCCCACGCCTATGCCCGTGGCGAAGGCATGAAGCACTATGTGGAGATGATCCAGGAGCCCGAATTCGCTGCCCGCGAGCAAGGCTACACCTTTGTCTCGCACCAGCAGGAAGTGGGCGCAGGCTACTTCGACGATGTGACCACGGTGATCCAGGGCGGCTCGTCCAGCGTCAAGGCGCTGACCGGCTCGACCGAGGAAGAGCAGTTCCACTGATCTGCGACGCCTGTATGCGCTGCAGGCGAGACGGCCTGCAGGCGCAGCAGATGCAGCAAGGCGGCACCATCGGTGCCGCCTTTTCTTTGGCTTTTCGTCCCAGCGCTGAGGCGCAGCGCACCAGCGCTGCCAGATAATCGCTGCTTGCGCATTTGCAACGCTTATTGATCACTGCCATGTCCACTGCCGCCGCTGCCACCTCTGCCACGCCCGCTGCCCCCAAGATCTCCATCATCCATTGGCCCGCCAAGACCCTGGTCAATCCCGTCATCGGCAAGCCCAGCCGCCCGATCAGCGGCGATACCGAGTACCAGACCATGAATGTGTTCGAGGGTCTGGGCGGCAAGGTGAGCTCGGGCACCTGGCAGTCCACCGCCGGCCACTTCAGCTCCAATGTGCAGGGCTATATCGAGTTTTGCGTCATTGTCGAAGGCGACTGCCGCCTGGTCGACCCCGATGGCACCGTGCACCGTTTTGGCGTGGGCGACCATTTCATCATGCCCGAGGGCTGGACCGGCCACTGGGAGGTGGACAGCTTTGTGAAGAAGGTCTACCTGGTGGCCGAGGCCTGAGCACCGTTCTTCCCCAGCGTATTCAGACGATAAAAAAACCGCCGTGGCCTTGGCAGGCACACAGCGGTTTTGCTGAGTGGAAGGATTCCGCTGGGGAATTACTTCTTGTCGTTGCCCAACTGGGGCAGCGCGTGGCTGCCGCTGGCGGTCAGCAGGCCGGTCTGGGTGTAGATGGCCAGCTTGTCGCGGGTGTCCATCAGGTCCAGGTTGCGCATGGTCAGCTGGCCAATGCGGTCGGCGGGGCTGAATGGCGCGTCTTCCACCTTTTCCATCGACAGGCGCTCGGGCTTGTAGGTCAGGTTGGCCGATTCGGTGTTCAAGAGCGAGTAGTCGTTGCCACGGCGCAGCTCCAGGGTCACGGTGCCGGTGATGGCACGGGCCACCCAGCGCTGGGCGGTTTCGCGCAGCATGATGGCCTGTGGGTCAAACCAGCGGCCTTGGTACAGCAGACGGCCCAGGCGCAGACCGTTGATGCGGTACTGCTCGATGGTGTCTTCGTTGTGGATGCCGGTCACCAGGCGCTCGTAGGCGATGTGCAGCAGCGCCATGCCGGGGGCTTCGTAGATGCCGCGGCTCTTGGCTTCGATGATGCGGTTCTCGATCTGGTCGCTCATGCCCAGGCCGTGGCGGCCGCCGATGCGGTTGGCTTCCAGGAAGAAGGCGACCGGGTCTTCGATGCGCTGGCCGTTCAGGGCCACAGGGCGGCCTTCTTCAAAGGTGACGGAGACTTCCTCGGCCTTGACGTCGACCTCGGGCTTCCAGAACGCCACGCCCATGATGGGGTTGACGATGCGGATGCCGCTGTTCAAGAACTCCAGGTCCTTGGCTTCGTGGGTGGCACCCAGCATGTTGGAGTCGGTCGAGTAGGCCTTCTCCGCGCTCATCTTGTAGCCAAAACCTTCCTTGGTCATGAAGGCTGACATCTCGGCGCGGCCGCCCAGCTCGTCGATGAAGGTCTGGTCCAGCCAGGGCTTGTAGATCTTCAGCGCAGGGTTGGTCAAGAGGCCGTAGCGGTAGAAACGCTCGATGTCATTGCCCTTGAAGGTCGAGCCATCGCCCCAGATGTTGACGTCGTCTTCCTTCATTGCGGCCACCAGCATGGTGCCGGTCACGGCGCGGCCCAGCGGCGTGGTGTTGAAGTAGGTGATGCCACCGGTGGAGATGTGGAAGGCGCCGGCCTGGATGGCGGCAATACCTTCGTTGGCCAGCTGGCTGCGGCAGTCGATCAGGCGGGCCTTCTCGGCACCGTATTCCATGGCCTTGCGCGGGATCTCGTCGTAATCGGACTCATCGGGCTGGCCCAGGTTGGCCGTGTAGGCGTAGGGCAGCGCGCCCTTGTTCTTCATCCAACGCAGGGCTGCGCTGGTGTCGAGGCCGCCGGAGAAGGCGATGCCGACCTTCTGGCCGACGGGAACATGTTGCAGGATGGTTTCCATGGTGTGGCTTTTCTCTAAAAACAGGCGCTGCTGCGGTGCTGTCGGGTGTGGGCTGGTTCAGCGATCGGCCCGAGCAGCTTTGTGCAGCGGGAGGTATGCGCCAGCTGGCCCGGCGCAGGTCCCAAAAATCAGGCGTAGTGGCAGATGTAGTGGTAGGCCTCGGCCACGCGGATATCGAACTTGCTGTTGGCCGGAACGCTGAACTTGTCGCCAGGGCCGGACTTTTTCCATTCGTCGCTGCCGTCAAGCTTGTACTCGCAGGCGCCGGCAACGCACTCCATGATCTCGGCGGCGGCCGTGCCAAAGGTCAAGGTGGCTGCAAGTACCACACCAACCGATTGCTTGGTGCCGTCAGCCAGCTGGTAGCTGTGGCTGACGCACTTGCCATCAAAATAAACATTGGCCTTGGTGGTGAGGCGTACGCCGTCGATGCTCTCAGTGATCATGGAAGACAACAGGTAAAAGGAGGAAAACCACCATTGTAGGCGAGGCCTTTGCCCGTCTCTGGAACATGGTGGGGCAGTTGAGCGGCATGGCAGGCATAAAAAAGCAGCAGTACCGGAGTACTGCTGCTGGTGGCCGGGCCACACCTGGCTGGGCCACACCTGGCCGGGACGCGCCACCGCAATGGCGCGTCGCTCTTTGGCTTAACGCCAGTGGCCGCGGTGGCCGCCCCAGTAACCGCCCACGCCAATCTGCACCGAGGGCTGCAGCATGACGGGCGGCGGCGCATAGTACACAGGCGCCGGCGCGACATAGACCGGGGGCGGCGCCATATAGACGGGCTGCTGGTAGACCGGCTGGCTGCTGACGACAACGCCGGGCTCCGGTGCCGTGTAGGCATAGTCCTGCGCAGCAGGGTTGTCGTAGGCCGAAGCGGCAGGCTGCACGCTCAGCGGCAGCCATTCGCCCGGCGCCGTGGCCGTGCGGGTGCTGTAGCGGCGGCCCGCGTATTCATACTCCACGTTGTAGCCATCGGGCTGGTTTTGCGTGGTGTACTGGTTGGCGCATTGCCGCACCGTCTGGTAGCTGGGGGTGCCGCCTTCGAGCTGGTTGCCAATGGCCGACCCGGCAATGACGCCAGCGCCGGTGGCCGCTGCGCGGCCAAACCCATGGCCAATGCCATTGCCGAGCAAGCCGCCGACCACGGCGCCGGTAATCGCGCCCACGCCGGAGGTGCGCTGGCCGGCATACACCTGCTGGTCATTGCAGACGGTTTGCGGCGTGTTCACCTGGCGGTAGGCCGGCGTGACCGACAGCACCCGGCCATAGGGTTGCTCGCCCGCAGGCAGAGGCGGCTGCGCGCCAGGCGCTTGCTGCGGCAAGAAGGGATCGGACGAGGGCGAATAATTTTGGGCCCAGACCGAGGGGCTGGCTGCCGCCAAGGTGGACAGCGCAGCCAGCACGATCAGGCGGGCTGAGGGCAGATGTGGCATGAATGCCTCCAAAAAAGCGATAAGTTGCTGGTGCTCAACGCGCCAGTACCGAGACTGGGCGACACGCTTTACACCGCCTGCACAAATATCTAAGACTTTGCTCAAAGCATAAAGTTCAGCATGCACCCATGCTGCCGCTGGCGTGTATCTATGCCATGTCGCAGCGTAAAGCACCGGTCAACACCGCCCAGCCGTATCCGCTCAGGCGATCTTGCTGTTCCAAACCGCTTCATCAAAGCCCACGGTGACGGAGCCATCGGACCATTCGACCACCGGGCGCTTGATCACGCTGGGGTTGGCAATCATCAGCGCGCTGGCGCTGTCGGCGTCCGTCACGGCTTGTTGCACGTTGGGATCCAGCTTGCGCCAGGTGGTGCCTTGGCGGTTGACCAGCTTTTCCCAGCTGGCCTTGGCGATCCAGTCGGTCAGATGGCTGGCGGGCACACCCGCTTTCTTGAAATCATGGAATTGGTGGTCGACGCCCTGCGCCTCCAGCCAGGTGCGGGCTTTTTTGACGGTGCTGCAGTTGGGGATGCCGTAGACGGCGATGGTGTGGTTACTCATGGACAGCAATGATGACACAGCCGCAATTACGCGACAATCTGACCCCATGCAAACCCGTTTCGATACCTTGGAGCAGTGGCTCGCCCACTGCGAGCAGATTCATCCCAAAACCATTGACATGGGGCTGACCCGCGTCAAGGCCGTGGCCGAGCGCCTGGCGCTGCGCTTTGCCTGCCCGGTGATCACGGTGGCGGGCACCAATGGCAAGGGTTCGACCTGCGCCATGCTGGAGGCCGTGGCGCTGGAAGCTGGCTACCGCCCCGGGGTGTTCACCTCGCCCCACCTGGTGCATTTTGAAGAGCGCTGCCGCGTGCATGGCGAGATTGTCTCGGCCGCCGATCTGCTGCCGCATTTCGAAGCGGTGGAAGCAGCCCGCCTGCAGGCGCCCGAGATTTCGCTCAGCTATTTCGAGTTCACCACCTTGGCGATCCTGCGCCTGTTGAGCCAGGCCAGGCTGGATGTGGCGATTCTGGAAGTGGGCCTGGGCGGCCGGCTGGACGCCACCAATATCATCGACACGGACTGCGCGGTCATCACCAGCATCGACCTGGACCATATGGACCTGCTGGGCCCGGACCGCGAATCGATCGGCCGGGAAAAGGCCGGCATCATGCGCCCGGGAAAACCGGCCGTTGTCAGCGACCCGGTGCCGCCGCAAAGCGTGATCGATTACGCGCAGAGCATTGGCGCCGACCTGTGGCGCTTTGGCCGCGATTTCAACTATGAAGGCGACAAGCAGCAGTGGAGCTGGGCAGGGCGCGGCCGGCGCTATGCCGGCATGGCCTACCCGGCGCTGCGCGGTGCCAACCAGCTGGTCAATGCGTCTGGCGTGCTGGCCGCCTACGAGGCCTTGCGCCAGGTGCTGCCGGTCACGGCCCAGGCCGTGCGCAATGGCCTGGCGATGGTGGAGCTGCCAGGCCGCTTCCAGATCGTGCCTGGCCAGCCGGCGGTGGTGCTGGATGTGGCGCACAACCCGCATGCGATTGCCGCACTGACGGCCAACCTGGATGCGATGGGCTACTTTCCCACCACCCATGCCGTCTTTGGTGCCATGCACGACAAGGACCTGACGCCGATGCTGCGCAAGCTGGGCCCCCTGGTGGACCGCTGGTATTTCTGCGACCTGCCCACGGACCGGGCCGAGAAGGCGGTGGACCTGCAGTCCAAATGGAATGCCGTGCACCTGCTGTCCGAACAGCGGCGCGAAGTGGCTACAGCTTGTTACCCGGACCCGATGGCCGCATTCCAGGCGGCCGTCGAAGCGGCAGGGCCCGCTGATAGAATCGTCGTTTTCGGCTCGTTCTTTACGGTGGGCGGGGTGTTGAAGCACGGTGTGCCACGGCTCGATGCCAAGCACCTGAACTAAAAGCAGCCCCACGATGGGGCCGCTCCCAGCGACCTGTTTTCAAGCTCCACCTCCAATCGTCCATGGCAATTTTCAATCTTCGATGGCCCGGTAAAAAGCAACAGGAAGCGGAGAGCCCGCGCGTGATTCGCGCGCCGCGCAGCAATCCTGCCGAGAGTGTGGATGCCATGCGCCGCCGCGCGCGCCACCGCCTGATCGGTGCCACCGTGCTGGTGCTGGCGGCCATCATCGGTTTTCCGATGCTGTTCGACACCCAGCCGCGCCCGGTGCCAGTCAATGCCTCGATTGAGATCCCGGACCGCGAGCGCGTGGCCGCCCTGGCCGTGCCGCCTGCGTCCAACGCCGCAGCGCCGCACGGCAGCCATTCGGGCAATGACAATGGCCTGGATGCAGGCGAAGAGATTGTTGGCGCAAGAAGCAATGCAGCCACGGCCCCAGCGGCCGCTGGCGCTACCGCAGCAGCGGCCGCCGCAGCTACCGCTGCTGCCAGCAAACCCGCGGACAAGCCTGCGACCCCCACCGCCAAGCCCGAGCCAGCGGCCAAACCAGAGCCCGCTGCCAAGCCAGAGCCGAAACCTGAGCCCAAGCCAGCGCCTAAACCCGAACCCAAGCCCGAGCCCAAACCGGAGGCCAAGCCCAAGGAAGAGCCCAAGCCCAAGCCCGCAGAACCCGCCAAGCCCAAGCGCGATGACGAGGCCGACCGGGTCCGCGCGATGATGGAAGGCCGCACGGCCACTGCGCCTGCAGCAGCACCAGCCGCTGCCCCCGCTGCCAAGCCGGCGGCCGCTGCCAGCCGCTATGCGATCCAGGTGGGTGCGTTTGCCGAGGAGAGCAAGGCGGCCGAGGTGCGTGCCAAGCTGCAGATCGCCGGTGTCCCGGCCTATACGCAATCGGTCAAGACGGCGTCGGGCAACCGCATCCGTGTGCGGGTGGGGCCTTTCAACAGCAAGGAAGAGGCCGACAGCGCCGCAGCCAAGGTGCGCGCCCAGGGCCTGCCCGCTGCGCTGCTGCCGATGTAGGACGGGCGCCGCAGCCATGTGCCTGAAGTTGTGACACCTATCTACCGCGCCTTGTCATCGCCATGTACCCATTGTCGGGTGCGGGCGCTGGCAGGCGCTCCCTGGCCCCTGCGGGCGGAGCATTGACATGTCGGCCCTGGACTGGGTATTTATCTTGATCCTGCTGGGGTCGGTGCTGATCGGCGCCATGCGCGGTCTGGTGTTCGAGGTGCTGTCGCTGATCAGCTGGGTGCTGGCCTTTTTTGCGGCCCGACTGTGGGGCGCTGAGATCGGCATGTGGTTGCCGATGCAGGAGATGGACGAGGGTGTGCGGATCGCCGCAGGCCTTGTGATCGTCTTTGTTGTCGCCATCTTTGCCTTGGGCCTGGTGATTCGCATCATCGGCAAACTGGTTCAGATCGTGGGTTTGCGGCCCTTTGACCGCACGCTGGGCGCGCTGTTTGGCGCCCTGCGTGGGGTGTTACTACTTGTGTTGATCGCTCTGGTTTTTATGCTGACATCGATGCGGGAATCGCAAATCTGGAACACTTCAGTCTTCGCACCGCATCTGGTGTCGGCAGTGTCAGTGTTGCGGCCATGGATGCCGCAAGAAATGGGAAGACATTGGTCTTCACTGGTGGATCAGCTCACCGAGGCTGGTTCACGCATCGCGGCAGAGCCGCGTTAACGTTTTTGGAACGCTCAATATGTGTGGAATCGTCGGAGTCGTCAGTAGCACGCCGGTCAATCAATTGATCTATGACGCGCTGTTGCTGCTGCAACACCGTGGACAGGATGCAGCAGGCATTGCAACCCAGCAGGGGCGCAAGTTCTTCATGCACAAGGCCAAAGGCATGGTCAAGGATGTGTTCCGTACCCGCAATATGCGGGCTTTGCCGGGCAATGTCGGCCTGGGTCAGGTGCGCTATCCCACGGCAGGCAATGCCTACAGTGAAGAGGAAGCCCAGCCTTTCTACGTCAATGCGCCTTTTGGCATCGTGCTGGTGCACAACGGCAACCTGACCAATGCCGTGCAGCTGCGCAAGGAGCTGTTCTCCACCGACCACCGCCACACCAACACCGAGAGCGACTCGGAAGTGCTGCTCAACGTGTTCGCCCATGAGCTCGAGCGCGCCACGCACGGCATCCCGCTGCAAAAGCAGGATGTGTTCAACGCCATCCGCGCGGTGCACAAGCGCGTGCAGGGCTCCTACGCGGTGATCGCGCTGATCGCCGGCCACGGTGTGGTGGCGTTCCGCGATCCGAACGGCATCCGCCCGCTGTGCATTGGCCGTGGTGCCGATGGCACCGTGATGGTGGCCAGCGAATCGGTGGCGCTCGAAGGCACGATGCAGCAGCTCGAGCGCGATATTGCACCGGGCGAAGCGGTGTTCATCGGCGATGACGGCTCGCTCACGTTTGAGCAATGCGCCGAAAGCCCCAGCCTGCACCCCTGCATTTTCGAGTTCGTCTACCTGGCCCGTCCCGATTCGGTGCTCGATGGCATGTCGGTCTACCAGGCGCGGCTGAACCTGGGTGAGTCGCTGGCCACGCGCGTGATCTCGATGGTGCCGCCCAACGAGATCGATGCGGTGATCCCGATCCCCGAATCGAGCCGCCCCAGTGCGATGCAACTGGCCCAGCTGCTGGGCAAGCCCTACCGCGAAGGCTTCGTCAAGAACCGCTATGTGGGCCGTACCTTCATCATGCCGGGCCAGGGCGCACGCAAGAAATCGGTGCGCCAGAAGCTCAATGCCATCGGCAGCGAGTTCCAGGGCCGCAATGTGCTGCTGGTCGATGACTCCATCGTGCGCGGCACCACGTCCAAGGAAATCGTGCAGATGGCGCGCGACGCTGGCGCCAACAAGGTCTACCTGGCCAGCGCGGCGCCACCGGTGCGTTACCCCAATGTCTACGGCATCGACATGCCCACCGCCAAGGAGCTGGTGGCCCATGGCCGCAGTCTCGAAGAGATTCGCCAGTACATCGGCTGCGACGCGCTGATCTACCAGGACGTCGACGGCATGAAGAACGCTGTGGGCAAATTGAACACCGGCGTGCATGGCTTTGAGGCCTCGTGCTTTGACGGTGTCTATGTCACCGGCATCACGCCCGAAGGCATCTCGCAGGTCAATGAAGGCCGTGTGTCCGCCGAAGAGGACGATCTCGATACCTCGCGTCTGTCACTGCGCAACGCAGATGTGACGGATGCGGCTTGATAGTGGTCTGCGTACTGCTTGGGAAGAAGAATGACTGATAAGAAATTGCCGCCGGGCCTGCATCCCGATACCTTGGCGGTCCGTGAGGCGGTGGAGCGCAGCCAATGGGGCGAGCACAGCGAAGCCCTGTACCTGGCCAGCAGCTTTGTGCAGCCCAATGCCGAGACGGCCGCGCGCCGCTTTGCCGCGCTGGAAGAGGGCTACACCTACACCCGCACCGGCAACCCGACGGTGACCAGCTTTGAGCGCCGCCTGGCCGCGATGGAGGGCACCGAGTGCGCCATCGCCACCTCGACGGGCATGTCCGCCATCTTGCTGGTGGCCCTGACCGTGCTGAAGACCGGCGACCATGTGATCTGCTCGCAGTCCATGTTCGGCTCGACGATCAAGCTGCTGGGCACCGAGATGGCGCGCTTTGGCGTGGAAACCAGCTTTGTGTCGCAAACCGATGTGGAGGCCTGGAAGGCCGCCATCCGGCCCAACACGCGCATGCTGTTTGCCGAGACGCCGACCAACCCGCTCACCGACCTGTGCGACATTGCTGCGCTCGCCGAGATCGCCCATGCGCATGGCGCCTTGCTGGCCGTCGACAACAGCTTTGCCACGCCGGTGCTGCAGCAACCGGCCAAGCTCGGCGCCGATCTGGTCGTGCATTCGGGCACCAAGTTCCTCGATGGACAGGGCCGCGTGATGGCGGGCGCCGTCTGCGGCACCGTCGCGCTGGTCGACAAGGTCATGGGCACCTTCTTGCGCAGCGGGGGGCTGAACCTCTCGCCCTTCAACGCCTGGGTGGTGATGAAGGGCATGGAGACCCTGTCCCTGCGTGTGAAGGCCGAAAGCGCCGCCGCGCTGGAGTTGGCACGCTGGCTGGAGTCGCATCCCAAGGTGGCCCGGGTGTACTATCCTGGCCTGGAAAGCCACCCGCAGCATGCGCTGGCGATGCGCCAGCAAAACGGCATGGGCGGCGCCGTGCTGGCCTTTGATGTGGTGGGTGAGGGCGCGGAACAGCTGCGCGCCAATGCCTTCCATGTGGTTGACAGCACCTTGCTGTGCTCGATCACGGCCAATCTGGGGGATGTGAAGACCACGATCACCCACCCGGCCAGCACTTCGCACGGCCGCCTGACTGAAGAGCAGCGCCAGTCCGCTGGCGTGGGCCAGGGCCTGATCCGCATCTCCGTCGGCCTGGAACACCTGGATGATTTGAAAGCCGACCTGTTGCGCGGCCTGGATACCCTGACATGAGCACCAAAGTACGTACCCGTTTTGCCCCGTCGCCTACCGGCTTTATCCATCTGGGCAACATCCGCTCGGCCCTCTACCCCTGGGCCTTTGCACGCGCCAACCAGGGCGATTTCATCCTGCGCATCGAAGACACCGACCTGGAGCGCTCCAACCAGGCCTCCGTCGATGTAATTCTGGAAGGCATGGCCTGGCTGCAACTGGACCCCAACGAAGGCCCGTTCTACCAGATGCAGCGCATGGACCGCTACAAGGAAGTGCTGGCCACGCTGCAAGAAAAGGGCGCCGTCTACCCCTGCTACATGAGCATGGAAGAGCTGGACGCGCTGCGTGAAAAGCAGATGGCCAACAAGGAAAAGCCACGTTACGACGGCACCTGGCGCCCCGAAGCAGGCAAGGTGCTGCCGCCGGTGCCCGAAGGCGTCAAGCCCGTGCTGCGCTTCAAGACCCCGCTCACTGGCGTCGTGGCCTGGGAAGACAAGTGCAAGGGACGCATCGAGTTCCAGAACTCCGAGCTCGATGACCTGGTCATTGCCCGCCCTGATGGCACGCCGACCTACAACTTCTGCGTCTGCGTCGATGACATGGACATGGCGATCACCCACGTGATCCGTGGTGACGACCATGTGAACAACACGCCGCGCCAGATCCACATCTTTGAAGCGCTGGGCGCCGATGTGCCCGTGTTTGCCCACCTGCCCACCGTGCTCAATGAGCAGGGCGAGAAGATGAGCAAGCGCAATGGCGCCAAGGCCGTCACCCAGTACCGTGATGAAGGCTACCTGCCCGATGCGATGGTGAACTACCTCGCGCGCCTGGGCTGGAGCCACGGCGATGACGAGATTTTCTCGCGCCAGCAGTTTCTGGAGTGGTTCAACCTGGACCACCTGGGCCGCAGCGCAGGCCAGTTCGACGAGGCCAAGCTGCGCTGGGTCAATGCCCAGCACATGAAGCTGACGCCCGATGACGAGCTGGCTGCCATGCTGACCCCGTTCATGAAGAACCTGGGTCTGGACAGCATCACCGTGGGCGACGGCCGCCTGCCGCGCATCTGCGCACTGTTCAAGGACCGCTGCGACACCTTGGCGGACCTGGCGCAATGGGCCAGCGTCTTCTACCAGGACGTGCAGCCCAGCGCGGAAGACCTCCGCGCCCATGTGACGCCCGAGATCATTCCGGTGATCGACGAGCTGCTGCAGGTGCTGCAAGAGGGCGATTGGAGCAAGGAGGCGATCAGCGCCGCCTTCAAGCAGGTGCTCAAGGCGCACGGTATCAAGATGCCGCAGCTGGCGATGCCAGTGCGTGTTTTGGCCGTCGGCACAGCCCATACGCCCTCGGTGGACGCGGTGCTTGCATTACTCGGTCGTGAAAAAATTATCGAAAGACTGCAAAAGCGCTGAAATACGCCCTATAATTCGAGTCTTCGGTGAGCAGCAACAAGTAAATTGTAAAACTTGCCGATACGGGGGTATAGCTCAGCTGGGAGAGCGCTTGCATGGCATGCAAGAGGTCATCGGTTCGATCCCGTTTACCTCCACCAAAGATTATCGGAAGCGAGAAATCGGTTCTTAGGTTTTGACCCTATCGTCTAGAGGCCTAGGACATCACCCTTTCACGGTGAGTACCGGGGTTCGAATCCCCGTAGGGTCGCCAA
>NZ_JBBGYU010000001.1:185854-485278 GCF_037479555.1 Comamonas sp. MYb396 | reverse complement strand
CGTCTAGAGGCCTAGGACATCACCCTTTCACGGTGAGTACCGGGGTTCGAATCCCCGTAGGGTCGCCAAGTTTGAAGCACTTGTAGCCATCACGGCTAGCAACGCTTTCTGCCAGGAGTGGTAGTTCAGTTGGTTAGAATACCGGCCTGTCACGCCGGGGGTCGCGGGTTCGAGTCCCGTCCACTCCGCCAGATTCCAAAAGCCTTCTTGTCATGCGGCAAGAAGGCTTTTTTCATGGCGGCTGCCCGGTGTGCAGCGCCCAAGAAAAAGCCGATCAGCGGATTGCAGCGCAGATCGGCTTTTGGCTGGCCAAGGCCCGCAGGCCTGTGGTCTTACTTCGGTGCCAGTCGGATGGCGCCATCGAGGCGGATCACTTCGCCGTTGAGCATGTCGTTCTCGACAATGTGCTTGACCAGCTTGGCATAGTCCTCAGGGGTGCCCAGGCGGCTGGGGAAGGGCACGCCGGCGGCCAAGGCATCCTGTACCTCCTGGGGCATGCCAAACAGCATGGGGGTGCCAAAAATGCCGGGCGCAATCGTCATGTTGCGGATGCCGCTGCGCGCCAGATCGCGGGCGATGGGCAAGGTCATGCCGACCACACCGCCTTTGGAGGCCGCATAGGCCGCCTGGCCAATCTGGCCGTCATACGCAGCCACGCTGGCCGTCGAGATCAGCACGCCGCGCTCGCCGGTGGCTTCGGGCTCGTTCTGGCCCATCGCTTCGGCGCAGAGGCGGATCATGTTGAAGCTGCCGATCAGGTTGACCGTGATGGTCTTGCTGAACAGCTCGAGCGAGTGGGCGCCTTTTTTGCCCACGGTCTTTTCAGCCGGTGCGATGCCGGCGCAGTTGACCAGGCCAAACAGCTTGCCCAGCGAGACCGCCTTGGCAACCACGGTCTGGGCTTGCTCTGCATTGGACACATCGCATTGCACAAAGGCGCCGCCCAGCTCCTGGGCCAGGGCCTGGCCTTTTTCTGCCTGCATATCGGCGATGACGACGGTGGCGCCCTCGCGGGTCAGCATGCGTGCCGTGCCTTCTCCCAGGCCCGAAGCGCCGCCTGTGACGATAAATACCTTGTTGGCGATTTGCATCGCTATGTCTCCTGGTTGTTGGATCCAAAGCATCTTAGCCCAGAGCCGGGCAGCGAGCAGTCACAAAAAAAGCCCGCGAACGGGCTTTTCGTGACAGGGCGCAGCGCTTATTGGAAGCCGGCGCGGTCCAGCATCTGCTGCACCTTGGGCATATTGCTGCCCACGGCACTGATCGGGATGGTCTCGCTCTTGAACGGCTTGTTCTGCGTCATCGTCTTCAAAGCTGGGTTGTCGGTCTCGACGTTCTTGGCCGCAGGCCACTCGTTGTTGCCGTTGGCAAAGTAGGTCTGGGCCTCGGGGCTGGCCAGGTACTCCAGGAACTTGACGGCATTGTCCTTGTTCTTGCTGTACTTGGCGACGGCGCCACCAGCGATGTTCAGGTGCGTGCCCCAGCTGCTTTGGTTGGGGAACACCACGCTGACCTTGTTGGTGATCGCGACATCGTCGGGGTTGCTCGAGCGCATCAGGCGGGCAAAGTAGTAGCTGTTGGTGATGGCGATATCGCATTCACCGGCGGCCACGGCCTTGATCTGGTCGGTGTCGCCACCCTTGGGTGGGCGGGCCAGATTGTCCTTGACGCCTTGCAGCCATTGCTGGGCCTTGGCCTCGCCGATGTGCTCGGTCACGGCGCCAAACAGGCTCAGGTTGTAGGGGTGCGAGCCCGAGCGGATGCAGATCTTGCCCTTGTTCTTGGGATCGGCCAGCTTCTCGTAGCTGTCGACATCTTCCAGCTTGACCTTGTCCTTGTTGTAGGCGATCACACGGGCGCGGGTCGAGAGACCGAACCAGGTGATGCCGCCATCGGCTTCGGGTTGGGCGCGCAGGTTGGCGGGAATCACTTCCTCCAGTTTGGCCGAGCGGATCGGCAGGAACAGGTTGTCCTTCTCGCCGCGGTACAGGCGTGCGGCATCCACCATCAGCACCACATCGGCAGGGGAGGCGGCGCCTTCTGCCTTGAGGCGGGCCACAATGCCTGCGTCGTCCGAGTCCACACGGTTGATCTTGATGCCGGTCGCTTTTGTGAAGTTGTTATAGAGCGCCTCATCCGTCGCATAGTGGCGGGCAGAGTACAGGTTGACCACTTCTTGGGCTTGTGCGGCGGCACCTGCCGTGATGGCGCAAGCCAGTGCAAGGATTTTGAAAGAATGCATAGGGCAAAACGTCTCTGTAAAGTTGGAGACGCGATCTTAATTGAAACAAGAATTGTTTCTATTTAAACCATTGCAGGCTCTGAGCTTATTCAGGTCGCGTTAAGTGTGGCTCTGGTGATAAGAAGCGCATGCAGCGCTATTGCCAAATGCAGCGCAAAAAAAAGCCCGGCAAGGCCGGGCTTTAAAAGGATCCAAGAAACCAGGTTTCGAAAAGATCCAAGGAGACAACTGGGTGTGTTGAAATTTTCAACACCATGGGTAAATTATAGGGTTTACCCTTGAGTCTGTCCAGCGCACTGGCGAAAATTTGACCAAACTGTAGGTCTTGGGCAACGGCAGCGCGCTCAAGAGGCTCGCTAGTTAGCGCTTGCGAGCGGTCGCGGCGCTGACGGTGCCAGCAGCCTTGACGGCGTTGTTGGTGATGGTGTTGAAGTTGGTTTCAGCCACTTCACCGGCTTGCTTGACCGCCTTTTGCACGGAGTCGTAGGCATTGTTGGCAGCAGCAACCGCAGTCTTCATCACGGCCACAGCGCTTTCGGAGCCAGCCGGTGCGTTCTTGGCAGCGGTGTCGACAAATTCGTTGAACTTGGACTGGGCTTCAACGGCCTTGTTCTCGAAAGCCTTGCTGAATTCCAGGCTGGTAGCAGCGGCGATTTCGTACAGGTGACGGCTGTAGGCAGCGGTCTTTTCGGCCATGGGTTGCAGCAGGCCGCTTTGCACGCTCAGCAGGTCTTGGGCGTTCTTGGCATCGAGCACGGCCGAGGTGTTGGCCGAGACATCGGACAGCGCAGCGCGGGTTGCAGCCACGTTCAGTTCCACCAGCTTTTCCACGCCTTCGAAGGCCTTGTTGGTCAGGCCCAGCAGGGTTTCCAGATTAGCTTTGTGTGCAGCCAGGATTTGGTCAGGGGTCAATGCCATGTTCATACTCCGTCTCGTTAGAAGTGTTGAAGGTACAAATCCGGGCACGTCCTGTGCGCCGGAGGTTTGTGCATTGCGTTGAATTTGCTGCACTGCACAATGACTCTATTGTTGGGCATCTTCGCGCCTTTTGCAAGCCTTTTTTGTGCAGTGCAGCAAAAAAGTCTTTTGTTTTGATTTCAATCATTTACCATTTGTTTAATTGGTTGATCGGGTAACGAATTAGCCGCCTGGCAACCGACTGAAATCAGCTTGCTCTGACGTTGTAGTTGCGCCATGTGTCAGCACGATGGCAGCGCCTGTGATTGCCTGCCATCGCCTGTCCCCGACGTGCAGCGTGGCGCTGGCGCCTGGGGCCCGCACTTCTACAATGCCTGCGAACGATGTGACCAGGATGGCCAAGATGTCTTCTTCGCAGCAGCATGCCGAGCGCCCCCAGCCCCAGCCCCGATCTGCCTATGCGCAGTTTGTGCGCGTGACCACGCGCTGGGCCGACAACGATGCCTATGGGCATGTGAACAATGTGGTGTATTACAGCTGGTTCGATACCGCTGTGAACCGCTTGCTGATCGAAAAGGGTGTGCTCGATATTGAAGCGAGCAGCAGCATTGGCCTGGTGGTGGAGACCCAATGCCATTATTTTGCGCCGGTGTCCTATCCGCAGGATGTGGATGTGGGCGTGCGGGTGGCGCACCTGGGTAAAAGCAGCGTGCGTTATGAACTGGCGATTTTTGTCGCCGGTGAATCGCAAAGCGCCGCTTGCGGGCATTTTGTCCATGTCTATGTAGACCGCAGCAGCCGCCGCCCGGTAGCCTTGCCCGATGCCACGCGCGTGGCGCTGGACAGCTTGCGTTTGACCTGAACCAGAGGCTTGCCCTGCCTCGCAGCAGGGCAGCGGGCAATCGCCTACACTTGCCGCTGTTGCGACCTTATGAAATAGGCGCTGGGTTGTGAATATGAGACATGGCGTCTGCCTGTAGCAGCCGAAGGGGCTGCTGCACGGGTTGGCGCGCAACCCTGTGCTGCCAACCATGATTATCCAAAGTCTGCTGGACACCGACCTGTACAAGTTCACCATGATGCAGGTGGTGCTGCACCAGTTCCCCGGGGCCCAGGTGGAATACAAGTTCCGCTGCCGCAACCCCGGCGTGCAGCTGGCGCCCTATGTGGACGAGATCCGCGCCGAAATCCAGCAGCTGTGCAGCCTGCGTTTTGCCGATGACGAATTGGCTTATCTGCAATCGCTGCGCTTTATCAAAAGCGACTTCATCGATTTTCTGCGGCTCTACCAGCTCAAGGAAAAATACATCAGCGTGCTGCCGCTGCCCAGCGGCGAGATCGACATCACCATCACCGGCCCCTGGCTGCATACCGTGCTGTTCGAGATCCCGGTGCTGGCCATCGTCAATGAGGTCTACTTTCGCAATACCCAGCCCGAGCCCGACTGGGCCGAAGGGCGCCGGCGCCTGGCAGGCAAGATCGAGGCCATGCGCGGGCCGGGGCTGGAGGCGCTCAAGATTGCCGACTACGGCACGCGCCGGCGCTTCAGCCACCGCTGGCAGCGCGAGGTGCTGGGCAGCCTGGTAGGCGGGCTGGGCGTGGCCACCCATCCTGCGATGCCGGGCGAGCGCCGAGGCCAATTGGCCGGCACCAGCAATACCTTGTTTGCCAAGCAGCTGGGCCTGACCCCGCTGGGCACCATGGCCCATGAATACCTGCAGGCCTGCCAGGCGCTGGGCCCGCGCCTGCGCGAGAGCCAGATCTACGGCTTTGACATGTGGGCCAAGGAATACCGGGGCGACCTGGGCATTGCGCTGTCCGATGTCTATGGCATGGATGCGTTTTTGCGCGACTTCGACCTGTACTTCTGCAAGCTCTTTGATGGCGCGCGCCATGACAGTGGCGATCCTTTCAGCTGGGGCGAACGCCTGATCGCGCACTACAAGCTGCACAAGGTCGATCCGCTGACCAAGATCCTGATCTTCAGCGATGCGCTGACGATACCGCGCACGATTGCGCTGTTCGAGCGCTTCCAGGGCCGCTGCCAGCTGGCCTTTGGCGTCGGCACCAACCTGACCAATGACCTGGGCTACGAGCCGCTGCAGATCGTCATCAAGATGACGCGCTGCAATGGGCAGCCCGTCGCCAAGATCTCGGACACGCCCGGCAAGAGCATGTGCGACGACGAAAAATACCTGGCCTACCTGCGCCAGGTGTTCAACCTGCCCCCCAGCCAGCACATTCCGCCGCAAGGCGTGGCCCCCGCCCCCGCACGTGCGGGTTAATCGGGATGGCTGCTGTCGCCAGCGGCCCGTCTCGGGACAGGACCGCTGACTAAAATCACCGGGCTGCGTGCGTCTGCCGGACGGTGTTGGGCTGCCATGCATGAATAAGCACAAACACAAGGAGCAGGTTATGGGGCAGCAGTATGGGGTCTGGGGCAGGGTGGCGGTGGGCGCTGCGGTGCTGGCGCCGGGGTGGGCCGGCGCGGCCACGGTCAATGGGGCCGAGCTCTCCGTTTTCTGGGGCATCCCCTTTGCCGGCATTCTGCTGTCGATTGCGCTGATGCCGCTGTTTCTGCCCAGCTTCTGGCACCACCATTTTGGCAAGGTGGCCGCGTTTTGGGCGCTGGCCTTTTTGCTGCCTTTTGCGGCAGTCTTTGGCCCGGGGCTGGCCGCTGGCAGCCTGGCCCATGCGCTGGTGGCTGAATACATTCCTTTTGTGATCCTGCTGACGGCCTTGTTCACGGTCTCGGGCGGCATCTATATTCGCGGCAATCTGCATGGCTCACCGGGTTTGAACACGGCGATCCTGGCCATTGGTGCGGTGCTGGCCAGCTTCATGGGCACGACCGGCGCGTCCATGCTGCTGATCCGCCCGCTGATCCGTGCCAACGATGCGCGCCGCAGTTGCGCGCATGTGGTGGTGTTCTTTATCTTCATCGTCTCCAACGCCGGTGGCTCGCTCACGCCGCTGGGTGATCCGCCGCTGTTCCTGGGCTTTTTGAAGGGCGTGGATTTTTTCTGGACCGTGCGCCATATCTTTGCCGAGACCCTGTTCCTGGTCGGCGCGTTGCTGGTGATCTTCTACCTGCTTGACCGCTATATGCTGCGCTTTGATGCGCAAAAGCCCCGCAGCGACCCCACGCCCGACACCCACAGCCTGGGCTTTGAAGGCAAGATCAATTTTGTGCTGCTGGGCGCTGTCGTGGCCCTGGTGCTGCTGAGCGGCTTTTGGAAGTCCGACCTGCAGTGGGACATTGCCGGTGTGGCTGTGGGCCTGCCGTCCATCGTGCGTGATCTGGGCCTGATTGCGGTGGCCGTGCTGTCCTTCAAGCTGACGCCCGCATCGGCCCATGCGGCCAACCAGTTTGACTGGGGCCCGATGCAG
The DNA here is from genome assembly GCF_037479555.1 of Comamonas sp. MYb396. Classification (NCBI taxonomy): domain Bacteria; kingdom Pseudomonadati; phylum Pseudomonadota; class Betaproteobacteria; order Burkholderiales; family Comamonadaceae; genus Comamonas; species Comamonas sp. MYb396. The sequence continues at coordinate 478,728 of NZ_JBBGYU010000001.1, read as the reverse complement.
GAGGTGGCCAAGCTGTTCGCCGGCATTTTTCTCACCATCATCCCCGTCATCGCGATGCTGCAGGCGGGCGCCAATGGCCCCTTTGGCGTCGTGGTGCGCGCGGTGACCCGGCCCGATGGCTCGCCCGACCCGGCGATGTACTTCTGGGCCGCAGGCCTGCTCAGCAGCTTTTTGGACAATGCGCCCACCTACCTGGTGTTTTTCAACACCGCCGGGGGCGACCCCCAGGTGCTGATGACCTCGATGGCGACCACCCTGGCCGCGATTTCGGCCGGCGCCGTTTTCATGGGCGCGAACACCTATATCGGCAACGCACCCAATATGATGGTCAAGGCCATTGCCGAAAGCCGTGGGGTGCGCATGCCCAGCTTTTTTGGCTACATGGCCTGGTCGTGCTCCGTCCTGGTGCCGCTGTTTGTCGTGATGACTTTTATCTGGTTCCGCTGAACCCCCGAGGAAACTGCCGATGTCCCGCCCGAAAATTCTGATTGCCCGCGCCATTTCGCCCGAAGTGGTCACCGTGCTCGAACAGCACTTCGATGTCCGCTCCAACCAGGACGATATCGCCTGGTCGCCCGCCGAGCTGGCTGAGCGCCTGCAGGGCATGGATGGCGTGCTGACCACCGGCTCGCAGCGCATCGATGCGGCCTTGCTGGCCGCCTGCCCGCAGCTGCAGATCTGCGCCAACATGGCCGTGGGCTACAACAACTTTGATGTGGCCGCGATGACGGCGGCCGGCGTGCAGGGCACCAATGCGCCCGATGTGCTGACCGAGACCACGGCCGATTTCGGCTTTGCGTTGCTGATGGCCACCGCCCGCCGCATCACCGAGAGCGAGCATTTTCTGCGCGCCGGCCAGTGGAAGGACTGGCGCTATGACCTGTTTGCCGGCGCCGAGGTGCATGGCAGCACCCTGGGCATTCTGGGCATGGGCCGCATCGGCCAGGCCATAGCCCGGCGCGGCGCGCATGGCTTTGGCATGCAGGTGGTCTACCACAATCGCTCGCGCCTGTCTGCCGAGCTGGAGGCCGATTGCAAGGCCCGCTATGTGAGCAAGCAAGAGCTGCTGAGCACGGCCGACCACCTGGTGCTGGTTGTGCCCTACACCCCTGAGGCCCACCACACGATCGGCGCGGCCGAGATCGCCAGCATGAAGCCGACTGCCACGCTGATCAATATCGCGCGCGGCGGCATCGTGGACGATGTGGCGCTGGCCAAGGCCTTGGCCAATAAGACCATTGCAGCTGCTGGCCTGGATGTGTTCGAGGGTGAGCCTGCGGTGCACCCGGATCTGCTGGCGCTGTCCAACGTGGTGCTGACACCGCACATCGCCAGCTCTACCATGGGCACGCGCCGGGCCATGGCCCAGCTGGCGGCCGACAACCTGATCGCTTACCTGGGCGGGAAGGCGCCGGTCACGCCCGTCAACCGCCTGGAGCACAGCCGCCGCAGCGCTGTCTGAACGCAAAATATTTCAATAAAGATGGCTGTTTGTGCCCACCAGACGGGTGCAAGCAGCTATTATTTTTGCAGTCTTCTCAAACACGGGGAACGGTTGTGAATCTGGATCTGGATCGGTCGCTGCTCAGCCTGGTGCTGCTGGCCTTGGTACTGCTGGCGGTGCTGGCCAACCTGCTGGTGCTGCTGCTGCGCAGGCCCAAGGTCGATCTGGGGGAGGCCTGGCTGCAGCAGCAGGAGCGCCAGGCCCGTGACCAGCAGCAAACCGTGCAGGCGCTGGCGCGCAGCGAAGGCGCGCTCAGCCACCTGTCGCAGCACATGACCTTGCAGCTGCGCGAGTTGAACCAGGGCAGCCAGGACGTGATGGGCGAGTTCCGCGAATCGCTGGAAGCGCGCATGGCGCAAAGCCTGGCCGAGTCGCGCCTGGGGCGCCAGGAGCTGGCCCAGGCGCTGGCCGGGTTCGAGACCCAGCTCGCCCAGCGCCTGGCCCACCTCGATGCGGCCGTCAACCAGCGCCTGTCGGTGCTCGATACCTCGCTCACCCAGCGCGTCGATGCGCTCACCCGCGCCAACCACCAGAGCCTGGCCACGCTCAAGACCGATGTGCAGTCGCACCTGGCGGGCATGCAAGACGGGGTGGGGCGCCAGCTGGCCCAGCTGCTGCAGGCCAACCAGCAGCAGTCCGAGCAGCTGCGCGGCACGCTCAACGAGCGCCTGGCCAGCATCCAGAGCGACAACGCCAGCAAGCTCGAAGAGATGCGCAAAACGGTCGATGAAAAGCTGCATGCCACCTTGGAGCAGCGCCTGGGTGAATCCTTCAAGCTGGTCAGCGACCGGCTCGAGCAGGTGCACAAGGGCCTGGGTGAGATGCAGACGCTGGCGGGCAGCGTGGGCGACTTGAAGCGCGTGATGACGAATGTGAAATCGCGCGGCACCTGGGGCGAGCTGCAGCTGGGCATGATCATCGACAACGTGCTGACGGCCCAGCAGTACGCCAGGAACGTCAAGACCGTGCCGGGCAGCGACGAGATGGTGGAGTTCGCCATCCGCCTGCCGGGCCACAGCGATGACAAGCCGGTGTGGCTGCCGATCGACTCCAAGTACCCGGTCGAGCATTACCAGCGGCTGATGGATGCGCAGGAAAGCCTGGACAAGGCGGCGATCCAGTCGGCCAGCATCGGCTTTGAAAACTCGATCCGGTTAGAGGCCAAGAAGATCTACAGCAAGTATGTCTCGCCGCCCAACACCACCGATTTTGCGGTGCTCTACCTGCCCACCGAGGGCCTGTTTGCCGAAGTGATGCGCCGGCCGGGTCTGGTCGAAGCCTTGCAGAACGACTGCCGGGTCATGGTCTCGGGGCCTGCCAACCTGGCAGCGATGCTCAGCAGTCTGCAGATGGGCTTCAAGACCCTGGCCATCGAAAAGCGCAGCTCGGAGGTCTGGGCGGTGCTCGGCCAGGTCAAGACCGAGTTCAACAAGTTTGGCGATGTGGTGGAGGCTACGCGCAGGTCGCTGGACCAGGCGGCCAAGAAATTCGAGCAGGTCGATGTGCGCACGCGGGCCATCCAAAAGCGGCTCTCACATGTGCATGAGACGCCGGCCGCTGGCGAGCTGGGGCCTTTGACCACCGATACGGACGAAGGCGACAGCGCAGCGGCCCTGACTTAGCCGACAATGCAGGCCAAGCAAGTGCCAGTTGCCCACGGTGCTGAAGGGAACGCGTGAATCGCGAGTTGATACGGCTGATCATCGGCCAGTTTTTTGTCCATACCTGTATGACAGGCACGCGCTTGGCAGCCCCGCTGCTGGCCCTGCGCGATGGCCACACCCCCGGCGCGGTGGGGTTCTTGCTCAGTCTGTTTGCGCTGACCCAGGTGTTCCTGGCGCTGCCGGCGGGCCGCTACGCCGACAAGCACGGCTTCATGAAGCCGATGCTGGCCGCCATTGCGCTGGCCTTTGCCGGCACCGCCATTGGCGTGGCCTTTCCCCGGTTTGAAGTGCTCTGCGTCGCGGCGCTGCTCACGGGGGCGGGCTGCGGCATCTCGATCATCGCGCTGCAGCGCCATGCCGGCCGCGTCGCCCATGAGGCCAGCGAGCTGCGCCAGATCTTCAGCTGGCTGTCGCTGGGCCCGGCGATTGCCAATTTTCTGGGGCCCATGGTCACCGGCCTGATCATCGACCACTCGACCGGCCAGGCCGGCAACAACCTGTCCTACCGCATCGCTTTTGCGGTGCTGGCACTGTTTTCGGTCGTCGCCTGGTGGTGCGTGCGCAGCGCGCAGGAGATGGAGGCCGAGCCGCCCAAGAGCGATGGCCAACCCCACCATGCCTGGGACCTGCTGCGCGAGCAGTCCTTCCGGCGCTTGCTGATCGTCAACTGGCTAGTGGCCTCCTGCTGGGATGTGCACACCTTTGTCGTACCCTTGCTGGGCCATGACCGGGGGCTGTCGGCCTCCGAGATCGGTGCCGTGCTGGGTGTGTTTGCGCTGGCGGCCTTTGTGATCCGGGTGCTGCTGCCTGCCATCTCGCGCCATATGCGCGAGATGACCGTGGTGATGGCCGCGATGGTGCTCACGGCTGCGATTTTTGCGATCTACCCGCTGATGCCCAATGCCTGGGCAATGGCCTTTTGTTCGGCCTTGCTGGGCATCGGCCTGGGCAGTGTGCAGCCCATGGCCATGAGCATGCTCCACCAGATCACTCCCGAAGAGCGCCATGGCGAGGCCGTGGGCCTGCGGCTGATGCTGATCAATGGCTCGAGCGTCTGCATGCCGCTGATGTTTGGTGCCGCTGGCGCGGCCATTGGGGTGGGAGGCGTCTTCTGGGTGATGGGCGCCTTGGTGGGCGCGGGCTCGCGCATGGCCTGGGTGCTGGGCAAAACGCCCTTGCCCAACTTTCGGGTGCTGGACAGCAGCCATGGCGCGGAACCGGCGGGCCATGCGCTGGGCGAGAAACAGGCCCAGCCGCCCGATAAGCGCTGACCACAAGCGCTGAGCTTGGTGCCCCGCCTCGCCGGTGGCGGCCGGCCAAGCGGCTAAACTGCAGGGCTTATTGGGGGATCAAAGCATGATGGATGGATTGGTATCCGGGCGCATACTGGGCCAGCCGGTCGAGCGCAGCAGTAAAACCGGCAAGCCCTATGCGCTGGCCAAGGTGCGCGCCAATGCGGGCGCGGGCGACGGCGAGATGCTGATTGTCAATGTCATCGCTTTTGACGATGCCCCGGTGGCGGCGCTTTTGGGCCTGGGCGACGGCGACAGCATCTGCCTGTCGGGCAGCCTGACCCCCAAGGTCTGGGTCGACCGCGATGGCGTGACCCGCCCCAGTGTCGATATGGTCGCCCACCAGGTGCTGACTGCTTACGCTGTGGCCCGCAAGCGCGGCCTGGCCGGTGATGCGGACTTTGACCCAGCCGCCTGAACCCATCAGGGGTGCGGGCGGGCACGTACAATCTGGCGCAGCATGACTCCATCTTCTCCCGCATCTTCCCCAGCTGCCTCGCGCGGCCTGTTCATCAGCTTTGAAGGCATTGACGGCGCTGGCAAATCCTCGCATATCCAGGGCCTGCACGATGCCTTTTTGGCCGCAGGCCGCCAGGTGGTGAGCACGCGCGAGCCCGGTGGCACGCCGCTGGCCGAGAAGCTGCGCGCGCTGTTCCTGCAGGAGCCCATGGATGCGTTGACCGAGGCCTTGCTGGTCTTCGCCGGCCGGCGTGACCACCTGCAGCAGGTGATCGAGCCGGCGCTGGCGCGCGGCGATGTGGTGCTCTGCGACCGCTTTACCGATGCCACTTTTGCCTACCAGGGCGCCGGGCGCGGCTTTGACCTGCACGTGCTGCAGGTGCTAGAGCGCATGGTGCAGGCCCGGCCCGAGCTGGGCGAGGGCGCGCTGCGCCAGCCCGATCTGACCATCTGGTTTGACCTGCCCACCGAGGTGGCCGCCGAGCGCCTGGCCGGTGCGCGTGCGCCCGACCGTTTTGAGGCCGAACCCCAGCAGTTTTTTGCCCGCGTGGCCGCCGGTTATGCCGAGCGCGCGCTGGCGCAACCCGCGCGGTTTGCGCGCATCGATTCGCACCAGCCCAAGCCGGCGGTGTGGCAGGCGGTGCGCCAGGCCATAGCAGCCCAGGGCTGGCTGCCGGCCAGCAAGGTGGAGGGCTGATATGGCCACCGCCAAGAACACGGCAGCGGCCGAGCCCGTAGCCGCAGCACCGGCGCCCAGCGCGCCCTGGATTGCCCAGCAGCGCGAGCAGCTGCTGGCCCAGCGCGGCCATGCCTGGCTGCTGCAAGGCCCCTCGGGCCTGGGCCAGTTCTCGCTGGCCATGGGCCTGGTGCGGGCCTGGCTGTGCGATGCGCCGACACCCCAGGGCGCCTGCGGCCACTGCGGCAGCTGCCATGCGATCGATGTGCATGCCCACACGGACCTGTGTGTGCTGATGCCCGAGACCGAGATGCTGGCGCTGGGCTGGCCGCTGCCGGAAAAGGCCCAGGCCGACATCGACGACAAGAAACGCAAGCCCAGCCAGGAAATACGTGTCGATGCGATGCGCGATGCGGTGGAGTTTACCCAGCGCACCTCGGGCCGGGGCAAAGGCAAGGCGGTGCTGGTGTTTCCGGCCGAAAAGATGAATGCGGTGACGGCCAATGCGCTGCTGAAGACCTTGGAGGAGCCACCGGGCGATGCCCGCTTTGTGCTGGCCACCGAGGCCGCGCACCAGCTGCTGCCCACGATCCGCAGCCGCTGCCTGGCCCACACCATGCAGTGGCCCGATACCGCATCGGCCCGCAGCTGGCTGGTGGCGCAGGACGTGCCGGCCGACCAGGTCGATGCGCTGCTGCAGGCCGCAGGCGGCCGCCCCGACGACGCGCTGGCGCAGATGCATGCCGGCCGCTCACCCCAGGTCTGGAAGAAGTTGCCCAAGGACCTGGCCAATGGCCAGCCCGGTGCCTTGTCCAGCCTGTCGGCACCCGAAGTGGTCGATGCCTTGCAAAAGCTCTGCCATGATTTGCTGATGCTGCGTGTGGGGGCCGCGCCACGGTTTTTTGATGCGGCCGATCTGCCCGCGCCGCCGGCGCTGGCGGTGCTGGCGCGCTGGAGCAAGGCCTTGGCGCAGTCGATGCGCACGGCGGCGCACCCCTTCAACCAGGGGCTGATGCTCGAAGCGCTGGTCGCACAGGCGGCCAGCGTGCTGCAGTCGCGGCGCTGAGCCGGGCCCATCTGCCGGTGTAACAGGCCGCTGAAGTGGCCTGTGTTTGCGCTGGCATCTGGAAATAGGCAGCAAAATTTGGTTATCCTTGGAATCTATGAACAGTCCTACCCCCGCACCGGGCACGGCCAGCGCTCGCCCCAGCGTGCTGCAATTGGCCATCAAGGAAAAGGCCGCGCTCTATGCCGCCTACATCCCCTTGTTCAAGGAAGGGGGCATCTTTGTCCCCACGCCCAAGGACTATGCACTGGGCGACGATGTCTACCTGCTGCTGACCTTGCCCCAGGATCCGCAGCGCTACCCCATTGCCGGCAAAGTCGGCTGGGTGACGCCGGCAGGCGCCGGTGGCAACCGCACCCAAGGCATTGGCGTGCGCTTTCCCAAAGACCCCAAAACCGATGAGTTGCGTTACAAGATTGAACAGATCTTGGGCACGGCCTTGCAGGCCGACCGCGCGACGCAAACCATCTAAGCGCCCAATTTGGACCCTGTCCCACCCGCATTTCTTAGCCGGGCTGACAGGGTTTTACGGTGGTCGCGACCGGCGGAGCAGCCGGAGCGCGGACAATGGCAGCAGTTCTTTGTATTTGGACTGCGGCGCTTTGATCGTCTGCAGCGTAGACGATTGATGTTCACCGACTCCCACTGCCACCTCAACTTTCCCGAGCTTGTCCAGGACCTGCCTGCCATCCGCGCCAAGATGGACGAGGCGCGGGTGACCCGCGCGCTGTGCATCAGCTGCACGATGGAGGAGTTTCCCGACGTGCATGCGCTGGCGATGCGCTATGACAACTTCTGGTGCAGCGTGGGTGTGCACCCCGATACCGAAGGGCTGACCGAGCCCAGCGTGCAGGACCTGGTCGAGCGCGCGGCGCTGCCCCGTGTGGTGGCGATTGGCGAGACCGGCCTGGATTACTACGGCATGGAAGACCGCAAGGGCGGCCGCACGGTTGCCGATCTGGAATGGCAGCGCGAGCGCTTTCGCACCCATATCCGCGCGGCCCAGCAGGTGCGCAAGCCGCTGGTGATCCACACCCGCAGCGCATCGGATGACACCTTGCGTCTGCTGCGCGAAGAGGGCGAGACCGGTGGCGCCGATGCCGCAGGCGGCGTGTTCCACTGCTTTACCGAGAGCATGGAAGTCGCCCGCGCGGCGCTGGACCTGGGCTTTTACATCTCGTTTTCCGGCATCATCACCTTCAAAAAGGCGCAGGATCTGCGCGATGTCGCCGCCTTTGTGCCTGAGGACCGGCTGCTGATCGAGACCGACAGCCCTTATCTGGCGCCGGTTCCGTTTCGCGGCAAGACCAATACGCCCGCCTATGTGCCGCATGTGGCCGCGCAGATTGCGCAGGTGCGCGGCATCCGTGTGGAAGCGGTGGCCGAGGCCACCAACCGCAATTTCGAGCGATTGTTCAGCGGAGTGCTGTCATGAAACGCAAGCCTGGTTCCCTGTCTCTGCGGCCTGCCGCCTGCGCCGTTGCCCTGTGGCTCGCCTGCGCGGCGGCGCAAGCGGGCTCGTATGACGATTTCTTCACCCGCATCATCCGCGATGACGCCAAGGGCATCGAGGCGCTGGTGCAGCGCGGCTTTGACCCCAACACCGTGAGCGAAAAGGGCGAGACGGGCCTGACCCAGGCCTTCAAGCTTGACTCCTACCGCGCGGCCAAGGGCATGATTGCGCTGCCGACCACCAATGTGAACCTGGCCAATGCCAAGGGCGAGACACCGCTGATGATGGCCGCCATCAAGGGCCAGGTCGATCTGGCCAAGGCCTTGATTGCGCGCGGCGCCGATGTGAACCGCGAGGGCTGGACGCCGCTGCACTATGCCGTCTCGGCCCCTAGCGAAGACGGCTCCGACCTGCAGATGGTGGCGCTGCTGCTGGAGCACCATGCCTACATCGATGCCGCATCGCCCAATGGCACCACGCCGTTGATGATGGCCGCCCAGTACGGCACGCGCAGCGCCGTGCAACTGCTGATCAAGGAAGGCGCTGACCCCAAGCTGAAAAACCAGCAGGGACTGACGGCGAGCGACTTTGCCACCCGTGCCGACCGCTCGGAAGTGGTGACCTGGCTGAGCCAGGCCGGCGCTGCAGCGCCAGGGGCGGGTGCCAGCGCTGGGGCTGGCGCTGCCGCTGCAGGCAGCACGGCTGCGCCCAAGCCGCAGCCCGGTGCTTATGTGCCGCAAAAGCCCGCGTTCCCGCAGGAAGGCCGGCGCAAGATCCAGAGCAACTGGTAAGGCCGCGGGCAGCATCGCCCGCGCCTTGTTTGCACCCGCTGTGGGCAGGGGCTTGACATTCACACCATGGCAATCTTTAGAGTGGCAGCCATGGATAGAAAGACTCCCGCCATGACTGCCCAAACCACCCCATCCGCCACCCCGCTGCTGCAACTGCCGATCGAGGGCATGACCTGCGCGTCCTGTGTTGGTCGTGTCGAGCGCGCCTTGCAGGCCGTGCCCGGAGTGCAAAGCGCCCATGTCAACCTGGCTACCGAACAGGCCAGCCTGCAACTGGGCGACCAGGCCCCCGCCGCCCAGGTGCTGGAGCAGGCGCTGGCAGCGGTCCACAAAGCTGGCTACAGCGTGCCTGCGCATGCGCTGGAGCTGGAAGTCGAAGGCATGACCTGCGCCTCTTGCGTGGGCCGGGTTGAGCGGGCATTGAAGGCCGTGCCGGGCGTGCAGACGGCCGCCGTGAACCTGGCCACCGATCGGGCGACGGTACAGCTGACGGCGGGTGTGCCAGCCGAGCAACTGCTGGCCGCCGTTGCCAAGGCCGGCTATACCGCCCGCACTGTGCCGCAGGCGGCACAGGCCCGCGAGGCGGCCGATGCCCATGCTGCGCAAAACCAGCGCCAGCAGCAGGCACAGCAAGGCCTGCTGCGTGACCTGTGGCTGGCTGCGCTGCTGGCCGCGCCGGTCTTTGTGCTGGAGATGGGCGGCCATCTGCTGCCGGGCTTTCACCACTGGGTGAGCCAATGGCTGCCCCAGCAGAGCAACTGGCTGCTGCAGTGGGTATTGACCAGCCTGGTGCTGGCCGGGCCGGGCCGGCGCTTTTACCGCCTGGGCCTGCCTGCGCTGGCGCGGGCAGCGCCCGACATGAACTCCCTGGTCGCAGTGGGCACCTTGTCGGCCTATCTCTATTCGCTGGTGGCCACCTTTGCGCCCGGCGTTTTGCCTGCGGGCACCGTGCATGTCTATTTCGAGGCAGCGGCGGTGATCGTGGTGCTGATTTTGCTGGGCCGCTGGATGGAGGCGCGCGCCAAGGGCAATACCTCGGCGGCGATCAAGCGCCTGGTGCAGCTGCAGGCCAAGACGGCCTGGGTGCTGCGCGATGGCGATTGGCAATCGCTGGCCATTGACGCGGTGCAGCCCGGCGATAGTGTGCAGGTGCGCCCCGGCGAGCGCATCCCGGTCGATGGCCGGGTAACGGATGGCGAGAGCTATGTCGACGAATCGATGATTAGCGGTGAGCCCGTGCCGGTGCACAAAACGGCAGGCGCGCAGGTGGTGGGCGGCACCATCAACCAAAAAGGCGCCTTGACCCTGGAAGCGACCGAGGTGGGCGGCAACACCGTGCTGGCGCAGATCATCCGCATGGTCGAACAGGCCCAGGGCGGCAAGCTGCCGATCCAGGCCGTGGTGGACAAGGTGACCATGTGGTTTGTGCCCGCCGTGATGGCCGCCGCCGTGCTGACCTTTGTGCTCTGGCTGCTGCTGGGCCCATCGCCCGCGCTGAGCCTGGCCCTCGTCAATGCGGTGGCCGTGCTCATCATTGCCTGCCCCTGCGCGATGGGCCTGGCGACGCCCACCTCGATCATGGTGGCCACCGGCCGCGCCGCCCAGCTGGGGGTGTTGTTCCGCAAGGGCGAGGCGCTGCAGCTGCTCAAAGACGCCCAGGTGGTGGCCGTGGACAAGACCGGTACCCTGACCGAAGGCCGGCCTGCGCTGACCGACCTGGTGCTGGCCCCCGGCTTTGAGCGCGCGGCGGTGCTGGCGGCGGTGGCCGCCGTCGAGAGCCAGTCCGAGCACCCGATAGCCCAGGCCATTGTGCAGGCCGCCCAGGCCGAAGGGCTGCAGATACCGCCGCTGTCCGGCTTTGAATCGGTGACCGGTTTTGGCGTGCGTGCCCAAGTGGGCGCTGCGCGGGTCGAAGTCGGTGCAGACCGCATGATGGCGCAGCTGGGCGCCGATGTGGCGCTGTTTGAGGACGAGGCCGCCCGCCTGGGCGCCGAAGGCAAGACGCCGCTGTATGCCGCCATCGATGGCCAGCTGGCGGCCATGATCGCCGTGGCCGACCCGATCAAGCCCACGACACGCGCCGCGATTGAGGGCTTGCATGCGATGGGCCTCAAGGTAGCGATGATCACCGGCGACAACCGCCGCACCGGTGAAGCGATTGCCCAGCAGCTGGGCATTGACGAGGTGGTGGCCGAGGTGCTGCCCGATGGCAAGGTGGCGGCCGTCAAGCGGCTGCGGGCTGCGCATGGCGCGCTGGCCTATGTGGGCGATGGCATCAATGATGCGCCCGCGCTGGCCGAGGCCGATGTCGGCATTGCCGTGGGCTCGGGCACCGATATCGCCATCGAGTCAGCCGATGTGGTGCTGATGGGCGGCGACCTGCGCGGCGTCGTGACCGCCATCGGGCTCTCGCGCGCCGCCATGCGCAATATCCACCAGAACCTGTTCTGGGCCTTTGCCTACAACGTGGCGCTGATCCCGGTGGCCGCGGGCTTGCTGTACCCCATCAATGGCACATTGCTGTCGCCGGTGTTTGCGGCGGGGGCGATGGCGCTGTCGAGCGTGTTCGTGCTGGCCAATGCCTTGCGGCTTAAGCGTTATCAAGTTTAAGGTGATGGACGGAATGGCGCGTCCCTTTGTTCTGATGTAATACCAGCCATGATTGACAACGTTCATTCCATTGCTATCTACTCTGGGCCTCAGGGCCAGGTGGATGTGCGTATGCATGGCGATACGGTTTGGCTTAACCAAGAGCAAATGACCCAGCTTTTTGGCCGTGAACGCTCCGTGATTACCAAACACATTCGCAATGTGTTCAAGGAAGCAGAGTTGGAAGAAGAAGGCAATGTGCAAAATTTGCACCTTGCCCATTCCGACAAGCCCGTGCGCTTTTACAGCCTGGATGTCATAATCTCTATCGGGTACCGGGTCAAGTCTCAACAAGGCGTGCAGTTTCGCAAGTGGGCAACGGGCGTGCTTCGAGAGCATCTCACGCGCGGCTATACCCTTCATCGTCATAGATTAGAGGCAAACGCCATAGAGCTGCATGCGGCCCTAGAGCTGGTACGCAAGGCGGCACAGATGCCGGAGCTGACAGCTGAAACGGGACGCGGCCTCGTGGACATCGTAACGCGATATACCCATACGTTCTTATGGCTGCAGCGCTACGATGAAGGATTGCTTGCTGAGCCGCATGCCCAACAGGGCGGTCGTCTGCCGACTGTTCATCAGGCGCGGGAGGCGCTTGCCGGTCTCAAAGCGAACTTGATGCAACGAGGAGAGGCTACTGAGCTATTTGCGAGAGACAGAGGTGATGGATTGGCTGCGCTGTTGGGCAATTTGGACCAAAGCATATTCGGAGAGCCTGCCTATCCTAGTATCGAGGCCAAAGCGGCACATTTGCTGTATTTCGTGATCAAGAATCATCCCTTTGCGGATGGAAACAAGCGGAGCGGTGCATTTTTATTTGTCGAGTTTCTGCACAGAAATAGACGCTTGTTAGGCGATGATGGTCAGCCAGTGATCAATGATGTTGGTTTGGCAGCCTTGGCACTTCTGGTGGCTGAATCAGATCCGACGCAGAAGGACGTCCTGATTCGTCTGATCATGCATATGTTGGCAAAAGGGAATGTCGATTGATGGATTGAGCATTGCGTCTCCGCTCCATGAACGGAAGCAAAAAGCCCCGCAGGCACCAAGCCTGCGGGGCTTTTGTTTACGCGGAAGGGCTTAGACCTGGTCGGCCGACAGACCCGCCGTCTGGCTGAAGCCACCGTCCACATAGGTGATCTCGGCGGTCACGCCCGAGGCCAGATCGCTCAGCAGGAAGGCGGCGACATTGCCCACGTCTTCGATGGTCACATTGCGGCGCAGCGGGGAGGCGTCGGCCACGCGGCCGAGCAGCTTGCCAAAGTCCTTGATGCCCGATGCGGCCAGGGTCTTGATCGGGCCGGCGGAGATGCCGTTGGCGCGGATGGCGCGGCCGTCTTCGGTGCGGCCCACGGCCTCGGCCAGGTAGCGCACGGAGGCTTCCAGCGAGGCCTTGGCCAGGCCCATGGTGTTGTAGTTGGGGATGGAGCGCAGGGCGCCCAGGTAGGACAGGGTCAGCAGGGACGACTTGTCGTTGAGGTAGGGCAGGGCGGCCTTGGCCAGCGCAGGGAAGCTGTAGGCGCTGATGTCATGCGCAATGCGGAAGCCTTCGCGCGACAAGCCATCCAGGAAGTTGCCGGCAATCGCCTCGCGCGGTGCAAAGCCGATCGAGTGCACAAAGCCGTCGAACTTGCCCCAGGTGGCGGCCAGGTCGGCAAACATCTTCTCGATCTGGGCGTCATCGGCCACATCGCAGTCGAACACCAGCTTGGAGTCGAACTCGGCGGCAAACTCGCTGATACGGTCCTTGAAGCGTTCACCCACATAGCTGAAAGCCAGCTCGGCGCCTTGCTGGTGGCAGGCCTTGGCAATGCCATAAGCGATAGAGCGGTTGGACAGCACGCCCGTGATCAGCAGTTTCTTGCCGGTCAGAAATCCCATTGTTCTTCTCCTGATGAGTTCCAGGCCATGAGGAATGGCCAAAAAAGACTTGGGCACCGGCGCAAAGCGTTTCTCGGGGGTAAACGCTTGCACAGGTGGCCAGCTAGGGCAGAATTGTCGCATGCGATTCTGCCTTCCGCTGATTTTGTGTGCTGCTGCGGCAGCACCTGCCTGGGCCAGCCATGCCTACGCCCTCTGGGGCGAGCCGCGCTACGCGGCGGATTTCAAGCACTTTGCCTATGCCAACCCCGAGGCGCCCAAGGGCGGTGAGCTGCGGCTGGTCAGTGCGCTGCGCTACTCCACGTTTGACAAATACAACCCCTTTACGATCAAAGGCTCACCCCCGGCTTATATGGCCGAGATGCTGTTTGACAGCCTGCTGATTGCCAGCCTGGACGAGACGACGACCGGCTACGGCCTGCTGGCCGAGGACATCGATGTGGCCGCCGATGGCATGTCTGCGACATTCAAGATGCGCAAGGCGGCGCGCTTTCACAACGGCAAACCGGTGCTGGCCCAGGATGTGAAGCACAGCTACGAGGCGCTGATCAGCCAGTACGCTGCGCCCGGCTACAAGACCTTGCTGGCCGATGTGCAGGGCTGCGATGTCATCGACGACCGCACGGTGCGTTTTCGCTTCAAAAAGCCCAACCGCGACCTTCCGCTGACCGTGGGCAGCCTGCCGGTCTTTAGCCGCGGCTGGGGCCTGGGCGCCGATGGCAAGCCCAAGCGCTTTGACCAGATCGTGACCGATATGCCCATCGGCAGCGGCCCCTACAAGATCGGCCCGGTGGTGTTTGGCCGCGACATTACCTACGTGCGCGACCCCGACTACTGGGCCAAGGACCTGCCCGTGCGCGTGGGCAGCGCCAATTTTGACCGGGTCACGATCAAGATCTACAAGGACAACACCGCCAAGCTGGAGGCGCTCAAGGCTGGCGAGTTCGATGTGATGCGCTTTTTCAGCGCCGGCGACTGGGCGCGGCGCCTCTATGGCAAGCGCTTTGACCGGGGTGAGCTGCGCAAGGGAGACTTTGCCAACAAGCTGCCGTCGGGCTTTCAGAGCTATTTTCTGAACCTGCGCCGCCCGCTGCTGCAGGATGTGCGGGTGCGCGAGGCGCTGGGCCTGGCGTTTGACTACGAGTGGATGCAGCGCCAGCTGTTCTACGGCGCCTACGAGCGCGTGCATGGCCTGTTTGGCAACACCATGTGCGAGACGCATGGCAGCCCGAGTGATGCCGAACTGGCCCTGCTCAAGCCCTTTGAGAAAGACCTGCCCGCCGGCACCTTGGGGCCGCTGCAGGATCCCCCCCGCACCGACCAGGGCAGCAGCCTGCGCGACAACCTGCGCAAGGCCCAGGCGCTGTTGGCCGATGCCGGCTGGAAGGTGGACACAAATGGCGTGCTGCGCAATGCCAAGGGCGAAGCGCTGGAGCTGGAGTTTCTCGACAGCAACGAAGGCGGCATTCGCACCGTGTCCACCTGGATGCGCAACCTGGAGAAGCTGGGCATCAAGCTCCGGCTGCGGGTGGCCGATTACGCGCTCTACCAGCAGCGGGTCGACAAGTTCGACTATGACCTGATATCGGTCAATGTGCCGGGCACCAATATCCCGGGCCAGGAATACGCCGAGCTGTTTGGCAGCGCGGCGGCGGAGCAGGAAGGCTCGGGCAATTTCATTGGCTTGAAGAGCCCGGCCGTCGATGCGATGATTGCCCAGATGGCCAGCGCCAAGAGCGAGCAGGAGCTGTTGCCCGCCTGCCATGCGCTCGAGCGCATCATTGTGGCGGGCCACTACCTCATCCCACAGTGGTATGCCGCCAGCCACCGCGTGGTGTATGACGCCTGGCGCCTGGTCGAGCCGCCGCAGGTGCCGGCCTATGTGCCGGGCGAGACCTGGGTGATGTACTACTGGTGGGCGCGCATGCCGCCGATCACAGCTGACACGGCCAAGCCATGACCCGCCCGGATGCAGCGCCCCGCCGTTATATGATCCTTCTCACCGCCCCAGCGCGCCTGCCGCGCTGCCCAGGCCTTTTCTGCCACAGTGCCACGGCGCTTGCCCGCCCGTGCTGACATTGGAGCCCGCCCCGCATGCTTGCCTATATCCTCAAACGTTTGCTGCTGATGATCCCCACCTTGTTCGGGGTCTTGCTGCTGACCTTTGTGGTGATCCAGTTTGTGCCTGGCGGCCCGGTCGAGCAGTACCTGGCAGAGGCCAAGGCCGGCAACCGGGGCGCGGAGGGCGCGGGCATGGGCTACCGGGGCGCGCAGGGCATTGACCCCAAGCGGCTCGACGAGATCAAGGCCTTGTACGGTTTTGACAAGCCGCCCATCGAGCGCTTTGTGCAGATGCTGGGCCAGTTCGCCCGCTTTGATCTGGGCAACAGCTTTTTCCAGAACAAAAGCGTCTGGCAACTGATCAAGGACAAGCTGCCCGTCTCCATCAGCCTGGGGCTGTGGACCTTTTTCATCAGCTACCTGATTGCGGTGCCGCTGGGCATTGCCAAGGCCGTGCGGGCGGGCAGCCGGTTTGACATGGTCACCACAGTGATCGTGCTGGTGGGCTATGCGATACCCGGCTTTGTGCTGGGCGTGGCGCTGTTGGTGATCTTTGGCGGGCAGCTGCAGTGGTTTCCGCTGCGAGGGCTCACCTCATCGGGCTGGGAGGAGATGGGTTGGGCCGCCAAGCTGGTGGACTACCTCTGGCACATCACCTTGCCAGTCACCGCCATGGTGGCCGGCAGCTTTGCGGTGACGGCCATGCTCACGAAAAACGCCTTTCTCGAAGAGATCCGCAAGCAGTATGTGGTGACGGCCAAGGCCAAGGGTCTGAGCGAGCGCCAGGTGCTGTGGCGCCATGTGTTCCGCAATGCCTTGCTGCCGATCGTCACGGGCTTTCCGGCGGCCTTTGTCGGCGCGTTCTTCACCGGGGCCTTGTTGATCGAGACGCTGTTCTCGCTCGATGGCCTGGGCCTGCTCAGTTACGAGAGCGTGCTGCGCCGCGATTACCCGGTCGTGCTGGGCACCTTGTACCTGTTTACCTTGATCGGTCTGCTCACCAAGCTGGTGAGCGACCTGTGCTATGTCTGGGTGGATCCGCGTGTCAAGTTTGACTGAGGCGCGCATGCCTGCATCGGCCAGCCCAGCGCCAGCGGCCTGCCGCCGCGCCTCAGGCCTTGCGGCGCAGCTGCAGGCGCCGCAGCAGCACGGCCACGACGACGATGTTGAGCAGCAGCACCAGCGCGCCTTGCCAATGGCGGTGCGCCAGCAGGTGCTGCACTTCCAAGGGGATGTACAGCCCCGAGGACAGCGCGCCCAGCCATTCGCCCCAGGCCTTGTCATGCCACAGGCCCCAGGCCTCCAGCCAGCGCAGCGCGATATAGGCCGCGCCCAGCAACACCAGCGTATGGGCGGAGGTGGCATTGATCTTGTCCACCCAACCGATCAGCACGGCCGGGTAGCGGGCGTTGGGCGAGAGGCCAACGTGGCCGATCAGCTCCAACGCGAGGCGGTGCAGATCGTGGTGCAGCAGGCTGAGCAGTCCCAACAGGCCCAGCAGCGCGGCAACGCCTTTGAGCGCTTCAAAAATGGCAATGCTTTTGAGCGCGGTGCGCAGGGCTTGGGGGCTGGTGCTGACGGGCATGGCGCAGAGCATGGCCGATGGCGCGCCGTTTGGCTGTCGGCCAATGGCGACAGCGCAGCACCCCGTGCCGTCGCCGCCACCGTTGCCCACGTCGGCCCCAGGCCGCCCTATTCAGTGACAGCAGTGACAGGAGGGGGACGGTGCGCACACCGTCTCTGCAGACCATAACGATGACCGAGCCTGTTTCCCCACTTCCCCCCGGCCGCTCGCCCGCCGCTCGCGCCTGGCGCCGTTTCAAGTCCAACAGACTGGGCTTTTACAGCCTGCTGATCTTTGTGGTGCTGGTGGTGCTCAGCCTGTTTGCCGAGCTGATCAGCAACGACAAGCCGCTCATCGTGCGCTATGAGGGACAGACCTATTTCCCGCTGGCCAAGGACTACCCCGAGACCAGTTTTGGTGGCGACTTCCACACCGCCACCGATTTTCTCGATCCCTTCATCCAGCAGCAGCTGCGCAAGGATGGCAACTGGGCGATCTTTCCGCTCAACCGCTACGGCCCCAACACCATCAACTACTTTGCCAAATCGCCCACGCCTTCGGCACCCTCTGCCGACAACTGGCTGGGCACCGATGACCGGGGGCGTGATCTGCTGGCCCAGCTGATCTACGGCTTTCGCGTCAGTGTGCTGTTTGGCCTGGCGCTGACGGCCGTCGGCACGCTGATCGGGATTCTCACCGGTGCGATACAGGGCTTTTTCGGCGGCAAGGTGGACCTGGTGTTCCAGCGCTTTACCGAAATCTGGAGTGCCATGCCGATCCTGTACCTGCTGATCATCTTCAGCGCGGTGCTGGCGCCCAGCGCCGGCCTGCTGCTGGTGCTGCTGAGCCTGTTTGGCTGGATGGCGCTGTCCGACTATGTGCGGGTGGAGTTTTTGCGCAACCGCCAGATGGACTATGTGAAATCGGCGCGGGCCCTGGGCGTGCCGAGCTGGAAAATCATGTGGCGCCATATCCTGCCCAACAGCATGACGCCGGTGGTCACCTTTTTGCCGTTCCAGATGAGTGCCGCGATCCTGACCCTGACATCGCTGGATTTTCTGGGCCTGGGCGTACCCCCGGGCACCCCCAGCCTGGGCGAGCTGTTGAACCAGGGCAAGAACAGCATCGATGCCTGGTGGATTTCGCTATCGACCTTTGCGGTGCTGGTCGCCACCTTGCTGCTGCTGACCTTCATGGGCGATGCCCTGCGGGATGCGCTGGACCCGCGCAAGCAGCTGAATTCGCCGCGCGCTGGCGCAACGCCTGCTGCGCCTTCGGCTCAGCCTGCGCCGTCGGCCAGCGCAGATGCCAAGGAGGCCCGCCATGCTTGAGCAAGCGCAACCCCCGGTGGCCGTGCCCGCACCGCTGCTGCAGGTCAACCACCTCTATGTGGGCTTTGGCGGGCAGGACGTGGTCAAGGACCTGAGCTTTTGCATACAGGCTGGCGAGAAGCTGGCGTTGGTCGGCGAATCAGGCTCTGGCAAGACAATCACGGCCCTGTCGCTGCTGCGCCTGGTGGGCGAGGCCCAGTTGCGCGGCGAAGCGCTGATGGGTGGGCGCAACCTGCTGCAGATCTCCGAGCGCGAGATGCAAGCCGTGCGGGGCGATGAGATTGCGGTGATCTTTCAGGAGCCGATGACGGCGCTGAACCCGCTGATGACCATGGGCGCGCAGATTGCCGAGGTGCTGCAGCTCAAGCAGGGCCTGGGCGACAAGGCGGCCTGGGAGCAGGCGGTGCAGCTGCTGGCCACCACCGGCATCCCCGAGCCGCAGCGGCGCGCCGGCAGCTACCCGCACCAGCTCAGCGGCGGCCAGCGCCAGCGCGCGATGATTGCCATGGCGCTGGCCTCCCGGCCCAAGCTGCTGATCGCCGATGAGCCCACCACGGCGCTCGATGTGAGCCTGCGCGGCCAGATCCTGGAGCTGCTGAGCGACTTGCAACGCCAGACCGGCATGGCGGTGCTGATGATCACCCATGACCTGCCGCTGGTGCGCCATTTTGCCGACCGGGTCGCGGTGATGGAAAAAGGCCGCCTGGTGGAGCAGGGGGCCGTGGCCGAGGTGTTTGCCGCGCCCCAGCATGCCTATACCCAGAAGCTGCTGGCCAGCACGCCCCAGCGCCAGGTGGTGGCCCGCCAGCCTGAGGCACCCACGGTGCTGAAAACGCGCGGTCTGCAGGTGGCCTATGCCACGCCGCTGCCGGGCTTTGCCGGCTGGTTCCGCAAGGGCCGGTTCGAGGCGGTGCGCGGCGCCAGCCTGGCGCTGGGCAGGGGCCAGACCTTGGGGGTGATTGGCGAGTCGGGCTCGGGCAAGTCCACCTTGGCCCAGGCGATCCTGGGCCTGCTGCCCAGCCAGGGCGAGCTGCGCATTGGCCAAGAGACCTGGCAGTTGCCGGCCCAGCGCAACAGCGCGGCCAACCAGCAGCTGCGCCGCAAGGTGCAGGTGGTGTTCCAGGATCCGTTCTCGTCGCTGTCGCCGCGCATGACGGTGCAGGAGATGGTGGGCGAAGGCCTGCAGCTGGCGCAGCCCCAGCTGGCTCCAGCCGATCTGCAGCAGCAGGTGCTGGCGCTGCTGCAGGAAGTGGGCATGACCGAGGCCCAGTTCCCGGGCCTGCTCGAGCGCTATCCGCATGAGTTCTCGGGCGGCCAGCGCCAGCGCCTGGCCATTGCCCGTGCGCTGATCGTGGACCCCGAGATTCTGGTGCTGGACGAGCCCACCAGCGCGCTCGATGTCACCATCCAGCAGCAGGTGCTGGCCTTGCTGCAGCGCCTGCAGCGCGAGCGCGGCCTGAGCTATGTGCTGATCACGCACGATGTGGCGGTAATCCGGGCCATGGCCCATGAGGTGCTGGTGATGAAGGATGGCGAGGTGGTGGAGAGCGGCGAGGTCATGCAGGTGCTCGATGCCCCGCGCCAGGCCTACACGCAGCGCCTGATGGCCGCCAGCCTGGAGCTGGGCTGAGCGGGCAGCGCCCGGCAACGACTTTTTGAGCGGAATAGGGCCGCTGGCAGTGCGAAAGCTGCCTGCGGCATCAACGGGAAATCCATGACAGAACTGCTGCAAGTGACCGGTTTGGGCAAGCGCTTTGGCGGCGTGCAGGCCGTGGCCGATGTGAGCTTTGCCTTGCGCCGGGGTGAAGTGCTGGCACTGATTGGCCCCAATGGCGCGGGCAAGACCACCACCTTCAACATGCTGGGCGGGCAACTGGTGCCCGATGCCGGCAGCATGCTGCTTCAGGGCACGGCCCTGGGCGGCAAGCGGCCCCGCGAGATATGGCGGCTGGGCGTAGGGCGCACCTTCCAGATTGCCGAGACCTTTGCCTCACTGACGGTGGCAGAGAACGTGCAGATGGCCCTGCTGTCGGCCGCAGGCCGCATCTTTGGCCTGTGGCAGAAGGCGGCCCGCTTTCAGCGTGACGAGGCGCTGGCCCTGCTGGCGCTGGTGGGCATGCAGGACCAGGCCGACCGCGCTTGCAGCGCGCTGGCCTATGGCGATGTGAAGCGGGTGGAGCTGGCCATCGCCATGGCCCACAAGCCTGTGCTGCTGCTGATGGATGAGCCCACCGCCGGCATGGCGCAGGCCGAGCGCCTGCAACTGATGGCACTGACCCGGCAACTGGCCCGCGAGCGCGACATGGCCGTGCTGTTTACCGAGCACAGCATGGATGTGGTGTTTGCCTATGCGGACCGCATCATTGTGCTGGCGCGGGGCCGGCTGATTGCCGAGGGCGCGCCGGAGGCCGTGCGGCGCAACCCCGAGGTGCAGGCGGTGTACCTGGGCAAGGGCAGCACCTATGACAGCCAGGAACAGAGCCAGGAGCCAGCCGTATGAGCGCGCGGATACCCGATATGCACGCCGATCTGCTGCTGCAGGTGAGCGCGTTCAACGCCTGGTACGGCGAAGCCCATATTCTGTTTGATGTGGGGCTGGAGGTGCGGCGCGGCGAGGTCGTGGCCTTGATGGGCCGCAATGGCGCGGGCAAGTCCACCACGCTCAAGGCCATCATGGGCCTGGTGGAGCGGCGCAAGGGCATGGTGCAGTTCATGGGCCAGAACATTGCGCAGGCTGACCCCTGGCGCATTGCGCGCCTGGGCCTGGGTTATGTGCCGGAAGAGCGGCGCATCTTCAGCGACCTGACGGTGCTGGAGAACCTGGAAGTGGGCCGCCAGCCGCCCCGGCGCTGGGCCGATGGCAGCCTGGCCAGCCAGTGGACGGTGGATGAGTTGCTGGCCTTTTTCCCCAATCTGGCCGCCATGCCGCAGCGCGCTGGCGGGCAGATGAGCGGCGGCGAGCAGCAGATGCTCACCGTTGCCCGCACCCTCATGGGCAACCCCTATCTGGTGCTGCTCGATGAGCCCTCTGAAGGCGTGGCGCCTGTCATCGTCGAGCAGATGGCGCAAATGATTGTGCAGCTTAAGCAGCGCGGCGTGAGTATTTTGCTGTGCGAGCAAAACCTGCACTTTGCGCGCCTGGTGAGCGACCGTGCCTATGTGCTGGAGAAGGGCGCGATCGCGTTTGCCGGCAGCATGCAGGCGCTGATCGACGAAGAGCGGGCTGGCGCCAAGCGGATTGGCGTCTAAAGCGCCATCAGACAAAGCAAAGCCTGCACGCATCGCGTGCAGGCATGGGTGTCCCTCCAGAAATAAAAGGGACTGCGGCTTACCAGTGGCCGGTGGGGTTGATCCCGTCTTGCATCACCCAGTGGATGCGCGAGGTCTCCACGCCCATCAGCGCCGCCTGGTGCACCAGCATGTCGGTGGTCTTGCCATCGAGCACCGGCTGGCGCGAGAGCAGTTTGAACGAGTCGGTGGTGTCGCCCATCAGCATGGCCCAGCGGTAATCGGGGTCGATGGCGACGACATGGTAGCCCTCGTGGAAGGGACCCATGAACGAGGCCTTCATCGCGCCAAAGTTGGGCGCGCCGACAAAGCGGGCAATGCCATGGCCCTCGACCCAGCGGTGGGTGCCGGCATGGAAACCCCGGGTCGTGATGCCCAGGCTGCCGTCACTCAGCAGCTCGTATTCGATGCGTGAGCGCGTCAGCGGCTTGCCCAGGCCGCGCTCAATGCGGGCGATCTCGTACCAGTGGCCGACGAAGCGCTCTGCGTCAAAGTCGGCGACCGGCTCGATCAGGTCGACCGGCACCACTTTGCGGGATTTGTTGCTGGTCCACCAGTAAACGGCCAAGGCGGCCACGCCAGCTGCCAGGGGGAGCCAGAGAGAGCGCTGTTGCGGTCGTTGTTGATGATCGAGCTCTTGCATAAGAAATTATTCCTTGTTTTGTTTTCTGAATCCTAACCAGATAGGCGTAATTTACAAGCTGCCAGCGCGGGCCAAATGTAAGCAAAGCGCCTGATTTGCGCAGTTGCTTTGCGGTTTACATGCCTAATTTCGCACCCAGGCACGGGAATTAGCAGGTATTTTTATCTGCTCGCTTGGCATCTGTGGCCTAATGTCGGTTTTGTTTATCGCGAGGTCCCAGGATGGGCAACAAAATCGTTACGGAAGCTGACCGCAAGTTCACCCCTCAACCCACGTTGCCTAACGGCAAGAGCCTGCCTACGGCCGGTCGTGGTCAACAGGCTAGCCGTGCCCGTGGCACTGCTACCCGTTCCAAGAAGAACCCAGGCAAGCGTACGCACAAGGGCGGTTAATACCGCTACCGGTTTTGCCCCGTCCGCATGCCGCGCTTGCCACGATCAGGCGCGGCATGCGGATGGAGCTTTTTCGGTAAGGATGAGCCCGCATCAGCGGGCTTTTTTGCGTCTGTCTGAAGGGGTTGTCAGCGCTGCAAGCGGCGGCGCAGCTCCAGCACCTCTTCCATCAGGTCGACGGTCAGCGCGGCCAACTGGGGGTCGGCATCATAGGTGTGCTCCAGCAGCGCCACACGGCGCGCGCGCACGATGCAGGTGGCCGCAAAGCGCCAGCTGGTGACGGCTTCGGGGTTGCGTGTGCCGGTGCTGGGGGTGAGCACGCCATCGACGACGCGGGCCTGCACCCAGTCCAGGTTGCGCTGGCAGGCCTGGGCCAGGCTGGCCGCATCGAGGCTGTCGTCGTCAATGATCTGCAAGCTGCTGGTGTGTACGGTCGTGTAGTGGGGCATGGTCACACTCCTTGGCGAGGCTGGTAGTGGGGAAAGGCCTGGGCAAAGGCCGCGTAGGCCTCGCGCTCCTGCTCGGTCGTGGCCGGTGGTATGTGCAGTTGCAGCTCCAGGTACAGATCACCTGGCGTGGCAGCGGGCAGGCCCTTGCCCTTGATGCGCAGCTTGCGCCCGGCCGACCAGCCTGCAGGAATCGTCACTTCCAAGGTGCCGGCCGGCGTCTTGACCTCCGCGCTGCCGCCCAAAGCCGCCTCCCAGGGGCTGACGGGCATCGGCATATAGACATCCTTGCCTTCGGCACGCCAGCGCTTGTCGGGGCGAAAGTGCACTTCGAGCAAGAGATCGCCTGCTGGCCCACCCTGGTAGCCGGGTCCGCCCTGGCCGGCCAGGCGAATCATCTGGCCCTCGCGCACCCCGGCAGGGATCTTCACCTGCAGCTGGCGCTCCTGGCTGCGTACTTCGCCATCCTCGGTCACCTCCTGGCCGTGCAAGGTCAGCATGCGTTCGCTGCCCTGGTAGCTGTCGGTCAGGTCCAGCTCGATGCTGGCGTGCTGGTCCTCGCCCCGCATCGCCGCACGTGGCCCGCCGCTGCCAGGGCCACCGCGCTGGGCGCGTGCTGCGTCGCCAAACATCTGGCGAAAGAAGTCGCTGTAATCGGCATCGCCCCCCATGCTCTGGCGGCGAAACTGGTAATCGCCGCTGTCAAAGCCCTCGGCGCTGCGGAAGGGGTTGCCCGCGCCTGCCCCAAAGCCGCGCGGCGCGTCGAGCATCGCGTCGTATTCGGCACGCTTTTGCGCATCCGACAGCACCGCATTGGCCTCGTTGACCTCGGCCATGCGCTGGGCGGCGTCTTTTTCCTTGCTCAGGTCCGGGTGGTATTTGCGGGCGAGCTTGCGAAATGCTTTTTTGATCTCGTCTGCGCCGGCCTTTTTGTCCACGCCCAGAACGTCGTAGTAGTTTTTCGAATCCATGCCTGCTCCCGAAGATATGGCAGTTTGCTGTTGTACAGGCAACTGCCCAATGGCTGATGACTTCCTAGAACTTAGTTGCTTTTGGGTCTGATTCAAGTCAGAGAAGCGCGTATTCTCAAAGGCAGCAGGGCCCTCGGATACCGCAATGGTGGTACAAATACGCCTTTGTGTGTGGGATGGGTTGTGTATGACCGAGGCTGCGACGGCGCCCTGGCTGGTGGTGTGTTTGTGCGCGCAGTGGTGCGGTACCTGTGGCCAGTACCAGTCTGCCTTTGATGCGCTGGCCAAGGAGTGGCCGGGCATGGCCTTTGTCTGGCTGGATGTCGAGGATGAGGAAGAGGCGCTGGGCGAGCTCGATATCACCACCTTCCCCACGGTGCTGCTGGGGCGCGGCACCGAAGCCATGTTCCTGGGCCCCGTTCTGCCTCAGCCCGGCGTGCTGCAGCGCATGCTGGAGCGTTTTTCGCAAGGTGACGCGCAGGCCTTGCCCCCTGGCGATGAAGCCCATGCGCTGCTGCAGCGCACCGCGGCCATTGTGCAGGCGCGCAATACACAGACTTAGTCGTTCGCACGCCTAAAAGCCACTGCGCATCATTGCATCGATACTGGTTTGCCCCTATAATTGATGTCTACACGACCAACTGGGCGGTGCCAACCGCCCATTTTTTTTGGTCGCATGTTTTTCAGCTCGATGCTGCGGAATGTGTAACATTCCGTGGTTCTCGGGTTTTTTGTATTTGCGGGATAAATAGCACACGTGAGCTTGCAAGAAACCACCCTACAAACGGTGAGCGGCCTGGGCTACGACTTGGTGGAGATCGAACGCTCTGCCAGCGGCCTTTTGCGCATCACCATCGACCTGCCTTGGAATGCGGATGAAGTCCGCCCGGAAGGCGTGCCAGAGCAGTTTGTGACGGTGGAGGATTGCGAGAAGGTCACCCGCCAGCTGCAGTTTGCACTGGAAGTCGATGGCGTGGAATACAAGCGCCTGGAAGTGTCCTCGCCCGGTATTGACCGTCCATTGCGTCATGAGCAGGATTTCATCCGCTTTGCCGGCGCGGTGGTGGACCTGACGCTGAAGGAATCCATCGGTGCAGCTGCCGAGGGCACGACCATCAGCGCCAATCGCAAGAAATTTCGGGGCACGCTCGAGCGTACCGAGGCAGGTGGCTGGCAGATCGTCTGGAGCGATGCGCCGCCTGTGAAGCCCGGTGCCCGCGTGAGCAAGAAGCGCCCACCGGCACCGCTGCAAAGCCTGGGTTTTACGCTCGATGAGTTGCGTGAAGCGCGTCTGGCACCCATCGTGAGCTTCAAGGGCAGGGCGGCAGCAGGTGCTGCCGACGAACCCCAGGCCTGAGTGGCCCCGCACATGGTGGCGCTGATGATGCCGCCTTCTGGTTAAAGATTGAAATAGGAGAGTCGTCGCATGAATCGCGAATTGTTGATGCTGGTGGATGCCATCGCGCGCGAAAAGAACGTAGAGCGCGATGTGGTGTTCGGCGCTGTGGAATCTGCCCTGGCCCAGGCTACGAAGAAGCTGTATCCCGGCGAAGTGGATGTGCGTGTGGCTATCGATCTCGATACCGGCGACTACGACACCTTCCGCCGCTGGCTGGTGGTGCCCGATGATGCTGGCCTGCAAAACCCTGACGCCGAAGAAATGCTGATGGATGCCGTTGACCGCAAGGCAGACGCGCAGGTGGGCGACTACATCGAAGAGCAGATCGAATCCGTGCCTATCGGCCGTATCGGTGCCATGGCGGCCAAGCAGGTGATCCTGCAAAAGATCCGTGACGCCGAGCGCGAGATGCTGCTCAACGACTTCATGGCACGCGGCGACAAGATCTTCAACGGCACCGTCAAGCGCATGGACAAGGGCGACATCATTGTCGAGTCCGGCCGCGTGGAAGGCCGCTTGAAGCGCGGTGAAATGATTCCGAAGGAAAATCTGCGCAATGGTGACCGCGTTCGCGCGATGATCATGGACGTGGACCTGACCCTGCGCGGCGCGCCGATCCTGCTCTCGCGCTCTGCGCCCGAGTTCATGGTCGAGCTGTTCCGCAACGAAGTGCCCGAGATCGAGCAAGGCCTGCTGGAGATCAAGAGCTGCGCCCGTGACCCTGGCAGCCGCGCCAAGATCGCCGTGCTCAGCCACGACAAGCGCATTGATCCGATCGGCACCTGCGTTGGCGTGCGCGGCAGCCGCGTGAACGTGGTGACCAATGAGCTCGCTGGCGAGCGCGTGGACATCGTGCTGTGGTCCGAGGACCCGGCCCAGTTCGTGATTGGCGCACTGGCGCCGGCCAATGTGTCCTCGATCGTGGTGGACGAAGAAAAGCATGCCATGGATGTGGTGGTGGACGAGGAAAACCTCGCGATCGCCATTGGCCGTGGTGGTCAGAATGTGCGTCTTGCCTCCGATCTGACGGGGTGGAAGATCAACATCATGGACGCGGCCGAATCGGCCCAGAAGCAGGAAGAGGAAACCAGCACTTCCCGCAAGCTGTTCATGGAAAAGCTGGATGTGGATGAGGAAATCGCTGACATCCTGATCGAAGAAGGTTTCTCCAGCCTGGAAGAAGTGGCCTATGTGCCGCTGCAGGAAATGCTGGAAATCGAGAGCTTCGACGAAGAGACCGTCAATGAGCTTCGCACGCGCGCCAAGGATGCGCTGCTGACGATGGAAATCGTCCACGAAGAGAGTGTTGCCCGTGTTTCCCAAGCGTTGCGTGATCTGGAAGGGATGACGCCTGAGTTGGTAGCCCAGCTGGAAGCTGGTGGAATCCACACGCGTGACGACCTGGCCGATTTGGCCATTGATGAATTGACCGAGCTGACCGGACAGTCTGCCGATGACGCAAAAGCCTTGATCATGAAGGCCCGCGAACATTGGTTTGATGGACAGGAATAAGGTCAGGAGGCACGGAACAAGATATGTCGAGTAATACTGTCGCCGAGTTCGCTGTTGAACTCAAGAAATCACCGGATACATTGCTGGAGCAACTGCAAGCCGCAGGCGTGTCCAAGCACGATGCATCCGATGCACTGACTGAAACGGACAAACAAGCGCTGTTGTCCCATCTGCAGGCCGCCCACGGCGCTGCCGACCGCAAGAAGATCACATTGACCAAGAAATCTACCAGCGAGATCAAACAAGCCGACGCCACGGGCCGGGCACGCACCATCCAGGTGGAAGTGCGCAAGAAGCGGACCTTCGTCAAGCGTGACGAAGTGGCCGAGGCCGATTCCGACGAAGCCCTCAAGCACGCCGAAGCCAAGCAAAAGGAAGCCGAACACAAGGCTGACCTGGTCAAGCGCGAAGAGGAAGCCCGCCGCGAAGTGGACCTGATCGGCAAGCAGGAAGCCGATCTGGTGCAGCAACGTGCCGAGCGCGCCGAGCGTGAAGAGCGCGAGCGCAAGGAACGTGAGGCGGAAGAGCGCGCCGCTGCCTACGTGGCCAAGACGCAAGAGCGCAAGGCCCAGGAAGCTGCCGAGCAGGAAGAGGCTGCGCGCCGCCACGCCCAGGAGCTGGCTGCCCGCAACGAAGCCCAGGCTGAAGCCAAGAAAAAGGCCGAAGACGAATCCAAGGCCCGCGAGGCGGAGGAAACCGCGCGCGCTGTCGACCTGGACGAGCGCCGCCGCAAGGCCCTGGCCGAGGCAGAAGCCATTCGCGCCATGATGAATGCACCCAAGAAGGTGCTGGTGGCCAAGAAGCCTTCGGAAGAGAAGAAGGAAGTCAAGGCCGCTGATGCCAAGAAGGGCACCTTGCACAAGCCTGCCACGACCGGCACTGGCGCGGCCAAGCCTGCCGCTGGCGCAGCGCCTGGCAACAAGGAAGTCAAGTCGGCCAAGCTGTCTTCGAGCTGGAGCAACCAGAACGACAGCAACGGCAAGAAGAAAGAACTCAAGACCCGTGGTGATTCCTCGGGTGGTGTGGCCGGTCGCGGCAACAACTGGCGCTCGGGCCCCCGTGGCGGCCGTCGCGGCAATGACCGCAACGACCACCGTGGCGCGCAATCGGCAGCACCGGTGGAAGCACGCGTGCTCGACGTCTATGTGCCCGAGACCATCACCGTGTCCGAGCTGGCCCACAAGATGGCCATCAAGGCATCCGAGGTGATCAAGTCGCTGATGAAGATGGGCCAGATGGTCACCATCAACCAGCCGCTGGACCAGGACACCGCGATGATCGTCGTGGAAGAAATGGGCCACAAGGCACATATCGCCGCACTGGACGATCCGGAAGCGTTCACCGCCGAAGAAGAATCCCAGGCCGAATCCGAAGCGCTGCCACGCGCGCCGGTCGTGACCGTGATGGGCCACGTCGACCACGGCAAGACCTCGCTGCTGGACTACATCCGCCGCAGCAAGGTCGCTGCGGGCGAAGCCGGCGGCATTACGCAGCACATTGGTGCCTACCACGTGGAAACCCCACGCGGCATGATTACCTTCCTGGACACCCCTGGTCACGAGGCCTTCACGGCCATGCGTGCCCGTGGTGCACAGTCGACCGACATCGTGATTCTGGTGGCCGCTGCCGACGACGGCGTGATGCCCCAGACCAAGGAAGCGATCAAGCACGCCAAGGCCGCTGGTGTTCCTATCGTGGTGGCCATCACCAAGGCTGACAAGCCCGATGCCAACCCCGAACGCGTCAAGCAGGAGCTGGTGGTCGAGCAAGTGGTGCCCGAAGAGTACGGTGGTGACTCGCCTTTCGTGGCCGTGTCGTCCAAGACCGGCCAAGGCATTGACGAGCTGCTCGAGCAAGTGCTGCTGCAGGCCGAAGTGCTGGAACTCAAGGCACCGGTGGAAGCCAATGCCAAGGGTCTGGTGATCGAAGCCCAGCTGGACAAGGGCCGCGGCCCGGTGGCCACGGTGCTGATTCAGTCCGGTACCTTGAAGGTGGGCGATATCGTGCTGGCTGGTCAAACCTATGGCCGCGTGCGTGCCATGGTCGACGAAGACGGCAAGGTTGCCAAGGAAGCCGGTCCATCGCTGCCCGTTGAAATCCAGGGTCTGTCGGATGTGCCGCAAGCCGGTGACGACTTCATGGTGCTGCCCGATGAGCGCCGCGCCCGTGAAATCGCGACCTACCGTGCTGGCAAGTTCCGCAACACCAAGCTGGCCAAGCAACAAGCGGCCAAGCTGGAGAACATGTTCGCCGAAATGGGTGCGGGCAACGTGCAATCGCTGCCGATCATCATCAAGGCCGACACCCAGGGTTCGCAAGAAGCGCTGGCTGCCTCCTTGCTCAAGCTGTCGACCGACGAGGTCAAGGTGCAGATGGTCTACACCGGCGTGGGCGGTATCAGCGAGTCGGATGTGAATCTGGCGCTGGCCTCCAAGGCGATCGTGATCGGTTTCAACGTGCGTGCCGATGCGCAAGCGCGCAAGACCGCCGAGAGCAACGATGTCGATATCCGCTACTACAACATAATTTACGACGCTGTCGATGAGTTGAAGGCGGCCATGTCCGGCATGCTCGCTCCCGAGCAACGCGAAGAGATCATCGGTATGGCCGAGATCCGCACCGTGTTCGTGGCCTCCAAGATCGGCACTGTGGCTGGTTCGTACATCACCCAGGGTCACGTTACCCGCAATGCACACTTCCGTCTGCTGCGCGACAACGTGGTCATCTACACCGGTGAGATCGACTCGCTGCGCCGCCTCAAGGACGACGTCAAGGAAGTCAAGGAAGGCTTCGAGTGCGGTATCAAGCTCAAGAACTACAACGACATCAAAGAAGGTGATATGTTGGAAGTCTTTGAGATCAAGGAAATCGCTCGTACGCTGTAATTTCCGATGGCAACTCGCAAGAAAACTGCTGCGCCCAATCGCAGCTTCAAAGTCTCCGACCAGATCCAGCGGGATCTGTCGGAGCTGATCGCCCGTGAGTTGAAGGACCCACGTGTGGGCATGGTGACGCTGCAAGCCGTTGAGGTGACGCCGGACTATGCCCACGCCAAGGTCTATTTCAGCTTGCTGATCGGTGACCCCGACCAGACCCAGGACGCACTGAACCAGGCAGCTGGCTTCTTGCGCAATGGCCTGTTCAAGCGCCTGCATATCCACACCGTGCCGACCTTGCACTTCATCTACGACCGCACCACCGAGCGTGCCGCCGACATGAATGCCTTGATCGCCAAGGCCGTGGCATCGCGCGGACCCGAGGAAGGCTGATCGCATGCATGCCTCTCGCACACGGGTGCAGCGGCGCCCTGTGCACGGGGTGTTTCTGCTCGATAAACCCATTGGCCTGTCCAGCAACGACGCTTTGCAAAAAGTGAAGTGGCTGCTGCGCGCCGAAAAAGCGGGCCATACCGGCACGCTCGACCCATTGGCCACGGGTGTGCTGCCGCTGTGTTTTGGCGCGGCCACCAAGTTCAGCCAATTGCAGCTCGATGCCCCCAAGACCTATGAGGCCCTGGTACACCTGGGTGCTACCACCACCACCGGCGACGCCGAGGGTGAGGTGCTGCAGACCTGGGCGGTGGATGCGCCCGCGCTGACGCCCGAGAAACTGGCCGCCGTGGCGGCCCGCTTCACCGGCCCCATCAGCCAGGTGCCGCCGATGTACAGCGCGCTCAAGCGCGATGGCAAGGCCCTCTACGAATACGCCCGCGCCGGCATCACGCTCGAGCGTGAGCCGCGCGCTGTCACCATCTTGCATCTGACGCTGTCGCGTGTGCAAGAAGAGCAGGACTTTGTCGCGCTCAAGATGACGGTGCGCTGCAGCAAGGGCACCTATGTGCGTACGCTGGCCGAGGATATTGGCCAGGCGCTGGGCTACGGCGCGCATTTGCGCAGCCTGCGCCGCATAGAAACCGGTGGGATCGACCTGTCCCGCTGTATCAGCCTGCAAACCCTGGAAGCGACGCCCGATGCGGAGCGCCTGCAAACCGTGTTGCCTGTCGACACGTTGCTGGCAGCGCACACCCGTGTCACGCTCGATGGGGATAATGCAGGCAGATTTTTGTCCGGCTTGCGCCGGCGGGGTGAATGGGCCGATGCCGATGCAGTGGCCGTTTATGGAGAAGAGCCTCCTGCGCTTTTGGGTGTGGCACACATCCGGGCGCGCGAGCTCATTCCCGACCGCCTCTTAAGCCCCGTCGAGATTCAACAAATTTTGGAAGGAACGCCGCGCCCACAAGCCAGCGGCATTTTGGAAACATCATGAGCAAACAAATCCGCAATATTGCGATCATCGCCCACGTTGACCATGGCAAGACGACCATGGTGGACCAGCTGCTGCGCCAGTCTGGTACCTTCGCCGAACACGAAAAAGTCGTGGACACCGTGATGGACAACCACGCCATCGAGCGTGAGCGCGGCATTACCATCCTGGCCAAGAACTGCGCCGTGTCCTGGAACGACACTCACATCAACATCCTCGACACCCCCGGTCACGCGGACTTCGGCGGTGAAGTGGAGCGCGCGCTGTCCATGGTGGACGGTGTCGTGCTGCTGATCGATGCGCAAGAAGGCCCCATGCCCCAAACGCGTTTTGTGACCAAGAAGGCACTGGCCCTGGGTCTGAAGCCCATCGTCGTGGTGAACAAGGTCGACAAGCCCGGTGCCAACCCTGACAAGGTCGTGAACGCTGCGTTCGACCTGTTCGACAAGCTGGGCGCGACCGATGAACAGCTGGACTTCCCTGTGGTGTACGCCTCGGGCATCAACGGCTGGTCGTCGAAGGAAGAAGGCGAGCCAGGCGCGCAATGGGGCCCCGACATGTCGGCCCTCTTCGAAACCATTCTGGAACACGTGCCTGCTGTGCAGGGCGACGCGACTGCACCGCTGCAGATGCAAGTCTCCGCACTGGACTACTCCACCTTCGTGGGCCGTATCGGCGTGGGCCGTATCACCCAGGGCACGCTCAAGCCCGGCCAGCAAGTGGCCGTGATGGCCGGCCTGGACGGCAAGAGCTACACCGGCAAGATCAACCAGGTCCATACCTTCCAAGGTATTGACCGCGTGCAAGCCACCGAAGCCGGTCCTTCCGAGATCGTGCTGATCAGCGGTATCGAAAACATCGGTATCGGTGAGACCGTGACCGACCCGGCCAATCCACAGCCTCTGCCGATGCTGAAGATTGACGAGCCTACGCTGACCATGAACTTCTGCGTGAACACCTCGCCTCTGGCAGGTCGTGAAGGCAAGTACGTGACCAGCCGCCAGATCTGGGACCGCCTGCAAAAGGAGTTGCGCTCCAACGTGGCCCTGCGCGTCAAGGAAACCGACGAAGACGGTATCTTTGAAGTGGCTGGCCGTGGTGAACTGCACCTGACCATTCTGCTCGAAGAAATGCGCCGCGAAGGCTACGAGCTGGCCGTGTCCAAGCCACGCGTCGTGATGCAAATGATCGACGGCGTGCGCAACGAGCCTATCGAGCTGGTGACGGCTGACATCGAAGAAGGCCACCAAGGCGGCGTGATGCAAGCCCTGGGCGAGCGCAAGGGCGAGCTGGTGAACATGGAACCCGATGGCCGCGGTCGCGTCCGTCTGGAATACCGCATTCCGGCCCGTGGCCTGATCGGCTTCACCAA
This sequence comes from Comamonas sp. MYb396, assembly GCF_037479555.1. Lineage (NCBI taxonomy): Bacteria > Pseudomonadati > Pseudomonadota > Betaproteobacteria > Burkholderiales > Comamonadaceae > Comamonas > Comamonas sp. MYb396. The sequence continues at coordinate 446,051 of NZ_JBBGYU010000001.1, read as the reverse complement.
CGAATTCCTGAACCTGACCCGTGGTTCCGGCCTGATCGCCAACATCTTCGACAGCTACGAGCCACACAAGGGCGAAATCGGCGGCCGCAAGAACGGTGTGCTGATCTCGATGGACGATGGTGAAATCTTCACCTACGCGCTGGGCAAGCTCGACGACCGTGGCCGCATGTTCGTCAAGCCCAACGACCCTGTGTACGAAGGCATGATCGTTGGTATCCACAGCCGTGACAACGACCTGGTGGTGAACGCGACCCGTACCAAGCAGCTGACCAACTTCCGCGTGAGCGGCAAGGAAGACGCGATCAAGATCACGCCTCCTATCGAGCTGTCGCTGGAATACGGCGTGGAGTTCATCGAAGAAGACGAACTGCTGGAGATCACCCCCACCAGCCTGCGCGTGCGCAAGCGCCACCTGAAGGAACACGACCGCAAGCGCGCATCGCGCGAAAACGCATAATCTGCGTTGCGACGTGATCCAACACCAGCAAAGGCCGCATCTGCGGCCTTTTTTGCGTCTTAGACTTGCTGAAAGTAGGCGGGCGAACTGTGGCGAACACGAGACTCGCGGCATGGCGCTGCCAACATCAAATGATAGAATTGAACTATTAATTTAATAATATTAATTAATAAATATTAACAATTTGCGAGGCCGATTTTCGGCCTTCGTCTTTTGTTTTTGAGCAATCGATGCGGGCCGATTTGCGCCATTTGTGCGATCTATACCGCACGTGCTTGATGACCCCATCGATATCCATCGGTAGCCAAAGTCTGCCGTTCATCCTTGTTATTTCTTCATGGAGTAGTTCGCTTTGAAGTTCCATTATTTGGCAGTGTTAGCTGCAGTGTCGCTGTCCGGCTGTGTCAGCAACCCATCGACTTCGTCAACCGATGCCAAGCCCCAGGATCTGGTGCAGGCCATCCAGATCTTTGAACAGGTCTGCATCAAGCAGGCCCCGTCCTTTGCGGGCTCGATCCAGGCAGCAGCCGAGTTCGGCGTCAAGGATGTCATGGATGGGGGATTTGCCACATTTGCGTCTAAACCCGACAAGAGCCTGACTGTGCAGGTCAAAGAGGGACGAGAGTGCGCCGTAACCACGCCTTCGCAGCGCGACAGAACGCTGAGCAAACAGCTGCTGTCCGTTATTCAGAAATATTCCACCACCACGGTGGCGACACGCATCCCAACCCAGGGAACCATTGAAGGCACAAGCTTCCTGTTCCACCACGACCGCAAGGGTGGCGAGGCCTTTGTCATGCTGGCCAAGGATGGCGTTAAGAAGTAAAGGGCTTCAGCTCGTATGTTCATCACTGTCCCAAGCTCAGCAGCAGCTCCTTCAAACGCTGGGCAGTAGCCACCGGCTGGCGCTGGTTCAAGGCCAGCGCAATGCCGATCTGGGGCAGGTGCTGGGTGTCGGTCAGCTCGCGGAAGATGACGCCGGGTGTCGCGGCCTTGGCGACCACGGCCGGCACCAGGGCCACGCCCAGGCCGGCGCCCACCAGGCTCACCAAGGTCTGGGCCTGCACGGCATGCTGCTTGATCTGCGGCATAAAGCCGGCGTTCTGGCAAGCCAGCACCACGAGGGCATGCAGGCCCGGCACCTCGCTGGGGCGGTAGTTCACAAAGGGCTGGTCGGCCAGGTCGATCAGCTGCAGGCTGTCCTTGATCTGCAGTGGGTTGCCTGCGGGCAGGGCGGCAATCAGGCGGTCGGGCTCGACGGGGGTGATGGACAGCTCGGTGGCCTGCGTGACGGGATAGCGCAGCAGGCCGGCATCAAAATCACCGCTGGCGACCTGGGCGCAGATCTCGCGCGTCGTGGATTCGGTCAGCACCAGGTCAATCGCAGGGTGGGCGGCGCGAAAGGTCTGCACCAGTTGCGGAATCAGCGAGAACGTGGCCGAGCCGATAAAGCCGATATGCAGGCGCCCCAGCTCGCCGCTGGCGGTGGCCTGCGACACGGCCTGCACCTGGCGCGCATGGTAGAGGGCCAGCTTAGCGCTCTCCAGCGCCGCCCGGCCCGCGCTCGAGAGCACCGTGCCGCGCCGGTCGCGCTCGAACAGCTGCACGCCCAGGTCGTCTTCGAGCTTGCGGATCGACTGCGACAGCGGCGGCTGCGACATATGCAGCTGCTCGGCCGCCTGGCGGTAGTTCAGGGTTTGCGCCAGGGTGACAAAGTGGCGCAGTTGGCGCAAGTCCATTGATATCTCCTGTGTATCAGTACCTGTCAATTGCGACATAGACACAGCTGTGAAACATATCAAATAATGCCATTCATCGCTATCACCACAACGACGGAGACAAGCCTTGAGTGCATTGACAGGCCTGCGGGTGCTGGACCTTTCCAGCGTGATTTTCGGGCCGCTGGCCAGCCAGGTGCTGGCCGATTACGGCGCCGAGGTGATCAAGATCGAGCCGCCTGGCGGCGACTCCACGCGCTACACCGGGCCGGCGGCCGAAGCCGGTATGTCGGCGCTGTTCATGGGCTCCAACCGCAGCAAGAAAAGCGTGGTGCTGGACCTGAAGGCGCCCGAAGCCCAGGCAGCGCTGCATGCGCTGCTCAAGACCGCCGATGTCTTCATGCACAGCATGCGGCCGCAAAAGCTCGCCAAGGTGGGGCTCGACCCAGTGCGGCTGCGCGCCCAGTACCCGCGCCTGGTCTATGTGGGCCTGCATGGCTTTGGTGAGGACGGCCCCTATGCCGGCCTGCCGGCCTATGACGATGTGATCCAGGGCATGAGCGGCCTGGCCGACCTGATGGAGCGCCAGACCGGCGAGGCCCGCTACCTGCCCACGATTGCGGCCGACAAGACCTGTGGCCTGGTGGCAGCGCATGCGGTGATGGCGGCCTTGTTCCAGCGCGAGCGCACGGGCGAGGGCAGTTTTGTCGAGGTGCCGATGTACGAGACCATGGTGGGCTTCAACCTGGTTGAGCACTTTTACGGCATGCATTTTGAGCCCGCGCTCAGCGGCGCCGGCTACCCGCGCGTGATGGCGCCCTGGCGCAAGCCCTACAAGACCTTGGACGGCCATGTCTGCATGATGCCCTACACCGATGGCCACTGGCGCCGCTTTTTTGCCGCCGTGGGCCAGCCCGCGCTGGCGCAGGACGAGCGCTTTGCCACCCAGGCCCAGCGCACCCGCCATATCGCGACCCTGCTGGAGACCATGAGCAGCTATGTCGCGCAAAAGGACACTGCCTACTGGCTGCAAACCTGCGAGGAGCTGGAAATTCCCGCCGCCCCCGTCGCCCGCATGGACGACCTGCCGCGCGACCCGCACCTCCAGGCCACCGGCTTTTTTGTCGAGCAGCACGACCCCGCCATGGGCACGGTGCGCTTTCCGCGCTCTTCCGTGCGCATCGATGGCGCGCAGGCGCCCATCGGCATGCCGCCGCGCCTGGGTGAGCACACCGAGCAGCTGCTGCGCGAGGCCGGTTGGGACGATGCCCGCATTGCGGCGTTGCAGCCCTCGGTGGCTGAATGAAATGCAGAAAGTAAAAACACCATGACCGCCCATAACTGGATTTCTTCGACCGACAACCGCGCAGCCAAGCTGGCAGGCACTGCCCGCATGGGCCAGGGCTTTGTCTGGCAGGACCTGCAGGTCGGCCAGCAGCTGCGCACCTTTCGCCGCACGGTGACGGAGACCGACCTGGTCAATTTCATCAATACCACCGGCATGCTCGAGGCCATCTTTATCGAAGACGGCTACGACGGCGGCGCGATCCGGGGCCGCCCGGTGCCCGGTGCGCTCACCTACACCTTGATCGAAGGCTTCATCCTGCAAAGCATGATCCAGGGCACGGGCCTGGCGATGCTGGAGCTGCACCAGAAGATCCTGGGCCCGGTGGTGGTGGGTGACACGATCGAGGCGCTGGTGGAGGTGACCGATATCAAGCCGACCAGCAAAGGTGGCCGGGCGGTGGTGACTTCGCGCATCGAGGTCTACAACCAGCGACAGGAGCAGGTGATGGTCTACACCGCCGTGCGCCTGCTCGCTGGGCGCTAGGCGATCACAGCAACCCGCGTCAGATGAAAAAACACATACAGGAGACAAAGATGCAATATGGTTTGGTACGTCGTTCCGCCTTGCTGGCCCTGGCGCTGGTTGCTGTTGGTGGGGCCGCACAGGCGCAGGATCCCTGGCCCAGCCGGCCGATCACCCTGGTCGTGCCGTTCCCGCCTGGGGGGCCCACCGATATGGTGGCGCGCGTGCTGGCCCAGCAGGTGGGCCAGCAGCTGGGGCAGACGGTCATCGTCGACAACCGGCCCGGCGCCAACGGCAATATTGGCAATGCGCTGGTGGCCAAGGCGGCCGCCGATGGCTATACGGTGCTCTACAACACCTCGTCGATTGCGCTCAGCCCCTCGCTGTACAAAAAGCTCAGCTACGACGTGGCCAAGGACCTGCGCCCGGTCGCATTGACGGCCGTGGTGCCGCTGGGCCTGGTCGTCAACCCCAAGGTGCCCGCCAACACGGTGCAAGAGCTGGTGAAGTATGCGCAAGACAACAAGGGCAAGCTCTCTTACGGCTCGGCCGGCAATGGCAATGTCACCCACCTGGCCGCCTTTCAGGTGGTGCAGCACTATGGCATCGACGCCAGCCATGTGCCCTACAAAGGCAGCGCCCCGGCCGATGTGGACCTGGTGGCCGGCCAGATCGAGTTCATGACCGACACCATCAACTCGGTCGCGCCCTTCATCAAGGACGGCAAGCTCAAGCTGCTGGCAGTCAGCACCGCCCAGCGCATTCCGAATTTTCCCAACGCTCCCACCCTGGCCGAAAGCGGCATGACCGGCTTTGAGGCTGGTGCCTGGCAAGGCGTGATGGTGCCCGCCAAGACGCCCGATGCGGTGGTGCAGCGGCTGAACGCTGAGCTGATGAAGGCGCTGAAGGACCCCGGTGTGCTGGAGAAGCTGCGCGTGCAGGGCACCGAGCCGCTGGGTTCTACCCCGCAGGCCTATGGCGACTATATCCAGAGCGAGATCAAGCGCTGGGCCGGCGTGGTCAAGAGCACGGGCGTGTCCCTGGATTGAACGAAAGCGAAGACGATGACGATTTTGAACGGACTGGCGCTGACGCGCATCCCGCCCGAAGGCGAAGCGCTGCGCGCCCAGGTGCGTGCCTTTTTGCAAGAGGCGGTCAAAGACATTCCTGCCCATATCCGCGCCAAATCCTGGAGCGGCTACGACCCGGCCTTCAGCCGCAAGCTGGGCGAGAAGGGCTGGCTGGGCATGACCTTTCCCACCGCCTATGGCGGCCACGCGCAGGGTGCGTTTGCGCGCTATGTGGTGGTCGAGGAGCTGCTCAATTTTGGCGCCCCGGTCGGCTCGCACTGGATTGCCGAGCGCCAGAGCGCGCCCTTGATCCTGAAATACGGCACCGAGGCGCAAAAGCAGCGCTATGTGCCGCCGGTGGCGCGCGGTGAGAGCTTCTTCTGCATCGGCATGAGCGAGCCCAATGCCGGCTCGGACCTGGCCAGCGTGCGCACGCGCGCCGTGTCCAACGATGCCGGCTGGCTGCTCAATGGCCAGAAGATCTGGACCACCAACGCCCAGCACTGCCAGTACATGATTGCGCTGGTGCGCACCTCGGGCGAGGCGGCCGACCGCCAGAAAGGCCTGTCGCAGCTGATCGTGGATCTGAGCCTGCCGGGCGTGACGGTGCGGCCCATCGAAGACATGTCGGGCGACCGCCATTTCTGCGAGGTGTTTTTTGACAATGTGCAGCTGGCCCCTGATGCGCTGGTGGGCGCCGAAGGGCAGGGCTGGGAGCAGGTGACGGCAGAGCTGGCTTTTGAGCGCAGCGGCCCTGAGCGCCTGTTTTCGTCCGTGGTACTGCTGGACCAGTGGCTGGCCTTTTTGCGCACGCAAGCGGCGCCGCGCGCCGAATCCCTGAAGCTGGCCGGCCAGATCCTGGCGCGCCTGGCACCGCTACGCGCGCTCTCGGTGGCGGTGCAGGAAAAGCTGGTGCAGGGCCAGAGCCCCATCGTCGAGGCCGCCCTGGTCAAGGACCAGGGCACGGTGCTGGAGCAGTTCATACCGGCTGCGATTGCCGATGACCTGATGGCGCTGGAGGGCGAAGCCGTGCCGCACGAGTTGCTGCTGACCCTGAACTACCTCAGCCTGGTATCGCCGTGCTACACGCTGCGCGGCGGCACCCGCAGCATTTTGCGCGGCATGATTGCGCGCGGCCTGGGCCTGCGTTGAGCGCAAGGAGAAGATGATGGACCATTTGATTACCGAGGCCCTGCGCGATCTGCTGACTGGCCAATGCACGCCCGCTGTGGTGCGCGCGATCGAGGGCGAAGTGGCTGCCGGCCAGAGCCCCGCCGCTGCGGCGCTGTGGCAGCAGATTGAGGACACCGGCTTTGCCGACCTGCTGCTGAGCGAAGAGGCTGGCGGCGCCGGCCTGGGCTTGCGTGATGCCTTTGGCGTCTGGGACTTGCTGGGCCAGCACGCGATGCCGCTGCCGCTGGCAGAGACCATGCTGGCGCGGGCCTGGCTGGCAGCTGCCGGTGTGGCGCTGCCGCAGGGCGCGATTACATTGGCTCCGCAGCTGGCTGCTGATTCCGGGGGCCTGCGGGCCAGTGGTGTGCGCGGCGCCCGCGTGGCGCCATGGGTGCTGGGCCAGCAGGGCGCTGATCTGTGGTTGCTGCCGGCGGCCGCCGCGCAGGCCAGTGCCAGCATTTTTGTGCTCGATGCGGATCTGCACTGGCCTGAAGCCGCGCTGGCCTCGGCCCAGCGGCTGCCGGCCGCAGCGTCATTGCTGGTGGCCCAGGCCGGGCTGGTGTCGGCCTTGCTCGCGGGCAGCCTGCTGACGGTGTTTGAGAGCACCTTGAACTTTGCCAACGAGCGCCAGCAGTTTGGCCGCCCGATTGGCAAGTTCCAGGCGATCCAGCATGAGCTGGCGGTGATGGCCGAGCATGTGAGCGCCGCACGCATGGCCGCGCAGATCGCCTGCGAGGCCGATGGCGTGGCCGCAGACCCGCTCAAGGTGGCCGTGGGCAAGGCGCGCACCAGCGAGGCTGCGGTGGAGGTGGCATCGCTCGCGCATTCGATCCACGGCGCGATTGGCTTTACCACCGAGTTTGACCTGCAGCTCTACACCCGCCGCCTGCACCTGTGGCGCCAGACGGCTGGCAGCGAAAGCTATTGGCAGCTACAGGCTGGCCAAGCATTGTTGGCGGCCGATGGCATGGCGCTCGATGTGATCCGCCAGATCACGGACAGCTGCACGCCCGTAGCCTGATTTGGCACCTGATTGACCGCAGCCCGCGCCGTTTTTCGGCTATGGTGGCGGTTGTTTTCAGAAGAACAAGGAGTCAAATCTTATGTCGGTCTACACCGAAGATGTGCAAAGCGAAGTGCGTGGCCAGCTGGGCTTGATCACGCTCAACCGGCCCAAGGCGCTGAACGCGCTGTCGCTGGCGATGGTGCGCGAGCTGCGCGATGTGCTGCTGCGCTGGCAGCAGGACGAGAAGGTGCTGGCCGTCGCGATCCGGGGCAGCAACAAGGAGGGCGCCTTTGGCGCCTTCTGCGCTGGCGGCGATATCCGCTTTTTGCATGCAGCGGGCATGGCAGGCAACCCCGAGCTGGAGGATTTCTTCAGCGAGGAATATGCGCTCAACCACCTGATCCACCATTTTGGCAAGCCCTATATCGCGTTCATGGACGGCATCGTGATGGGCGGCGGCATGGGCATCAGCCAGGGCGCAAGCCTGCGCATCGTCACCGAGCGCACCAAAATGGCCATGCCCGAGACCGCCATCGGCCTGTTCCCCGATGTGGGCGGCGGCTACTTCCTCTCGCGCTGCCCCGGCCATGTGGGTGAGTACCTGGGCCTGACCGGCCAGATGATCGGCGCGGCCGATGCGCTGGCCTACCAGCTGGCCGATGGCTACCTGGGCAGCGCGCAGCAGCAGGCGCTGTGGGACGGGCTGGCCAGCGGCAGCTTTGCCAATGGCCAGGCCGTAGAAGCCTTTGTCAAAGCCGCCTTGGCACCTCTACCTGAGCGCGCAGCCAACCCCGATGCCGAGATCGCCCAGTATTTTGGCCTGGCCGATGTGCCGGCCATCATCGCTGCGCTGGAGGCCGGCAGCAGCGACTTCGCCCGCGCCACCGCCGAGACCCTGCGCAAGCGCTCGCCGCTGATGCTGTTTGTCGTGCTCGAGCAGATCCGCCGCGCACGCGGCATGGGCCTGGCCGAAGACCTGCGCATGGAGCGCGACCTGGTGCGCCACTGCTTCTATTTGCGCCCAGACCGCAAAAGCGAAACGCTCGAAGGCATCCGCGCGCTGGCGGTCGATAAGGACCACCATCCCCGCTGGAGCCCCGCCCGCATTGAAGAGGTGGACCTGCAGGAAGTGGCACAGATGTTTGCCAGCCCTTGGCCGGTAGAGGCGCACCCGCTGCTGGCGCTGAACTGATAAGCCATCAGCCATCACAGCCTCCGAGCCAGACAAGGGCCTGCGTGAATACGTAGGCCCTTGCCGCCTGTCAAAGGGCCTGGCGAATCGGTGTGCTATACCTTGGCATGTGATCCTCAGGTATCCATGAAAGGCAAGACCATGACGCATGCAGACTCCCAGGCCTCCTCGATCCGCGTGGAGGCCAATATCGGCGAAGGCTTTTGGCGCAAGGGCCCGCAAGACAGCCTGCCACCACCGGACATGATGGGCGCCTATATGCGCAACCGGCCGGTGTTGGGCGCGCCGGTAGCGGGGCGCAAGGCCTGGATCATCGGCAGCGGCATTGCCGGCCTGGCAGCCGCCTTCTACATGATCCGCGACGGCGGCATGGCCGGCGAAGACATCACCATCTTGGATACGCTGGGTGTGGCTGGCGGCTCGCTCGATGGCGCGGGCAATGCCGAGCAAGGCTATATCGTGCGCGGCGGCCGCGAGATGAACTGGAACTACGACAACTTCTGGGACCTGTTCCAGGATGTGCCGGCGCTGGAGCTGCCCGAGGGCTACAGCGTGCTCGACGAATACCGCTTCGTCAACGACAACGATCCGAACTGGTCCAAAGCCCGGCTGATGCACCAGCAGGGCAAGATCCGCGATTTCTCGACGCTGGGTCTGACCAAGGCGCACCAGTGGGAGATCGTCAAGCTGCTGCTCAAGCGCAAGGAGGAGCTCGACGACATCAGCATCGAGTCCTATTTCAGCGCCAGTTTTCTGGAGACCAATTTCTGGTACCTGTGGCGCTCGATGTTCGCGTTCGAGAACTGGCAAAGCCTGCTGGAGATGAAGCTCTACATGCACCGCTTCCTGGACGCCATCGATGGCCTCACCGACATGTCGGCGCTGGTGTTTCCCAAGTACAACCAGTACGACAGCTTTGTCGTGCCGCTGACGCGCATGCTCAAGGACAAGGGCGTGAAGGTGCAGTTCAACACCCGTGCCTATGACCTGGACATGAAGGACGATGCGGGCCGCCGCACGGTGACCGCGATCCGCTGCAAATCAGCAGGCCAGGAGGTTCAGATTGACGTCGGCCCCCATGATGTGGTGTTTGCGCTGACTGGCTCGATGACCGAGGGCACCGCCTATGGCGACCTGGACACCGCGCCGGTGCTGGCGCGCGGCAATGAGGAGCCGGGTGAGGACAGCGACTGGACCCTGTGGAAGCGCCTGGCGGCCAAGTCGCCGGTGTTTGGCCGGCCCGAGAAGTTCTATGGCGATGTGAAGGGCTCGATGTGGGAGTCCGCCACCTTGACCTGCAAAGCCTCGCCGCTGATCGACAAGCTCAAGGAGCTGTCGGTCAACGATCCGTACTCGGGAAAGACGGTGACCGGCGGCATCATCACCTTCACCGATTCGAACTGGGTGATGAGCTTTACCTGCAACCGCCAGCCGCACTTCCCCGACCAGCCCGGCGATGTGCTGGTGCTGTGGGTGTACGCGCTGCTGATGGACAAAAAGGGCAACCATGTGGCCAAGACCATGCCCGAATGCACGGGCCGTGAGATTCTGGCCGAGCTGTGCTACCACCTGGGCATTGCCGACCAGATCGATGCGGTGGCGGCCAATACCAAGGTGCGCCTGGCCTTGATGCCTTACATCACCGCGCAGTTCATGCCCCGCGCTGCTGGCGACCGGCCCCATGTGGTGCCCGAAGGCTGCACCAACCTGGCCTTGGTCGGCCAGTTTGTCGAGACCAGCAATGACATCATCTTCACGATGGAAAGCTCGGTGCGCACCGCGCGCATCGGTGTCTACACCTTGCTGGGCCTGCCCAAGCAGGTGCCAGACATCAGCCCCACGCAGTACGACATCCGTAACATCATCAAGGGCGCGCGGGCGCTGAATGGCAACCAGCCCTTTGTCGGCGAGCGTTTGCTGCACCGGGTTCTGGGCAAGACCTATTTCGCCCACATCCTGCCGCCGCTGCCCGAGAACGAGGAGACCTTGCGCGAGCGCGCGGAATCGGAGCTGGCGCAACTGCTGGGCAAGGGCGGCCAGGCTTTGAGCAAGGTCTCCACCTGGCTGGAGCGCTACAGCAGCAATCTGCGCGACAAGTCCAAATAAGCAGCGCGCGGGACTGATCGCCCCAACGCAAAGAGGTGGCCGCAAGGCCACCTCTTGTTGTTTGCGCTAAGGGCTAAAGGCGCTGGCCAATCAAGGCTTGGCCAGCTTCCACACACCGCCGCCCATGCCATCGCCACGCTTGTCGCCCGCCTGGCTGTCTTTGGCAAAGTAGTACAGCGGCCAGCCCTTGTAGGCCCATTGCTGGGTGTTGTCGGTGCGGGTGATGATGCTGAAGTCACCAATCGGCTTGGCACCGGCGGCCACGCCCAGCGGCGGCCAGTTGGTGGCGCACTGCTGGTAGCAGGTGGATGCACCGCTGCCGGCAGTGTCCTTGGTGAAGGTGTAGAGCGTGCGGCCATCGGGGCCGACGAGCACGCCATCTGCGGATCGCACTGGCGTGCTCGTGTCCGCCGCTTTGTGGTGCATGGAGCCACAGGCGGTCAAAAGAACGGCGGACAGCGGAATGGCCAGTACAGCAAGCTTGGAGAACATAGACGGCACCCAGGTTGGTTGATGGTGTCCTCAATATAGGTGGGGGCGCTGGCCTGCCATGTCGGACAGATGCCCATCCTGGCCGCGCGCCGCGCCCAGCCGCCGGTCCGCTGTGTCGGGCCTTATCGCATGCGCTTGCTGGCAGCCAGGCCCTGGGCGGCAGCCAGCAGCACACTCCCCAGCACGACAAAACCCAGCGCAATCGCTGCCGCATAGACCGCCACACCGCCAAAGCCACCGACATGGGCCGGGTTCAAAAAAGGGTAGGGGTACCAGCCCGTCAGCTGGCCGCGCAGCAAGGTGTAGAGGAGGTAGAGCGCCGGCAGGACCAGCGCCTTGCCCAGAGCCTTGCGTGCCAGCGGCGTGGCCGGCGGGGCGAGCAGCCAGTCGAGCACCACGGCGACCGGCATCAGGTAGTGCAGTACCGCGTTGATCCAGGCCTGCATCAGGCCCACATCCAGATTGCGCAGCAGCAAGGCAAACACCAGGCCGACAATGGCCATATTGAGCGCGGAGAAAAAACGCAACAGGCTGAGCCAGGGGCGTTCGCCATGCGCCGGTGTGCATGCACTGAGCACCAGCACCAGCGCGGCCAACAGGTTGGACAGCACCGTGAAATAGCTGAAGAAGTTGGCAAAACGCAGGCCGTGCGCGGCATGCAGAGACAGCTGTTGGCCGATAGCCGCAAGGACCAGGGTGGCCAGGCCAAAGCGCGCAAGCCGCAGCACTGTGTGCATGGCGGGGTCTCCCGTCAGAATGGAGCCGCTATCTTAGAGCCAGGGCATGATTTTTCTCAGGCGCTGGCGCCCAGGTGCAACCACCGTTGAAGCATCTGGTCTATCAGCGGTTATGCACCTTCATCGCGCGCTCGACCTCGCGCTTGCCTTCGCGGTCCTTGATCACATCGCGCTTGTCGTGCTCGGCCTTGCCCTTGGCCAGCGCAATATCGCATTTGGCCAGGCCGTTTTTCCAGTGCAGGTTGATGGGGACGAGGGTGTAGCCCTTTTGCTCGACCTTGCCGATCAGGCGCTTGATCTCGTCCTTCTTCATCAAGAGCTTCTTGATGCGCGCGGCATCGGGGCTCACATGGGTGGAGGCGGTCTTGAGCGGGTTGATCTGGCAGCCCATCAGAAAGAGCTCGCCATTCTTGACCAGCACATAGCCATCGGTGAGCTGGGCCTTGCCCTCGCGCAGCGCCTTGACCTCCCAGCCGTGCAGCACCATGCCCGCTTCGAAGCGTTCCTCAAAGAAATAGTTGAATGCAGCCTTCTTGTTATCGGCTATGCGGCTGTTGGTGTTGTTCGTCTTCGACATAATTGCAATATTAGGGGCAAAACGGCTTTCCCAAGTCCATAGGGCTGCTGGGGGCTGCGCTTTTTGTTCTGGTCTATGATTTTATGAATGTTTCGGGCCGCAGCCGGTTTGCTGCTGCGGCCCTCTCTCCTGTCTGCATGAAAACTGTCAACAAGTCCGTCCTGATCTGGTACAGCCCCCAGGAGATGTTCGATCTCGTGGCCGATGTGCCGCGCTATCCCGATTTTCTGCCCTGGTGTGACCATGCGCGCGTGCTCGAGCAGCACGCCGATGGCGTGACAGCCGAGGTCGGCATTGCGCTGGCGGGCATCAAAAAATCCTTTGTCACCCGCAACACCTATGAGCCGGGCAAGCGGCTGCAGATGGCCCTGGTCAAGGGACCGTTCTCGCAGCTGCAAGGCGACTGGCGCTTTGAGCCGGTGGGCGATGGCAGCCAGCGCGCCTGCAAGGTATCGCTGAGCCTGAGCTATGGCTTTGACAGCATGGCGCTGGCCGCCGTGGTCGGCCCCATTTTTGACAAGATCGCCGCCACGATGATGGATGCTTTCATCCAGCGGGCCGAGAAGATCTATGGCTGATACCGCAGCGGACGCCGCGCTGATGCAGATCGAGGTGGTCTGGGCCCAGAACGGCCAGCCCCAGACGGTGCAGCTGCAGCTGGCCGCCGGTGCCAGCCTGGCCCAGGCCCTGGCAGCGGCTGGCCAGCAGAGCGGTCAGGTGTTTGCCGATGCGCAGGATGCAGGCATCTGGGGCAGGGTGCGGCCCCGCAGCCAGCTGCTGGCCGATGGGGATCGGGTGGAGCTGTACGAAGCCCTCAAGGTCGACCCCAAGAAAGCGCGCCGTGAGCGCTTTGCCAAGCAGGGCGCCCGCGGCACCGGCCTGTTTGCCCGGCGCAGGCCGCAGTCCAAGGCCGGCTACGGCGCCTAAAGAAAGGTCCACAGCCATTGCGCGGCCATCGCCGCATGAAAAAAGCCAAGCAGATGCTTGGCTTTTTGGCGTGGGGCACGGACGATCAGCAGTTGTTGAAGATCACCTCATCGGTGCGCTTGATCTCGGCATCGCGCTGCTCGGCGCTCTGGAACACCATCTCGCCCTTTTCATTGGGCGCGCGCACGGCCTTGCCAGTGTCATACATCGCCTTGGCCTGCTGGGCGCGTTTGCAGTTGTCGGCCTTGGCTGCTGCTTGCTTGGTTTTTTCAGCGGCTTCAGCATCGGCCTTGGCTTTGGCATCAGCTGCCTTCTTGGCTTCAAGCTCCTTGTCCTTGCCGGTAGCGGCCTTGGCAGCGGCTGCGCCGCCAGCCGGAGCGGACCCAGCAGCGGGGGCGGGGGCGGGGGCTGCTGCACCATCGCCAGACTCGCCTTCCTGGGGAGCGGGGGCGACCTCGCGCAGCGCAGGGCCCGTGCCCGAGGACTGCACGCCCTTGAGCGAGCCGTAGCCCTTGGGGCGCTTGACGATGTTTTTCTCTGGCACGTCCAGCCCGGGTGGTCGGTCGCTGAAGACCTTGCGGCCATCTTTGTCGATCCACTGCCATTGGGCCATGGCGGGCGCGCCAATGCCAATGGCTACCGTGAGCAGGAGCAGCTTGATGAGTTTCATAGAAGGCGAGTGTAGCTTGCCGATTGTCAACGCCAGACAAAGTTGTTGGTTAGAGATAACAACCTGGAGTTGTGGGGCTGTCATACGGCGGCCCTGCAAGCTGCTTACAAAAGACGGTAGAATCTTTCTTTTGGAGCCTTCACAATGCGCCTGATCGGAAAAGCGCTCACCTTCGACGATGTGTTGCTGGTGCCCGCATACTCCCAAGTCCTGCCCAAGGACGTCTCTCTCGCCACCCAATTCTCCCGCAATATCCGCCTGAACCTGCCCCTGGTGTCTGCCGCCATGGACACGGTGACGGAAGCCAGACTGGCGATTGCCATCGCCCAAGAGGGCGGTATTGGTGTGATCCACAAGAACATGACCGCCGAGCAGCAAGCTGCCGAGGTCTCCAAGGTCAAGCGCCATGAATCGGGCGTCGTGCACGACCCGGTGGTGATCACGCCTGAGCACACGGTGCTGCAGATCATGCAGCTGTCCGAGGAGCGGGGCATCTCCGGCTTCCCGGTCTGCGACGGCGGCAAGGTGGTTGGCATTGTGACCAGCCGCGATCTGCGCTTTGAGACCCGCTACGACGTCAAGGCGCGCGACATCATGACGCCGCGCGACAAGCTGGTGACCGTCAATGAAAAGGACGACACCACGCCCGCTGCAGCCAAGGCTTTGCTCAACAAGCACAAGCTCGAGCGCATTCTGGTGGTGAACGATGCCTTTGAACTCAAGGGCCTGATCACCGTCAAGGACATCACCAAGCAAACCACCTTCCCCAATGCCGCACGTGACCGCGCTGGCCGTCTGCGTGTGGCGGCTGCCGTTGGCGTGGGCGCTGGTACCGAAGAGCGTGTGGACCTGCTGGTCAAGGCTGGTGTGGACGCCCTCGTGGTGGACACCGCCCACGGCCACAGCCGTGGCGTGATCGAGCGCGTGCGCTGGGTCAAGCAGAACTACCCCCAGGTCGATGTGATCGGCGGCAACATCGCCACCGGCGCAGCGGCGCTGGCGCTGGTCGAGGCCGGCGCTGATGCGGTCAAGGTCGGTATCGGCCCCGGCTCCATCTGCACCACCCGTATCGTGGCCGGTGTGGGTGTGCCCCAGATCATGGCCGTGGACAGCGTGGCCCAGGCCCTGCAAGGCACGGGAGTGCCTTTGATCGCTGACGGCGGTATCCGCTTCTCGGGCGATATCTCCAAGGCCCTGGCCGCTGGTGCATCGACCATCATGATGGGCGGCATGTTTGCGGGTACCGAAGAAGCACCCGGTGAAGTGATCCTCTACCAAGGCCGCTCGTACAAGAGCTACCGTGGCATGGGCTCGATCGGCGCGATGCAGCAAGGCTCGGCCGACCGCTACTTCCAGGAATCGAGCACCGGCAACCCCAATGCCGACAAGCTGGTGCCCGAAGGCATCGAAGGCCGCGTGCCCTACAAGGGCTCGATGGTTGCGATCGTCTACCAAATGGCCGGCGGCGTGCGCGCATCGATGGGCTACTGCGGTTGCGCATCGATTGCCGAGATGAACGAGAAGGCCGAGTTTGTGGAAATCACCGCAGCCGGTATCCGTGAGTCGCACGTGCACGATGTGCAGATCACCAAGGAAGCGCCGAACTACCGCGCTGACTGATGGTCCTGAGAATGGCTGCCGCTGGCAGCCATTTTTTTGGAACCCCTTTGAAGGAATGCCGATGAAGCTTGCCGAAGCCCTGTTGCTCAGAGCCGACCACAAGAAAAAGCTGCTCTCGCTGCGTGAGCGCATTGCCCGCAATGCCATCGTGCAAGAGGGCGAGCAGCCCAAGGAGCGGGTTGAAGACCTGCTGGCCGAGGCCACCTCGACCTTGCTCGCGCAGCAGCAGCTGGTGCGCGCCATCAACACCGCCAACGAGACGGCCCGCTTGGCCGATGGCCGTCTACTGGCCGATATCCTCGCCCAGCGCGATACTCTGGTCGCCCAGCATTCGCTGCTGGTCGCCACCATCGCCGCCACGCACAAGGATGTGGACCGCTACAGCCAGCGCGAGATCAAATGGCTGCCGCAGATCAACGTGGCCAGCTTGCAAAAGCAGGCCGATGACCTGTCGCGCCGTATTCGCGAGACCAATGTGGTGCTGCAATCGGCCAATTGGCAGGTTGATGTGGCGGCATAGGTTTTCACTGACCCAGCAGGAGATGACTGTCTAGTTTTTGGAGCGCCACGGGCGAGTGCAAAGACCCCGGCTGGGAGCCAGGGGGTTGAAAATATTCTGGGTCCCATCTGGATGCGCGGAGGGCAGCGCAAACGTGCTCAATACACGGCTTACCCATCAGCCCGGAACCACGTACCCTGTACCTTTGACAGCGTATACCTCACCACCTTGCACTGACGCGGCGCTCCTCTCCCTCTTGTGACAACAGCCCATCAGGCGCTGTTGCACCACAAGCAGCCACAACCAAAACCCCTTCAATTCTGGTCTATTGGCATAAAACTGGTCTGAATGATAGAATCTGGTCTGAATTGATGTTCAGGCCAGATTTTTTGTCACCCACTTCCATGCACAGCGTCGGTATCTACGAAGCCAAAACCCGTTTTTCTGCCCTGGTCGAGTTGGTCGAGCAGGGCGAGGAAGTGCGCATCACGCGCCACGGCAAAGAAGTGGTGCGCATGCTGCCGATGCGGCGCAAGCCGGTGATCACCGACGAACAGATTGCCCGTGAGCTGGCCCAGATTGAGGCCTTGCAGGCCAGCATTGCGCCCGCCTCTGATGCGGATGCAGTCCCTCAGCTGCGCCGCAGCGGCAGGAGCGCTGCATGAGCGCCGCCTTCAGTGCCTTTGTGCTCGATGCCTCGGTCACCGCAGCCTGGCTGTTGCCGGAAGCGGCGAGCAGCGATACCCAGCGCCTCTACGCCCGCATTCGCCGCCATGAGGTGGACCCGCAAGCGCCCAACCTCTGGTTCTGGGAATGCAGCAACCTGGTCGCTACCGGTGCCAACAGCGGCCGTATCCCGCTGGGCAGTGTTGAAGGCCTCTGGGGCGTGCTCGATGCCATACGCCACCGGGTGGAGCTCCATGACCTGGCACCTGCCCAGCACAAGGCCGTGCTGGATGTCGCGCTGGCCACCGGCCTGCCGGTCTACGATGCCGCCTACCTGTGGCTGGCCCAGTCGCTGCGCCTGCCGCTGGCCAGTTTTGATGCTGCGCAAGTGGCAGCAGCCCGCCAATGCGGCATCACCGTGCTGGCCGCCGACGATTTTTGACCCATCCACCCCGTTTTTTCTCTATCCAAACCCAACGATCCTGCTATGCAACACGACAAGATCCTCATCCTTGACTTTGGCTCCCAAGTCACCCAACTGATCGCCCGCCGCGTGCGCGAAGCCCATGTCTACTGCGAAGTGCATCCCTGCGATGTGAGCAGCGACTGGGTGCGCGAGTTTGCCGCTGACGGCAAGCTCAAGGGCGTGATCCTGTCCGGCAGCCATGCCAGCGTCTACGAAGTGGATGACCGCGCACCGGACGCCGTGTTCGAGCTGGGCATTCCCGTGCTGGGCATCTGCTACGGCATGCAGACCATGGCCACCCAACTGGGCGGCAAGGTCGAAGGCTCCAACAGCCGCGAGTTTGGCTACGCCGAAGTGCGCGCCCATGGCCACACCGAACTGCTCAAGGGTATCGAAGACTTCGTGACCCCCGAAGGCCACGGCATGCTCAAGGTCTGGATGAGCCACGGCGACAAGGTCACCGCGCTGCCACCAGGCTTCAAGGTCATGGCCTCGACGCCATCCTGCCCGATCGCCGGCATGGCCGACGAGGCCCGCCGCTACTATGCGGTGCAGTTCCACCCCGAGGTGACGCACACCGTGCAGGGCCAGGCCTTGCTCAACCGCTTTGTGCTCGATATCTGCGCCACCCAGGCCGACTGGATCATGGGCGACTACATCGAAGAGGCCGTGGCCAAGATCCGCGAGCAAGTCGGTGACGAAGAGGTGATTTTGGGCCTATCCGGCGGTGTGGATTCGTCCGTCGCTGCCGCGCTGATCCACCGTGCCATTGGCGACCAGCTGACCTGCGTGTTTGTCGACCATGGCCTGCTGCGCCTCAACGAAGGCGACATGGTCATGGAGATGTTCGAAGGCAAGCTCCACGCCAAGGTTATCCGCGTGGATGCCTCCGACCTGTTCCTGGGCAAACTCGCTGGCGTGAGCGAGCCAGAAGCCAAGCGCAAGATCATCGGCGGCCTGTTTGTCGACGTCTTCAAGGCCGAGGCGGCCAAGCTCAAAGCAGGCGACGGCGGCCACAAGGGCGCCACCTTCCTGGCCCAGGGCACCATCTACCCCGACGTGATCGAGTCGGGCGGCGCCAAGAGCAAGAAGGCCGTCACCATCAAGAGCCACCACAACGTCGGCGGCCTGCCAGAGCAGCTGGGTCTCAAGCTGCTCGAGCCGCTGCGCGACCTGTTCAAGGACGAAGTGCGCGAGCTGGGCGTCGCCCTGGGCCTGCCGCGCGGCATGGTCTACCGCCACCCCTTCCCCGGCCCAGGCCTGGGGGTGCGCATCCTGGGTGAAGTGAAAAAGGAATACGCCGACCTGCTGCGCCGCGCCGACGCCATCTTCATCGAAGAACTGAACAACTGGGTGGACGACGCCACCGGCAAGACCTGGTACGACCTGACCAGCCAGGCCTTCACCGTCTTCCTGCCCGTCAAGAGCGTGGGCGTCATGGGCGACGGCCGCACCTACGACTACGTCGTGGCGCTGCGCGCGGTGCAGACCAGCGACTTCATGACGGCTGACTGGGCTGAACTGCCTTATGGCCTGCTCAAGCGCGTGTCGAACCGGATCATCAATGAAGTGCGCGGGATCAATCGCGTTACGTATGATGTGTCTAGCAAGCCGCCTGCGACGATTGAGTGGGAGTGAGCTGGCTCTAGAAAGTAGCCAGAACTAGCTTGAAGGCATTCCATGCTGAGCCCGCTGTATAGCGGGCTTTTTTGCGCCCTTCAGGCATCTAGGTCTGTCAGTTGCAGCTGGGTAGCAAGGCCAGTAGCCAGGGCATCTGCGGGCGCATTCTCAGCCAGATTAATACTGACGGCGGCGCGTCCAACCAAAGAGCGCAAGCAGGGACGAAAGAGCAACGGTAGCCCAGATACCGAGGGTTGGCACCGGTGTGGGAGCTGCAGTTGCTTGCACCGCTGTGATTTCTATCGTGAACGACTTGGTATCGCTGAGCGACGTGGGGCTACTGGCATCCGTTGCGGAAATATCCACCGTGAATGTACCGCTCTGTGTAGGTTTGCCAGATAAGACGCCGGTTACCGGGTCAAGAAGAAGTCCAGCAGGAAGATTGTTTGCGCTCCAAGTCAACGGAGCGAGTCCGCCAGTTGCTTCTACCGTAAATGGTAAATAGTCTTTGCCCTGCATTCCTGCTGGCAGACTTGCAGTGGCGATAGAAACCGGCGGAATCACCTGAGCTGCAGTGCCAGCAGTTAAATCATCAAAGCCAAAGACATCCGTTGCATTACTGTTATTAAAAACAACAGAGACAAATGGATTGTCCATATCTATGAGGCCATAATAAAATACTGAGCCATCTGCGGCGGGATTGCTGTGTGGAACGGCAACTGTACTGGATGTGCCATCTGAATAGGTGATGCTCAACTGTCCGCCAAAATCGGATATGTCTGTCGCATAGAATCCAAAAGCGGTCTGTGGCAATGAGAAGCTAATGGTGAAGTTGGTGCTGGTCTCTATAAAGTTGGAGCCGGACGTAGCAAATCTGCCATTTCCCAAAAAGTTGGTAACCGTTGCTGATCCGGAAAGAGTTGCGGTTCCAGATGCACCCATGTTCACAGAAAATGGTGTCGGCGTGCCTGCACTGATCGCATCAAAATTCTCAGTATTTGCGCCATTCAGTCGCGCAATAAATGCATCCCGCGCGGCATCGGATTGGGGTCTGGGTGCGCTGGCAGATCCATTAACAGCATCCTCTCCGAAAAATGTCTCTACGGCAGCATTGGCCAAGCCTGCTGATGCCAGCCCTGCAGAAAGAATACCGATCCTGAGAGTATGAAGAACGCGCATTGTCTAGCCTCTTATGTAAAAAATAACATTTGATATAAGAGTTCTTTTACGTGCAATCCCCAAAATTAGTGATTTTCACAGTGAAAGGTTGGTGGGAAAATATTCCATGGAGTTGCCCTTGGTTCATTAGATCCATAAAACATGTGTCTCCGAGCGTCAATGTGCGGAGCCGAGGTGCAGCTTAAGGATGGGCTTGAACCAGCGTCGCCAACCACTCCCTCGGTGACACCCCCACCTTCCCTGCAAACGCCCGCGACAAGGCGGAAGGATTTGCATACCCCAGCTCCTCCGCCAGCACCTTGATCGAGCGCCTCTCGCGCAGCCCGTTCTGCGCCAGTGCCACCCTCCAACCTGTCAAATAATCGGCAGGCGTTTGCCCCACCAGATCGCGAAAGGTATTGGCAAACGCGGTGCGCGACATCCCCGCTTGCGCTGCCATGCGCTCCAAGGTCCAGGCGTCGCCCGGGGCGTCGTGCATGGCGACCAGGGCGCGGGCCAGGCGTGGGTCGGACATGCCATTGACCAGGCCAGGGCGGATGCCGGCCTCCTGCGGGTGGTCCAGCAGCCAGCGCAGCAGCTGGATCACGACGACTTCAAACAGACGATTGACCAGCAGGCGCTGGCCGCAGCGCACCTGGTCGGTTTCGGACAGCAGCAGTTGCAGCGCCATGTCCATGCCAGGCACCTGGGCCAGCGGCAAGGCTATTAAAGGTGGCAGTGAGCGGGCCAGCGGGTTGGCCGATCCGCCTTCAAACACGAGGCGTGCACAGCTGAAGTCGGCGCCTTCTTGCGGTGGGTTGTGAAAGCGGTGGGTGAACGGGGCAGGGTAGAGCAGTACGGTGGGCTCTTCAAAGCGCAGCGATTGCGGCACATCGCGGGCGCCAGGGTGGCTCACTTCCAGCTCGCCACGGCGCAGCACATGCAGGTAACCAAAGCCCTCACTGGCATCAAAGTGGGTCAGGCCGCAGAGCGCGCCGGAGTGGTGCAGCTGCGCCTTGACGCGAAAGCGCTCCAGGATGCTGGAGAGACGGTCGATTGAGGCTGCGGGTTGCATGCTGTACGAATTGGTGTTATTTGTGAATTAATTAGTCCAAATTATACATTCGGGGCGCGCATACTGACTCTGCGTTTCAACCCCTTCAGGAGTCTTTCATGTCCCGCGTTTCTACCGACAACACCCCCGCCGCCAGCCAAGCCGTGATGGCGCAGATTCAGAGCGCCTTTGGTGCCACGCCCCATATGTTCAAGGTGGTTGCCAACTCTCCCGCCGCGCTGCACAGCATGTGGGCCGCCTTTGGCGCACTGGGCAAAGGCAGCATTGGTGCGAAGCTTGGCGAGCAACTGGCGGTAGCCATTGCCAACTACAACCGCTGCGAATACTGCCTGGCCGCCCACATGGTGCTGGGCCAAAAGGCCGGCGCCAGCCTGGCCGATATGTCGGCCGCCCAGATTGGCCAATCGGGTGATGCCAAAACCGCAGCCGCCTTGGCGTTTGCGTTGAAGGTGGTGGCGCAGCGTGCGCAGATCAGCGATGCCGACATTGCCAGCCTGCACCAGGTCGGTTTTGGCGATGAGCAGGTCGTGGAGATCATCGCGCATGTGGCTTTGAGCCTGTTCACCAACTACATCAATGTCGCCTTGGATGTGCCAGTGGATTTTCCGAAAGTCGCACTGAAGTGAGCCCGACGCCTGCGCTGCCCATCGACCTGTTGCAAGAGGTACTGAATGAAGATCGCTGTTTTTGACACCTATGTGCTGCGGCCCGATGGGCGCAGCATGCATTTCGATATCCTCGTGCGCGACCAGGAGCCCGATAAGGGGATCGATGCCGTGCTCGCGCATGGCCGCCGCTATCTGGCCGCCAAGCGGCTGCCGGCTGAATCGTTGACAGCGCAGGAATGCCGCTTTTGCCATGTCCAAGCGGCTGCGCCAGCGGTGGAGCAAGAGATCGCGCGCAGCGGCTTTGCCATCATCGAGCTGCAGCATTGCGATTGACGCACCGGCAGATTCGCACCTACGCACCAGAGAAAGCATCGGCATGAAAGCAGACACTCAGCGGACCACCGCGACCCGGCATGACCAGCATGGCCGCTGGCCACAGGCCGAATCCGTCGATGACTTTCGCCACAACCTGGCCATCGTCCATGCCCGTATCGCGGCGGCCTGCCAGCGGGTGGGGCGCGACCCGGCCGCAGTGCGCCTGTTGCCTGTGAGCAAGACCAAGCCCGAGTCCAGTCTGCGCCTGGCCTATGCCGCCGGCTGCCGCATGCTGGGTGAGAACAAGCCGCAAGAGGCCTATGGCAAATGGAAGGCAATGCAGGATTTGCCCGATCTGCAGTGGTCGGTTATCGGCCACCTGCAAACCAACAAGGCCAAGCTGGTGGCGCGTTTTGCGACCGAGTTCCAGGCGCTGGACAGCCTGCGTGTGGCCGAGGCGCTGGAGCGGCGCCTGCAGGTGGAAGGGCGCAGCTTGGATGTATTTGTGCAAATCAACACCTCGGGCGAGGCGAGCAAGTATGGCCTGCCGCCTGAGGAAGCGGCGGCTTTCATCAAAGCGCTGCCCGCGTTCTCTGCGCTGCGTGTGCGCGGGCTGATGACCTTGGCGCTGTTTTCTGCCGAGGCCGCGCAGGTGCGCCAGTGCTTTGTGCGCCTGCGTGGTTTGCGTGATCAGCTGCGGCAGGACGCGCCGGCGGGTATCAGCCTGGATGGGCTGTCGATGGGCATGTCGGGGGACTACGAGATGGCGGTGGAGGAGGGTGCCACCATTGTGCGCGTGGGGCAGGCGATCTTTGGCGCGCGGGCCATGCCGGATAACTATTACTGGCCTGTGGCGGTCGCACAGCAGGCGGGCTGATGGGTTTGAGTCAGGATCCAAGTCCCAGCTAGGTTGAGTCCGGGTAAGGAGGAAGGGCTCAATTACCCAGTTTCAGGGATAGGAGAAAAACACAAAAAGTAACATAATGATCAATTGTTCACATTTTGATTGCTTCTGATGTTGTCTTGGTTCTCTACTTTGCCTTCTTGCTCCATCTCTGGCTGGGCCCGCGCCACGCCGCTGGCTTTGTCGTTCGCGTTGGCCACTTCCATGGCCAGTGCGCAGAGCATTGATACGGTTCCAGACTGGGATGGCATCGGATTTATCAGCTCCTTCGGTGTGCCAAACACGGCAACCTATGGTCAAACAATCACCGCTCCCGCGACTCCGGCGATGCTGCGTGCATTTGATGTTCGTATCAATCCGCAGGGCGCTGAAATCCCATTCAAGTTCTATGTTTATGAGTGGGATCCAACCAGCGACCGCGCTACCGGTGGGCAGTTGTATGCCAGCTCTGTACAAACGACAGAAGCCGTAAGCCAGTTTCAAACCTACGGTGTGTCTGGGTTGAGCATCACGCTGGAGCCGGGAAAGCAGTACGTGCTCTTCGCCAGTGTGTCTGAAACTTCGGGTTCCGACTCCAACGCCCGTTGGGCGAGTGTAGGCGATGGCTCTTATGCGGGCGGCCGTTTTGTGTTTACCAACAATGGTACAAATGTGTCGGCTTGGACGAGTGGGACTTGGAGCAACATAGCCCGCGATTTGGCGTTTACTGCGGATATTCAGTATGTGGGCCTGCCTGCGGCTCCCAATCTGACTGCTGCTTCAGCTGGAGACGGCCAAGCCAGATTTGAACTCAGCCTGTCTGACTCCGGCTCGGCCCCCTTGCAGCAGTACAGCATTAGCTGCGAGTCGCAAGGCGATGCAGTAGGCGCCAGTGCCAGTGGTGCGAGCAGCCCGTTGGTGGTTACTGGGCTGACCAATGGCACTAGCTACGACTGCACCGCCACAGCAACCAATACCGATGGACTGACCGGTCCTGAGTCGAACGTGGTCACTGTCACGCCAAAGGCTGCACCGGTGGCGCCAAAGCCGGTGCCAACGCTGAGCCAATGGGGTATCTTATTGGTCTCCGGTGTGTTGGCAGCGATGGCTATGTTGGGAATGGCGCGCACAGGCCGCCGCCGGGGTTAAGCGCTCTGTCCACCAATGCCAGCCGCCTCCGGGCGGCTTTTTTGTTGCGGCATGGAGCGATCTTGGTATAGGCAAGTCTCGCCTTCAGGCGCACAAGGCAGGCATGATCGGCCCATCCGATGGCTGTCATGCGGCGCCTTTCTGGACGGCGCTGGCCTCAACCTGCTTTGTTTTGTATGATGAATGACTCTATACCACCACCGATTCCCATGTCCTTATCCTCACAGCCCGGCAGCAGTCTGCACCACCAGGTGATGGACAGCCTGGGGCGGCTGATTGCCAGTCCCGAGTACGGGCCCGGCGCCACCTTGCCCAATGAGGAGGAGCTGTGCGAGCGGCTGGGGGTGAGCCGTACTGCGGTGCGCGAGGCGATCAAGGCGTTGAGCGCCAAGGGCATGCTGGAGGCGCGGCCCCGCACCGGTACGCGCGTGCGGCCGCAGGAGCAGTGGAGTCTGTTTGATGCCGATGTGCTCGGCTGGCTTTGCAGCCAGGGGGTGGACCAGGCGCTGGGCCGGCACCTGATGGTGATGCGCGGCATTCTTGAGCCGGCGGCCGCCTCGCTGGCAGCGCGCATGCACACCGATGCGCAACTGCAGGCGCTGCAGCAGGCCTTTGCGGCGATGGAGGCCGCGACATCAATTGATGAATGGGTGGTCGCCGACCTGGCCTACCACCAGAGCATCTTGCAGGCCACCGGCAACCCCTTGCTGATCTCGCTGGGCGGTATTGTGGCCTCGGCGCTGGAGTCTTTGCTTACTGTCAATGCCCAGCAGGCCGGACAGTTCAACGATGGCCTGCTGATGCACGGCAAGGTGCTGGCCGCCATTGAGCGGCGCAGTGCCGACGATGCGCAGCTGTGGATGCGGGCGCTGCTGGCTGACACGATTGCCCGCTGGGGCGCGCCCGCCTAAAAGCCTGCATATCCAGGTTTCGCGCGGCTGTCGCGCAAAGCGCAGGGCGGCAAAATTCCTAGGGTTTGCTCTGATTTAATCATCATACAAATAAACCGATGATGGCGACTTCTGAAATTCTCAAGGTCGCCATTCCATGTCTCGTTCCCTGTTTGATCTGTCGGGCCGTACGGCGCTGATTACCGGCTCCTCGCGCGGCATTGGGCTGGCGCTGGCCCAGGGCCTGGCGGAATCGGGGGCAACGGTGGTGGTCAACAGCCGCCAGCAGGCAGCGGTGGATGCGGCTGTGGCGCAGCTGCAAGGTCTGGGCCTGAAGGTGCAGGGGGCGGCCTTTGATGTGGCCGACCAGGCGGCAGTGGAGGCGGCCTTTGCCGCGTTTGATGCCCAGGGCCTGGCGATCGACATCGTCGTCAACAATGCCGGCAT
The DNA here is from genome assembly GCF_037479555.1 of Comamonas sp. MYb396. Classification (NCBI taxonomy): domain Bacteria; kingdom Pseudomonadati; phylum Pseudomonadota; class Betaproteobacteria; order Burkholderiales; family Comamonadaceae; genus Comamonas; species Comamonas sp. MYb396. The sequence goes on along the minus strand of NZ_JBBGYU010000001.1, from coordinate 420,720 downwards.
CCAGCACCGCGAGCCCTTGCTTGATGTGTCGCTGGAAGACTGGAGCCGGGTCATCAACACCAACCTGACGGCGGCCTTTGTCGTGGGCCGCACGGCAGCGCGCCGCATGATCGAGCGCGGCACCGGCGGCAAGATCATCAATATCGGCTCGCTGACCAGCGAGGCGGCCCGTGCCACGGTGGCGCCCTACACGGTGGCCAAGGGCGGCATCAAGATGCTCTCCAAGGCGATGGCGGCCGAGTGGGCCATGCATGGCATCCAGGCCAACTCCATCGGCCCGGGCTACATCCTCACCGACATGAACGAGGCGCTGGTCAATAACGTCGCGTTCGATGCCTGGGTCAAGGCCAGCAATCCCACGCAGCGCTGGGGCCGGCCCGATGAGCTGGTGGGCACGGCCATCTATCTGGCCTCGGGCGCATCCAACTATGTCAACGGCCAGATCATCTATGTGGATGGCGGCTGGCTGGCGGTGCTGTAAGCGGGCGCGGCACCATGGCTACCTTGATTACCGACGTCAAAGTCATCGCGACGGCGCCCGAGGGCATCAACCTCCTGGTCGTCAGGATCGAGACCAACCAGCCCGGTCTCTTCGGCCTGGGCTGCGCCACCTTTGCCTACCGCCATCTGGCCGTGCGGTGCCTGGTCGAGCAGTACCTGCGCCCGCTGCTGATCGGCCGCGATGCCAGCCAGATCGAAGAGCTGTGGCAGCTGATGCACCAGAACGCCTACTGGCGCAACGGCCCCATCGAGAACAATGCGATCTCGGGCGTGGACATGGCGCTGTGGGACCTCAAGGGCAAGCAGGCCGGCATGCCCCTGTACCAGCTGCTGGGCGGCAAGCTGCGCGAGGGCGTGCCCATCTACCGCCATGCCGATGGGCGGGATCTGGAAGAGCTCTGCGACAACATCCAGAAGTACCGCGAGCAGGGCATCACCCACATCCGCTGCCAAAGCGGTGGCTATGGCGGTGGCGGCTTTGGCGCGGCGCCCGGCACGGCGCCCCGGGGCGCCGCTGATGGCATCTACCTCGATGCGCGCAAGTACATGCGCGAGACGTTGAAAATGTTCGACGCCATCCGCAGCCGCATCGGCTTTGAGGTGGAGCTGTGCCATGACGTGCACGAGCGCTTGAAACCTGCCGATGCCATCCGCTTTGCGCAGGCGCTGGAGCCCTATGAGCTGTTCTTTCTGGAAGACGCCATCGCGCTGGAAGAGGGCGACTGGCTGCGCCAGCTGCGCGACAAGACCAATGTGCCGCTGGCCCAGGGCGAGCTGTTCAACCACCCCTTTGAATGGCGCGGCATCATCGCCGAGCGGCTGATTGACTTTATCCGCGTGCACCTGAGCCAGGTGGGCGGGATCACGCCGGCGCGCAAGCTGCAGCTGTTTGCCGAGCAGTACGGCGTGCGTACGGCCTGGCATGGCCCGGGCGATATGTCGCCCCTGGCGCATGCGGCCAATATCCATATCGACCTGGCCTCGCGCAATTTTGGCGTGCAGGAGTGGTCGGGCACCGAGCCGCCCAATTTTGTGATCCAGGAGCTCAAGGGCCCGCGCGATGCGCTGCTGGCCGTGTTCCCCGGTTTGCCCACATTCCGCAATGGCTATGTCTACGCCAATGAGCAGCCCGGCCTGGGCGTGGACATCGACGAGCGCGAGGCGGCCAAGTACCCCTGCAGCAGCGCAGTAACGACCTGGACGCAGACGCGCCTGGCCGATGGGAGCCTGCAGACCCCCTGATTCCCAGCATGCCGGGCCAGCAGCGCCGGCTTTTTTCGATTGACAACAAAGACGGAGACAGACAGATGACCACTCACTTCCAACTGCGCCGCATCGTGCTGGCCACCCTGGCGGCATCAGCAATGGGCGCTGGCGCCGTTTATGCTGAAGTCAAGGCCCGCGTGGGCCATGCGATGCCCGAGAGCCACCCGCAAGCCATTGCGATGAACAAGTTCGCTGAGCTTGCCTCCACCTACACCAATGGCAATGTCAAGGTGCAGGCCTACCACAGCGCGGTGCTGGGCAGCGATGAGAAGCAATTGCAGGCCGTGCAGGCAGGCACGCAGGATCTGTACATCGGCACCCTGGCGCCGCTGTCCTCGCGGGTCAAGGAAGTGCAGGTCTGGGATCTGCCTTTCATGTTCCGCAACTCGGCCGAGGTCTATGCGGTGCTTGATGGCGCCTCGTCCAAGAAGATTTTCGAGAAGATCGCACCGGCCAACCTGGTGGGCCTGACCTGGACCGGCATGGGCTTTCGCAACCTGTCCAACAGCAAGCACCGCGTGGCCAAGCCCGAGGATGTGAGCGGCCTCAAGATCCGCGTGATGACCAACCCGGTGGCCCTTGATACCTGGAAGACCCTGGGCGCCAATGCCACCCCGATGGCCTTTGCCGAGGTGTTCCCGGCGCTGGAGATCAAGGCGCTCGACGGCCAGGAGAACCCGCTGCAGCACATGTGGGCCAACAAGATGCAGGAAGTGCAGAAGTTCATCACCATCACCAACCACGTCTACACGCCTTCCGCTCTGGTGGCGTCCAAGAAGTTCTGGGATGGCCTCTCGCCCGCCGACAAGGCCGGTGTGCAAAAGGCCGCGACCGAAGCGGGCCTGCTGCAGCGCAAGCTGCTCGACGAAGGCGACAGCCAGGCCATCGACAACTTCAAGAAGGCCGGTGTGACGGTGGACACCATGCCCGCTGCCGAGCTGGCGCGCATGCAGGACAAGGTCAAGCCCGTGCTGGCCAAGTTCTCGCCGCAGATCGGTGATGAGTTCGTCAAGGGCTTCTTTGCCGAAATCGAGCAGGCGCGCAAGGCCCAGTAAGGCCCAGGAAGGGTATGGGCCCAGGCCGGCATAGGCTGGGTCCGCTCCCTGCATTTCTTTTCAAGGTTCTGGCAGCGCCCCATGGCGCGGCGCTGCCGGCTTAGACATACAAGCATTCAGGTGGCGGCACGGCACAAGGCCGCGCTGCCGGGAAAGGTGTTGCCATGGGCAAGGTACTCAAAATGCTCGCCGACGGGCTGACGCGCGCGCTGGAAATCGCCATGGTGCTGTGCATGCTGGTCATGCTGGTGATGGTGTTCGGCAATGTGATGCTGCGGCTGTTTTTCAATACCGGCATTGATCTGTCGGAAGAGGTGCCGCGCTTTGCCTTTGTATGGCTGACCTTTCTGGGCGCCATCGTGGGCATGCGCAAGCGCGCCCATCTGGGGGTGGACCTGATGGTCCAGATGATGCCGCTGGTGGGCCGTCGCGTCTGCTGGGGCCTGAGCCAGGCCATCATGCTGCTGTGCTGCGTCTACATCGTCTACGGCACCTGGCTGCAGCACGACATCATCGCGGGCAATGCCTCGCCGGTGGCGCAGCTGAGCATGCTCTGGGTCTACGGCGTGAGCTATTTCACCGGGGCGGCCATTGGCTTTATCTGCCTGTCGAACCTGGTGCGTCTGGTGCTGGGCAAGGTGGCGGACTATGAGCTGATTGACGTGCAGGAAGAGGGCATGGAAGAGGCGCGCGAGGCCGAGCACGCCATGCAGGAGCAGACCCAATCGCAGGCCCGGTCCCAAGGAGGTCGCGCATGACCATCTTCATTTTTATCTCGTCGCTGCTGGGCCTGATGGCTCTGGGCATGCCCATTGCCTTTGCGCTGATTGGCTGCGGCCTCGCGCTGATGTACTACATGGGCTTTACCGATCCGCAGATCGTGGTGCAGAACATGTGGGATGGCGCCAACAGCTTCCCGCTGCTGGCCGTCCCGTTCTTCATGCTGGCGGGCGAATTCATGAACGCCGGTGGTATGACGCGCCGCATCATCCACATGGCCATGGCCTGGATTGGCCATATCCGGGGCGGCCTGGGCTATGTGGCCGTTGGCGCCGCCGTGATCATGGCCTCGCTCTCGGGCTCGGCGGTGGCCGATACCGCGGCACTGGCCGCCGTGCTGGTGCCGATGATGCGCAAGGCCGGCTATGAGGTCAACCGCTCCTGCGGCCTGATCGCCTGCGGCGGCATCATCGCGCCGGTGATTCCGCCATCGATCGCAATGATTCTGTATGGCGTGACCGGTGGCGTGTCCATCACCAAGCTGTTCATCGCCGGCATTGTGCCGGGCCTGTTGATGGGTGTCGCGATCTTGCTGGCCTGGCGCTGGTGCATTGGCCGTGACCCGATCGTGACCGAGCCCAAGCGCAGCATGGCCGAGCGTCTGACGGCAACACGCCAGTCGCTGTGGGCGCTGGTACTGCCGGTGGTGATCATCGGGGGGCTGAAGTTCGGCTGGTTCACCCCCACCGAAGCCGCCGTCATGGCCGCGATGTACTCGCTGCTGGTGGGGATGTTTGTCTACCGCGAGATCAAGCTGAACCAGCTGTTTGCGCTGATCTACCGCGCCGCTGAGACCACCGCCATCATCATGTTCCTGGTGTCGGCCGCTGGCGTATCGGCCTGGCTGATCACCACCGCGAACATTCCGCAGCAGCTGGCCGCGCTGGTCGAGCCGCTGATGGACAACAAGATGCTGCTCACCTTTGCGCTGATGGTGCTGGTGCTGCTGGTGGGCACGGCGCTGGATTTCACGCCCACGGTGCTGATCATGACGCCTGTGCTGATGCCGGTGCTCAAGCAGGCGGGCATCGACCCGGTCTACTTCGGCGTGCTGTTCATCATGAACAATGCCATTGGCCTCGTCACCCCTCCGGTGGGCACCGTGCTCAATGTCGTCTGCGGGGTCGCCAAGATACCGATGAGCGGTGCCATCAAGGGGGTGATTCCGTTCATGGTGGCCCAGACGATTGTGATGTTCCTGCTGGTGGTGTTCCCACAGATCGTCATGTGGCCGCTGGAGATGATGAGCCGCTAAGCCTCAAACCGTCACCCCAAACCCATTCATTGAAGAGCCTTGGGCGCTTGCCAGCCGCAAGCGCCAAGGGCGGGCTTTGCCCAAAAAAGACAAGGAGCCGACCATGAAACTGATTCCACGCCGCAGCCTCGTTGCCGGCCTGGCCTGCGCCACCTTGGCGATGCTGGGCCTGGCGCCCGCCCAAGCCCAGGAGGGCAAGCGCGCTCGCCTGGGCCATTCCTTTGCCGATTCGCACCCCCGCGCCATCGCGATGAAGCAGTTTGCTGCCGATGTCGCCAAGTCCACCGATGGCAAGGTGCAGATCGATGTGTACAGCAGCGCCACCTTGGGCAGCGAAGACAAGATGCTGATTGCAGTGCAAAGCGGCACGCAGGACCTGTACATGGGCGCGCTCTCGCCCATCGCCGCACGCAAGAAGGCGCTGCAGATTTTTGATTTTCCGTTTCTGTTTGCCAGCGATGCCGAGGCCGCCCATGTACTCGATGGCCCGGTGGGCCGCCAGATGTTGGGCGACATTGCCGATATGAAGATGCGTGGCCTCGTGTGGGCGGGCGGTGCCTTCCGCAATATGTCCAACAGCAAGCGGCCGCTGGCCTCGCTGGCCGACATGAAGGGCCTGCGCGTGCGCGTGATGCAAAGCCCGATGGCGCTGGCCAGCTTCAATGCGATGGGCATGAACGCCGTGCCGATGGCCTTCTCCGAGGTCTACCCGGCGCTGGAGATCAAGGCACTCGATGGCTATGAGCACCCGGTGGTCGACATGTATGCCAACAAGATGTACGAGGTGCAGAAGTACCTGACCATCACCAACCATGTCTACACGCCCGTCGCGCTGATCGCGTCCGAGAAATGGTGGTCGGGCCTGACGCCCGCGCAGCAGCAGGCGGTTCAGCAGTCTGCCGAGAAGGCCCGCATCCTGCAGCGCAGCGAAGAGCTGCGCCAGGCCGGCGAGGTGGTCGCCCAGCTCCAATCGCATGGCATGCAGGTGGGCGAGATGCCGGCTGCCGAGCTGGAAAAGATCCGCGCTGCGGTGCAGCCGGTGATCGACAAGAACCAGGCGACCGTCGGCCAGGAGTTTGCCCAGTCGTTTTATGCAGCGCTCGCCAGCTACCGCAAAACCAAGCCTTAAGCCACTCACTTATCCAAGCCAATTAGGAACTTCTGATATGGAAGCGCTTGTTATCCACGCACCCGGCGATCTGCGGGTGCAATCCGTCCCCGTGCCTGCGCCCGGGCCTGGCCAGATGCTGGTGCGGGTGCGCTGCGGCGGCATCTGCGGCTCAGATCTGCATTACTACCAGCACGGCGGTTTTGGCACTGTGCGCATCAAGGAGCCGATGGTGCTGGGCCATGAGGTCTCGGGCGTCATCGAATCGGTAGGCGCCGAGGTGACGGGCTTTGCTGCCGGCCAGCGCATCGCAGTCAGCCCCAGCTGGCCCTGCGGCCAGTGCCGCTTTTGCCAGATGGGCCTGCAAAACCACTGCCTGGACATGCGCTACTACGGCAGCGCGATGCGCACGCCCCATGTGCAGGGTGCGTTTCGCCAGCAGATCGTCATCGAGTCGCACCAGGCCCATCTGCTGGCCGCGCAGGTGAGCGATGCCGAAGGCGCCATGGCCGAGCCGCTGGCAGTTGCCCTGCATGGCGTGCAGCGGGCCGGCCCACTGCTGGGCCGCAAGGTGCTGGTGACAGGATGCGGGCCGATTGGTGCGCTGGCCATCATTGCCGCGCGCCGCGCAGGCGCCGAGCACATTGTGGCCACCGACATGAGCGCGCACCCGCTGGCCAAAGCCTTGCAGGTGGGCGCCGATGAGGTCGTGCATGTGGGCGAGTCGCCCGATGGCCTGGCCCGCTACGCAGCCGACAAGGGCCAGTTCGATGTGCTGTTCGAGGCCAGCGGCAACCCGCATGCCTTGCGCGGTGCCTTCGATGTGCTGCGCCCGCGCGCCACCATCGTGCAGCTGGGCCTGGCCGGTGCCGAGATGACCCTGCCGATCAACACGCTGGTGGCCAAGGAATTCGACTGGCGCGGCTCCTTCCGCTTTCATGAGGAGTTCGCCACTGCGGTGGCCCTGCTCAACAAGGGCTTGGTCGATGTGAAGCCGCTGATCTCCGCCACCTTGTCCTACCGCGATTCGGCCCGCGCCTTTGCGCTGGCGGCCGACCGCTCGCAGGCGATGAAGGTGCTGCTGGACTTTGAGTGACCCCCGCACCAACCCCAGCCACCACTGCTGATTCCCACCCCCATTTTTCTCAGTTCGTCCCATGAAAATCGTCAAGCTCACCACCTTTATCGTGCCACCGCGCTGGTGCTTTCTCAAGATCGAAACCGACGAGGGCATCGTTGGCTGGGGCGAGCCGGTGGTTGAAGGCCGCGCCCACACGGTGGCCGCAGCGGTCGAGGAACTCTCCGACTACCTGGTGGGCCGCGACCCGCGCAACGTGCAGGACCTGTGGAATGTAATGTACCGCGCCGGCTTCTACCGGGGCGGCCCGGTGATGATGAGCGCCATTGCCGGTGTCGACCAGGCGCTGTGGGACATCAAGGGCAAGGCGCTGGGTGTGCCGGTGCATGAGCTCTTGGGCGGCAAGGTGCGCGACCGTATCCGCGTCTACTCCTGGATCGGGGGTGACCGTCCGGCAGATACGGCCGCGCAAGCGCAAGCGGCCGTCGCCCGAGGCTTTACCGCCGTCAAGATGAACGGCACCGAGGAGATGCAGTACATCGACAGCCATGCCAAGGTGGAGCAGGCCGTGGCCAATGTCGCGATGATCCGCGAGTCGGTGGGCAAGCACATCGGCATTGGTGTGGACTTCCACGGCAGGGTACACAAGCCCATGGCCAAGGTGCTGATGCGCGAGCTGCGCGACTTCAACCTGATGTTCATCGAAGAGCCCGTGCTCAGCGAGCACCTGGAGGTGATCCCCGAACTCGCTGCCATCGGCGCCGCTCCGATCGCGCTGGGCGAGCGCCTCTATTCGCGCTGGGATTTCAAGCGCGTGTTTGCGCAGGGCGGTGTCGACATTATCCAGCCCGACCCCTCGCATGCCGGCGGCATCACCGAGACCTGCAAGATCGCTGCGATGGCCGAGGCCTACGATGTGGCGGTGGCCCTGCATTGCCCGCTGGGGCCGATTGCGCTGGCCGCCAACCTGCAGATCGATGCGGTCTGCTACAACGCCTTCATCCAGGAGCAAAGCCTGGGCATCCACTACAACCAGGGCAATGACCTGCTCGACTATGTACACAACCGCGATGCCTTTGACTACCAGGATGGCTATGTCGCGATGCCCGGCGGCCCTGGCCTGGGCATTGAGGTGAACGAGGCCTATGTGGTCGAGCGCGCCAAGGAGGGCCACCGCTGGCGCAACCCGGTATGGCGCCATGCCGATGGGAGTGTGGCGGAGTGGTGAGGCCAGGCGCCTCAACCCGGGTGTCTTGCCGGGTGGGGCGGCGGTTTAAGCAATGCCGCCATTGGCGCGCAGCACCTGCCCGTTGATCCAGCCCGACTCCTTGCTGGCCAAAAAGGCGACCACCGCCGCGATGTCCTCGGGCTCGCCCAGGCGCTCCAGCGGCGGCATCTTGGCAAAGTGCTCAATTTGCGCCTCGCTCTTGCCGGCAAAGAACAGCTCGGTGGCGACCGGGCCGGGAGCGACCGCGTTGACGGTGATCTGGCGGCCGCGCAGCTCCTTGGCGAACACGCGGGTAAAGGCCTCGACGGCGGCCTTGCTGCCGTTGTAGATCGCGTAGCCGGGCAGGTTCAGTGCCAGCGCGGTGGTCGAGAGGTTGATGATGCGCCCGCCTGCGTTGAGGCGTGTGGCCGCTTCGCGCAGCGTGTTGAACACGCCCTGGGTGTTGATCGCAAAGGTCTTGGCAAACAGCGCGTCACTGGTCTCGGCCAGGGTGCTGGTGGCGAGCACACCGGCGTTGTTGACGAGCACATCAATCTGGCCCAGCTGCTGCTCGACGGCGCTGAACATGGCCTGGACCTGGTCAGCCTGCGAGATATCGGCACGGATGGCCATCGCCTGGCCACCTTCTTGCACCAGCGCCTGGGCCAGTGCTTCGGCCTCTTGCGCGTTGTTGGCGTAGTTGATGGCGATGGCGTGGCCGTCCTGGGCCAGGCGGCGGGCAATGGTGGCACCGATTCCGCGCGATGCGCCGGTGATCAGGGCAATGGATGTGGGCTTGGTCATGTCTGCTTTCCTGTCGTTGATCGAATGGCTGGATTTTTCACTATTCCATTCAAAAGATCATTGTGCTGATTTGAATTTTATAATTCGGTTTACTTTAATAATATGCGCCGCATTGGGTTGGCGTTGTTGCGATGGACCGCTTTCAGGAAATGCAGGTATTTGTGCGGGTGGCCGACCGCAGCAGCTTTGCGCAGGCGTCGGACGATCTGCAGATTCCGCGTGCCACGGTAACCAACCTGGTCCAGCGGCTGGAAGCGCGGGTGGGCGCACGCCTGCTGGACCGCACCACGCGCCAGGTGCGGCTGACGGCCGAAGGTGAGGACTACTACCGCCGCTGCACCCGGCTGCTGGCCGATCTGCAGGAGGCCGAGAGCGCCTTTCGCCATGCGCCGCCGCAGGGCCTGCTGCGGGTCAACCTGCAGGGCACCTTGGCGCGCTTTTTTGTGATGCCGCATCTGGGGGCGTTTGCGGACCAGTACCCTGAGGTACAGCTGCACATGGCTGAAGACGACCGGCTGGTGGACCTGGTGCGCGAAGGGGTGGACTGCGTGCTGCGGGCCGGCAGCCTGCAAAGCTCGTCGCTGATCGGGCGCCAGGTGGCGTCGCTGCGCCAGGTGACGGTCGTCAGCCGGGCCTATGCCGAGCGCCACGGCCTGCCGCAGTCACTCGATGACCTGGCGCAGCATGCCGCTGTGGCCTATGTCTCCAGCGCCACGGGCCGGCCGGTGGCGCTGGAGTTTTGCGTGGGCAAGCAGGTGGTGGAGCGGCGGCTCAAGCCCAGCATCACCGTCAACGGCGCCGATCTGTACACCGGCGCAGCCATGGCGGGCTTGGGGATGGTGCAGGTGCCGCGCTACCGCATTGCGCAGGCGCTGCAAGAGGGCGAACTGCTGGAGGTTCTGCCTGATGTACCCCCGCCGTCGATGCCGGTGTCGGTGCTGCACCCCTACAGCCGCCAGCCTTCGGCACGGCTGCGGGTGTTTATCGATTGGCTCGCAGAGCGCTTTGTAGATGTGAATTAGTGGCTCATTGGGTGGAGCCGAAAGGTAAGGCAGCCCAGCCATTGGGCCGGGCACTTGCACGAGCGGATGCGGACAGCGGACAAAAAAACAGGCCCACAGCCTGGAGGGCGGTGGGCCTGGGTTCAGCCAGCAGTGGCTGGCATCTGCGGTCGCTTAGCGGTTGGAGCGGGTTGCAATGCCGGCCACCACATGGGCAGGCGCTTCGGTGTAGCGCTTGAACTCCATCGTGTAGGTGGCGCGGCCCTGCGTCATCGAGCGCAGCTGCGTCGCATAGCCAAACATCTCGGACAAGGGGACCTCGGCCTTGATGCTCTTGCCGCCACCGGCGATGTCGTCCATGCCCTGCACCATGCCCCGGCGCGATGACAGGTCGCCCATCACCGTGCCGGCATAGTCCTCGGGCGTTTCAACCTCGACGGCCATCATCGGCTCCAGGATGACCGGGTTGGCCTTCTTCATGCCTTCCTTGAAGCCGAAGATGGCCGCCATCTTGAAGGCCTGCTCGGACGAGTCCACATCGTGGTACGAACCAAAAGTGAGGCGCACGCGCACATCCACCACCGGGTAGCCGGCCAGAACGCCGCTCGCCAGCGCCTCGCGCACACCTTTCTCCACGGCCGGGATGTACTCGCGTGGCACCACGCCGCCCTTGATCTCGTCAACAAACGCAAAGCCTTCGCCGGACGCCATCGGCTCCAGCGTGAAGACCACATGGCCATACTGGCCCTTGCCGCCCGACTGGCGCACAAACTTGCCGTCCACATCCTTGACCGTGTTGCGGATGGTCTCGCGGTAGGCCACCTGGGGCTTGCCCACATTGGCCTCCACATTGAACTCCCGCTTCATGCGGTCCACGATGATCTCCAGATGCAGCTCGCCCATGCCGGCGATGATGGTCTGGCCCGATTCCTCATCGGTGCGCACGCGGAACGACGGATCCTCGGCGGCCAGGCGCGACAGCGCAATGCCCATCTTTTCCTGGTCGGCCTTGGTCTTGGGCTCGATCGCTTGCGCAATGACGGGCTCAGGAAAGGACATGCGCTCCAGGATGATGGGCGCGCTCGGGTCGCTCAAGGTCTCACCGGTGGTCACCTCCTTGAGGCCCACGCAGGCGGCAATGTCGCCGGCGCGGATCTCGTCGATTTCCTGGCGCTCATTGGCATGCATCTGCACGATGCGGCCAATGCGCTCCTTGCGGCCCCGGATCGGGTTGTAGACCAGGTCGCCCTTGCTGAGCACGCCCGAGTAGACACGCACAAAGGTCAGTTGGCCCACAAAGGGATCGGTCATCAGCTTGAAGGCGAGGGCAGAGAACTTCTCGCTGTCGTCCGCGCGGCGCGTGAGCACCGTGCTGTCGTTCTCGTCTTCGCTGTGGCCAGTCACCGCAGGCACATCCAGCGGCGAAGGCATGAGCTCGACCACGGCGTCCAGCAAACGCTGCACACCCTTGTTCTTGAAGGCCGAGCCGCACAGCATGGGCTGGATCTCGGTGGCAATCGTGCGCAGGCGCAAGCCGGCAATGATGTCGGCCTCGGGCAGGTCACCATCGCTCAGGTACTTGTCGGTCAGCGCTTCGCTCGCTTCGGCAGCCGCTTCCACCATCTTGGTGCGCCACTCCTGCGCCGTGGCCTGCAGCTCGGCGGGAATCTCCCGGTACTCGAACTGCATGCCCTGCGAGGCCTCGTCCCAGATGATGGCCTTCATCTTGATCAGGTCGATCACGCCAGAGAACTCGGCCTCGGCGCCAATCGGAATCACGATGGGCACGGGGTTGGCTTTCAAGCGATCCACCATCATCTGGCGCACGCGGAAGAAGTCCGCACCGATGCGGTCCATCTTGTTGACAAAGGCCAGGCGTGGCACCTTGTACTTGTTGGCCTGGCGCCAGACGGTTTCGGACTGCGGCTGCACGCCGCCCACCGAGTCATAGACCATGACGGCGCCGTCGAGCACACGCATGGAGCGCTCGACCTCGATCGTGAAGTCCACGTGACCGGGGGTGTCGATGATGTTGATGCGGTGGGCCGCAAAGTTGCGTTCCATGCCCGACCAGAAGGCCGTTGTTGCGGCCGAGGTGATCGTGATGCCGCGCTCTTGCTCCTGGGCCATCCAGTCCATCGTGGCGGCGCCATCATGCACCTCGCCCAGCTTGTGGCTCACCCCGGTATAGAACAGGATGCGCTCGGTCGTCGTGGTTTTTCCGGCATCGATGTGCGCAGAGATGCCGATGTTGCGATAGCGTTCTATGGGGGTATGGCGGGCCATGTTGACCTCCTTGGGTCGGTTTTTTCAGCTGGATTCAGCTGCTTGTTACAGCCCTGCGCGCTCCCACTTTGCGACATCCGGCGCCTTCAAGACAGCACCGGCACAGGGCCAGAAAAGAGTGATGGTAATAGTACGAAGACAATCGTACTGTCGTCATGGGTATTGCCCGATTGGGGACAATACTGGCTATCGTGCTGCCAATGCTGCAGACCCAGGCAGAATGGCGCCCTTTGGCAATGACCCGGCTGTTGCAGCCGATGCGCGCCCCTTTGGCGCATGGACCCCGGATGATTCCTCACCACCCTGAAGCTGCGCAGATCCATTTGGAAAATGTGCTCACCGCCCTGGGCAACCCCACGCGCCTGGCGGTAGTGCGTGTGCTGGCCGATGGCCAGGAGCGCAGCTGCACGGCGCTTTTGCGCGACCAGACCAAGTCGACGATGACGCACCACTGGCGCGTGCTGCGCAGCAGCGGCGTGATCTGGCAGCGCCCTGCCGGGCGCGAGAACCTGCTGTCGCTGCGGCGCGAGGACCTCGATGCCCGCTTTCCCGGCCTGCTCGACGCGATACTCTCGGCCACGCGCAGCGATGCGCTGACCGATGCCAGCACGGCCTGGGGTGAGCGCAGCTAGGCCAGCGGTCATTGCCTATATAGGCCTGGTTTTTGATTTTTGATGGATGGAGAAGCGCAGCATGCAAGACGCCAAGGCGCTGGTACTTTTTTCGGGTGGACAGGATTCCACCGTCTGCCTGGCTTGGGCTTTGAGCCGCTATGCCCAGGTCGAAACGATTGGCTTTGACTACGGCCAGAACCACCGGGTGGAGCTGGAATGCCGCAGCACCGTGCTGGCTCACTTGCGCGCGCAGTTTCCGCAGTGGGCGGCAAAGCTGGGGGAGGACCATCTGCTGAACATCGATGTGCTCGGCCAGATCAGCGATACGGCGCTGACCCGTGATGCCGCACTGGCCTACCAGGCCGATGGCCTGCCCAATACCTTTGTGCCAGCGCGCAACCTGGTGTTCTTGACCCTCGCCTCTGCGGTGGCTTACCGCCGCCAGTGCACGGTGCTGGTGGGCGGCATGTGCGAGACCGATTTCTCCGGCTATCCCGACTGCCGCGACAACACGATGAAGGCCATGCAGGTGGCGCTGAGCCTGGGCCTGGGCCGGCAGCTGGTGGTGGAGACCCCCCTGATGTGGATCGACAAGGCTGCGACCTGGCAGCTGGCGCAGGACCTGGGCGGCGACGCCTTGACCGCGCTGGTGCAGGAAGACACCCACACCTGCTACCAGGGCGACCGCAGCGAGCGCCATGACTGGGGCTATGGCTGCGGCGAATGCCCGGCCTGTGCGTTGCGCGCGCAGGGCTTCGCGCGTTGGAAGCAAGCGGCCTAAACAACAGCGCTGGTATCAGCGCGGCGCCACCAGCTGCGCCTTGCGGTTGGCCATTGCCCGCTCAAACAGCGCCATAAAGCGGGGCGCCACCTTGGCGATATGGTAGGCCTTGCCGGTCTCCAGCGCAGCCTGGGCATAGCGCTGGCGCCGGGCCGGGTCCTTGCGCAGCTGCCGTATCGCCTCGATCCAGTCGTCGTCGTTGTCGGGCAGCAAAAGGCCGTTGACGTTGTGGGCAATCAGCTCGGGCGCAAAGCCCCAGTTGGAGCCAATCACGCAGCCCCCGCGCGCCAGGATCTCCATCAGCCCCCAGTTGGCCACGCCATAGCGCAGCGGGTAGAGGAAGAGATCGACCTCGGCCAGCAGCGCCGAGAACTGGTCATAGGGCAGGTGGCCGGGGAACTCGATCACATCGGCGGCGGGGTAGACCTTGAGCAGGTGGTCGCGAAAGCTTTCCACCTTGCCGCCATAGCGCCGCTCCACCCACTGCTGCTCATAGCCGTAGGTGGAGGCCTTGGCATCACCGATGGCGATAAAGCGGGTGTTGTGGCCATCGCCTTCGCGCACCATGCGGTCCACCAGCCGGATATAGGTCTCAAAACCCTTGGCGCTCGAGAGATCGCGCGCCGAGAACGCGATGGTGAAAGGCTTTTGGGTATCGTCCGCTGCATCGCCGGTAGCACCAAAATCCCGCAGCGGCGGCTGGATATCAAAGCCCTCGAACTGCACCGCAATCCGGTCCTGCAGCAGCGGCGGGAACATCGAGCGCGCATAGGCGCTGGGCACGATGGTCAGGTCGCTGCACAGCACCTGGTGGAAGCTCAGCATCTCGGTGTTGCGGTCACCCAGGCGCTGGGCCTGGTCCGGCGGGTAGGCGGCATCCCAGCCATGGGCCAGGTAGCTGGGGAACTCGATATAGCTGATGATGGCGGCTTGCAGCTCGCCATAGAGCCAGTTGGGCGCGCCCCAGAGCGAATGGGCCACCACCACATCGATCTTGCGGCCCTGGGCGGCTTCAAAGTCTTCCAGCGCCTTGAGCACGCCCCGGCAGATGCGGGCCGAGCGCTCGACCTTGTCCGAGTAGTAGTAGCTCTGGGGGCCGACGATCAGGCCATCGGGCTGGAAGGACAGCAGGTGGTCGCAGTGCTTTTCATGGTTGGCCTTGTGGCCGGGCGTGGTCATGAACCAGGCATCTGCGATGCCCTGGGCACGCAGGTGGCTGCACAGCAGGCTGTACTGGCTCGGGTAGACCGCGCCTACAAAAACGATCAGGGGTTTGTCTGTCATGGTCGGCAAGGGCTCGGCGTCAAGGGTCACAGGGGCAGGTGGTCATTGGGCTGCGCGGCGGCCGGTGCCAGGGGCACGAGTGGCTCGCCGTCCGAGATCTGGTATTTGCGCATCTTCTCCCACAGCACCTTGCGGCTGATGCCCATCTGCTGGGCGGTGTTCTGGCGTTTCCAGCTGTTGGCATGCAGCGCTTCGATGATGCGGTTGCGCTCTTCCTGGTCCCAGTTGCCGCGCTCGGCCAGCAGCGGTCCGGCCGCATGGGATTCCAGCGGAAAGGTCGCCGCCGACAGGCTCTGGGCCTGCACCAGCAGGCGATCGGTGGCGCCGCCGGCATGCCAGTCCTGGGTCTGGCGGGCGGCCACGCCAATGCGCTCTGCCAGGTTGCGCAGCTCGCGCACATTGCCGGGGAAGTACATCTGCGCAATCGCGTCGAGAATGAACATCGGCGGCCCGCCCAGGCGCTCCATCATCTCCTCGCCCACCACCTTGCGCAGGATGCTGTTGAAGATGGCCAGCTTGTCGGCCTCGCCCCGCTCTTCGAGGCTCGGCATCTGCAGCTCGATCACCGCCAGGCGAAAGAACAGATCGGCGCGGAAGCGCCCGGCATGCACCAGCTCGCGCAGCGATTTGTTGGTGGCCGCCACCAGGCGGAAATCCAACGCCACCGGCGATGTGGCGCCCAGCCGGGTGACCGTGCGCTCTTCGAGCACGCGCAGCAGCTTGACCTGCTGGTAGAGCGGCAGATCGGCGATCTCGTCGAGAAACAGGGTGCCGCCGTTGGCCTGCTCGAAAAAGCCCTTGTGCGCCGTCACCGCACCGGTGAACGAGCCTTTGGCATGGCCAAAGAACAGCGATTCAAAGAGGCCGTCGGGGATCGCGCCGCAGTTGACCACGACAAAGGGCCCCTGGCCGTAGTGCGTGTTGCGTTCATGCAGGCGTTCGGCCACGCGTTCCTTGCCGGTGCCCGTCTCGCCAAAGATCAGCACGCTGTGCTCGCAGTCGGCAAAGGTGTCCACATCGCGCAGCAGGGCCAGCATGCACTCGGCCTCGGCGATGATGTCGTCGCCCCGCGGCTGCTTGTGCTTGGTACTTTGCAGGCGCCGCACAATGCGCACCAGCATCGCGCGCAGCTCTGCGCCGGTAAAGTCAAAGGGCAGCACATGGGAGTACTCGGTGGCATAGGTGCCCGGCCCTTCACCACGCGGCTTGGCGCTGACCCACAGCACCGGCATGCCGCCAAAATTGCCCTCGATCCCCTGGCGCGTAAAGCGCGCACCTTCCAGCACCGACACACTCACCACGGCAATGGCGTTGCCCCCCTGCGCCACCACGGGCGACAGGTTCAGGCCATCGGCGCGCACCACGTCCACATCCAAGTTGACCATGCAGCGCTCCACGCGCTCTGCAATGTCCGCTTGGCCTTCCCAGACGTAGATGACCAAATCGTTCTGATTCACGTTCTATTCCCTCGGTTCTTCATGTCGCTGCGCTCACTCCTGTCTTCATTGCACGATCTGGGCGGTATCGCACTGGATTTTGAGTACTTCAACGGTTGCGCGTCCCAGTTCAATACCTAGTCCCTGCAGCAGCAGGTCCAGCGCGCTTCCAATGGTGTTGAGCAACGGTGCTAGCAAGGCCGTGACCACAGTGACGATCACATTGAGTAGGGCATTAAGTCCTCCCAAAAGCCCACCGACCAAGCCTCCAAGCAGGCCTCCCAGAACGCCGTAGTACTCTGCATTTTTCGCATCACCTACCAGCGCTGGCACTTGCTTGAGCAGGTTGGCGACTGTCGTGCCTAGCTGTAGATTGTTGGGACTACTCTTGACGTCTTTTTCATTGACGTGAATCCCGACTAGACACTCATCCAGCTTGGTGTTGTTGTAGGGGCAAGCCTGGGCATTGTGCCGATCCGGAACGCCCTCCAGCAGCGAGGTGGACAGCTTGCCTTGCACCCGCAGGCCTCCCAACAGGTTGAGCAGATTCAGATCGACCAGCTCAGTCTTTTGGCAGACACCGTTGGCATCCAGCTCGCCAATGCAGACATCGCCGACAGCAGAGCGCACTGAGATGTTGGCGGTGCGTTCGTTCTGGTCAGGGGTGCACTGAATGGCTTCCAAGGTGCCGGTGCTGCGAACCAGATCGACCTGGATGGGAATGTGGACGCGGATGCCCAGCAGCCCGCCCAACAATGCACTCAGCAAGCTGGGGGTGCTGACATTCTTTTGTTCGCCAATATCAATAGACAGGCGCACCTGCGCACTTCGCGCTTTCGTCTTCCCAGTTGCTGCGCCAATCGCGTAACTAGGAGGCTCCACGACAGTCATTTTGGCACCCAAGACACCTGGCAGCCCAAGACCTAGGACGACGCTATTGGTTCCATTGGCCAGCAGCAACTGCGTGCGCACCAGGTCGCTCAGCTCCACTGCTACATCTAAGCTGGCACCGATAGGCGAGGCATTGCCACCAGCGGAGATCAGTGCCAGCAAGCCCTTGTCGCCACCCAGCGGTACCTTGACATTGGCGAGCTGAAAGGCCGACAGGTAGGCGCGCAGGTCGATCAGTGCGGCAATATCGACCCCCGCATTGAGCAGGCTGCTCCCACCGGCATTGATCGCTGCATCAATGAGGTCGAGCACCGAAGCGTTGACATTGGCCAGGTCATTGGGCGTGAGCAAGGACAAGTCACTGACACCAACGGGCAAACCTATCAGCTTCAACAGACCTGCCGGCGTGATCTTGGCGTTGGCAATGCCATCCTTGTCGAGGATGGTCAGGCGCTCAATGTCGAGGCCCACCGCCGCAGTGATACGACCAAGCAAGCCGTTCTTGTTAAAACGCATCAGTTGAGAGCCAATAGAAAAGGCGGCTAGCGGCTCACTGTCCTTAGCGGAGATAGCGGAGGCGGTTATAACGCGTGAACCTAAAAATGGGAGCAACTGCAACACCTCGCCTCGTAGTTGCACACGCATTGCATTAAGCAGAGATCCACCACCGGAGGGAACAAAACGCATCGCGTCGCCCTTGCTTCCGTCCCAGTGTCCGCACTCAGGCTCGGGTTCATCGAGGTTGATGGACATACGCAACTGACCTGATACGCTTCGTCTGCCTGCTAACTTACCGTCGTTGCAGGTTCCATCGATTCCATACGTAATCGCATTAACCGCTTCGATCGCAGCAATATCTGCCATGCGCTGCAGATCGCGCTTGGCATAGTACATATAGCCAATCTGCACAACACCCAGCAGCGTAACAATCACGGCGGCTAGCAGCGCAAACTGCACAAGCACAGAACCACGCTCGGATCGGCGGAAAGGCGCTTGGGGGAGATGGGGGGACATGATGACAATCCTCCTCACAACATGGATGCAAAGTGCACCACGGTTTTTTCGTACAGCTGGCTGGGCTCGGCGATCCATGGGTTCAGCGTGCCGAACATAGGTGCTAGCCGATAGCGCAGCTCAAAGCTAGCGCTCCCTATGCCACTGCTGGGGCATGCACCTTGCCACTGGATGGCAGTGACGGTGAGCTGGTTTGCGACGGTACCAGGGATGTCACTGCGTTCCAGGCTGGCGCGCACCGATTGCTCTACCCGCAGCTGGATGGTGGAACGGTTGGCTATGGCCTGTAGTGGGTGGCAAGGGTCGCCCACCCCTGCGGCCAGCACACTGAGAATGGCCCGCCCACCATCGCCAGCAGCCCGGGTCAGCGATTGCTGGGCCTGGAAAGCGCGCCAGTACACCGTCAGGCCTAGCAGCATGATGATCATGAAAACGGCAATCAGCGCAAACTCGATGGCAGCTACGCCGCTTTGCCGTCGAGTGCTTCCAATCTGTAAATTCAGGGCGGGGCGTTTCACAGCATCCTCCTATCGACCAACACACTGGCCTGGGCCTGGAGGCTGGTGGGCAGTACGAGGCCCAAACCGGGAATGGCAGGGGCAATGGCACCCTGGCCATAGTTTGCAATGCGGTAGCTGACGAGTACCAAGCAAGGGGTGTCGATATTGCAATCCAGCCCCGGGTTGAAAGCGGTGTTTTGGTTGCAGCTGCTGTCGTTCAGGCGGCAGAGGGTAAAGCTGATATCGCCCTCGGCAGGTCGGAGCGCTGGCGGCAGCCAGTTCAGTGCGTTGGCAGTGGTGCGGCGCGCCTGCAGGCTGCGATGTACCCAGGTGGGCGGGCTGGCCCCAACGATGGTGGAGCTGGGGTAGCGCAGCGCAGCACGGGCGCCTTCTTCGACCGCGTACTGCATCGACTGGCGCACCAGAAAGGTCAGCCCATAACAGACGATGCCGTAGAGCAGCAAGAAAAAAACCGGAAAGATGATCGCCCACTCCAGCGCATACACCCCGCGCTGCTGGCGCGAACGCCTGAAGCGGTACATGGAGGGGGGGAGGTGCGGGCGCATGCTGGGCTCCTGGGCGGCTAGGCTTTACTTCTTCACATCCAGGCCGGTATCAAAGCGCTCGGGGATCTTGGTCTCAAAGCTCTTCAAATAGCGCTGGTAGCTGCGGCTGGCCTGCTCGCCATCGATGGGGCGGGGATGCACGCCGGGCGACGCCACCTGCATAGCCAGCAGACGCTCGGTAGCGCGGCCCACGACCAAGACCCGTTTGCGCCTGGCTTCCGGATCTTGCAACACGGGCTTGCCGTTGCTGGTCTGCAGCGGCATGTAGGGCTGGGGCACGGCCGGGGCACTGACGGCAGGAGGGGCGATGGCAGGTTGCTCGCGCACCGCATCGGCAGTGGCGGGTGCTTGAACCTCGACCGCAGCCACGGTACGGCTGGCATCGGGCTGCACCTGGGCCTGGGCCGAGGCCGGCAGGCAAACAGAGGAGGCTAGGCCGAGCAGTACAAAGCGCCAGTGGGGGAGAGTGCGAGAGGGGGACATGGTGGACTCCTGGTTCTGGGGCGACTAGGGCGCGATCGGGCGGGCAGGGGCGGTCACGGGGCCGTCGCTGCGCAAGGCCGTGGGTACGGCGGGGGATGGATTGGCGGCTTCTGCGTCGGTTGGCAGGGCAGCCGGGGCAGCGGCTGGCGCGGCTGTCGGTGCGGTCAGCGGGCTGGCGGCAAGCGCTGGGCTGTCCAGCGCGGGGGCTGCCGCAACCGGTGCGGGCGTTGGCAACTCGCCGCCGTTGCGCCGGCGCATGGCGGTCTGCACCGTCTGCAACTGGGCTTGCAGAGTCTGCATCGAATTCGCATCAATCAGTGGGGGCACATTCTTAGCGGCGGGCTGGCTAAGCCGCTGCAGCAGTTGCGAGGCCTGGGCCTTCTGGTCGCTCGCCATCAGGTAGAGGGCCAAGTTGAGCTGCACCCGCGCATTGCCGGGGGCCAACTGCGCCGCTTGCAGCACTGGCAGATGGGCGGCCTCCGTCTGTCCATCCAGCATATGGGCGTAGGCCAGGTCGCTCAGCACATCGGCATCGATGGGGTTGATCTGGCGTGCCATCTCCAGCTGCGCAATGGCGTTGGGGTACTGGGCCTGGCTGGCATACAGCAGGCCCAGGCCGCGCCGCGCACGGGCCACGGTGCTGCTGTCGGGGTCTGCCAGCAGGGCCTGGTAGCCTTGCTCAGCCAATGGGCCCTGGCCGGTATTGCGCAGTGCATCGGCGCGCATCAGCCGGATCTGCGGCTGGCTGCCGTACTGGCGCTCAAAGGCCTGCGTGTGCGCCAGCGACGCATACCACTGGTTGGCCTGCTGCATCTGGCGAATCAGGTTCAGATAGGTTTGCTGCGGGTCGATCTGGGTCAGCTGCGCGGCCTTTTCCATTTGCTGCTGGGCTTGCGCTGCCGTGCTTTGCTCGGCGGCGCCATAGCCTTGCGGGCCCTTGGAGGCGCAGCCGGTCAGCAGCGCAACGGCCAAGGCCAGCAGCGGCATCGAACCTGTTCGGGTGTTGCTGAGGTGATGGCGCATAGTTATTTCCCTCCTATCGCCGACAGTGAGCGGATTACCGCGGTAAAGCCAGGCCCTGCCGTAATCACGATCAAGGCGGGCAGCAAGGTCAGCACCATCACGCCGGTCATCTTGACCGTGATCGTGCCGATCTTTTCCTTGAAATTGGCCTGGCGCTTTTCACGCAGGCGCAGGCTGAACTCGCGCAGTGGTTCTTGCACGGCGCCGCCATGCCGGTCCACCTGCACCAGCAGATTGACCACGGCACTCATGTCGTCGTCCGCGCCCAGCATCGCCAGGCGCTGCAGCGACTGCTCACGGGTGCGGCCCGAGCTGTAGAGCCGGTTGGCCAGGCCCAGCTCGGCGCTCAGCACGCGCAGCACACTGCCAAACTCAGAGGCCAGAATATGCAGGCTCTGGTCAATGCTCAGGCCCACGCCCTGCAGCAGGCGCAGCAGGTCAACAAACAGGGGTAGTTCTTCGACGACTTGCTTGCGGCGTGTCGTTGCCTTGGAGCGCAAAATCCACTTGGGCAGCATCAGGCCCAGACTGAAAGCTACAAAGCCTTGGAACACGGCGGTGGTGCCCTGTGGCTCGAAAATCAGCAGCGCCAACACAGGCAGGGCCAGGCACAGCAAGATGCGGCTGGTGACAAATGTGAAGGCGCCACGTGCCATCTCGATGCCTGCCTGCTCCATGAGCTTGCGGTCCTCGTCCGCAAACAAGGCCTTGGCCAGGCCCGTGTCCAACCAGGCAGGCGGCTTGAGACGATCGATCATCTGCTGGGCCGCTTCTTGCTCGCTTTGCGATGCGGAGCTTGGCAGCGCTTGCAGCCCGGGTATGGGGAAGGGCTGAATCACTGCAGCTGTCGCTTCGCGCTGCCGCAGCAGCTGCGCGACGCGCAACTCGGTGCGTTCGCTGCGGTGCTGGCGCAGCAGCAGCCTGCCTGCGAGCATCAGCAGCCCCAGCGCAGCCAGCACCAGGCTGGCAATCCACAGTTGATCGCTGGTCATCGGCAATCCTCCGTGCAGCAAACAGGCTCTGGAGGAGGCGAATAACGGCGGTCGTTCAGGAATGTGGGTCGAGACATCAGTCGGACTCCCTATTTCAGGCGTGCCAGCCGGTACAGCAGAAAGGAGCCAAACACTTCCAGGCCTGCTGCGATAAAGATCATTTTTTGGCCGGTACCGTCTTGCCACAGCCGCAGGAAGTAGCCCTGGTTCAGCAGCATGATCAAGCTGCCCACGATGATGGGCAGCAAGGCCAGGATCCAAGCTGAAAGACGCACCTCGGTCGAGAGGGAATGGAGCTCGCGCTCGGCCGACTGGCGGTCACGGATATAGGCGGACACACGTTCGAGCACCTGGTCCACCCGGCCGCCGTAGCGCGTGCTCATGCGGAAGACGGCAGCGAGCAGCCCGAACTCGGCCAGCTTCCAGGTGCGCTCCAACTGGGTCATCGCCTGGCCCAGGTCGGGTGAGACGCTGAGCGAGGCATTGACATGCTGCAGGGCACTGCCCAGCGGCTCGGGCACATTGCCGCTGGCAAACTGGAAGGCGGCATGGGGCGAGTTGCCGATGGAGATCAGGCGCACCATATTGTCCAGAAAGCCCGGCAGCAGCGAGAGCATCTTGGCGCGGCGCTTGCTCACCCGGTGCCAAATGCCAAACCAGGTCAGCAGCGCATAGACGGCCAGCACCATCAGACCCAGCAAAGCACCTGCTTGCAGTGCCACCAGACACGCGAGTAACAGCCCGAGCCCGGCGATCATGACCAGGCCGCGCGGGCTGATGCCCCAGGCGCCATAGCCCAGATGGTCATACAGCCATTGCCGCGCCGAGGCCGAGGGCGTGAGTGCAGCAGGCAAGGCTGCAGAAGCTCTGGGGTCGGCTGCCATGCCGGGCATCGGTGCGGCGGCAGAAGGGGCCAGCAGATCGCGCTGGATATCGCGGCTGCGCTGCATATGGCCGGCAATCGATTGCCGGGCCTGCTGCTGGCGCGCACGGGAGAACAGCCACAGCGCCAGGGCCAGCAGCGCGCAGGCGAGGGCGGCGATGACCAGGACGGCGGGGTGGAGGTTCATCGTGGTCCTCCGCTGCTGCCTGCCTGCTGCTGGCCCCGCCACCAGGCCAGCAATTTGGGCGAATGCGGCGAGATGCCCATGGAGACCCACTGGTCCTGTTCCTGGCCGTCGGGGCCGGTCTGGGCCTCGTAGCGGTAGAGCTCCTGGGTGGAGATCATGTTGTCCGTCATGCCAGTCACCTCGGTCAGTGACAGCAGGCGCCGGCGGCCGTTGGAGAGGCGGCCGATCTGCACGATAAAGTCCACCGCATTGGCAATCTGGCGGCGCAGGCTCACTTCGCTGCCCTGAAAGCCGGCAAAGCCGGCCAGCATCTCGGCGCGGTAGAGGCATTCGCGCGGCGAGCTGGCATGGATGGTGCCCATGGAGCCATCGTGGCCGGTGTTCATCGCCTGGAGCAGCTCCAGCACTTCGCCGCTGCGCACTTCGCCCACGATGATGCGGTCGGGCCGCATGCGCAGGCTGTTGACCAGCAGGTCGCGGATGCTCACATGGCCCGAGCCATCGAAGCTGCCCGGGCGGCTCTCCAGCCGCACGACATGGCTGTGGTTCAGGGCGAGCTCGGCGGTGTCCTCGATGGTCACAATGCGCTCGTTGCTCGGGATAAAGCTGGCCAGGGCGTTGAGCAAGGAGGTCTTGCCCGAGCTGGTGCCGCCGCTCACCAGGATGTTGCAGCGTGCCTTGACGGCCATCTCCAGAATGCGGCAGATGTCTTCGCTGAAGCTGCCCAGCTCGACCAGGTCTTTGGGTGTGAGCGGGTCCTTGCGGAACTTGCGGATCGAGACCGTGGGGCCGTCGATGGCCAGCGGGCCGATGATCACATTGATACGGCCGCCATCGGGCAGGCGGGCATCGACCATGGGGCTGGATTCGTCCAGGCGCCGCCCCAGCGGCGCCAGAATGCGCCGCACGATGCGTAGCACATGCTCGTCGTCCTTGAAGTGCGAGGCCTCGCGCTCGAGCATGCCGCCGCGCGAGACATAGATGTCGCGGTAGCCATTGATGAGGATGTCCTCGACGCGCGCATCTTCCAGGAGCGGCTGCAGCGGGCCCAGGCCGGTGAGCTCACGGCTGAGCGCCTCGGCCACCTGGCGGGCCTCTTGCTCATTGACCGGTACCGCATGCAGTCGGATAAAACTGTCGAGCTCGAGCTTCACAAACTGCGCAATCGCCGCCTGGGACCAGCGGCCAAACTCCGCCCCCAGCTCCTCGATGCGGCTGAGCAGGTGCTCATAGGCATGGTTCTTGAGATCGGCAAGCAGCTGGGCATGCTGCAGGTTCTCGCTGGCAGCGGCGGCGGAGGTGGTGTAGTCCGTGGTCGTCATGGTGGTTTTCAGTGTCCGCGCAGGCGCTGGAGAAGGTGTTGCAAGGGCCCGGCCGCGCCGCTGCGGTGGCCCACACGCTGTGGATGGTGCGCGGCCAGCAGCTGGTCGGCGAGCTGGCCGACCGCCTTCACATAGGGCTCGCTGCGGCGCTGCGCCTGCAGCAGCAGGCCCCGGTTGACCTCCTGCATCAGTGGCCGGCGGCGCTCGGGAATGCTGCCAAGCAAGGGCAGTTGCAGCTGCGCCGCCATGTGGCTGGCCGCCAGCTCCAGCCGGCTGTCATGGCGGTTCACGATCAGCTCGATGCGCTCGGGCGCAATGCCGATGGCCTGCAGTTGCTGCAGGAGCTCGGCAGTCCAGACCACGCTGGCCACGCTCTGGTCGCAGACCAGCCAGATCTGGCTGGCCTGGGGCAGCACCTCGGCCATCACCGGCAGGGGCGTGTCGGCGCCCAGGTCCAGCACCAGGTGCTCAAAATACTGGCCCAGGCGCTGGACCAGCGCGTCGATCTCTCCGGCCGCTGGCAGCGCAGCATGGCGCGGCATGGTCAGCAGCCGCAGGCCGCTGGGGTGGCGCGACAGCGCGCTGGCCGCCATGCGCTTGTCCAGGCGCCGTTGCTGGCTGAGCGCATCGGCCAGGCTGAACTCGCCCGGGGTGTTGAGGTAGATGGCGCAATCTCCGCCCGAGGCGCCCATGTCCAGCAGCAAGGCATGCAAGCTCTGCGCATCGGCTGTGTGGCTGGCAGGCACAGCAGCCTTGCCGCTGCGCGCAGGGCTCAGGCCCTCTTGCAGA
The DNA here is from genome assembly GCF_037479555.1 of Comamonas sp. MYb396. NCBI lineage: Bacteria > Pseudomonadati > Pseudomonadota > Betaproteobacteria > Burkholderiales > Comamonadaceae > Comamonas > Comamonas sp. MYb396. The sequence goes on along the minus strand of NZ_JBBGYU010000001.1, from coordinate 395,614 downwards.
TGCCAGGCCAGGTGCGATGCCAGCAGGCTGCAACCCAGGCCGGCACGCGCCGAGAGCAGCGCGGTGATGGGCGCGGCATCAGCACGGCGCTGGTCTAAGGCCGCCGGGCGGGCCAGCAATTGGCTCACCACGCGCTGGGCCGGGTCCAGCGGTGCATCCAGATCCAGGAAATCCTGCACGCCGGCGCGCAATGCTGCCAGCAGGCATGGGGCGTCTTGTGCATGGCCAATCGCCAGGCGCGGGATATGCGGAAAGGCCTGCTGCAGCTGGGCCACCAGCGCCGTGGCGGCATCGACATTGGCGCTGTCAAACTGCACCAGCACCGCCTGGGGCTGCAGCTGCTGCACTTGCTCGGCCACCGTATACAGGCTGGGGGCGACATGGGGCTGGGCACCGCCCAGCAGCCGCTGCATCCAGACCAGCGCCAGCGCGCCTTGCGGCGCGGGCGCCTGCACCAGCAGCAGTGGCACGGTGGCTGGGCTGTCGCCTGCGGGGTTGGCGGTGGCAGGCACGGGGGTCAGTGAGGGCGGCACGGCGCGCAGGGCCGGGCGCTCGCTGGCATCTGCCGGCGCAGGCCGGACCTGCCCGGGCCTGGGGGTGAGCAGGTCGGCCAGCGAGGGGCTCTCGGGCGCGGAGCCTGCACTGTGGGGGGCGAGCGAGTCCTTGTTCATGGCATCAGTACGAAAAGCCGGGCAGGGGCGAGTCGGCATAGGGCGCGCCTACCGCATACGGCGCCCAGACGCGGCCCGCATTGGGCAGCTCCTGCTGCGCGCCGGGCAGCAGTGCCTCCAGGTTGGTGCCCGCCGGCAGCGGCTGCACCAGGCGGGGCGTGACGATGATCACCAGCTCGGTCTCTTCCTGCGAATAGTTCAGGTTCTTGAAGAAGGTGCCCAGGATGGGCAGGTCACCGAGCAAGGGCACCTTGTTGACATTGGACAGGGTCGAGCGGCTGACCAGGCCGCCAATGACAAAGCTCTCGCCATCGGCCAGCTCGACAAAGGTGTCGGCACGCCGGGTGCGCAGCGCGGGCACCGAGATGTCATTGATCGTCACGCCCTGGGTGTAGTCCAGGTCGCTCGCTTCGGGCGCCACCTTGAGCGCGATGCGTTCGTTGGACAGAATGGTCGGCGTCAGCTGCAGCTTGACGCCAAACTCCTTGTACTGGATGGAAATGCTGTTGCTGCCGCCACTGGGCACGGGGATCGGGATTTCGCCGCCGGCCAGAAAGCTTGCGGTCTGGCCGCTGTGGGCCACCAGGGTGGGCTTGGCCAGCACGCGCGCCAGGCCATTGCCCTCCAAAAAACCCAGCTGCGCGGTAATGCCCCGGCCGCTGAAGGCCCGGCCAAAGCCAAGCACCAGGTTCATCGCGCTGGCAATGGCTGAGGTGCCCCCGTCGGTACCGCTGCCGTTGCCACTGCTGCCACTCGACGAGCCACTGCTGCTGCCATTGCTGCCCGGGGTGTAGACCCCAAACTGGAAGCCATGGTCATTGGCGCCGCCGCTGTTGAGCTGTACGCCGGCGCGCCGCATGGCCGACTTTTTGAACTCCACGACCTGCACATCGACCTGCACGGTATTGCTGCGCACATCCACCTGGGCGCGGTCGGTCAACGGCGTGCCTTTGGGCGCAGTGGCCGCCAGCTCTGCCGAGGCGCGCGCGTGCTCGGGGAGGGACTGCAGGCGCCGCTCCAGCAAGAGGCGCGGGCCGCTGACCACAACGCTCCAGGTCTGCGGTTCGCCCTGGCTGGGCCAGACCATCAAGGTGGTGCTGCCAGCGGCCTTGGGGGTCAGCAGCAGCTCGGCCGGGCGGGCGGGGCGCGGGGCGGCAGCCTTGCCAGCGGCGGGTTTGCCCGTTTGGGGCAATTCGCCCAGCACCTGCACATCCAGCACGGCCGGGTCGCCAATGGCGATGCGTGCAATGGCGATGCCAGGTTTGAACAGCTGCTGCTGGCCTTGCACCAGCGCCAAGGGTTGCGCGCTCAGGGCAGCGGGGGCCAGAGGCTGGGCCTGCACGGCCAAGGCGCTGGCCAGCAGCGGCAGCCAGGCGGCGGATGCGAGTGCGGTGGTTCTCATAGTCGGTTCCCTCGTCTGTCTCGTTCTGGTTCCGGGCCTTGCGGGCCCGTGTGCGCCTGTGGTGGCGCGGTCAACAGGGGCTGACAACCCCGGCTGCCATCAATAACGTACGGTCTGCACGCTGGCGCCTTGGTAGACCTCCAGCGTGCGTGCTGGCGCCAGGGGCGCGGCCGGCGCTGGCGCCTTGGCCTGCGTGACGGTGGCAGGGCGGCGCACCGGCTTGCTGTCGGCGCCCGTTGCCAGGTCCTTGAAGCGCAGGCCGGCAAAGGAGCGGTCCATGTCCTGCAGCTCCTCGCCCTTGGCCAGCTTGCCTGCTACCGGCTGCAGCACCGTGGGCAGCGTCGCGAACAGCGCTGGATCGGGCACGCGGCTGTCATCGGGGTGGCGCAATGCCAGGCTCAACTGGCCATATTTCTCGGCCAGGGTCAAGCGCTCCACATCCTGCAAAGGCACGGCCAGCACGGCGGTGGCAGCACTGCGCGCCGCTTGGGTATCTTGGGTATTTCGCCTGGCCGCATTGGCGCTGCTGCCGGACTTGGCCGCCTCTTGCTCTTCCTGCTGGCGCTGGGCCTGGGTGAGTGGCGGGTTCTCGACACTGGCTGCGCCATAGGCCAGCACCCGGGTGCGCGCCAGAAGCAGCCGGGTCTGGCTGTCCACCTCGGCCGCGTCGGTCTTGCCGTCCAGCGTAAAGAACACATCGACAAAATCGCCGGGGCGCACATGGTGGCCGGCGGCCATGGCCTCGCGGATACCGACCGACACCGCGCGTTGCCCGGGCTCGACCTGCAAGGCCAAGCCGCTGATCAGCTGCTGCTCAAAGAGCGGTGCATCGGCCACCAACGCCATCGTGGTCGTGCGGCCCAGCAGTGCATCGGTGTTGGAGAAGCTGGAGGCCACGGCGACTGGCAGCTGGGCGATCTTGAGGTCGTCTGCCACCAGGCGCTGGCCTGCCGCAATGGACTTGGCTGCGACCACGACGGCATGGGTGGGCGCTGGCTTGCCGGCATCACCGCTGCTGGCATCTGCTATTGGCGTAGTGGGCCGGTTGGCTGATTGGCGGCCCAGCAGCAAGGCGCCCAGGCCCAGGGCCAAGGCAAGGACCAGCAGCAGGCCGGCCAGTATCTTGGTGAGGTTCATGGTCGAGGGCTCCTAGAAGTTGAAAGCGGCATATGCTTTGCTGTCGCGGCAGCGCGTGCGGCCCAGGGGGCGACAGCAAAACACATGGGCGGTGGAGGTGGAAAGAGGTGCATGCCAGCAGTCCTTCAACCCTGGAAAGGCACGGAGTTGCGCATCATCAGCACGATCGCCACCAGGGCCATATAGCCGGCATAGGGAATGCTGCGCTGGGGACCACGGGGGCGGTCGTTGGCGGGCGCATCTGCACCGGCTGCCAGTACGGGTTGCAGCATGGGCAGCCTGGCCAGCAGAAGCGCGCCTTGGGGACTGCGCAGCAGGACGCGGCATCCCAATACGACCATGCTGTGCAGACCGGCAAGCAGGCTTGCACCCAGCCAGATGGCCAGCAGATAGGGGGACAGTCCAAACCACAGCCCAGCCACCGCCGCAAACTTGACATCCCCGGCGCCCATCCAGCGGATGGCGTACAGCGGCAGCAGGGCGACAAAGGCCACCGCCATACCTGCCAGGCCTTGCCAGGCCATCAAGTCGAACGGTTGTGCACCTCCGAACAGTGCTGCCAAGCCTGTGGCCAGGCCCAGCAGCACCATCCAGTTGCGCACCTTTCGGCTGCGCAGGTCCATGACTGCTATGGCGACGAGCCACAGCAGCAGGATCCAGGTGAAGGCAGTGGTAGCCACGTTGATGGGTTTAGGGGGCTGCTGTGCCAGCGGTGGTTAATGCCGTGCTGATCTTCGCGAAAACCACTGCCAGTTTGTCACCGATCTGTGTCAGCGAAAGAAGCAGGCCGACGGCAATCAGCCCCGCAATCAACCCATACTCAATGGCGGTCGCGCCTTCTTCATCGTTCCAGAAGTTCTTGATGATGTTGGTCATGATGCTCTCCATTTACATAGCCCAGCTGAAAAACAGTGGCAGGCGTGGGCAAGCGCCTGTCGCTGTGGAAACCCGTACCTCTTACCAGCGCAGAGCGCGCGGCGCACCAGGGCCTTGCGGCTGGCTGAGCAGCTGCGTGTCCCATCGGTGGTCCAGGCGCAGCGGCAGGTGCTGCGCAGTCAAAACAGGGGCAGAGGTATACGTTGTTCCAGGCCGGGCGGGGGCTGCGCGGCTGCCAGCCAGTGGCGCGGGGCCAGGGCCGGTAAAGGGGCGCTGCGCAGCGGCAGGCGCGGGGGCATTCGCAGAGCGCTGGGCAAAGAGCTGGTCCAGCCAGTGCTCGGGCAAGTCGCGGGGCAGCAACTGGCCGGTGGTGCGGGTCAGGCGCAATTCATTGATGCGCTGGTCATACATGGCGTCGGCGGCGTCCAGCATCAGGCGCTGTACGTCGAGCTGGGCATCGAGCACCTGCGAGAGGTTGCCCCGGCCCACTTCCAACAGGCGCCGGTAGCCTTCAAAGGCGGCACTGGCTTCGCGCACGGCATCGCGCAGCTGGGCCTCGCGGGCGCGGCCTGCCTGCCAGCGGCCCCAGGCGGACGACGCAGCCTCATGCACCTGGCGGCGCACGGCCTCTTGCTGGGCTTGCTGGGCCTGCAGCTCGCTGATGGCCTTGAGGATGCGGTCGCGCAGCTCAAAGCCATTGCCAAAGTTCCAGTTCAGCTCCACACCGTAGCGCGTGCCTTCGGTGTAGAGCACGCTCTTGGGATCGCGCGTGTGCGAGACCACTGCAGCCACCGTGGGCCAGCGCTGGGCCTTGCTGCGCTCGACCTCGGCCTGGGCGCGCTCGATCAGGTGGCCGATCTCGCGCAGCTCGGCGCTTTGGTCCTCGGCGGCCAGCAGCGCCGCTTGCTCATTGGTCGGCACCCAGAAGCTGGGCACCTGGGGCTCGGGCAGCCAGGACAGGCTGGGGATGTAGTTGAAGAACCGGGTAAAGCGGGCCTGCGCATCGATGCGCTGGGCCTCCAGCGCATTTTGCTGGGCCAGTGCGCTGGCGCGGCGCGATGCGGCCTGGCGCAGGTCATTGCGGCCGACGGCGCCCAGTTCGGCGCGGCGCTCTTCGACCCGGGCGAGCTGGCCGATGATCTCGGCCGACTCGGCAGCAATGCGGGCCTTGGTCTGGAAGCGGTGCAGCTCGAGCAAGGCCGACAGCGCATCGAGCAGCACATTCTGGCGCGTGGTGTAGAGGGCGCTGCCTTGCGCTGCTTCCATGGCCTGGGCCGACTCGATGCCGGCGCTGATGGCGCCGCCATCGAGCAGATTCATGCGCACCTCGGCGTTCACCGCCGTGTACGAGCTGCGCCGCCCGCCCTGGGGCAGGGCCGCATTGCCGGCCGAGGTGCCCAGTTTGAAGCTGGGCCAGCGCGCGCCCTCAGCCGTGTGGGTGTCGTAGCCGGCTGATTCGACAGCAGCACGTGCCTTGCGCACATCGGGGTGGTCGCTCAGCATCGTGTAGAGCGCTGTAAGCAGCTGCTGCTGGGACGCGTTGCCCGCGAGTGTGCCGGGCATCAGCTTGGGTGCCAGCTGCAAGGCGGCGGCAGGTGCGGTGCTGGCGGGAATGACGGGGGCGGCCGGCGTGGGAGCAGCCATTTCTGCGCTCGCGGTGGGCGCGTTGCTGCTGGCAAGCGCAGGCGCGCTATCGCGGCTTTCTGGCGCAGCTTCGGCCATCTGCACGCGCAGCGGCATCTCCAGCACCGGCGTGGCATCGGCCTGGCTGGCCTCCTGCGCCGGCACGGTGCCATCGGAGAAGCCCTGCGCCTGCAGATCGCTGCTCGCCCAGGCCATGGTGAGCGCGCAGACAATCCCCCAGACCGAGGCGCCCTGCGGCTCGGCGCGCCCGGGGCAAGCCAGGCGCGGCTGGGCCGCCAGGTAGCGCGCTGGCAGGCTGGCCGCCTGGCCAAGCGGCATGCTGCTAAGGGGTGCGGGGGCAAAGAGGCGCATCGCTCAAGGCTCCCGGAAAGCTTCGCTCTGGATATGCAGCACGGGGCGCAGCAAATACCAGATAAAGGGTTCACGGCCCAGCAGCAGATCGAGCTCGGCCTGCATGCCGGTGGTGATGCGGTTGTCCTTGCGGCCGACCCAGGGCTGGGCCAGGCTGGCCTGGATGCGGAAATACGAGGGCGCATCGGGCACGTTCGGGTCGTGGTCGGCGTCGGCCGAGACCAGGGTGACCTTGCCGGGCACAAAGCCATAGCGCAGGTAGTCATAGGCGCTGACCTTGGCCTTGGTTTCCTGGCCTGCGCGCACATAGCCCCGGTCGGCCGGGTTCAGGCGGGCTTCGACGATGACCTCATCCTTGTCGGGCACGACTTCCAAGATCGCCTCGCCAGGCTTGACCACCCAGCCGGCGCCCGAGCTGCGCAGCCCTTTGACGACGCCATCGGTCGGGGCCAGCACCACCGTGCGGCTGCGCTGGTTGCGGGCGCGGGACAGGTCTTCGCTCAGGCTGAGCAGCTCGCGCTCGGTCTGGGCCAGCTCTTCAGAAGCACGGCGGCGGAACGCGCCCTGGGTCTCCAGAATCTTGGCCTGGGCCTGCTCGACCTTGGCGCGGTTGCTGACCAGGCTTTGCACGGCGGCGGCCAGATCGGTGCGCACCAGGGTCAGGGCACGTTGCTTGTCCAGCACTTCGAGCTGGCCAATCAGCTGCTCGGCCGCCAGTTGCTGGGCAATGCCGGCCTCTTGCTCGTGCAAGGCCAGGCTGCTGCGCAGGCCGTCGATACGGGCCTGGCTTTGGGCCACATCGCCCCGGGCCTGCAGCAGCATGGCCTGGCTGGACGCGAGACTGCCCTGGTATTCCAGCGCCCGTGAGGAGAAGGCGCCCAGCTCGGCGCGCACAATCTTGTTCTCGAGCTCGCGCGGGAAATCCGTTGCCTTGAGCGCCAGGCCCTGGCTCTCGGCCGTGAGGCGCGTGCGGCTGGCCTGCGCGGTGGCGCTGCGGGCCGTCAACTGCTCCAGGTTCAGGCTGCTGCCGCCCAGGTCAATTTCGAGCAGCGGCTCGCCCTTGTGGACTTCCTGGCCTTCCTTGACATGCACGGTGGTGACGATGCCGCCTTCCAGATGCTGCACGGTCTGCACGCGGTCGGAGGGAATCACCTGGCCGCTGGCGACCACGACATTCTCGACCGGGTAGAACAGGCCCACCAGCACCAGCACGCCCAGGGCCGCCAGCACGATGCGGCGCTGGTTGCGGCCGGGCTGGGGCGTGCCGGGTACCGGTGGCCGCTCCAGGTTTTGCAGCACCTGGGGTAGGTGGTGAAGGGAGCGGGCCGTCATGATGCCAACTCCTGGGCCTGCGCCGGGCCGGATGCGGCCGATGGCTTGGCGGCAGCCGCGCTGCTGCGCGAGGCAGGCGCTTCGTTGGCGGCAGCCGCTGGCTTGCTGCTGACGCCAAAGAGCAGCGGCAGCATGTGCTCTGGCTGGCCCTGGTCCACCTGGCCGTCACCACGCACATGGTAGATGTGCTGGGCGAGCGATGCGACGCGCAGCGAATGGGTGACGATGATGACCGTGTGCTTGGTCGCAATCTGGCGCAGGGTTTGCAGCAGCGCGGTTTCGCTCTCGAAATCCAGGTCGTTGCTGGGCTCGTCCAAGATCAGCACCGAGGGGTTGCGCAAGAACAGCTGGGCCAGGCCAAGCTTGCGCAGCTCGCCGGCCGACAGGCCCGCGCCGCCTTCGCCCAGGATGGTCTGGTAGCCCTGGGGCAGGCGGCTGATAAAGCTGTGCGCGCCCGACAGCTGGCAGGCTGCCAGAATCTGGCCGTCATCGGCATCGGGGCTGACCATGCGCAAGATATCGACAATCGGGCCGCTGAACCAGTAGGTTTGCTGCGCCAGGCAGCCCACCCAGCGGCCCAGGTCATTGCGCGGGAACTGCGCCATGTCGTACTCGTCGATCGAGATCGTGCCTTGCGTGGGCTGGTACAGGCCGGCGAGCAGCTTGGCCAGGGTGGATTTGCCCGCGCCATTGCGGCCCAGGATCGCATGGATGCCGCCGGGGCCGATCTGCAGCGACACCTGGTCCAGTGCCAAGTGGCCTGAGGGGTACTGGAAGCTGGCCTGCTCCAAGCGAAACACGCCGCGCGGGCGGGGCAGCGCAATGCGCTGGCTCTCAGGCTCCAGCGGCTCTTCCAGTGCTTCTTGCAGGCGGGCTGTGGCTTCGTTGGCGCGGGCGAGCGAGCGCCAGTTGCTGGCCAGCTGGGCAATCGGGCCCAGGGCCTTGCCCGACAGCAGATTCACCGCCATCAGGCTGCCGATGCTCATCCACTGCGCATTGATGGCCAGCGCGCCCACGGTGATGACGGCGACCGAGAACAAGGTCAGCAGCACATGGCTGGTTTCCTTGGCGTTTTCCATCTCGCCGTTTTTGTCAAAGCTCTCGGCCAGCCAGCGGTCATAGCCCGATTGCCAGGCCTGCTGGGCCGCTGCGTCATAGCCCAGCACCTTGAGGGTGCCGCGCGCATTGCAGATCTCGGCCGTGCCCCGGTCGAGCTGGCGCGCCTGCTCGACTTCTTCGACCCGGCCACTGCGCACCTCATCGGCCCACCACCAGGCCAGCACGCCCAGCACGACCATGGCCACCACGATCACCGGCAGCACGGGCCAGGCGATGATGCCGATCACGATCAGCGCGAGCAGGGCCATTGGCAGATCCAGCACCGAGGAGGCCACGCCGCCCGAGATGCAAGAGCGCATCGAGCCGACATCGCGAAACAGCTGCAACCACTGCGTGGCCGAGCGCTGCTCCAGGGTGAGCAGCGGGTGCGCCAGCATGGAGCGCATCAGGCTTTGTGAGACTTCGCGGTCGATCGTGGCGCCCGCTTCCCGCAGCGCACGGGCGCGCTTGCGGCGCAGGTACAGCTCGAGCGCCAGCATGCACAGCACGCCGGCCACCATGGCGGTGAGCGTGGCGGTGCCGCCGCGCGAGATGACACGGTTATAGACCTGCAGCAGGAAGATCGAGGGCAGCAGCCCCAGCAGGCTGATGGGCAGTGACAGCCAGACGGCCTGGTGCAAATGGCCTTTGGCATGGGCGAACGACGTCGCCATAGCAGCAGCGAACGGGCTGGCCGTCGCCGCTTCGGCCTCCTGGGCCTGCGCCGTGGCTTCGGTGCGTGACACCAAGGCGCGGGGTAGCAGGTACTCGATCATGTTGGTCTCTCCCAATTCCTCTCAGCGATCCACTGTTGCGCTGCACAAATACACTATTTATTTATTGGTTTTTCTTATTAACTCGGAAACTCGACTGCGGTTTAGTCCGCCATTTCTTGTAATTTACTTTGATTTTTATCAAACATAGCGCGGATCGGTGATGGTAAGAAATTGTATTTTTTTATGACAAATGTCTCCCGCCCAGATACTAAATATAGGGGTTGTATAAATATTGGCGGAGCGGGAGTCTTAAAGCTTTTTTCTATGTAAATGTTCAACAAATTGAGGGTATTTGCTAATCAATAATTAATTAATTGCGGAACAGCAATATGGTGAATCCACTGGTAAATACGCCAGCTGTTGGCCTGTAAAGGGTCTGCACCCATAAATGGCTCAATAAAAGCGGCTTGCTCTCGCGCATCGGGCGCCATAAACATGGCCGCTTCGGGGTGGAGGTATTGCGGCAGCTGGGCTTGCAAGGTTTTGCGCAGCGCAGCCAGCCAGCTGCAGCTTTGCAGGTGGCTGCGGGCCTTGGCCAAGCCCGGTTGCAGGGCCAGCTCGGCCACCGCCACCACAGACCAATCGGGCTGCGCCGAGGAGGCGCCCCCATGGGCCAGCAGGTGCCACTGCAGCCAGTGCCGGGTCAGCGCTTCGAGCGCTGCCATCTCAGGCGTGGCCATGCTGGTGGTACTGGCGCTGTTGCCTAGGGCGGCGCCGGGTGGGGGGGCTGGCGCATCGCTGGGCGCTGCGACCGCAGTGGATGCGCAGCCCAGCGCACTCATGCAATCGGCATAGGCGGCCAGCGCCACCAGGCGCCAGGCAGGCGCCAATGCGGCCGGTTTGGGCGTGGGCAGTGGCGGCTGCAACTCGCTGTGCGCGGTCTGGCCCTTGCCGGGGGCCAGGCGCTGGGCCAGTTCGGCCATGACTGGCAGCACGGCGTCCAGCGGCTCGCTGCGCTGGCTTTGTGCATAGCGGGCCAGTACCAGCAGGCACAACGCGTGGTGCAAGCGCTGCGTCCCTTCTGCCTGGTGGATCTGGATCTGCTGGCACAGCTGCAGCGCAGCACGGCCCAGCAGTTGGGACAGGCCGCGCTGCTGGGGGGGCGCCTGGCCAGTCTGTGGCTGGCAGTGCTGCTGCACCAGCAGCAGTGCATAGATGCGCGCGCAAAAGGCCTCCAGGCGCTCGTTGCTCCAGGGGCTGTTTGCCGGCTCGGGCACGGCCAGCGCCTGCAGCATCGCGATGCTGGCCTCGCTCTGGGGCAAGGCGGCGCCGCTGGCCTGCAACGGGGGCAGGTCAGCGCGCGGCAGCTGCGTCAAATAACCTTCGCTGTTGACAAACAGGCCTTGCAGATGCAGCAGCCAGTACGCACGGGGCAGGCGTTCCGGCTGCTCGCCCATGCCGGGCAGCCATGCGCTCGGTGCCGGGGCCGTGCTGGACCAACGCTGGGGCGGCACCAGTTGCACCTGCTCCAGGCTCTCGTCGGCCAGCGCCCAGGCTGAAACCGCCGGGCGCGGGCTGGCGGATGCGGCACCGCCTTGCAGCGCACTGATATGCGAGGGCCAGTCAATGCGCAGCTCCAGGCAGTCGAGGCTGCGGCTCCAGGCCCATTGCCGCACCTGGGTGGTGCCGGCGCGCCAGGCCGCCTCCAGCGTGGCGCGGCGCACATAGAAGGTCGCTACAGGCTCTCCTGGTGTTGCCACGCTCAGCAGCAAGATGCAGTCGCCAAACGGCTCGGGCAGGGGGCTGGTGCGGGTTTTCAAATAGTCCAGGCCCAGGCCCAGTTGCTGGACCAGGCTGGGCTGTTTGCTCCAGCGGTGGGGTGCTTGGTGCGCCAACACATGTCCTCCAGGGGCTGAGACAAGGGAAGCGGCATGGCGATGCAGGGCGCCATGCCTTGCCAGGGCATGGGGCACTCAGCGGTATTCGAACTCGACCCGGCGGTTGCGCTGGTGGGCCTCTTCGCTGCTGCCGGTATCGGCCAGGCGTTCCTTGCCATAGCTCACGGCCTCGACACGGGCGGGATCCACCCCCAGGGTCTGCAAGCTGCTGCGCACCGACTCGGCCCGTTTTTGGCCCAGCGCCAGGTTGTATTCGATGCCGCCGCGCGCATCGGTGTGGCCCTGCAAGGTCAGCGACTGGCCAGGGTGGCTGCGCATCCAGCGTGCATGGCTCTCCAGCACGGGGCGGTCAGCCGGACGCACGGTGTAGGAGTCAAAGTCGAAATACACGGTATGGGCCGTATCGGCCGGCCCCTTGTTGCCCGGCTGTGCGGTGGCCACGACCGGCGCCACGCCCGATTGGGCGGGCTCGGCCGCAGGTTTGGACAGCGCGTAATGGTGCTCCTCACGTTTGGAGGTGGTGGAGCTGCTGCCGCAGGCCGCAAGGCCCAGGGCCAGAGCGGCGGCGACAGAAAGAGGGAGAAGTTTGAACATGGCAATCCTTGATGGGGCCCCGCGCTTGCCTGGAAACCAGGCAAGCGCTGCAGACCCATGGGGATGGAAGCGGGTCACTGATCCGCGCAGGGCGCGCTGAGCATCAGGCCAGTTGGTGGTGCAGCAGGTCTTGCGGCAGCACGCTGTGTGCATCGCCGCTGGCCACACTGCTGATGGCAGTAGCCACCGGCTGCAGCGCGCTGCCGGCCGTGCTGGCCACGAAGTGCGGCGCTGCCGTGCCGCCCAGCAAGCCACCCAACCCGCCGCTGCCGCCCAGCAGACCCCCTACGAGGCCGTGCTCACCGGTGATGCCCGAGAGCAGACCGGTGCTGCCGCCGAGCAGGCCGCCGACTATGCCGCTGTCACCCAGCAAGCCGCTGACCAGGCCCGTGTTGCCGGTCAGGCCGCCCAGCAGCCCCCCCGTTGCGCCGCTGCTGCCCAGCACGCTGCCCAGTACGCCCTGGTCACCGAGCAGGCCGTCCACCACACCGCCCAGGCCCGCTGCTGCGCCGCCCGAGGTGGTGCCACCCAGCCCGGCCAGGACATCGTGTACGGCCGATACCACCGGCTCCAGTGCCTGGCCCGTCTCCTGCGTCAGGCCATTGACCGCCGAGGTCACAACGCCCAAGGGGCCGCTGCTGGTGCTGGTCAGGTTGTCGATCACACTGGTCACCGGTGCCAGTACGCCGCTTTGCGGATCCAGCAAGGTATCGACCACCGCGTTGACCGGCGCTGCGACGGTGCCGCCGACCAGGTCACCGACCAGGTTCTGCGCCGTGGTCACAACACCGCTGCCATCGGCGCCACCGGAGCCATTGCCCAGCAGCCCGCCCAGCAAGCCGCCGTCACCGGTCAGGCCACCGAGCAGTCCACCTTCGCCGGTGATGCCGCCCAACAAGCCGCCATTGCCGCCGACGACGCCACCCAGCAGGCCACCGTCACCGGTCAAACCGCCAAGCAGTCCAGCTTCGCCGGTGATGCCGCCCAACAAGCCGCCATTGCCGCCGACGACGCCACCCAGCAGACCACCGTCACCAGTCAGACCGCCGAGCAGTCCACCTTCGCCGGTGAGACCGCCCAACAGGCCGCCATTGCCGCCAACAACACCACCCAGCAGGCCACCGTCACCGGTCAGGCCACCGAGCAGGCCGCCTTCTCCCGTCAATCCGCCCAGCAAGCCGCCGACCGCACCACCGGAGGTGCCGCCGCTCAGGCCCGCAATAACATCGTGTACGGCAGAGACGACCGGCTCCAGCGCCTGGCCAGGCACTTGGGTGAGCCCATTGGCCACCGAGGTCACGACACCCAAGGGGCCGCTGCCGCTCTGGGTCAGGCTCTCGACAATGCTGGTCACTGGCGCCAATACGCCGCTTTGTGGATCCAGCAGGGTATCGACCACCGCATTGACCGGCGCTGCGACGGTGCCGCCGACCAGGTCACCCACCAGGTTCTGTGCCGTAGTGACTACACCGCTGCCATCGGCCCCGCCGGAGCCGGAGCCCAGCAATCCGCCGAGCAGGCCGCCGTCACCGGTCAGCCCACCCAGCAAGCCGCCATTGCCGCCGACCACGCCACCGAGCAGGCCGCCTTCGCCGGTGAGGCCGCCCAACAGGCCGCCATTGCCACCGACAACGCCGCCAAGCAAACCGCCTTCACCAGTCAGACCGCCGAGCAGTCCGCCTTCGCCGGTGAGGCCACCCAACAGGCCGCCATTGCCGCCGACCACGCCGCCCAGCAGACCGCCTTCACCGGTCAGACCGCCGAGCAGACCGCCTTCGCCGGTGAGGCCACCCAACAGGCCACCATTGCCGCCGACAACACCACCCAGCAGACCGCCATCACCGGTCAGGCCACCCAACAGGCCTCCTTCACCAGTAAGGCCGCCGAGCAAGCCGCCGACTGCGCCACCGGATGCGCCGCCGCTCAGAACTGCGACAACATCGTGCACGGCAGAGACGACCGGCTCCAGCGCCTGGCCAGGCACCTGGGTCAGGCCATTGGCCACCGAGGTGACAGCGCCGAGCGGGCCGCTGCCGGTATGGGTGAGGCTTTCCACCACGCTGGTCACAGGGGCCAACGCGCCGCTTTGTGGATTGAGGAGGGTATCGACCACGGCATTGACCGGTGCTGCAGCCGTGCCGCCGACCAGGTCGCTCACCAGGTTCTGTGCCGTCGTCACTGCGCCGCTGCCATCGGTGCCGCCAGAGCCGGAGCCCAGCAGCCCGCCGAGCAGACCGCCTTCGCCGGTGAGGCCACCCAGCAGGCCGCCATTGCCGCCAACAACGCCGCCGAGCAGACCGCCTTCGCCCGTCAGGCCGCCAAGCAGACCACCGTCGCCGGTCAAGCCGCCCAGCAGACCGCCTTCACCGGTGAGGCCTCCCAGCAGGCCGCCATTGCCGCCCACAAGGCCTCCCAGCACGCCGCCGACCACGGTACCAATCAGGCCGCCGCCCAGTCCGCCGCCGGCACCACCGTCGCCGATGCTGCCCAGGCCGGCAATCAGCTCGTTCAAGGTACCGATGACGGGTTGCAGCCCTTGGCCTTCCACCTGGGTGAGGCCGCTGACCAACTGGGTCAATACGCCCAGCGGGCCGCCTTCGACCGAGGTCAGGCCTTCGAGCACCGAAGTTACCGTGGCCAGGGTGCCCGTGCCGGGGTTGAGCAAGCTGTCGAGCAGCTGGCCCACTGGCTCGGCGACCGTGCCGCCGAGCAGGCCATCGACCACATCCTGCGCCGTGGTCACCAGGCCGCCATCGGTCGCGCCGCCACCAGGGACCAGGCCGCCCAGCACATCGCCGACGATGCTGCCGATCAAACCGCCGCCCAAGCCACCGCCCAGGCCGCCTTCACCGATGCTGCCCAGGCCGGCAATCAGCTCGTTCAAGGTGCCGATGACGGGCTGAAGGCCTTGGCCTTCGACCTGGGTCAGACCACTGACCAGCTCGGTCAGCACGCCCAGCGGGCCGCCTTCGACCGAGGTCAGGCCTTCGAGCACGGTGGTCACCGTGGCCAAGGTGCCCGTGCCGGGGTTAAGCAGACTATCGAGCAGCTGGCCGACCGGTTCGGCCACGGTGCCGCCCAGCAGGCCATCGACGACATCCTGCACGGTGGTGACCAGGCCGCCATCGGTGGCTCCGCCACCGGGCACCAGACCGCCCAGCACGCCATCGACGATGCTGCCGATGATGCCGCCGCCCAGGCCGCCTTCGCCTACATTGCCCAAGCCGGCAATCAGCTCGTTCAAGGTGCCGATGACGGGCTGCAGCGCCTGGCCTTCGACCTGGGTAAGGCCACTGACCAGCTCGGTCAGCACACCCAGCGGGCCGCCGTCTACCGAGGTCAGGCCTTCGAGCACCGAGGTGACGGTGGCGAGGGTGCCGCTGCCGGGGTTAAGCAGGCTGTCGAGCAGCTGGCCGACTGGCTCGGCCACGGTACCGCCCAGCAGGCCATCGACCACCTCTTGGACCGTCGTCACCAGACCGCCGTCGGTCGCGCCACCGCCAGGCACCAGACCGCCGAGGATGCTGTCGACGATGGAGCCGATCAGGCCGCCACCGATACCGCCTTCACCAATGCTGCCCAAGCCGGCAATCAACTCGTTCAAGGTACCGATCAGCGGTTGCAATGCCTGGCCGTCCACTTGGGTGAGGCCATTGACCAACTCGGTCAAAACACCCAGCGGGCCGCCTTCCACACTGGTCAGGCCTTCGAGCAAACCGGTCACGGTTGCAAGCGTGCCATCGCTGGGGTGCAGCAGGCTGTCGATCAGCTGGCCCACCGGCTCTGCCACGGTGCCGCCCAGCAAACCGTCCACCACTTCTTGCACCGTGGTCACGATGCCGGGGCCGTCCGTACCGCCGGGAGGCGTGCCGGAGCCGCCGCCCAGCAAGCCGCCCAGCAGACCACCAACGCCCGCAAGCAGCTCACCCAGCGGACTGCTCTCACCGAGCAGGCCGCCCAGCACCTGGTTCACCAGACCGGGAATGCCTTCGGTGGATGTGGGATCGCCCAGACCTGCGATCAGCTGGTTGAGCGTGGCCACCAGCGGCTCCAGCCCTTGGTCCTGGATATTGACCAGGCCATCGACCAGCTCGGTCAGCACACCCAGAGGACCACCATTGGTGTTCGTCAACTGCTCCAGCACGCTGGTTACCACCGCGAGGGTTCCCGTCGAGGGGTTGATCAACGAATTGACCAGATCCGTGACGGGCGCCACCAAGGTGCCTCCGCCCAGTGCCCCCAGTACGTCCTCGACCGAGGTGATCAGCCCATGGCCGTCCGTCGGATCGGTGGGGTTGGTTGGATCCGTAGGGTTGGTCGGGTTGGTTGGATTCGTCGGATCCGTGGGGTTGGTTGGATTGGTCGGGTTGGTGGGGTCCGTTGGGTTAGTCGGATTGGTAGGGTTGGTCGGGTCCGTGGGGTTCGTAGGGTTGGTTGGATTGGTGGGATCCGTAGGGTTGGTCGGGTTCGTCGGATTGGTGGGATCCGTGGGGTTGGTTGGGTTGGTCGGGTTCGTAGGATTCGTCGGATTGGTAGGGTCCGTCGGATTTGTTGGGTTGGTGGGGTTGGTCGGATTGGTGGGATCCGTGGGATTGGTTGGATTGGTCGGGTTCGTAGGATCCGTCGGGTTGGTCGGGTTGGTGGGGTTCGTAGGGTTGGTTGGATTCGTTGGATCCGTAGGATTGGTTGGATTGGTCGGGTTCGTAGGATCCGTCGGATTGGTCGGATTCGTTGGGTTAGTCGGGTTCGTTGGATTGGTGGGGTTGGTCGGGTTCGTAGGATTTGTGGGGTTCGTTGGATTGGTAGGGTTGGTCGGATCCGTGGGATTGGTCGGATTCGTTGGGTTGGTTGGATCGGTGGGGTTGGTCGGATCCGTAGGACTGGTGGGGTCCGTCGGATTGGTAGGGTTGGTGGGATTGGTCGGATCCGTGGGGTTGGTAGGGTTCGTTGGATTGGTGGGGTTGATGGGCGGCGTGCGGTCGTCGTCGTCATCGCCGCTGTCCAGCGCCGCAGCGATCAGCGCGCCGCCACCAATGCCGACCAGGCCGGCGAGCAGAAAATCGCCCAAGGTGGAGCCACCGGCTTCGGCCGTTTCCTGGGTCACCACCAGGCCCAAGGCGTCGGTGTCGTCACCGGCAGGGGCTACATCGACCTTGCCCGAGGCGAGGTCCAGCGCCATCGCGCCTGTGCCGTCGGCGCCTGCCTGGTAGCCCAGCGTGGCCTCGGTGCCACCTGCAAATGTGCCCACCAGCTTCTGGCCACCGGCACCGCTGAACTGCGCCTGCGCGCTCCCATCGGCTGGCACGATGATCTTGTCGCCCACTTGCAAGGCCGTGCCTGCGGGGGCCGCCATCGTCTGGCCCTCACGCACGATCTGCACGCCGGCGCTGGCCTGGGACAGCGTGGCAGGGGTGCCTTTGGCCGATGCGGCCATCGCTGCGCCACTGCCGGTTTGGGATGCCATGCCGTGGGTGGCCAGTGCAGCAGCTGCGGTATTCGAGGGGAGGGCGGTGGAGGTGGTCATTTTCTCTGTCCTGTAGAAAATTGAAATATCAAACGCAAGGGCTCCGACTTGCCTCGCGAGGCTTATCTGGGCGGAGACTGTGCAACTTGCGTGCCATGGATTTGTTTTTTATCTGCGTTCATTTGGTATTTCATAAGTCATTGAAATTTATGAATAAATATATTTGCTTGCGGATGGATTGCAGTTTAAAAACTATGGTTTGATCTGGCGTTTAAGCAATGTCCAATGTTGTTCCCTCAGGCGTTACGTAACGTTCTGTGGTTATGGCGGAGCATTTCTGTAAATATTTGCTGCTTGGCGTATAAATAGGATTTAAATCATGATCCTGTGGTATCCATAAAAATTTACATAATGAATCGGGTGGCGGGCTCGCATACTATTTCTGCTGTCTCTTGCCGCATTCGTGTTTCTCCTGGTCACTGCGGCGCCGGCTTAAAGAAGCTGTTCAAAGAAATTCGTTGTATTTCCCCTGTTTCCATGACTTTTAAAAAGCCATCTATGCGCATCGCGTCTCGTCATTTCTCTCCCCCTCTCTGGTTAAGGCAGGCACGGTTGCCAAAGTTGGTGGCTGCGCTGTGCTCAGGCGGTGCGGCCGTATTGCTGGCACTGCCCGCCCATGCCGCACGCGAAGTGGATGCGGTGGCCCAGCTGCTGGAGCAGGGCCAGACCGAGCAGGCAGCAGCGCAGGCCGACCAGTTTTTGCAGCTGAACCCCCAGGACGCCGAGATGCGCTTTTTGCGCGGCGTGATCGCCACCGAGCAAAAGCAGCAGACCCAAGCCATCCAGATCTTTTCGGCGCTGGCACGCGACTACCCGGCCATGCCCGAGCCCTACAACAACCTGGCCGTGCTGTATGCCGCCCAGGGCCAGGACCGCAAGGCCGTCGATGCGCTGGAGCAGGCCATCCGTGCCCAGCCCGGCTATGCCACCGCCTATGAAAACCTGGGTGATCTGTATGCGCGCATGGCCAGCCAGTCCTATGGCAAGGCCTTGGAGTTGGACAGCGCCCGCCAGGGCATTGCGCCCAAGCAGGCGCTGATCGCGCAGATTGCGCCTGGCAGGCATGGGGCTGCGGTGCCAGTGACAGCGGTGGCAGCAGCCGCGCCGCCCGCCCCGGGCTTGACCCCGGTGCAAGCTGCGGCTGCGGTACCTGCACCCGCACCTGCACCCGAGCCTGTGATGGCAGAGCGCATCTCCTCGGCAACCCCGCTGCAGCTGGCCGCTGCAGAGGCGGCACGGTCATCGGCCAAGTCATCGGACAGGCCCGCAGCCAGTGCCGCCGCCAAAGCAAGCCCGGCGCCGGACGCCGCACCTGCCGCGACGGACTTGCAGACGCTGGATGGCTCCCCTGCCGCGGTGGAGGCCGCCGTGCAGGCCTGGGCCCAGGCCTGGGCCCAGCAAGACATGGATGCCTACCTGGCCGCCTATAGCCCCGCCTTCAAACCCGCCGATGGCAGCAGCCTGGCGGCGTGGAAGCAGTCACGCCGCCAGCGCATTGCGGGCAAGTCTGAGATCAGCGTGGCGCTCAGCGATGTGCAGGTGGCCGTTGACGGCCCACGCGCCACGGCCCGCTTTGTGCAGGCCTATGCGGCAGGCGCGCTCAAGAGCAACTCCCGCAAGACCTTGGTGCTGCAGCCCGAGCAAGGGCAGTGGCGCATTGTGCGTGAGACCGTGGGGCGCTGACACCCCGTTTGAACAGAACAAGGCGCCTGCCCTTTTGGAGCAGGCGCCTTGGTTTTGAGGGTGCAAAGGGCCGTTACGCCAGGCGCTGCGGCTGCCGGGTACCTATAGCGCTTATGAGCGTGCCTGCGACAGGTTGGCGAAGCTCACCGCCGCGCTGATGGTGATCAGCAGCTGGCTGGCCACGCGGCAGTCGGTAACGGGCGCCTGCAGCGCGCCGCTGCTCCAGCGCTGGCGGCTGGCCTGCGTATGGGGCAGCTTGGGCCAGACCATGCGCTGGTAGCAGGTCTTGAACAGCGACTGCATGCCTGAGAAAAACTGGCTGCGCTGGGCATGGCTGGCAAACAGTGGTTTGCCGTGCTGCAAAGAGCATTCCATCAGCGCGGCCGACACCCAGGGCTCGGGGTGCAGCTTGCTGTGTTCCTCGTCCTGCGCCAGGGCCTGCAGCTGCTGCCAGGCGGCATGCAGCCATGGGCTGTCGCCGTCTGCAGCGGGGCTGCCAGTGGCAGCTTGCAGGTCCGAGGGCTGCTGCCCACTCTTTTGCAGGCTTTGCAAGGCCAGCTGGGCCCAGGGGGCGGTGGCACCTGCGCCGCGAGCGGCCTTGCCATGGAGCTGCTGCGACAGCAGGCCGATCAGGTCGCGCAGCGCGGTGGCGCAGCCGGCGCCCGGGTAGAGGTGGACATACTGCACCAGCACGATCAGGCTCATGGCCTTGAGCAGGTCGCTGCCGCATTCATGCAGGCTCCAGCGCTGCATCTGCTCGGCCTGGTAGGCAATGGCGCGGTGTATGGTCATCGACGCGCTTGGCGTCGGTGCGCTTTGGCGCTGGGTGAGCAGCAAGGCGTAGGTGATGCCCAGGTGGTCGACCAAGGTGCTGGCTTCGGGCCAACTGCCGTCTTCGCTTTGGCTGCGGGCCAGCAGCTCCTGCGTGGCCTGGTAGATGGCCGAGGCCGCGCTGCCGTGGCTGCCCCGGGGTGCCGAGGGATCGGGGCGGGGCAGGGTGCGCATCTCTCCGAGCGGGCTGATGTGCAGGCCTTCGAGCAGCAGTTGCCAGCGGCCCTGCGTGCTGGCGGGCACCGGATCGCTCAGCAGCTGCAGGCGGGCGAGCGAGCGAGTCATGCGGTGGCTGAGCAGCGCGAGCATCTCGGCGCGCTCCTGCGCGCTGTCGGCCAGGCTCCAGGACTGGCGCAGGTCGGACAGCGCATCCTGCGGGTCATCCCCGGGCAGCGGCAGCACGGCGGTCGCCCAGTCGATGCGCAGCTCCACGCCCGTCGCATTGAAGGCCCAGGCCCATTGGCGCATGCGCGCAGCGCCCTCCGTCCAGGCATCGGCAACGCTGGGCTGCTGGATGCTGAAGCTGGTGATGGGCAGGTTCTGCGCGGTGATGGTGAAGAACATCAGGCAGCCGTCATAGGGCTGGGGCAGATCCACCGCCTGCTGCGCCACAAAGCGGGCAGCCAGGCTCAGCTGGTGGGCCAGGCCGGGTGCGCAATGCACCTCCATGCACAGATGGCGCTCCTGCGCTTCGTCGAACAGCGTCTCGCAGACCTCTGGGCTGAGCAAGGGGGCGTTGTGGGTCATGTGCAGGTCTCCGGTCTGGGGGCTGGCCTCAAGGGCAAATGCCCAGGCCTTGTCTTTAGGAGTGCAACTCCTGTGCCAGCCTGTGAACCCGTTTTGGTTACATCTGTGAAATTTAAAAGTTTGTTGTTTTAAATGATTATTTTTATTTTCTGTGGCCCAAGGGTGCGGCGCAGGAGGCAGTTTTTCGGCCACTTGTTACGGAGGTGTTACGTAACGTTCGTGCTTTGTGCGGGGAGCGTTCCACCGCCCGGCAGCCGGCCCCTGGCGCAGGCAGGGTCTGTATAATCGGCCGGTTTTTGGCGCGCGCCAGGCGGGGCTTTTTCTGCCAACGGATGTGTGTACAGATACGCAAGATTTCTGGCTGTTTTCTGCGGCTTTGGTCCACTGCAACGAGAAAATCCCCCATGCAAAGTGCTTTCCCAGCGCGCTCTACCCTGCGATCCCTGGTGCCCGTCCTTTTTCGCCAGCGCTGGGCGGCGGTCTGCGTAGGTGTGCTGATGGGGGGCGCAGCGCTGCAGGCGCAAGCCGCGCCCACGTCGCCTGCATCGCCTGCCGTGGCAGAGGTGAGCCAGTTGCTGCAGCAGGGCAAGGCAGCGCAGGCGGCCAAAGAGGCCGATGCCTATCTGCGCAAGCAGCCCGGCGATGTGGAAATGCGCTTTTTGCGCGGCGTGATCGCGACCGAGCAAAAGCAGCACGCGCAGGCGATCAAGATCTTCCAGGAGCTGACCCGCGATTACCCCGGCATGCCCGAGCCCTACAACAACCTGGCCGTGCTGTATGCCGCCGATGGCCAGGACCGCAAGGCCGCGCAGGCGCTGGAGCAATCAATGCGCACCAACCCCAGTTACACGACGGCGCATGAGAACCTGGGCGACCTCTACGCCCGCATGGCCAGCGATGCCTATGCCAAGGCCTTGCAGCTGGAAGGCGCGCCCAAGCAACAGGGCCCCCAACTGGCGCTGATCACGCAGATTGTTCCGGCCTCGCTCGCCAACGGCAAGAACGCGCTGGTGCAGGCCCGTGCCGATGTGCCGCCCAAACCGGTGGCGCCACCGCCGCCAGCACCTGTGCCTGCGCCGGTGCCAGCGCCCGCACCAGCACCAGCCCCGGTTGCCGCGCCCAAACCGCCTGCGCCTAGCCCTGCACCGGCTGTTGTAGCCCAAGCGGCATCCACGCCGGCGCCGGCTCCCGCCAAGGCGGCCGCGGCGCCCGCTCCAACGCCAGCACCTGCACCCACGCCGGCCCCGGCCCCCAAGGCGGCTCCGGCACCTGCGCCTACGCCAGCAGCCGCTCCGGCGCCTGTACCTGCTGAGCATGCCAAGGCTGTGGCAGCCAAGGCTGTGGCAGCCAATGCTGTGGCAGCCAATGCTGTGGCAGCCGCCCCAGCCGCCAAACCAGCAGCACCTGTGGCCGAGACCAAGCCCAAGCCGGCGCGCGACACCGCCAAGCTGGATGTGGAGCGCGCCGTCAACACCTGGGCCACGGCCTGGGAGAAAAAGGACATGCCCGGCTACCTGGCCGCCTACAGCGACCATTTCAGCCCAGCCGGTGGCGGCAGCCTCAGCGCCTGGAAGGAAGAGCGGCGCCAACGCATTGTCGGCAAGCAGGCGATTGTGGTGAATGTGCGCAATCTGCAGGTCAGCGTCGAGGGCGAGCAGGCAACGGCCAAGTTCCGCCAGTACTATGCGGCCGGCGCGCTCAAGACCACCACCCGCAAGACCTTGGTGATGCGCCTGGAAAAAGGCCATTGGCGCATCCTGCGCGAGACCACGGGCGGCTGATCGCTCCGCGCTGCACAGGCTATGATCGGCGCTGGTCCGCACAGAAGTCAGTTGAAGGAATCACAGGCTATGCCTTTTTGCAAGCAGTTTTGGCGCTCGGGCGTTGGTGCAGCCGTGGTGGCAGCCGCAGGTGCAGCGCTGGCCGCTGGCTCCCCGGCCACGCCGCGCGCTGCTGCCCAGGCAAAGACGGCCGCTGCCGCCAAGCCCCGCCAGCCCGATGCCGAAGAGCGCCTGGTGCAGATCATTGCGCTGGTGCAAAACCAGCAGCTGGACCAGGCCCTCAAGGCCGCCGCCAGTCTGACGGCCGATGTGCCGCATTTTCAGGCCGCGCAGCTGGTGTATGCCGATCTGCTGCGTTTTCGCTCGGGCCAGCCCGGCGCATTGACGCCCGCTGCGGTGGCCCAGCGCGCCATGGTGCTGCCCGTTAAACATATACCCCTGCCGCAGGCCGACGCAGCTGCGCCGCCCACGCCCGCGGCCAACGCCCAGGGCGCGCAGAGCCTCGAGCAGCTCCAGGGCCTGCAGGACGAGATCCGCCGCCGCATGCAGGGTGCCCAATCGCTGCCGGCCGCCGGCCAGGTGCCTGCGGAGTTTCTGTCGCTGTCACCATCGGTGCGCCAGGTTATCGCCATTGATGCCAGCCAGTCGCGCCTCTACCTGCTGCGCCATGACCAAGGCCAGCTGCAGCTGGTCGACAGCTTCTATGTCTCCGTCGGCAAGCTGGGGGTGGGCAAGCTCGAAGAGGGCGACCAGCGCACCCCCGAGGGCATCTACTTTATTGGCCGCCAGATTGCCGGCCAGCGCCTGCCAGAGTTCTATGGCAAGGGTGCTCTGACCCTGAACTACCCCAATGACTGGGACAAGGCCATGGGCCGCTCGGGCAGTGGCATCTGGCTGCATGGCGCGCCGCCGGACCAGTTCGCCCGCCTGCCCCAGGCCAGCGATGGCTGCGTGGTGCTGGCCAACCCCGATCTGATTGCGCTGATGCGCACGGTGGACAAGCTGACGCCGGTGCTGATCCGCGAGAAGCTGCAGTGGGTGGCGCCAAGCGATGCCTCGCACCGCCAGAACACCGACGCTTTCACGGCCGTGCTGCAGCAGTGGCACCAGGCCTGGATGCAGGACGACCCCCAGGGGGCCTTGCAGCTGGCCACGCCGCAATGGACGGCCTCGCCCGAAGGCCAGGCCTGGCAGACACGCATGGCCGCGCTGTTCAAGGGCCGCAGTGTGGAGCTGCAGGACATCTCCACCTATGGCTGGAAAGACGACAAGGGCGAGATTCGCGTAGCCAACCTGAAACTCAAGAGCCGCGAACAGGCCCAGCCCTTGTCGCTGCGCCAGTACTGGCGCAAGGTGGGCAAGGACTGGCGGCTGTTCTCTGAAGATTTGCAAAACCAGGGCTGATCGCTCTTAGCCCATAGCAAAAGGCCCAAACCAAGGTTTGGGCCTTTGTGCGTTGAGAGCCTTGGCGCTGTGCCAGGCTCAGGGGCTTGTGCCGCAGCTCAGTGCTGCGAGTCCGGGTCGTCCAGCAGCTGCTGGCGCAGCTTCTGGTCTTCGGTCATCTCAAACCACATGGCGTTGAGCACCGCAAAGGCGGCGGCCAGCGGCAGGCCGAGAATCCAGGAGAAATACCACATAGTCGAATCCTTTCTGTGTGCAGCGGCGCTCAGTAAGCGTGGCCGTTGCCGTCGTTGATGTCCTTGGCATTGACCTTGCCCCAGAGGACCGAGTAGACCCAGCTGGTGTAGGCCAGGATCAGCGGCATGAAGATGAGGGTGCAGACCAGCATGATGAACAAGGTCATGTGGCTGGACGACGAATCCCAGACCGTGAGGCTAAAGCGCGGATCGACGGACGAGGGCAGGATCATCGGGAACATCGAAGCGCCCACGGTCAGGATGATGCCGGCAATGCCCAGGCCGCTGGTGATCATCGCCAGGCCATCCTTGCGGGCACGGATCAGCACCGCTGCGATCAGGCAGCCGAGCACGCCGAGGATCGGCGCAGCCATCGTCCAGGGGTGCTGCTGGTAGTTCTGCATCCAGGCGCCGGGCGCGTGGGCGGCGGTCTTGAACAGCGGGTTCGACGGGCCGGTGGTGTTCAGCGCCGAGGTGATGCTGTAGCCGTCAACAAACTTCCACAGCACGATGCCGGCGAGCACGAACAGCACGGCAGTCACAACCGCCGAGATGCTGCCCACGGTGCGGGCACGGGCGGCAATGGCGCCTTCGGTCTTGATGCACAGCCAGGCCGCGCCATGCATCAGCAGCATGGTGACGGAGATGAGGCCAGCGAGGATCGCGAAGGGGTTGAGCAGGCCAAAGAAGCTGCCGTCATAGTGGATGTAGAGCTCGGGCGTCAGGCGGAAAGGCACGCCTTGGAGCACATTGCCCATGGCCACGCCGCAGATCAGCGCTGGGATAAAGCTGCCGGCAAACAGCGCCCAGTCCCAGCGGCTGCGCCAGGCGGGGGACTCGTTCTTGCTGCGGTACTTGAAGGCGACCGGGCGCAGGATCAGACCGATCAGGATCACGAACATGGCCAGGTAAAAGCCCGAGAAGGACACCGCATAGAGCTGCGGCCAGGCGGCAAAGATGGCGCCACCGCCCAGCACCAGCCAGACCTGGTTGCCTTCCCAGGTGGGGCCTACGGCGTTGATGATGACGCGGCGCTCCAGGTCGTTCTTGCCCAGGAAGGGCAGCAGCATGCCGGTGCCCAGGTCAAAGCCATCCATCACGGCAAAGCCGATCAGCAGCACGCCCAGCAGGACCCACCAGATGACACGCAGGGTGTCGTAGTTCAAAAGTGTATGCAAGATCATGGTGTTACTTTCCCGAATAGGTGGGTTGCGCCGTGGCGATCGAGGCATAGCTCAGCGGCTGCGGGTCGCGCTGCTCGGGCTCGAGCTCGGGGCCCTTTTGGATGGCCTTGAGCATCAGCTTCATCTCGATGATCAGCAGCACCGTGTACAGCGCCACAAAGCCCAGGATCGTGATCAGCAAGGTGGTGACGCCCAGGTTGGACGCGGCCACAGCGGTGGGCAGCACGCCTTCGATAATCCAGGGCTGGCGGCCAAACTCGGCGACGAACCAGCCGCACTCGATCGCAACCCAGGGCAGCGGGATGGACCAGACGGCTACCCACAGCAGCCAGCGGCGGTTTTCCAGCTGGTGGCGCGAGGCGAGGTAGAAGAAGACAGCCGTCAGCACGATGAAGAACATGCCCAGCGCGACCATGATGCGGAAGGTCCAGAACAGCGGAGCCACCTGGGGAACCGTATCCCAAGCCGCCTTGGCGATCTGCGCATCGGTCGCCTGGCGCGGGTCATCGACATAGCGCTTGAGCAGCAAGGCATAGCCTAGCGACTTGCCATTGGCCTCGAACTGCTCCTTGAGCTCGGGCGAGATCGTGGTCGTTGAGCCGGCATCGCGGATTTTTTCCAGCGCGTCATAGGCCTTGATACCGTCGCGGATCAGCACCTCGGCGTGCTTGACCAGGTCGTTGATGCCCTGCAGCTCGGTATCGAGCGAGCGCGTGCCGATCAGGCCCATCGCCCATGGGATATGGATCGCGTAATGGGTCTCGCGCGCTTCCTGGTCGGGGAAGCCGATGGCGGTGAAGGCGGCCGGCGCAGGCTCGGTCTCCCACATGGCTTCGATCGCGGCGAGCTTCATCTTCTGGTGTTCGCCCGACAGGTAGCCGGACTCGTCACCCAGCACCACCACCGACAGCGAACCGGCCAGGCCAAAGGCGGCAGCCACGGTCATCGAACGCTTGGCCAAGGCCACATGGCGGCCCTTGAGCAGGTACCAGGCCGACACGCCCAGCACAAAGATGGCCGCGCAGACATAACCGGCAGAGACGGTGTGCACAAACTTGGCCTGCGCCACCGGGTTGGTGAGCACGGCGGCGAAGTCATTGACCTCCATGCGCATGGTCTGCGGGTTGAATACGGCACCCACGGGGTTCTGCATCCAGCCGTTGGCGATCAGAATCCACAGCGCCGACAGGTTGGTGCCCAGGGCCGTGAGCCAGGTGACGATCAAGTGCTTGACCGGCGAGAGCTTGTCCCAGCCGAAGAAGAACAGACCGACAAAGGTCGCCTCCAGGAAGAAGGCCATCAGCCCTTCGATGGCCAGCGGGGCGCCAAAGATATCGCCCACATAGTGGCTGTAGTAGCTCCAGTTCATGCCGAACTGGAACTCCATCACCAAGCCGGTGGCCACGCCGATGGCGAAGTTGATGCCAAAGAGCACACCCCAGAACTTGGTCATCTGGCGCCAGATGACGCGCCGCGTCATCACATAGACCGTCTCCATGATGGCGATCAGCATGGACAGCCCCAGGGTCAGAGGTACGAAGAGAAAGTGGTACAGGGCTGTGAGTGCAAACTGCAATCTTGATAGCCCGACGATGTCGAGATCCATGAACTGGTCCTTCCGTGTTGTAAGTGCTCGATCTGGTAGAAAAACTACGTGGGTTCCAAACTGACAAATCCGTGGCTTGCGCAGGCTGCGGGGGCTAGCCAGGCCGCAATCGCTGCAGCAGTGCTTCAAACTCCGCCGTGCCCTTGCGCGCTTGCGCCATGCCTTCTTGCAAGGGGGCGATCCAGACAATGCGGTCGGCGTGGCGCGCCTCGCGCTGCAAATGGCTGGCCATCACGATGGCGCCCTGGCCGCTGGCGGCCCGCTTTGCATGCCATTGCGCAATCGCGTGCATCACCTGGGCGGCGGTCTGGCGGTCCAGGCCTTCGGTGGGTTCGTCCAGCAAGCTCAAGGCTGCTGGGTGCAGCAGCAGGCGGGCCAGCGCCAGGCGGCGTGATTCACCCCCCGACAGGCCCGTGCCCTGGCTGCCCAGGGGCGTGTTCAGTTGCCCCGGCAGAGCGTCGATGACATCAGCCAGGCCTGCCGTTTGCAGTGCGGCCCACAGCTGGGCATCGCTGGCGTCAGGCCGGCCCAGGCGCAGGTTGGCGGCCACGCTGGCCTGGAACAGCTCCGTGCGCTGGGGCAGGCTGGCGCATGGCTTGCGCAGCACCTGGCCGGCACTGGGCGCCAGGTCGCCGGCGATCAGCGCCATCAAACTGGATTTGCCCGCGCCGCTGGGCCCTGCCAGCACCAGCCATTCGCCATCGGCCACTTGCAGATCGATCTGCTGCAGCAAGGCGCGGGCGCTGCCGGGGTGTTGCAGGCCCACGGCCTGCATGTCGACGGCCAGACCGGCTGTCGGTGCGCGGTCTTCTGTGGCGGCGGCAGGGGCCGGGGTATCGAGCAGCGGGGCAATGCGGCGCGCAGCGAGCAAGGTGCGGCCCGCTTCCATCGCGCCACGGCGGATGTGGACGAGGGGCTCCAGCGCCGCGAGCAGCAGCAAGGTGGCCAGCGCGGCAATGGGCGCGCCAATCTCGCCCTTCTGCGCCAGCCAGGCCGCGCAAAGCAGCGCAGCAGCGGTGGCGCAGTGGCCCAGCATCGCCATCGCAACGGCCACCTGCGATTCCAGCCGGTTGAGGCGGATATCGGCAGCCCACTGCTGGCGCTCTGCCGCAGCAATGCGGGCCATCTGGCGCTGCAGGC
Organism: Comamonas sp. MYb396; assembly: GCF_037479555.1. Lineage (NCBI taxonomy): Bacteria > Pseudomonadati > Pseudomonadota > Betaproteobacteria > Burkholderiales > Comamonadaceae > Comamonas > Comamonas sp. MYb396. The sequence continues at coordinate 367,762 of NZ_JBBGYU010000001.1, read as the reverse complement.
TGCCGGCCATCACCAGCTCGGTCTGCGCGCCCACCGCATCAATCACCTGGGCCCGCAGATGCTCGCCGGCAAAACTGCGGCGCAGCGCGGTCATAAAGCCCTGGCGCACACACCAGGCCACGCAGGCCAGGCCACCGGCCAGCACCATGGCGCCCACCAGCAGACCGCTTTGCCAGTTCAAAAAGACCGTCAGCGCCAACGCGGTGACGCAGGCGCTGACCAGCAGCGAGACGGCGGGGGTGAGCAGGCGCAGGTAGACGGCATCCAGCGCATCGATATCGGCGGTGAGGCGGTGCAGCAGGCGGGCAGGGCGCTGGCGCAGCGCCAATGCGGTATCGGCGGCAGCCAAGCGCGAGAACAGCTGCACCCGCAGGGCGGCCAGTACGCGCAAGGTGGCGTCATGCGTGACGACCCGCTCGCTGTAGCGCGCGCCGGTGCGCAGCATCGAGAAAAAGCGCACACCCGCGCCGGGCGCAAACACATCAAACACCACGGCCGTGGCGGTAGACAGACCCGCCACATAGGCAGCGGTGAGGAACCAGCCCGACAGGCCCAGCAGCGCCATGCCGGCGCACACGGTGATTGCAGCGAGCACACTGCCCAGCAGCATGCGCCGGCGGTAGGGCGATTGCGCAAACAGCTGGACGATGGGGCGCAGCGCGTTCCAGGCCTTCATGCGATGCTCCTCATGGCGGCGGGCAGGCCAGCGGCAATGGGTGCTTGGCTGCCATCGAGCGACAGCACCCGGTCCATGCAGGCGGCCAGCAGCGGATCATGGGTGGCCACCACCAAGGTCGCGCCGCGCGCTGCCAAGGCCAGCAGGCCCTGGCGTACAAACTGGGCGGTCTCGGCATCGAGGTGGGCCGTGGGCTCATCGGCCAGCACCAGGCGGCAGCCGGGCGTGGCGGCTGCGCGTGCCAGGGTCAGGCGCAAGGCCTCGCCACCCGACAGGCCCAGGCCCCCATCGCCCACCACGGCATTGCCGCGCAAGGCCAGCACGGGGCCCAGGGCCGCGCTCTGTACCGCTCGCTGCAGTGCGGCCTCGTCGATATCGCGGCCCAGGCGAATGTTGTCCACCAGGCTGGCGGCCAGCACATGGGGCTTTTGCGCGACCCAGGCCATGCCGCTGCGCAGGCCGGCGGCGTGGGCTGCATCCATGGGCCGTCCATCGATGTGTATGCTGCCTGCGCTGGGGGCTGCCAGGCCCGCGATCAGCGCCATCACGGTGGATTTGCCGCTGCCGCTTTCGCCCCACAGCGCGACGCGCTCGCCAGCCGCAATCTCGGCGCTGAAGGACTTGACCACCAGCGGGCTGTCGGCACTGTATTGAAAGCTGAGATCGTTGATCGTCAGCGCGGCAGCTGCTGCCGTGTTGGCGCTGGCAACGCGGGCTTGGTCGCTATCGCTACCACCCACCAGCTGCGGGCCAGGCTGCTGCAGCGCTTGCAGTGCCTGCTCGGCCGCCACACCGGCGGCCTTGTCATGCCACACGGCCGAGAGTTCGCGCAGTGGCTCAAAAAATGCCGGGGCCAGCAGCAGCACAAACATGGCTTGTGCCAGCCCTAAGGTGCCGCCCCAGCTGCCAAACGGGATCTGGCCCAGCAGATGAAAACCGACATACACAGCGACCAGTGCCACGCCCAGCGCGGAGAACAGCTCCAGCACCGCAGAGGACAGAAAGGCAATCTTGAGCACGGCCATGGTGTTGGCGCGCAGCTGCTCTGCGGCATTAGCCAGCTGTTGCGCCACCTGCCCGACGGCACCCAGCCCGCGAATACTGGCCAGGCCCTGCAGGCGATCGAGCAAAAACTGGTTCAGGTTGCCGACATCCTGCAAATGTTTTTTGCTGGCCGCCTCGGCCCGCCAGCCCACCAGCGCCATAAAGATCGGAATCAAGGGCGCAGCCACCAGCAGCACCAGGCCCGCCACCCAGGATAGGCAGAACACACAAACCAGGATGACCAGCGGCACCACCATGACCTTGGTGCGCGCCGTGGTGTAGCGGGCCCAGTAGGGCGTGATGTGGTCGGCCTGCTCGTTGAGCACACTGGCCGCCAGCCCGGCCGATGGGCGATGTGGGTGCAGGGGCGAGTGCAGCGCCAATGCCTGCAGCGCCTGCAGCCGCAGCTGCTGCGTATGGGCGCGCGCTGCGGCAAAAGCCCGGCGCAGGCCATAGCCATCGACCAGGGCCCGCAGCAAACCCAGCGCCAGGAACAGGACGCAAGCCTTGGCCAATGTCGACCAGGCCGCTTGCTGGTGAATCGCCTCAATCCCCCAGGCAATCACTGCCGCCTGCGGCAACCACAGCAAGGCTGCCAGCACCTGCCACCACGCGCCCTTCGCAGAGGGGCGCGTTGCCACAGCAGGGCTGCTGGCGGAGGAGGTGGCGCAGGTGGATGGCATGGGGTAAGTTTTTAGTTTTCAGAAATTCTTGAAACTATTGTATATCCAAGATACTCATTAATTCAATTTATCGAATACCTGATACGAACTACCTTCGACGAAGGTGTGGCCCTTGTCTGTCAGCGCAAATGCGCAGATTGCTACTAAATTCAGAGCACTCAAGGCCCTAAAAAACTAGATTAAGCAGAAATTGCTGCAGTCCAAAGAGCCTTCAGTCCTGGCTGCCGCACGGTGTTTCGGGCCCGCTTTGCCAAGAGCTTGAGCCGATTGTGTTGCCTAGAGTGTGAACAGAGCTTGCTGTAAGTCAAGAACAGCGCGGGTTCTCCCTAGGTGGTGAACCGAGGCGGGAGAGGGCGTTGTTTTGGGGGCTACTCAAGGGGCAGGCTCTGAGCCTGGAGTAGCAGCTCCTAGCAAGAGCGAAGGAGGCCGGTGAATTCGAGCGGATATTGAAGCGTCGGTGCGCGCTTATCTGTCAGGCTGCAGGCTGACCGATTACAAATAGTAAAAACCACAGTACCCACACCCAAAGGCCGGCAAGTCCAAAAGACAAAGAGAGAATTCGGAATACCCAAACCGATAGCCTGAAGGGTGCTCGCGAGGCGAGTTCCATTTCCTGCGGATCCAGGGGGTTGTAGAGAATGTCAACCGTTGCGCCAATCTTGGCAGGGCGCTGCCTGCTGCCCAGGCGCGTGGTGCATTGAATCGATTGACCATTGGGAAGGGTGAAAGCGATTTCAGGATAACAGTTCATCCGGAACTTGGGTCTGGCAATGCGACTGTGTGAACGCCATTGCAGACCGATGACCGTGCCGGTAGCTGGGCGCGCCGTGGCTAGAAAGCGCTGAACATCCTGTGTCACTGCGCGGCCCACGCGCCATAGAAGCCATGCAAACGCAAGTGCGGCCAAGGAGCCAAGCAGCATTACCAGGGATATCAGCATCACCAAGTTCCCGGCTTCATCTAGTTGCCGCACCGCATCATTCAGCCTGAATCCCGGCGTCAGTCCCTGCTCCCTGCTGCTCCAACTTCTGCAGCACCCAATGAATATGGCTACGCAGCGCATACAACTCATCCGCATACGACAGCGGCACGGTGATCTTCTCCACCTTGCGGCTCAGCGCCAGCAGCTCAGCCTGGATGCTGGCCCGGTCGGGCTCGGGTTGCTCCATCTCATGCTCGATGGCGCGAAGCTGGCCGTACCATTTGAAGACGCGTGAGCGCACACGGAATTGGTAGAGGGGCGGTACGACCCGCGATAGCGGCAGCATAAAGGCCAGCAGGACACCCAGCACCAGCCACATGCGCTCGACCAGGTTGGCGAGCCAGAAGGGCAGGTAGCGCTGCAGCAAGGGGGCGGGTTCGTTGATGGCGCGCACGCCTTCGGGGGCGACGGCCAGTTCGCTGCTGCGGGTGTTGGGAAAGTCACGCGCCCGGTTGAACCAGCCCGCCTGGCTGTGGATACCCTGCGAGGCTTGGGCGAAGAGTTGCTTGATGGCAGGGTGGGTGTCATCGCGGGCCAGCAGCGAGGTGGTGGAGGCCAGCAGGTGCACGTTTTGCGGCGGCACATTGGCGGCGAGGTCGACAATGCCGCGCGGCAAGGTGACAGGGCTCAGGAACCTGAACTTGCGGCCGTAGGCCTCGTTCTGCGGAAAATCCATCAGCTGCACGCCGGGTGTTTTCAGCAGCATTTGCACCATCGGCGATTCAGGCGCCGACACCAGCACCAGCGCATCGATCTTGCCGGCCAGAAACTCGACGGTTGCGGGCGTCTCGGCCAGGTGTGACACGCGCAGCTGGGCCAGATTCAGGCGGTTGGCCTCCAGCAATTGGTTGAACAGATTGGGCACGCCGCTACCGGCGGTGCCGACATTGACACGCCACCCCGCCAGTTGCGTCAGATTGCTGAGGTGGGCGCGCTTGGTCAGGTGCTGCGCAGCATCGCTGCGGTAGAACAGCCAGACGGGCTCGACAAACAGCGCGCCCAGCGAGGTGAGGCTGTCCAGGTCGTCCTCGGTCAGCTCGGCAGTGCCGCCTTGCACAAAGGCCAGATCGACCTTGCCCTCGCGCAGTAGCTGCAGGTTGTCGAAGGAGCCTTCGCTGCCGACCAGTTCCACGCGGATCTTGTTCCTGGCCAGGGGGGTGCGGTACTGCTCGCCAAAGCTGGCGTAGGCGCTTTGGGCCGGGCCGGTGGCCAGCTTGACCTGCGAGGGCGGGTTGGGCTTGAGCCACCAGTAGGCCCCGATGATCAAGGCCACGGCAAGGATCACCAGCGGGCCGCCGGAGACCAGCGCATCGCGGATATTGAGCACCAGGGTGATCAGGGTTTGGCGCAGCCCGTAGGCTTTTTGGCGCATGGACGTGGAGCGGTCACCCATGGTGTGTGGCGGGCTGCCGGCGCAGCGCTGTTGGAATGGCGCCTACTGTAAATCAGCCGCGCTGGGCAGGTGCAAGGCCTTGTGGTTTTCTCCGGCTTCGATTTGTAAACGATTGGCATGCAGCACCGCCTGCAGGGTGGCCTGGGCCACCGCTTCGGCGGCCATCGTGGCCAGCACCATCATGCCCAGGCTGCGCCCGGCGGCGCCAGTACCCAGGCAGAACAAGGTGTCGCCGTCGGACATGGTGTGCACCGGGTTGATGGCGCGCGCCAGGCCGTCGTGGCCCACAGTCGCCAGGCGGCTGGCCTGGGCCTTGGTGATGGTCGCGTCGGTGGCGATCACACCAATAGTGGTGTTGGTGCCCGCCAGCAGGGGCTGGGGCGGCTCGCCGCGCAGCAGCGCGCGGCGCGTGTCGATGAGGCCCAGGCCATCGCGGGTGCGCGCGCCGGCCACCACCTGAGCGGTGTCCGGGTGCAGCACATCGCCCAGTGCATTGCAGGCAATGATGGCGCCCACGGTGACGCCATCGACAGTGACGGAGGCCGTGCCGATGCCGCCTTTCATCGCCCGTTGGATGCCAAAGATCTTGCCTACGGCCGCTCCGGCCCCCGCGCCCACATTGCCTTGCGCGGGCATGGCGCTGCTGGCGGCCTGGCAGGCGGCATAGCCGGCCTGGGCATCAGGGCGGATGCGCATATCGCCCACCAGCACATCAAACAGCACGGCGGCAGGCACCAGCGGAATGCGGCCCACAGAGATATCGAGGCCTACGCCTTGCTCTTCCAGCCAGCGCATGGCGCCGCTGGCCGCATCCAGGCCCCAGGCGCTACCACCCGCCAGCATGATGCCGTGCACGCGCTCGACCAGGTTGGTGGGGTGGAGCAAGTCGGTTTCGCGCGTGCCGGGTGCGGCACCGCGCACATCGACACCGCCCACCGCCCCGGCTTTGGCCAGGATGGCCGTGCAGCCGGTGGGGCGGCGCGTGTCTGTGAAGTGGCCCACTTCGATGCCTTGCACCAAGGTGATGGAGCCGGCCGGAGCCATGGGGAGGGGGGAGGAGGACATGGCCCGATTGTGGGCCAACTGGGCTTGCAGCTGCAGCGGCCAATACAGTGGGCTGTCAAACAGGTGTCTGGCAGCCCGCAAACATGGATGAGCAAGAGTGCGAGCGCGCGCCGATCAGGGGCGGATGACGATCTGCGGGCTGATGACAATCGCATCGGGGGTGCGGGGCGCCACCAGCACCGGGGCGGCGTAGGCGGGCTGCGGGGCGTAGTAGGCGGCCGGGCGGTCATGGCAGCGGCGCTTTTCCTTGTATTCGCCATTGCGCTTCCACTTGCGCTCCACCTTGCAGTTGCCGTCCCAGAACTGCTCCTTGTGTTCCTTGCGGTGGTGGTGGCGGTGGCCGCCACCGTGGGCCCAGCTGGCATCGGCCAGGCAGGACAGTGCCAGCGCAGTGAGCAAAGGGGTCAACAAACGGTTCATGGCAGGGGTTGGAGTTGTGGTGGATGCTGGCAGCTTAGCGGAAAATCCTGTATCAAAAGATGAGCAATGGTTGCTTTGTACATCAGCTGTTGCGGCTGTTTTGATGGTTGAAATCTATGGCGATGGCAGCTACGATTTTTCCACCTGTAAGCACCCGTTGCCGCGCTGGCGCCGGGTGCTACGTGTCATCAGGCGTTGACGGTGGTTTGCTGCTGCTCACCCAGGCCTTCAATACCCAGGCGCATCGTTTGGCCGGCCTTTAGGTAGACAGGATTGGGCTTGATGCCCAGGCCCACGCCGGGAGGCGTGCCGGTCGAGATGATGTCGCCCGGCTGCAGGCTCATGCACTGGCTGACATAGGCGACGATCTGCGCGACCGTGAAGATCATCGTCTTGGTGTTGCCGTTCTGAAAACGCTTGCCATCCACATCCAGCCACATCGACAGGTTTTGTGGGTCCGGCACTTCATCGCGCGTCACCAGCCAGGGGCCAATGGGGCCAAAGGTGTCAAAGCCCTTGCCCTTGTCCCAGGTACCGCCGCGTTCTATCTGCCATTCGCGCTCGGACACATCATTGACCACGCAGTAGCCGGCCACATGCTCCAGCGCCTGCGCTTCGGTGATGTACTTGGCGGCCCTGCCGATGACCACGCCCAGCTCGACTTCCCAGTCGGTCTTGGTAGATCCACGGGGAATTTCAACCGCATCGTTGGGGCCGCAGATGGCGCTGGTCCATTTGTTGAAGATCACCGGCTCGGTGGGGATGGCGGCGCCCGATTCGGCGGCGTGGTCGGCGTAATTGAGGCCGATGCAGATGAACTTGCCCACCCGCGCCACGCAAGGGCCGATGCGGGGCTGGCCGGGCACCGCTGGCAGGGTGCTGGGGTCGATCGCGCGCAGGCGGGCCAGCGCGGCATCGCCCAGGTGCGCGCCTTCGATATCGCCGAGCACGCCGGAGAGGTCGCGCAGGGTATTGCTGCTGTCGAGAAGGCCGGGCTTTTCCTGGCCCACCGGGCCGTAACGCAGTAATTTCATGTCATCTCCAATGGATCAAATTGCATGCAGGCGCCAGTCTAGGTGCCTGCAGCTAGGGATGCTGTCGCGCAGCGGTAAAAGTGGGGGCTAGCGGGCTTTAGTTGGACCAGCCGCCATCAATCACATGGGCCTGGCCGGTGGTAAAGGCCGCCTCGTCCGAGGCCAGATAGGCCACCAGCGCGGCAATCTCCTCAGGCTTGCCGACGCGGCCCATCGGCTGGCGGGCCACAAAGGCGGCGCGCACGGCGTCCACCGAGAGGCTATCGTGCGCTGCCTGGGTGGCGATGCGCTGGCCAAGCGATGGCGAATCGACGGTGCCCGGGCAGATGACATTGCAGCGCACGCCCCGGGTGCAGTAATCGGCAGCGATGGACTTGGTCATGCCGATGACGGCTGCCTTCGACGCACTGTAGGCAAAGCGGTTGGGCACGCCCTTGATGCTGGAGGCGGCCGAGGACATATTGATGATGCTGCCCCGGCCGCGCTGCAGCATGCCCGGCAAAAAGGCGCGGATGCTGCGGTACATGGCTTTGACATTGAGGTCAAAGGCAAAGTCCCAGTCCTCTTCGCTGCATTCGAGCACGCTGCCGGCATGCACAAAGCCCGCGCAGTTAAAGAGGATGTCGATGGGGCCGAGCACTTCGGCCAGTGTCTGGATCTGGGCGCTGTCGCGCACATCGAGCTGGCGCGCATCGAGGCCCGAGCCTGCCAGCGGGCCGATATGCAAGTCGGTGGCAATCACACGGGCGCCGTCGGCTGCCAGGCGCTCGGCGCTGGCGCGGCCAATGCCTTGCGCCGCTGCGGTCACCAGGGCCACCTTGCCTGCCAGGCGGCCGGTGGAGACGGAAGAATGGGTCATGGAGTCAGTCCTGTGAAAGATGCCAGGGCGCGCTATGGACCAGCGCGCCAGGCGAGGGGGTAAAGCTGAGTGCGCTTAGAAGTGCCCGTCCTGGGCCAGCTTAGGCGGGCTGCCAGCGGCGCTGGTTGGCGGGGTGGGCGCTGCCACCGATGCCTGCGGGCGGCGGCCATACTTGCGCGCCCACATGGCGGTGAGGATCGGAACCAGGATGGCGGTCAGCAGGCAGGCGGTGGCGGTAATGGCGGTGGCCGAATCGGCCATGGACTTGAGCTCGGGCACCATGGTGCCGATGATTTGCGGGTTGGCAACAGCTGCACCAGCGGTGGACGAGGCGGCCAGCCCCGCAGTGCCATTGCCGCCGCCGATGTACTTATCCGCCAGGATCAGCGGGATGCCGGTGACGATGATGACGGCCACGCCGACAAAGACGCCGGTAAAGCCGCTCTTGGCGATGACGCCCAGGTCAATCGAGCAGCCCAGCGCAAAGCCGAAGAACGGAATCAGCGGATGCACGCAGCGGCCAAAGAACTCGCGCAGGTTCGCATCCAGGTTGCCCAGCGCAAAGCCGATCAGAAACGGCAGCACCGCGCCGGCAAACAAGCGCGGCTCAAACACCGCCACGCCGGTGGCGCCCAGGATCAGCATGCTGACCAGCGGGCCCGACTCGATGGAGGTGAGCACAAAAGCGCCTGCCTCCTCTTGCGTGCCGTATTGCTGCATCAGCGCGGCATACAGCCCCCCATTGGTCATGTCCATCGCGGTGACCAGCGCGAGCACCGACAGGCCGGTGAACAGCCCTGTCTGAATGCCGCCGGCCGGCAAGAAGCGCGTGGCTACCATCGCCACCACCCAGGCGACCAGGATCTTGGTCAGCACCAGGGTGCCGGATTTTTTAAGCACCACGCCGGTGGCCTTGAGATTGATCGTTGCCCCCATGCAAAAGAACCAGACCGCGAGGATCGGCACGGTGCCGGTCATCAGCCCGTTGGTGAACGAGCCAAAGTACTTGCCGGCATCTGCTGCAAAGGTGTGCACGCAGGCGCCCAGCAGCAGGGGGATCAGCATGAGCCCGCCGGGCACACGCTCAATGGTTTTCTGGATTTCCATGTCTCGCTCCTCACACTTTGGTGGTGAATTTGTTATCGCTTGTAGAGGTGTTGTCCGATGACTAACGGATCAACCGGGACAGTGTTCCATAAATTCAAATTCAAAAAATAGCTGGTAAACCCTTTGTCTTTTGCCATTCATAAAAATTTACGGAACAGTGTTCTGAAAAATTAAGAATGTGTTCCAATGGTTGCCATATCTCCCGGTCAGCCCGCGTTTCGGCTGGCCGCTTTTGTACCCCTTGCATTCACCAGCCATGTCCGATTCATCCCTTGCCCCAGCGCCTGTCGCAGCCCCCGCCAGCCCCCGCCACCCTTTTGATCTGCAGGGGCGGGTAGCGCTGGTGACCGGCTGCAATACCGGCATTGGCGCGGGCATTGCGGTGGCGCTGGCGCAGGCGGGGGCCGATATCGTCGGACTCAACCGCAGCGATGCCCGCCAGACGGCAGCGCAGGTGCAGGCGCTGGGGCGCAGATTTGTGCCGATACAGGCAGATCTGTCTGACACGGCGGCCATAGGCGATGTGCTGGCCCAGGTGCTGGCGGCCTGCGGGCAGGTCGATATCCTGGTGAACAATGCCGGCATCATTCGCCGAGCGGATGCCTTGGACTTCAGCGAAGAGGACTGGGATGCGGTGATGAACACCAACCTCAAAAGCCTGTTCTTTCTATCGCAGGCTGTGGCGCGCCATATGCTGGACTGTGCCGCGCAGCAAGGTGCGCAGTGGCGTGGCGGCAAGATCATCCATATCGCATCGCTGCTGTCGTTCCAGGGAGGGGTGCGTGTGCCGTCATACACCGCAGCCAAGAGCGGCGTGCTGGGTTTGACCCGGCTGATGGCCAATGAATGGGCCGGCAAGGGCATCAATGTGAATGCGATCGCGCCCGGCTATATCGAGACCAACAACACCGAGGCGTTGCGCCAGGATGCAGGCCGCGCCGGTGAGATCCTGCAGCGCATCCCCGCGGGCCGCTGGGGGCAGCCTGCGGACCTGGGTGGCGCGGCGGTATTTTTGGCCTCCAGCGCGGCCGACTATGTGCATGGCCATACCCTGGCCGTCGATGGCGGCTGGCTGGCCCGATAATCGAGGCCATCCACCACAGCCCAACACAGAAGGACGGACCGATGAGCGAGAGCCCCGCAGCCATGGACAAGACCGACACCGTCGCCGCGGTGGAGAAAGCCTTTGCCATTCTGGAATGCCTGGGCAACCAGCGCGATGTCAGCGTGACCGCGCTGGCCCAGCAGCTGGCGCTGTCCAAGTCCTCTGTGCACCGGCTGCTGCAAACCTTGAAGGCGCTGGGCTATGTGGCGCAGGATGGCGAGTCCGAGCTGTACCGTGCCACCTTGCGGCTGTTTGAGCTGGGCGGCAAGGCGCTGGAGAACACCGACCTGGTGCGCGAGGCCGATGAGGACATGCGGCGCCTGGGTGCGCTGACCCGCGAGACCATCCACCTGGGCGCGCTCGATGAGGACGCGATCATCTACATCCACAAGATCGAATCGGATTTTGGGCTGCGCATGCAATCGCGCATTGGCCGGCGCAAGCCCTTGCACAGCACCGCCATTGGCAAGGTGTTGCTGGCCTTTATGCCGGCCGAGCAGGCGCGGGAGTTGCTGTCGTCGCAGCCGCTCAAGCTGTTCACGCCCCGCACCTTGAGCTCCGTCGATGCCGTGATGGACATCCTGCCCCGTGTGCGTGCGCAGGAGGTGGCCGAAGACGACGAGGAGGCCGAACCCGGCCTACGCTGCATTGCGGTGCCCGTGTTTGACCGCTTTGGCCATGTGATTGCCGCGCTGTCGGTGTCCTTTCCGGTCATGCGCTGCGGCGCCGATACGCCGCACTACTACCGCACACTGCTGAAAACCGCCAGTGCGGCGATCTCGCAAAAGATGGGCTGGCATGCGCCGCACATTGCCAAAGATGCGAAAGACGCAGAAGGCGAGCCGATCAGCACAGGAGACGCGCCGGTTTAACGCGGCTGGCGCTGCTTGGGTTCAGCCGGGTACCAAGCGGGTACCAAGCGGGTATCAAGCTGGCATCAGACAGATGCCAGCACAAAATCGCCGGGCGCATAGCGTGCGCTGGTATCCATGCGTACCTGGCGCAGCGCAGCCGTTTGCTGGTACGCGTCGTACAGCCCCTCGGCGGCATAGTTGATCAACAGGCTGCGGCGGTGCGCGCCGCTGGGGTTGAGGCTGGCGGCATGCAGCAAGTCGACATCGAACACCAGAATATCGCCGGCCTGGCCAGAGATCTGAATCGCCTGCGATTCGTCATGCTCGCCGCGCGCCGCTTCTTCGGCGTTGGGGCGGTGGCTGGCCGGAATCAAGCGGGTAGCGCCATTGTCCGGCCCAAAGTCATCCAAAAACGCCAGCGCGCCCACGGTATCGCCCGGGCGCTGGTTGGACAGATCGCGGTGCAGGCGCTGGTAGCCGCCGCCTCCAATGGGCTCGCGCCCTTCCACTTGCGACAGAAAAAAGCGCTCGCCAATCAGCACGCCCGCTGCGGCCAATAGCTGCGGCAGCTGGCACACGGCGAGTATCTGGGGGTTGTCATCGACCAGTGCATGGCGCCAATCCCAGCCCCGGGGCACGGGCCAGTGGCTGGTGATACCCGCATCAAAAACCTCGCGCAAACCCGGCAGCCAGTCGGCCGGAATGGCCTGGCGCAGCAGCAGATAGCCGTCGTGCTGGAGCTGTTCACGGAGGCCCATGGTTTGCCTTTCAAGCTGCGGTTGGGGTGAGGGCGGATGAGGTGCAGCGGGCAGTATAGCCAGCGGCGGTAGGGAGACCGGCGTAGATCAGCAGCCTGCATGGCCGTGGTAGCTGCTGACGGATGCTAGATTGCGGACATTTCTGTCCGATATGTTCTGCATCTCGGCCTGATTGTCTTGCTGCGGCAATCGCTGCACCATGGCGGCTGTTGTTTTTCACCCGCCAGCGGCCTATAGGCCTGCTCGGGTTTGTACAGGACCTTCGCTTAGTGCCATGGCAGATTCTTCTTCGCTTTCTTCCCACCCATCCCCCCATCTTGAACCCAGCTGCCCACCCCGGAGCGGCGGCCTGCCGCTCGCATCACTGCTGGCACTGGCGCTGGCGGGCTTTGTCACCATCCTGACGGAGGCCTTGCCTGCCGGTTTGCTGCCGCAGATCAGTGCCGGGCTGGGGGTGTCGCAGGCGATGGCGGGGCAACTGGTCAGCCTGTATGCGATCGGCTCCTTGGTGGCGGCGATACCGCTGACGGCGGCCACCCAGCGCATGCGCCGCAAGCCCTTGCTACTGGCGGCCTTGGCCGGTTTTGTGCTGGCCAACAGCATCACGACGGTGTCGGGCAGCTATGCGCTCACCTTGCTGGCGCGCTTTGTGGCGGGCGTGGCGGCAGGCCTGCTTTGGGCCTTGCTGGCCGGCTATGCCACGCGCATGGTGCCGCCGCACCAAAGCGGGCGCGCCATCGCGATTGCGATGCTGGGCGCGCCGCTGGCGCTGTCGCTGGGCCTGCCGCTGGGCACCTGGATGGGCCAGCACCTGGGCTGGCGCCTGTGCTTTGCCAGCATGAGCGTGCTGGCGCTGCTGCTGATGGCCTGGGTGCAACTGCGCCTTCCCGATTTTGCCGGCCAGCCCGCTGGCCAGGCTTTTGGTTTGGGCCAGGTCTTCCGCCTGCCTGGTGTGCGGCCGGTGCTGCTGGTGGTGCTGGCCTATGTGCTGGCGCACAACCTGCTCTACACCTATATCGCGCCCCTGCTGGCGCCTGCCGATCTGGGCGCGCAGATCGACCGGGTGCTGCTGGTGTTTGGGCTGATGTCGGTGCTCAGTATCTGGATCACCGGCCTGCTGATTGACCGCCATCTGCGCGCGCTGAGTTTGGCGAGCACGGGGCTGTTTCTGTTGGGCGCTGTGCTGCTGGCGCTGGCGACGGAGCTACCCGCTGCCGTTTACCTGGCCGTGGCCGTCTGGGGCCTGGGCTTTGGTGGGCTGCCGCCGCTGCTGCAAACGGCCTTGGCCAAGAACGCAGGGCCGGCAGCCGATGTGGCGCAGTCGATGCTGGTGACCTCTTGGAACCTGGCCATTGCCGGGGGCGGCATGGCCGGTGGCGTATTGCTGGCCCAGTGGGGTGTGGCGGCCTTCTCGCCAGCGGTGCTGCTGCTGATGCTGCTGAGCCTGGCGGTGGTGTTGCTGGCCAAGCGCCATGGCTTTGCAGCGGCCCAGCTCTGACAGAGCAGGCGTAGAAAAAGGCGCTGAGACAGGACTCTCAGCGCCTTTGCCTTTAGGGCGTTAAATCAGCTTAGAAGCTGGCCGTCAGTGTCGCAAAGAAACGGCGGCCGGGCAGGTAGAAATTGTTGCCCACATCGCGGTTGCCGCTGGCATTGCGGTCAAACAGGTTCTTCACGCCGGCGTTGATGCGCAGCGCCTGGTTGATGCGGTAGTTGGCAGCCAGGTCGTACAGCACATAGCTGTTCTGGATGCGCTGCTCGCCAAAGTTGGAATTGTCGGCCAGGCGCTGGGCCAGGCCCATTTGCTTGCCCACCAGCTCGGCGCCCAGGCTCAGGCCCAGGGCAGTGTTGACCTGCCAGTCCAGCACCGAGGAGCCGCTCCATTTGGAGACGGTGGTCAGCGCCACGCCGGTGGTCTTGTTCTCGGCCTTGAGCATATGGGTCAGGCTGTTGTTCCAGCTGATGCTGCGGCTCAAAGGCACGCGCAGATTGGCTTCCAGCCCGCGCGTGATGGCCGCGTCGATGTTCACATACTGGGCCCAGTAGTTGGTTCCGCCCGGCAAGTAGCCAATGCCTTGCGAATCGATCTTGTCCTTGAAATCGGTGTTGAAGAAGGTCAGGCCCGCTTGCCAGCCTTCATGCTCCCAGGCGGCGCCCAGCTCCCAGTTCTGCGAGGTCTCGGGCTTGAGGTCGGAGTTGCCCCGGATGCTGCAACCGCCGCCGGCGTAGCCGGCAAAGCCGCAGCCCGCGCCTTGCGACTGGCTCACAAAGTTCTCGTTCGACTGGCGCAGGTTGGGCGCGCGGAAGCCTTCGGAGTAGCCGCCACGCAAGGTCCAGGCAGCGCTGGGGTGGTAGACCAGGTAGGCACGCGGGCTGATGTGCGAGCCGTAATCGTCATGGCGGTCACCGCGCAGTCCCAGGGTCAGGGTCAGGTTGTCGCGCAAAAAGATCTGGTCTTCGACAAACAAGGCCTGCGACTTGGCCTGCTTGTAGCTGAGGCCGACCACGCCCGCTTCATTGGCGACCGAGCCCACCGAGTTCGGGTTGTCCAGCTCCTGGCGCTGCCACTGCGCGCCCACGGTCAGCATCTGGTCAAAGCCCCATTTGAAGGGCATGGTCACCGAGCCGTCGAGGATCAGGTCTTCCGAGACCGAATGCGTGCTGTAGGTCTGGGTGGCGGTGCCGCCGGGCACGGGCACAAACTGGCCGTTTTCAATGCGCGGGGCGGTCGTCTCGTTGCTGTATTTGCTGTGGCTGAGCGAGAGCTTGGACGTACCAAAGCTGTATTTGCCCTGGTGGGTCAGGCTGGTGCTTTCGCGCTCCATGTTCGATGGCCCACGGGTGGTGGCAGCCGCCGCAAAGCCGCCCGGGTTGCTGGTAGAGGGCGAGGGGCCACCCAGGGTCTTCCACTCGGCGCGCTGCACATCCAGGCTCAGCTTGTGGCTGTCGTTGATGTCCCAATCGAGGCGCGCGCCCAGCGACTGGCGCTTGGCGCCTTCCCGCCCGCCACCCCAGCGGAAGGCGGTGGTGCCGTCTTCCAGGCCACTGTCGGCCTGGCGGTAGGTTTGCTGGCCATTGAGCTGCAGCTTGAAGCCCTTGCCCAGTGGGCCGCTGATGTTGAAGCCACCGCTGTAGTCATTGCCACGGATGGATTCGGGATTGATCTCGGCACCGGCCGAGACCTGGCCGCTCCATGTATCGCCGCCTTTTTTGGTGATGATGTTGATCACGCCGCCCATTGCGTCCGAGCCGTAGAGCGAGGACATGGGGCCGCGCACCACTTCGATGCGCTCGATCGCCTCGGGCGCAATCCAGTTGAGCTCATTGCGGGTGTAGCGATCAAAGGTCTCGCTGGAGCTGCCTACGCGCACACCATCGACCAGGATCAGGGTGTACTGCTGGGGCAGGCCGCGAATCTGGATGCTGGTGCCGCCATCGGGCGTGGTGGCTTGCGTGAGGCCCGGCACGCGGCGCAGTACCTCGTTCAAATCAGTGGCAGGCACGCGCGCTATGTCTTCGGCGGTCAGCACCGTCAGGCTGGCGGGTGCGTCCTTGACGGCCGTGGCCGTCGCAGCCGCCGTCACGGTGATCGTGTCCAGCGTGGTGCCGGGCTCCGTGTTGCTTTGCGCCGATGCGGCCGATGACAGGCACAGGCCTGCGGCCAGCGCAATGGGAAGAAGGGGGAATGAAGCAGCGGGATGGGACATGACAACAAACAAGGGCAGTAAGACAGCCTGCAGGCGACGCAGCCCTGGGCATTGCCGGGCGGGCCAAAGGTATGCAGAGCGGAGCTGGCTGGCGTGGACGCGGCGCAGAGCCGATCACGTTGGCTGGGTGAGCAAATGAATTCGCAATCAGAATCATTTGCGATGCATGTGGCTGGCGTTTGCCTGTTTGTGTCAGTTTGTGACTTGACTGCAAGACCTCTGGCTTCTGGCAGCCGTCCACGAATGTACTTTGCAGCGAAGCACCAAGTGGAGGTGCATATTGACTAAGAATCTCGAGCTAGCGGTGACGCAAATTTGTAACCCAGAAGCAAGGTGAGCATGGCGTTGCCAAACGAATCTCCCAATGGGTAAAGGCAACTGTCCGGGTCCGTGAATACGAAGTACCGACCCTGGTCGTTGACAAACAGGATCATGTGGTCGTTGTGTGCAGTTGCAAAGGCAGCGCAATTGCCGACCTGGAGTCGCCACGGCGAGGTCACAGCGCTGACGGTCGGGCGGAGCTGGGAATAAAAACTGATATCGCTTTTGGCTTGCTCTACTCCTGAGCCAATTTCGCCTACATGAAGCGCTGCGAACTGTCGCAGTATTGCTGTTGCTAGCCCCTCTGAGTTTGCATTGTCAGCATCCACAGACTTGGACGTGGGATGCGGCCGCCATCCTGCCGTGAGGAAGAGCTGCTCAATGGATGGAGGGAGGCTGAGCATATGGAGTGGGCTGATTTTGGGCTACCGTTGAGCGCAAGCTGAGCCAGCGTCGGCTTGAAGCAGTTTTATGATTTCCTGATGGCCATGAATTACTGCGGATCGAATGGGCGTGTCGCCGTCATCGTTTTTGGCATGGGCCGAAGCCCCACGCTCCAGCAGCAGCTGGACTGCGTCAATATGGCATTGCTCTACCGCTTCATGTAAGGGGCTATAACCGTGCTCACCGGGGCTGTGGATATCGGCTCCAGCATCCAGCAGTGCGGCGATGGCTGCAATATCGCCTTGGGTGGCGGCTATGTGCAGTGGTGTGGAGTTCCAGTTACCACGGGTGTGAACAGCAATGCTTGCGATGCCGATGAATTCAGGCAAAGAGGCAATTTTCTCCAAGAAGTTTTCAAGTACGGAGTCGTTCACAGTATTCAATGCGCGGCGAAAAATAGTCTGGGCTTGATACTGGAGCAGTTTAGCGGCTGGCATTGGCTGTATGGCCTGCTGCACAAATGCCTTGAAATCTGGCATCCAGATGCATTCAAGCCGGCAACTCAATCACCGCCCTTAGCCCACCTTCGCTGCGGTTATGCAGCTTCAGCTCTCCTCCATGCGCCCGCACGCATGAGCGCGCAATCGCCAGCCCCAACCCAAAGCCACCGGTCTCCCCGTTGCGGGCGACCTCCAGCCGGCTAAAGGGCCGAAAGGCCCGCTCCATGTCCTGGGGCGCAATGCCGGGGCCTTCGTCTTCGATTTCCATGCGCAGCGTGCCGGCGGTGCCCGGGTCTGCGGCATCCGGCACGGTCAGCCGGACCTGCACACGGCCGTAGCGCGCGGCATTGTCGATCAGGTTGGCGAGGGCGCGCTTGAGGTGGGCCGGGCGGCAGCGGTAGCTGATGCTGGGGGGCGGCATCCAGTCCACCTGGCGGCCCAGGCTGCGCTGCTGCTCGACGACCTCGCCGACCAGCGCATCCAGGTCTACCGGCTGGGTGGTTTCGCGCATCGCATCGTCCTGGGCAAAGTGCAGGATTTCTTCGACCATGCTGTGCATTTCGTTGATGGTGCTCACCATCGCCTGGCGCAGCTCGTCATCGTCCACCAGCTCGGCGCGGATGCGCAGCGAGGTGAGGGGGGTGCGCAGGTCGTGGCCAATGGCGGCAACCATGCGGGTGCGGTCGTTGACGACGCCGAGCAAGCGGTCCTGCATCTCGTTGAAGGCCTCGATGATTTCGCGCACGCCTTCGGGCCCGGACAGCGGCAGGTGCGCGGAGCGCTCGCCCCGGCTGATGCGCTGGGCCGCCTCGGTGAGCATGCGCAGCGGCTGCATGATGCGCCGGCCAAACAGTACCGCAATGACGATGATGGGCAGCATGCCCACGGGGATGGAAAAACTCAGCACCCGGCTCCAGTGGCTGAGCAGCATGGTCGGCAGGTGCCAGCTGCTGAGCCACTGGCCATCGGGCAGGCGCACATCGACATGCAGCATCCAGCTGCCATCTTCTTCAAACGCCGGGCTCAGCAGCGCGAGGATGTCCTGGTCCACATCGCCGGCCTGGCTGGCTGCCAGGGGTGAGCGCATGCGCAGATGGATGCGCACCGGCGGGTCCGCAGCGTTGGCACCCGCATCCAGCCCCAGGCGCTCTTGCAGCCTGGCGGTGAGCTTGGCTTCCTGCTCGGTGACGGGCTGGCCGTCATCAAAAGGGCGCGGGCGGATGCGGAACTGCGAATCGGGCAGGCTGATGCTTTGCACCAGGCGCTGGGCGGATTCGGGGCTGCTCTCCAGCGCGCGGTAGGCGGCAGCCACCCGGGTCTCGATGGTGTGGGCCGACAACGGGTGGACCACGTCACTGTCCTGGCGCAGCCAGGTGAGCAGCAAGACGGCGGCCAGGTGGGCGACGACCAGGGCCAGCAGCAACAGCGCGAGCAACTGGCCGGCCAAGGTGCGCGGCAGCAGCTTCATGGCGCCAGGCGGATGTTTCTGGCCGCCAGCAGGTAGCCGTCGCCGCGCACGGTCTTGAGCATGCGGGGCTGGCGCGGGTCGGATTCGAGCTTTTTGCGCAGCCGGCTGATCTGGGTGTCGATGCTGCGGTCAAAAAACGCGGCGCCTTCGCGCTGGGTCAGGTCCATCAATTGCTGGCGGCTGAGCACGCGGTTGGGGTTCTCCAGCAGCGCGCGCAGCAGGTGGAACTCCGCGGTGGTCAGCGGCACGGGGCTGAGGCCGGGGTCCTGCAGCTCGCGCGTGGTCAGGTCAAAGGACCAGCCTTCAAAGGTGTAGCGCTTTTCTGCCAAGGCTTCTTGCGCAGGGGGCGATTGCGCTGCATCTTCAGCCCGCCTGCGCGCGCCGCGCCGCAGCACGCTGCGCACCCGGGCCACCAGCTCGCGCGGGTCAAAGGGCTTGAGCACATAGTCATCGGCGCCAATCTCCAGGCCTGCCACCCGGTCGGCCTGGTCGGTCATCGCGGTCAGCAAGATGACGGGGGTGCCGATGTGCTCGGCAACAAAGCCGCACAGCGACAGGCCGTCCTCGCCGGGCAGCATCACGTCCAGGATGATGAGATCGTAGCGGTGGTCCTTGAGCAGTTGCCGCATGGCGATGCCATCACCGGCGGTGTCGACATCGAAGTCATAGCGGCGCATGAATGTGGCAAGAGGGTCGCGGATGCTTTGGTGGTCATCGACGATCAGGATGCTGCGTCGCACGTTCATGGAAATTCAGGCGTTGGCAAATGAGATTACTTCTTATTATCACCGGCCCTTTGCCAGTGGGCGCGGTGCATGGTCAATCCCGCACCTTGCCGCGTTGGGCTTTGACATTGGCACGCAGGCTCTTGCTTTGCAGGCGGCGCTGCTGCGAGCCCCAGGTCGGCTTGGTGGCGCGGCGCTTGCGCGGCTCCACCGCCACGCTGGCCACCAGCGCGTTGAGGCGCTCGAGCGCATCCCAGAGGTTTTGCTCCTGGGTGCGGTAGCTCTGCGCCTTGATGACGACCACCCCATCCTGGGTGATGCGTGAATCGGCCAGTGCCAGCAAGCGGGTCTGCACGGGCTCAGGCAGACGCGATGCACGCACATCAAAGCGCAGGTGGATGGCGCAGCTGACCTTGTTGACGTTCTGCCCGCCGGGCCCCTGGGCGCGGATAGCCGTCCACTGCACATCGGCTTCATGCAAGGTGAGGGCGGAGGGCAGGGGCGTGGTCATGTCGGCAGGCGTGTCGCGGTGAAAAGAGCTGCAAGGCGGTGGATCGGAGGCGGATTGGGGTTTCACAGCGCTGTCGTGCAGCGCTGGCATAACGGCAGCTAGCCCCGTATTTTGCGTCAGCAGGCTCAGATGCCTCAACAAATCGCTGGGCCAACTCTTGTATAAGACTTAAAAAGCAGCGACAATCCTTGGCGTTGAATTCCGTATTGTGATATTGCATTGCAGCATTTGAGGGACAGGCTTCCCAACGGCAGGCGAGCAGTACATCATGACGGAGTTTACGCGGGCGCGCCCTGGGCTGTGGAGACCGGCCAAGGCGCGACGCACATCAGAACTTTTGCCACTTGAAAGACCAGATGACTACCCAGCAACCCACCATCATCTACACCCTGACCGACGAAGCGCCTCGTCTGGCGACCGCAGCGTTCTTGCCGGTTGTTCGCAGCTTTGCGAGCGCCGCTGGCATCAATGTGGCCGAGAGTGATATTTCGCTGGCAGCCCGCATTCTGGGTGAATTCCCCGAGTTTCTGACCGAAGCACAGCGCGTGCCCAACAACCTGGCCGACCTGGGCAAGCTGACCCTGACGCCCGATGCCAACATCATCAAGCTGCCCAATATTTCCGCGTCGGTGGGCCAGCTGCAAGAAGCGATCAAGGAGCTGCAAGACCACGGCTACAAGCTGCCTGACTACCCAGACAGCCCTGCCAACGATGCAGAAAAAGACATCAAGGCGCGCTACAGCAAGTGCATCGGCTCGGCCGTGAACCCCGTGCTGCGCGAAGGCAACTCGGACCGCCGCGCACCGCTGGCTGTGAAGAACTACGCCAAGAAGCACCCCCATTCGATGGGCGAGTGGAAGCAGTGGTCGCAAACCCATGTCTCGCACATGGAAGAGGGCGACTTCTACCACGGCGAAAAGTCCATGACGCTGGACAAGGCCCGCGAAGTGAAGATGGTGCTGGAGACCAAGTCCGGCAAGACCGTGGTGCTCAAGGACAAGGTCAAGCTGCAGGACGCCGAAGTGGTCGACTCGATGTTCATGAGCAAGAAGGCCCTGCTGGCTTTCTACGAAAAGGAAATCGAAGACTGCAAACAGTCGGGCATTTTGTTCTCGCTGCACGTCAAGGCCACGATGATGAAGGTGTCCCACCCCATCGTGTTCGGCCACTGCGTGCGCATTTTCTACAAGGAAGCGTTCGAGAAGCACGGCAAGCTGTTCGATCAGCTGGGCGTGAACGTGAACAACGGTATGGCCAATCTGTACGAAAAGATTGAAACCCTGCCTGCCTCGCAACGCGAAGAAATCATCCGCGACCTGCACAAGTGCCAGGAAGGCCGCCCCGCGCTGGCCATGGTGGACTCTGCCAAGGGCATCACCAACTTCCATTCGCCCAACGACGTGATCGTGGACGCATCGATGCCTGCGATGATCCGCGCCGGCGGCAAGATGTGGGGCGCCGATGGCAAGCCTTACGACTGCAAGGCCGTGATGCCTGAGTCGACCTTTGCCCGCATCTACCAGGAAGTGATCAACTTCTGCAAGTGGCACGGCAACTTCGACCCCAAGACCATGGGCACCGTGCCCAACGTGGGTCTGATGGCGCAAAAGGCCGAGGAATACGGCTCGCACGACAAGACCTTCGAGATCAGCGAAGACGGCGTGGCCAACATCGTCGACATCGCCACCGGCGAAGTGCTGATGAGCCAGAACGTGGAGCAGGGTGACATCTGGCGCATGTGCCAGGTCAAGGATGCGCCAATCCGCGACTGGGTCAAGCTGGCTGTCACCCGCGCCCGCAACTCCGGCATGCCTGCCGTGTTCTGGCTGGATCCCTACCGCCCACACGAAGCCGAGCTGATCAAGAAGGTGCAAACCTACCTGAAGGACCACGACACGAACGGCCTGGACATCCACATCCTGTCGCAAGTGCGCGCGATGCGCTTCACGCTGGAGCGCGCAGCCCGTGGCCTGGACACCATCTCGGTGACCGGCAACATCCTGCGTGACTACCTGACCGACCTGTTCCCGATCCTGGAGCTGGGCACCTCGGCCAAGATGCTGTCGGTGGTGCCGCTGATGCAAGGCGGCGGTCTGTACGAAACCGGCGCTGGCGGCTCGGCCCCCAAGCATGTCGAGCAGCTGGTCGAAGAAAACCACCTGCGCTGGGATTCGCTGGGCGAGTTCCTGGCGCTGGCCGTGTCCTTCGAAGAGCTGGGCATCAAGAACAACAACGAGCGCGCCAAGCTGCTGGCCCAGACCCTGGACCAGGCCACCGGCAAGCTGCTCGACGAGAACAAGTCGCCATCGCGCCGCACCGGTGAGCTGGACAACCGTGGCTCGCAGTTCTACATCGCGCTGTACTGGGCCCAGGCGCTGGCCGCGCAAACCACCGATGCCGAACTGGCAGCCAAGTTTGCGCCCCTGGCCAAGAGCCTGGCCGAGAACGAAGCCAAGATCGTCGGCGAGCTCAAGGACGTGCAAGGCAAGCCTGCCGACATCGGCGGCTACTACCAGCCTGACGCAGCCAAGCTGGACGCCGTGATGCGCCCCAGCAGCACCTTCAACGCAGCGGTGGCTGCACTGGGCTGATAAAGCCCAGGCCTGGGCTGGCTGATGCCGCCCGGGTTGCGATCATCCAAGTAAAACCGGCAGACCCGTGAGGGCTGCCGGTTTTTTTGCGTGTGTTTTATCGCAGCGTGCGGAAGTGCGCCTGGCAGGCAGCGCTGTGTTCGGGAAGGCTCGATCAGCGCCATCCATGGCAGCGGCAGCTGAGTCGGTATGAAGCATTTACGGGTATTTTTTAACAAGATGAAATACGAATGGATGATTTGCAAAAGCAATCAGACATTAGCAAACATTATCTTATGGTAATGATCTTGTCACACACGTTGAACAAAATTGCAAATGTCTAAACACAACACAGTGCCACCGGCACATAAACGACATGAGCAGTTCCATGGCCTCTTCGGCAGGTTTGTCAGCGGGCGCTGTCAAACCAAATTTCGATCAAAGAACCAGCCCCGTGCAGGTCGTGATCTTTCTGGGTTTGCTGGGCATTGGCCTGGGCTATATGGCCTGGGCCTTGGTGACGGACGTCACCGGCTCGCCGGGCGGCAACAGCATCACCATGGTGGCATTCCTGCTGCTGGCGGTGGCGCTGCTGATTGCGCTGGGCTTTGAGTTTGTCAACGGCTTCCACGACACGGCCAACGCCGTAGCCACCGTTATCTACACCCATTCGATGCCACCCAATGTGGCGGTGGTCTGGTCGGGCCTGTTCAACTTTCTGGGCGTGCTCACCTCCAGCGGCGCCGTGGCCTACGGCATCATCTCGCTGCTGCCGGTCGAGCTGATCTTGCAAGTCACGTCCGGCGCGGGCTTTGCGATGGTGTTTGCGCTGCTCATTGCCGCGATCATCTGGAACCTGGGCACCTGGTGGCTGGGTCTGCCCGCGTCGTCATCGCACACCATGGTGGGCTCGGTGATTGGCGTGGGCGTGGCCAATGCGCTGATGCGCGGCCGTGACGCGATGAGCGGTGTGGACGGCCACCAGGTCTGGGGCGTCTTCAAGGCCTTGCTGGTCTCGCCGGTGGTGGGCTTTGTCTGCGCCGCGTTGCTGCTGCTGGCCATGAAGGCGCTGGTCAAGAACCGCACCCTGTACGAAGAGCCCACCGGCAGCGCGCCTCCGCTGTGGATCCGCATTTTGCTGATCTTCACCTGCACCGGTGTCTCATTTGCCCACGGCTCCAACGATGGGCAAAAGGGCATGGGCTTGATCATGCTGATCTTGGTGGGTGTGGTGCCGATGGCCTATGGCTTGAACCATGCCGTGACCGAGCAGCACACGCCCCAGTTTGTCGAGGTTGCCTATGCCACGCAGGCCAACCTGGCCAAGGTCTCGACCCTGCCAGCGCCTGCGACCGATGCGCTGGCGCGCAGCACCGTGTCCGAGTTCATCCGCACCAAGGAGGCCAAGCCCGAGGTGGTTCCCGCCCTGGCCGAGCTGGCCGGCAGCATTGGCAAGCAGGTGCAGGAATACGGATCGCTGGCCAAGGTGCCCGCCACGGCGGTGGGCAATGTGCGCAACGACATGTTCCTGGCCTCAGAGACCATTTCCGTGCTGACCAAGAGCGATGCGATGGCACTGAACGATGCCAGCAAGGCACAGCTCCAGGCCTTTCAGGCCGAGTTGAACACCTCCACCAAGTTCATTCCTGTCTGGGTCAAGGTGGTGGTGGCCATTGCCTTGGGGCTGGGCACGATGGTGGGCTGGAAGCGCATTGTGAAGACCGTTGGCGAAAAGATTGGCAAGACCCATCTGACCTATGGCCAGGGCGCGGCGGCTGAACTGGTCGCGATGACCACCATCGGCGCAGCCGATGCCTTTGGCCTGCCGGTCTCCACCACCCATGTGCTGTCATCGGGCATTGCCGGCGTGATGACCGCCAATGGATCGGGCCTGCAGGCCTCCACCTTGCGCAATATTGCGCTGGCCTGGGTGCTGACCCTGCCATGCGCGATGCTGCTCTCGGGTAGCCTGTACTGGCTGTTCAGCCATGTCTTTGCCTGAGCGAAGCCTGGCTTATGGAGGGCCTGGACGCGGCGCGCAGGGCGCTGGGTAGGCGCCTTGTCCAGGCCTGTTGTCTGCCATCTATACCAAGGTATATGCATGCCATCCCAATGGCGGTGACATGCATGCCCAGGGCCACTGGCAAAGCAGCGATCGGCCTGCGAGAATCCGCTCTGTCGTCGCCGAAGGCATGGCCTGCATAAAAAGCGATGACGCTGCGCCCTGTTCCGTCTCGGCGATTGCCGCCGATGTGCGCTTCAGTTGTTGAAGCAGGGCATGGGTATCCCTCCAAGTTCTTCGCAGGAGAAAAGCCATGGACCCCGATCCTGAGCCTGCCATGCGCTGCTGCAAGCGCTGCCTTGCTTTGCCGTACACAACCTCCTCCTCCTCCTGGGCTGCCGCGCCAAGGCCATCTCGCCGCTGAATGCATGAGAGGGTCCCTGGCGGCGTGCTGCCGCTGTGACATCCCATGCTGCTTTTTCCAATCCTCTCCCACCCTCGCTCCACCGGGCCCCGGCAGCCTCTGCGGCACCAGCCTCGGGCCTGCATATGGCCCTTGTGTGCAGCTTTGCTGGCCGCCATGGTGGCGATGCCGGCCCAGGCGCAGACGAGCGTGCGCCTGTATGGCACCGTCGATGCCGCCATCAGCGCAACCCGGGTGAGCGGGGCGCCAACGCAAAAGAGCCTGCTGAGCGGCGGCCTGTCCGATTCGCTCTGGGGCTTGCAGGGCCGTGAGGCGCTGGGTGGTGACAGCTACGCCGCCTTTGCGCTGGAAGGCGGGCTGGATGCCGCCCACGGCGCGCCCGATGACCCAGCAAGGCCGTTCAACTACCAGTCCTGGGTGGGGGTGGGCAATGCGAGCCTGGGCGAGCTGCGCCTGGGGCGCCAGTACACCGTGGGCCAGGCCTATGTCAGCGCGATCGAGGTGGGGGCCTGGCGCGACTTTGGCGTGGGTGCCTTGTTGCGGGCCTCGGACAACTACCAGGTGTCCAAGCAGCTCAGCTGGCGCAGCCCGCAGTGGGGCGGTGTCCAGCTGGGCGCCAGTTACAGCTTTGACGCAGGTGACGCGCCAGCCGCAGGCACGACGGGCAGCGCCACCTACAAGCTCTATAGCTTGGCGCTGCGCTATGAGGACGGCCCCTGGCTGCTGGCTGCGAGCTGGGAGCAAGCCAGTGCCGTCCGTTGGGACGCCGCCTTGGCTGGCCGGCGCCCCAGCACCGCGCAGTTGGGCGCCAGCTACAACTTTGGCGTGGCACGCCTGGCGGCGGGCTGGAGCCGCCAGCGCAATGGCTTTGTCGGGCGCAATGGCGGCGATGGCCCGGCGCAGTTGCAGGCGGCCGGGCTCAAGGGTTTGGGGCCCATCGAGTTCATCGATGGAGGCCGGCTGGATGCGCTCTATCTGGCTGCGTCCATTCCCTTGGGCCGTGGCGAGTTCCAGATGCAGTGGTCCCAGGCGCGGCCCAACTGGGATTGGCAGGACAGCGGCGCGCGCGCCCGGACCAGCCAGGTGGTGTCGCTGGGCTACATCTACCCGCTGTCGCTGCGCACCAGTGTCTATGCCTTTGCTGCCCATGGCCGGGCTTACGCGATGGATGTGGCCTTGGATGCCAGCCAGCCCTCGGTGAGCCAGCTGGCTTTTGGGCTGAACACCCGTTTTTGATGGGGTGGGCTTTTGCGCCCCATGGCGCCTGGCGTGGTAGCCTTTTGCGGTCCCTGCTACCCAGCGCCGCCTTGTCTGCGTGTTTCTGATGAAGATCCCGTTCCTGCCACCCCAACTCTGGCGCCGCCCAGGCCTGCATGTCATGGGCATGGGGCTTGCGCTGGCGCTGCTGTTTCTGATCGACACGGCGACCCGCTATGAGGTGGCGGTGTCGGTGTTCTACACCGTGGTCATTGTGGCGATGGCCCATGTGCTGGCCTTGCGCGGGCTCATGGCGCTCACCGGCAGCTGCGTCGCCCTGACCTGGCTGAGCTTTTTCATCACCAGCTATGGCGACCAGCAAGCAGGCCGGATCAATATGCTCATCAGCACAGTGGCGATTCTGATCACCGGCTACCTGGCCTGCAGGGCGGAATTGGCGCGCGCTGCCGCCCATGAGGCCCAGGCCAGGCTCTTGCGCATCTCGCGCATCCACAGCCTGGAGGGCCTGACCACCTCGATTGCGCATGAGCTGAACCAGCCCTTGGCGGCGATCGTCACCAGCGGCCATGCCTGCCAGCGCTGGATGGACCAAGACCCGCCCAACCTGGACAAGGCCCGGCAGGCGCTCCTGCGCATCCTGGGCGATGCGGACCGGGCCAGCGCCATCATTGGCCGGGTGCGCAAGCTCAGCAAGGGCGAGCCCGCCAGCCCCAGGCCCTTTGTCTTCAATGCCGCCGTGCGCGAAGTGCTGGCGCTGTCGCAGGCCGAGATGCAGCGCCTGAACATCGCGATGCGTGCCGATCTGGCGCCCGGCCTGCCGCTGGCGCTGGCCGATCCGGTGCAGGTCCAGCAGGTCATCGGCAATCTGGTGCTCAATGCGATGGAGGCCACGGCCTTGGTCGATGTCGCGCGCCGCACCATCCTGGTGGAATCGCTGCAGCAGCAGGACAAGCTGGTGTTTCGGGTATCGGATGGCGGCCCGGGCCTGCCCGCTGGTGCGCAGGAGCAGGTGTTTGAACCTTTCTGGACCACCAAGCACGAGGGCATTGGGGTGGGGCTGAGCATCAGCCGCAGCATTGTCGAGGCCAATGGCGGCCATATCTGGGCGCAGCCCCATGCGCCAGCCGGGGCGGTGTTTGCTTTCAGCCTTCCGGTGGCGCAGGAGGAGGGTGCGGCATGACGGGGCCTGCCATGGTCTATGTGGTTGATGACGACCACTCGGTGCGTGCCGCGCTGGAGGATCTGCTCGCCTCTGTCAGCCTGCCGGTGCGCGCTTTTGCATCGGCTGCCGAATTTCTGGCGCATCCGCCCGCCGATGCGCCCGCCTGCCTGGTGCTCGATGTGCGCATGCCCGGGCAAAGCGGCATGGAGTTCCAGCGCCAGATGCAGAGCCTGGGCCTGCTGCTGCCCGTGGTCTTCATCACCGGGCACGGCGATATTGCGATGGGCGTCAAGGCCATCAAGCAGGGCGCGATTGACTTTCTGGCCAAGCCTTTTCGCGACCAGGATCTGCTCGACGCCATCCACCACGGCATTGCACAAGACCGCGCCCGGCGCCTGCAGGATGCCGACCGCGCCGAGAGCCTTGGCCGCTGGCAGTCGCTCTCTGATGGCGAGCGCGAGGTGGTGCGGCTGGTGGTGCAGGGCCTGCTCAACAAGCAGATTGCCCACCAGCTGCAGCTGAGTGAGGTGACGGTCAAAGTGCGGCGTGGCAATGCGATGCGCAAGCTGCAGCTGAGCTCGCTGGCCGATCTGGTGCGGTTCACCGAAAAGCTCGGCCTGTAGTGGCGTGTCGCAGCGCCTGCCGCTGGCCTTGGGTCAGCTGACTCTGAAGGCAGCCTTACGCCATGTTGGCGGCAGGGGTGTTTTGCGAATGGCGGTTGCTATGTAATTGATAGCTTCAAAGCCTTGTGCGCGATGATAAGATATACGTTTTTGCTTGTAAATGCTGTGCCCGCGTGTAGGCGGCCTTCGGATGCGCTGCCGGGGACGGTGGTTTGGTCTTAACATGCTGCACCTGCCTTTGCTGCATCGCCGCATTGTCTGCCTGCGGCAGGCCCTGGGCCGTTCGGCACGGTTGGGCATTTATCGACAGAACTGAGAAAGATCAGCGGGCGGCGCGGCCCTTGGCCTGCGCCCCAGCTTGAGCAACACATTACATGCTGGTTCCATTTTTGATTATGTTGCGCGAGGGCATCGAGGCCGCGCTGATCGTTGGCATCATTGCCAGTTTCCTTCGCCACACGGGCCGCGCACGCCTGATGCCCGCCGTCTGGGCCGGGGTGTTTCTCGCGCTGGGCCTGTCGCTTTTCGTGGGCGCCGGCCTGCAGTGGATGGCCGCCGAGTTTCCGCAAAAGCAGCAGGAGCTGTTTGAGGGCCTGGTCGGTTTTATCGCGGTGGGCATGCTGACGGGCATGGTGTTTTGGATGCGCAAGGCCTCGCGCTCGATCAAGGGCGAGTTGCAGGCCTCGGTCGACAAGGCGCTCAGCACCTCGGGCAGTGCCAGCTGGGCGCTGATCGGCATGGTCTTTTTGGCCGTGGCCCGCGAAGGCGTCGAATCCGTCTTCTTCTTGCTCGCCATCTTCCAGCAAAGCTCGGGCTGGAGTGCCGCTGCCGGCGCCTTCCTCGGCGTGGCACTGTCGGTGTTGCTGGGCATTGGGCTCTACAAAGGCGGCGTGCGCATCAATCTGCGCCAGTTCTTCCGCTACACCGGTATCTTTATCCTGGTCGTGGCCGCTGGCCTGCTGGCCGGCGCCGTGCGCCGCCTGCATGAGGCCGGTGTCTGGAACCAGCTGCAGCAAGTGGTGTTCGACAGCAGTGCTGTGCTGCCCGAAGACAGCCCGCTGGGCGTGATTCTGGGTGGCTTGCTGGGCTATATGCATGCGCCGGTCGCCGGCGAAGTGCTGGCCTGGGCGTTGTACCTGGCCGTGACCTTGGTGATGTTCTTCTGGCCAGTCAAGGCGGCGCCTGCGGTGGCCGGCGCGCCTGCCGCATCCACCCCCGCCGCTGCACCGACCTCCGTGCCCGCTGCCGAGCCCGCGCCCCGTCTGGGCCCGGTGGTGCTGGGCAGTGTCGTCGTGTTCCTGCTGGGTGCTGCAGCCTTCTTGCAGGCATCGACGGCGCCGCATGCCAGCGGTGCTGCGGCGGGTAGCGCCACCTCGGCCGATGGTGTGCCGGTGGTGACCATTGAAATCAACCAAGGCACCTGCACCCCCAATGCGGTAACGGTGCCGGCCGGCAAGGTGATTTTCCGCATCGTCAACCAATCGCAGCGCGCGCTGGAGTGGGAAATTCTGGACGGCGTGATGGTGCTCGAAGAGCGCGAGAACATTCTGCCGGGCATGACGCAGCAGCTGAGCGCACGCCTGGTGCCTGGCAACTACGAGATGACCTGCGGCCTGCTCAATGCTGCGCGCGGCAGCCTGACGGTGACGACCTCGGACGCCTTCAAGGCCGAGGCGGCCAAGCCGCCGGTGACCGCCTTCCTGGGCGCACTGGCCGAGTACCAGGTCTATATGCTGACCGAGACGGCCAGCCTGCAAGAGATGGTCGATGCGCTGCAGCAGCGCCTGGCCCACCCAGTCGACGCCGGTGCGACGCCGCAGGACGGCTACCCTGCCGATGCACAGCAGCTGGCTGCGCTGGCGCGCGGCCAGTACCAAAAGCTGGCGCCGTTGGCGGTGCAGTATGGTGATTTGAATGCCCGCATCGATGCGCGTGCTGCAGACTTTGCATTGCGCGACAAGGACCCGGCCTTTGTGGGGCTGCAGCGCATTGCCGCTGGCCTGCAAGCGGGTGAGGCAGCGGACCAGCTGCTGCCGCTGGCCACCAGCTTGCAGCAGGATGTGCAGCAACTGGCCCAGCGCCTGGGTGATGCGGCTCTGCAACCCCAGTCGATTGCTGCCGCTGCGGCCAAGGCGCTCGAGCGCGCCTCCACCTTGATTCCTGGCGAGGCGACCACGCCCGAGCAGGGCCTGGCCGTGCTGCAGTTTGTCTACGGCAGCTGGGCTGCGGCCAACAAGGCCCAGCAAGTGCTGGGCCCCGTGCTGGCCAATGCTAACCCGGGCCTGAACCAGCAGCTGCAAGACAGCCTGGCCAAGCTGCGCCAGCGCATGCAAGAGCTGGGCGAGCCCGCCGATGACAGCCAGGTGCCGGGCACCGCCGGTACCGCGTTGAACCCGGTGCAGTGCCAGAACCTGGCCCAGGCGCTCTACCAGGCATCGCAAAGCATGGCCAAGGTCAATGCAGCGCTGGGCTTGCAGCCCTAAACTTTCCGCCTTCTATTTCTACAAATAACACACAGAAAGCACCACATGTCTTTATTCAAGAACAGGAACGCGTCTCAATCCGTCGTGCCGGGCAGCACCGACCCCGCCAGGCGGCGCTGGCTGGGTGAGGCCGCAGGCGTCATGGGCGCCGGTGTGCTGGCCGGCATGCCCGCGCGCCAGGCGCTGGCTGCTGAAGACGCCTCGCCCGGCAACACCCAGGTGGCCGATGCCCCGCATACCAGTGTGTCGCAGCAGCGCGTGCCGTTCTACGGCAAGCACCAGGCCGGTATCGTCACGCCCCGGCCGCTAGCCGGCATGTTGGTCAGCTTTGATGTGCTGGCCAGCAACCAGGCGGAGCTCGAGCGCCTGTTCAAGACCCTGACCGAGCGCATCCACTTTCTGACCCAGGGTGGCACCCAGCCGGTGCTCGACCCCAAGCTGCCGCCTGCGGGCTCGGGCATTCTCGGCCCGGTGGTGCAGCCCGATGCGCTGACGGTGACCGTGGCTGTGGGCCACAGCCTGTTTGATAGCCGCTTTGGTCTGAAGGACCAGTGCCCCAAGCGCCTGACCCCCATGCAGCAGCACCCCAATGACGCGCTGCAGGCCGCGCTCTGCCATGGCGATCTGTCGATCCAGTTCTGCGCCAACACGCCCGACACCAATATCCATGCGCTGCGCGACATCATCAAGAACCTGCCCGATCTGCTGATGGTGCGCTGGAAGCAGGAGGGCTCGGTGCCGCCCATCCCCGCCGCTGTGGGCCAGCCGGCAGAGAGCGCGCGCAATTTCCTGGGCTTCCGCGATGGCTCGGCCAACCCCCAGTCCGATGATGACGCGATGATGCGCCGCATTGTCTGGGTGCAGCCCGAGTCGGGCGAGCCCGCTTGGGCCGCTGGCGGCAGCTACCAGGCCGTGCGCATCATCCGCAATTTTGTCGAGCGCTGGGACCGCACGCCGCTGGGCGAGCAAGAGGCCATCATGGGCCGCGACAAGGACAGCGGTGCGCCGCTCGATGCGCGCAAGAAGACCGAACACGACACGCCGGACTATGCGGCCGATCCCGAAGGCAAGAAGACGCCGATGGACGCCCATATCCGCCTGGCTAACCCACGCAACCATGGCAGCGAGGCCAACCTGATCCTGCGCCGCCCCTTCAACTACTCGAATGGCGTCACCAAGTCGGGCCAGCTGGAGATGGGCCTGCTGTTCATCTGCTACCAGGCCGACCTGGAAAAGGGCTTTGTCACGGTGCAAAAGCGGCTCGACGGCGAGCCGCTCGAAGAATACATCAAGCCCATTGGCGGCGGCTTTTTCTATGTGCTGCCCGGCGTGGCCGATGCCCATGACTGGCTGGGCAGCAGCCTGCTGGCTGCTGCCGCCAAGCAGGCCTGATCCCGTTTCCTAACCAGCCACTGGTGTCTGTACTGCAAGGCCTGGGCGCGTCCATCTTCATGAAGGACGCCAGCCTGGGTTTGGCATTGGGATACTGGAAGCCAAAAATTATCAATCTAACAGTATCTAGGAGTTCTCGTATGTCCATGCGTCGCCAATTCTTGCAAGGCCTGCTTGTGGCCGGCAGTGCCAGCGTCATTCCCCTGTCCAGCTGGGCGGCAGAAGGCGTGTCTGCGCTGGAGCTGGTCAAGCCCCTCACGGAGTACAAGCTGTACGTCAACACCAACCTGCGCGAGCTGGTCAAGGGCGTGCAGGCCTTCACCGATGCGGTCAAGGCCGGCAAGGTGGAAGAGGCCAAGAAGATGTACGCCACCGTGCGCCGCCCTTACGAGCGCATCGAGCCGATTGCCGAGCTGTTTGCCGATCTGGACAAGAGCATGGACTCGCGCGCCGATGACCATGAAAAGGCCGAGAAGGACCCGGGCTTCACCGGCTTTCACCGCATCGAGTACGGCCTCTGGGTTGAAAAAAGCACCAAGGGCCTGACTCCCTTTGCCGACAAGCTGCTGGCCGATGCCAAGGAGCTGCAAAAGCGCGTGAGCGGCCTGACCTTCCCGCCAGAAAAGGTCGTGGGCGGCGCTGCGGTGCTGATGGAAGAGGTGGCTGCCACCAAGATCTCGGGTGAAGAAGAGCGCTACAGCCACACCGACCTGGACGACTTCCAGGCCAACTTCGAAGGTGCGGACAAGATTTTTGAACTGCTGCGCCCCCTGGTCGAGAAAAAGGACAAGGCCTTTGTCGAGAAGACCGCGTCGAACTTCAAGACCGTGTTCGACATCCTGGCCAAGTACCGCAAGCCCGATGGCAGCTTTGAGCTGTACACCAAGCTGAATGAGGCCGACCGCAAGATCCTGGCCGGCCGCGTGAACACGCTGGCCGAAGACCTGTCCAAGCTGCGCGGCATGCTTGGCCTGAACTGATAGCGCCCTCAGCTTGCTGAACGATGGACCGCCCCTGTGCAAGTGGCGGTTTTTTTATGGCCGATGCGGTTGCCGATCGGCAGGCCCGGTTTGGCCGACAATGGCGGCTGCATTTTGAACCGCTAGCGCTATGAACGACACCACCACCAGCCCCAAAGGGGGCGAGACCGACTGGGCCGCCTGGAGCCGCGAGGCCGTTGAGACCATGATGGCCCGCAATACCGAGTGGCCCCGCCAGTTTGGCCTGCACAGCGCGCCGCACTACCACTGGGATCTGCAAACCGCCAGCCTGGTGCTGCAGGCACCCTTGCATGAGGTGCAGGGCACCGTCTGCCTGGTGGGCACCAGCAGCGAGAGCGAAGGCAGCTTTGTGTGGAGCTGGGCCAATGCCAATATCCCCGCCCAGCATGGCCAGGCCTTGGAGGTGGTGCACGACTTTGGCCGTGAGCACCAGCTGGCCTTGCTGACCACCGCAAGCATCCCCGGCGGCCGGCCCGAGGCAACCGAATGCCTCTGCATTGCCGCCCGGCTGCAGCGCGCGATCGGTACCTTTATCGACCAGCAAGGCGATATCACGCTGTACTTCAGCATCCTGCATCTGCAGGTGGTGCAGAACCCGGACCAGGCGCTGCAGTAAAGGCTCGCCGCCCGCAGCTAGCCGCCCGCAACTGGCCGTCCGCAGCTAGCCGCTGGCGACTGGCGGTCCGCGCCTAGCTGCCCGCTGGGCAATGCAAGCCCAGGCTGCAACCAAAGGGGTCCAGCAGCATGGCCGCTGTGGCCCCCAGGCTGGTCGTCATCGGCCCCCGGTAGAGCCGCGCGCCATGCGCCTGCAGACGTTCAATGGCAGCGCCCAGATCGGCGACTTCCCAGTACACCGTGGTGCCGCCCACGCCGCCCGGGCATTTCCCATCGGCGGGGTGAAAGCCGATCAACAGGCCCGGGCCCTGCACAAAGGCATAGTGCGCGTTCTCATGCTGCACCTCCGTGCCCAAGAGCTGCGCATACCAGGCGGCTGCGGCATCGATATCGGCGACAAACAATACGACAGATTCCAGCTTCTTGAACAAGGCCATTTCCGTTGCTTTGGGGGGCGGTGGTGGGCTGCGCGATTGTGGCATGGCGCAGCGGGGCGTGAGCTTCGGTGCAGTACATCCGCGGTGTTTGCTTCATACAAACACTCATTCAGCCTTAGGCAGATATTGTGTTGCATTGACCGGTTGAATTCACAACCCGTTGCAGCGGGCCGCTTCACAAAACTGAACTACAGCAGCGCAGCGATTGCCGTCCTCGCTTTCGTCATCCGAGCTCGAACGATTCAAGATGAATCTGATCCATCAAACGCCGGGGCCAAACACCCAGGGCAGCGGTGGCGATCCAAAGTTTCATAGTGGCAACTCCGTGCGAAAAGACAGTCTCCAAAGCGTAGAGCAGTCTGAATCTGCCTTTTGTTGGAGGAGTTCGATCCATCTGCGGGCTCAATCCATTTTGACTTGTGCGGCTTTCACCGCCGCCTGCATGCGCAGCTTTTCGCTCGCCATAAAACGGGTCGCCACTTCCGGCGGGGTGAGCTGGATCTCGTAGCCCTGGGCGATGAGCGCTTCGCGGGCTTCTGGGGAGGCAATGCCTTGCACAAAGCCTTGGTAGAGGCGATCTATTTCGGCCTTGGGTACACCCGCTGGGGCAATGGCGGCGATCCAGCCGTCCAGCTCGTACTGCGGCAGGCCTTGTTCGGCAATGGTGGGCACATCGGGCAGGCTGACGCTGCGTTTGGCGCTGGTGATGCCGATGGCGCGCAGGTTCCCGGCCTTGATGTGGGCCATGGCGGGTGCGACCGCCACCACGCCCAGCTGCACCTGGCCGCTGAGCAAGTCATTCATCAGCTGGCCCGTGCCTTTGTAGGGGATGTGGGGCACATCGATCTGTGCCTGCTCGACAAACATGGCAGCGCCCAAATGCAGGATGGTGCCATTGCCCGATGAGCCGTAATTGAGCGTGCCGGGATGGGACTTGGCGTGGGCAATCAGCTCCTGCACGGTACGTGCGGGCACCTTGGGGTTGGCCACCAGCACAAAGGGCGTGGTGCCGATGATGGTGATAGGGGCGATGTCCTTGATCGAATCAAAGGGCATGTTTTTGTACAGGCTGGGGTTGACGACGTGGTTGTTGCTGACGATGCCGATGGTGTCCCCATCTTTGGGCGCCCGCACAATCTGCGCCGTGCCAGTGATGCCGCCTGCGCCAGGCAGGTTCTCAATCACCAGGGGCTGGCCCAGGACTTTGCTGATGGGCGTGCTGATGGCGCGAATGGCGCCGTCGGCCCCCGAGCCCGCCGATAGCGGCAAGATGACGCGCAGCGCTTTGTCGTGCCCTGCCGGCTTGGTTTGCGCCAGCGCGGGCAAGGCGCCACTGGTGAGGCTGGCCAGCGCCATGGCCAGTGCGGTGCGGCGGGTGAATGGGCGGGTGGGGTGCATGTTTGTCTCCTGATTGCGGCTTTTCGCCTGTCTATAAAGGATGGCTTGCTCTTATATTGGTAGCATTATGCAGCTGCCTGAGCGGACTGCATGGCGCTGATCTGCGCGGCGTCGTAGCCCAGGCTGGCCAGCAACTCGGCGGTGTGCTCGCCCAGGCGCGGCGGGTTTTTGCGTACGACCAGACGCTCACCTGCCATGCGCAGCGGCAGCAAGGCGGTCTGTGCGGTTTGGCCGGCGCGTTCGCCGTCGGTCAGCGTTACCTCTGCCAATCCGCCGGAGGCCTGCAGGTGCGGGTCGTCCAGCAGTTGTTCTGGCTTACTGATGGGGGCGTAGGGCAGAGCGTTGTCTTCAAAGATTTTGGCGACCTGTGCGACATCCATGCGGATCAGGCGCGCGCGCAGATCGGCGAGCAGGGCCGGGCGCTCACGTACGCGTTCGTTGTTGGTGGTGTAGCGCGGGTTGGCCAGTAGATCGGCCCAGCCAAAGGCCTGGCACATGGTGCGCCACTGGGCATCGCTCACGGCGGCCAAAAAGATCTGCTCGCCGTCTTGGACGGTGAACACGTCGTACACCGACCAGGCCGAGATGCGGTTGGGCATGGGCTCGGCCGCCTCGCCCGTCACGGCGTACTGCATCATGTGCTGGCCGACGAGGAAGACGTTGTTCTCGAACAGCGCCGAGTCAATCTCTTGCCCCTTGCCGGTTTGGGCGCGCTGCATCAGCGCTGCCATGGCGCCGATCGCGCCAAACATGCCGCCCATGATGTCGTTCACGCTGGTGCCCGCGCGCAGCGGGTCGCCGGGGCGGCCCGTCATGTAGGCCAGGCCCCCCATCATCTGGACGACCTCGTCCAGCGCGGTGCGGTGCTCGTACGGCCCGGGCAAAAAGCCGGTGTGGTTCACATAGATCAGGCGCTCGTTCAGCTTGGACAGCGCGGCATAATCCAGGCCGTACTTGGTCATCACGCCGGGCTTGAAGTTTTGCGCCACCACATCGGCAGTGCTGGCCAGGCGAATGGCAGCTTCCAGTCCCTGGGGCTGGCGCAGGTCCAGCGCAATGCTTTTTTTGTTGCGATTGAACATGGGGAAAAAACCGGCGCCCGCACCCAGCAAGTAGCGCGTGCGGTCGCCCTCGACAGGTTCAACCTTGATGACTTCGGCACCCAGGTCGGCCAGCACCATGCCGCAGGTGGGGCCCATGACCATGTGGGTGAATTCGACCACGCGGATTCCGGCGAGTGGGAGCGATGGGGAGAGAGATGGGGTACTCATATTTTGATGGCCACCAGCATGCATGGGGTAAGCGCCAGCGGTTGATTTGGTTTAAAACTTAAGCGCAAATGGCGGTAGAAGCCCGGGGGGCTGCAATCACGCCGGCTTGCCACAGGCTGCCGTACAGCCGCTCGTTGGGCAGCCAGGCGTGCATGCGTTGGCGCAGCTGCAAAAGGGCGGGAACATCCAGACCCGAATCAATGCCCATGCGCTGCAGCATATAGGCCAGGTCTTCGGTGGTCACATTGCCACTGGCACCCGGTGCATGCGGGCAGCCGCCAATGCCGCCCAGGCAGGCGTCAAAGTGGGTGATGCCGGTTTGCCAGGCCGCATAGGCGTTGGCCAGACCCATGCCGCGGGTGTCGTGAAAATGGGCGGTGCGCAGCCGGTCGCCCACCAGGCGCCGGGCTTTTTCAAACAAACGGCGCACGCTGTCGGGGTCGGCATAGCCCACGGTATCGGCCAGGCTCACATGGTCGGCGCCTGCGTCCAGCAAGGCCTGCATCAGGCGCAGCACCTCGCTTTCGGCCACATCGCCTTGCAGGGTGCAGCCAAAGGCCGTACCCACGCCGCCTTCAATGTGGGCGCGGCTGCCCGCTGCGTCGCGCACTGCGCGGATGCGGGCGACTTCCGCCACGACATCGTCAGGTGTTTTGCGCAGGTTGGCCAGGCTGTGCGCATGGCTGGCCGACAAGGGCACGACCATGGACTGCGCGCCCGCTGCCAAGGCGCGCTCGGCGCCTTTGAGGTTGGGCACCAGGACAGAGGCGAGCAAGCCCGGTTTGCTGCAGGCATGGGCGAGAACGGCTTCGGTATCGGCCAGCTGGGGCAGCAGGTGCGCGGGCACCATCGATCCCACCTCCATCTCGCGCATACCGGCGTCGTAGGCGGCGTCAATCCAGGCGCATTTGTCGGCGGTGCTGACGATGCTGGCCAGGCTTTGCAGGCCATCGCGCAGGCCAACTTCGCGAATGCTGGCGTGCGGTGTAGCAAGGGTTGAGGTTGTGGTCATCGTGTCTCCTGGCTTTTGTCGTTGGCTCTGATTTTAGATTTTCCAAAGCATCAGCAATAATCCAATACGGAAGCGGTTTCGTTCCAAAAAGGAAAATCATGTATGACCTGAGTCTGCTGAACCTGCGGCTGTTTGTGCAGGTATGCGAGCAGCGCAGCATTGCCCGTGTGGCGCAGGCCGAGGCGCTGGTGGCATCTGCCATCAGCAAGCGCCTGGCGCAGCTTGAGCACCAGATGGGCGCGCCCTTGTTCATCCGCGAACGGCGCGGCCTGCGCCCCACGGCGGCGGGTGAGACTTTGCTGGAGCATGCGCGCACCATGCTGGCCGCCGCCAACCACATGCAACAAGAGATGGCGGCCTATAGCAAAGGCGTACAGGGGCAGGTACGGGTATTGGTCACGGCGTCGGTGATGGCCGAATCCTTGGCCGACCATGTCGCAAGTTTTTTGCAGCAACCCGCGCACACCAGTATCCGTGTGACTTTGGAGGAGTGCGTGAGCCCGGATGTGGTGCGCGGCGTGCGCGAAGGGCGTGCGGCCATGGGGATTTGCTGGGACGCAGCCGATTTGAGCGGCCTGCAGACCCAGCCCTATAGCAGCGACCACCTGGCCATTGCGGCCCACAAAAGCCACCCCATCGCACGCATGGCGCAAAGCGCAGCAGTGCACTTCTCTGACGTACTGGACTACGAACATGTCAGCATGCCGGCGTTGAGCGCAGTGCAAATTTTGCTCACCCGCGCCGCCGCACAAGAAGGAAAGGCGCTGCGCCACCGCGTGCACGTCTCCAACTTCGATGCCGCGCTGCGCGTGGTCCAGGCCAACCTGGCGATCAGTGTGGTGCCGCGCGAAGTGGCACTGAGCTTTGCCGCCAACACGGATGTTCGGGTGATTCCGCTGGCGGACAGCTGGGCGAAGCGGCAGTTTGCGATCAGCTACCGGGACGCGGCCTTGCTGTCGTCGGCGGCCAAGGCTTTGTTGAGCCATTTGGCGGCGCAGTCGCCGCAGGCGTTGCAGGATGGCGAGGGGCGAGACCTTCCATAGGGCGGGCAAGACCGATATTCTCCTGCGCGAGGGCGACCGCAACGCCTTCATCGCAGAGTGCAAGTTTTGGAAGGGGCCAAAAGCCTTCGGTGAAGCCATTGACCAGCGGCTTGGCTACACCACGTGGCGCGATAGCAAGACCGCGATCCTCGTTTTCAATCCTCTGCCCCTGCACACCCTCTGGCTGAGCTCAAAACACTCCGAGTTCAAACTTCCGTGAGAAAAATTCAAAACCCATGGAGAACCGACAAAAACTTGCAAGGTCGATAGAGATCACAACAAGCGCTTGACCTTAGCGGGGGTGATGGTTCTTTGCGGAGCTGCTGGCACGGATTCATTTCATGTAACTACAATAGTTGCATGAAACACAACAGCCAGTTTTCCGATGTTCTGCATGTGCTGCTGCACTTGGCTGAGGCGCAGGCGCCGCTGACCTCCGAGGTCTTGGCGCAGACCATGGACACCAACCCGGTGGTGCTGCGGCGCCTGATGGCCGGCTTGCGCGATGCGGGCATGGTTTCGTCCGGCAAGGGCCATGGGGGCGGCTGGTTGATTGCGCCCGGCTGGGGCGAGACAACATTGCGCGACATCCACCAGGCGCTGGGCGCACCGGCGCTGGTGTCGCTGGGCTTTCGCGAGGACCACCCCGAATGCCTGGTTGCGCAGGTGGTCAACAGCTCGCTGCGCAGCGCCATGCAGCAGGCCGAGGCCTCGCTGCTGGCCCAGCTGGGCAGCATCACCCTGGCCCAGCTCTCTGCCCAGATCGGCGCTTCGCTGCGCGCGCACCGGCTGGCCAAAACATCCACCCCCCACCGTATAGAGGACCACCATGGACATTCACACTGATTTCGCCATCGTCGGCGGCAGCTACGCCGGCATGTCGGCCGCCTTGCAGCTGGCACGGGCGCGCCGCCAGGTCACCGTCATTGATGCGGGCCTGCGCCGCAACCGCTTTGTGGACGAGGCGGGCAGCACTTCGCATGGCTTTTTGTCGCGCGACGGCATGGCGCCTGCCCAGCTTTGGCAAGAGGCGCGTGCGCAATTGCTGCAATACCCGACCGTGCGCTGGATCGAAGGTGAGGCACGGCAAGCCCGGGTGCTTCCCAGCGGCGAGCTGGCCTTGGAGGTGGGCGGCCAGTTGTTGGTGGCGCGCCGCCTGGTGCTGGCCACCGGGGTGCGCGATGAACTGCCCGCCGTGCCGGGCCTCGCCGAGCGCTGGGGCCACAGCGTGTTCCATTGCCCGTACTGCCATGGCTATGAGATGGGAGGCGGCGCGATTGGTGTGATTGCTGCCTCACCGCTGGCCCAGCACCATGCACTGATGCTGCCCGATTGGGGCCCGACTACCTTGTTCCTCAACGGCGTCTATGCGCCGACGCAGGCGGATCTGGCCGATTTCGCCCGGCGCGGCACCCAGATCGAGGACACGCCGGTGCTGCGCATTGATGGCTTTGCGGATGTGGTGCTGGCCGATGGCCGGATCTTGGCCATGCAAGGCCTGTTCACACAGCCCCGCACCACACCCGCGAGCCCGGTGGCGCAGCAGCTCGGTTGTGTGCTGGCCGATGGCCCGATGGGCCCCTATGTGCAGGTGGATGCCATGCAGCAGACCAGCGTGGCCAATGTGTTTGCCTGCGGCGACGCTGCACGTGCAGCGGGCAGCATTGCGCTGTCGGTCGCGGATGGCGCGATGGCCGGGGTGGCCGCGCACCGCGCCTCGATGTTCTGAGCCAGCAGCAAGATGCAGAAAGCGCCCCTGGGGGCGTTTCCTCCTGGGTGGCGTGCCAGCACTGGGAGATCAGCTGGGCTTCCAGCCCTTGGGCACGCGGGGCCGCTCGATCTTGGCCAGCTCACAGACCACATCGGCGATGCCCGAGAAATCAATGCCGCCAAACTGGCTGGCACGCGCCAGGCTGAAGGATTCATGCACGGCAGCGGCGACGGGCATCGGCACGCGCGCGGCATGTGCGGCGCTGATGACCAGCGACAAATCCTTGTGCGCCAGATCGATGGTAAAGCCCGGCGAGGTGTCGCCAGCCAGCACCTTGTTGGGAAAGTTCATGCGCAGCTGGCCATTGTTGGCCGAGGTGCCCAACAGCACCTGCAGGGTCTTGCTGATATCGAGCCCAAAGCGCTGCGACAGGGCCAGCGCCTCGGCATTGACCTGGCACAAGGTGATGGCCACATAGTTGTTGACCAGCTTGGTGCGCCCGCCCGCGCCGACCGGGCCGCAGTGGTAGGTGGTGGTGCCCATGGCATCGAGCAGGGGCTTGACCTTCGCAAAATCGGCCTCGCTCGCGCCCACCATGAACAGGCTCTCACCCCGGTCGGCATGCTCGGCCAGGCGCCCCACGGGCGCGTCCACCACGGTCATCTGGCGGCCGGCGGCTGCTTTGCTGAGCCGGTCGGTGGCGAGCGGGTCAATGGTGCTCATGTCCAGCAGAATGGTGCCTGGCAGCGCATTGGCAAAGATGCCATCGGCGCCCTGGGCGATTTGCTCAACCTCGACCGAGGACGGCAGCATGGTGATGACCACCGAGCAGCGGCGTGCAATCTCTGGCACCGTGGCGGCCTCCGCGCCCAGTGCTACCAGGGCCTGCACGGCCTCGGGGTTGAGGTCGGCCACCAACAGGCTGAAGCCTTTTTTCTGCAAATTGGCGGCCATGGAACGGCCCATGCGTCCCAGGCCGATAAAACCGATGCTGTCTGTCATGCTGAAGGTCTCCTGCGAAATGTTCTAAGTGGGATGGGGAATGGAAAGAGGGCTCAGTACGCGATGTAGGCCGTCTTGGTGCTGGTGTAGAAATCGACTGCGTAGCGCCCTTGCTCGCGCGGCCCGTAGCTGGAGGCGCGCGTGCCGCCAAAGGGCACGTGGTAGTCCAGCCCGGCGGTGGGCAGGTTGACCATGGCCAGCCCGCTGCGCACATGCAGGCGGAAGTGGTTGGCTGCGCGCAGCGAGGTGGTGCAGATGCCGGCCGAGAGGCCAAAGCGCGTGTCGTTGGCGGTGGCCAGTGCCTCGTCGTAGTCGGCCACCTTGATGACGCTGGCGACCGGGCCAAAAATCTCTTCCTGGTTGATGCGCATGGCGTTGTGGGTTGCGGTGAGCAGGGCGGGCCGCACAAAGTAGCCCGGGGTCGCCGCCTGCACCGGCGTGCCGCCTTCGACCAGCTCGGCGCCTTCGCGCTTGCCCAGGTCCAGGTAGTGCTGGATCTTGTCGAACTGCGATTGGTTGATGACCGGGCCGATCTGCGTGGCCTTGTCCAGGCTGTTGCCGACGACCATGGCACGCATGCGCGCCGTCAGCGCCTCGACAAAGCGGTCATGGATCCGTTCGGTGACGATCAGGCGGCTCGATGCTGTGCAGCGCTGGCCGGCCGAGAAGAAGGCGCCGTTGAGTGCGCATTCCACCGCCACATCCAGGTCGGCGTCATCGAGCACCACCAGCGGGTTCTTGCCGCCCATCTCCAGCTGCAGGCGGATCATCTCGCCGATGGCGGTCTGCGCAATGCTCTGGCCTACATGCACGCTGCCGGTGAAGGACACCGCATCGACGCCGCTGAGCAAGCCTTGCGCCGCATGCTTGCCGCTGCCGTTGACCAGGTTGGCCACGCCCGGCAGCAGGCCTTGCTCATCCAGAATGCGAAAGAGCGCATGGGCTACGCCAGGCGTGTATTCCGAGGGCTTGAGCACCACGGTGTTGCCAAAGGCCAGCGCCGGGGCAATCTTCCAGGCGGGGATGGCGATCGGAAAGTTCCAGGGCGTGATCAGGCTCACGACGCCCAGCGCATGGCGGCTGATCTGCACGCCGATGTCCGGCCGCACCGACGGCAGGCTCTCGCCGCCATAGCGCAGGCATTCGCCGGCAAAGAACTGGAAGATCTGCGCCGCGCGCACCACCTCGCCCAGGCCTTCGGCCAAGGTCTTGCCCGCTTCGC
Organism: Comamonas sp. MYb396; assembly: GCF_037479555.1. NCBI lineage: Bacteria > Pseudomonadati > Pseudomonadota > Betaproteobacteria > Burkholderiales > Comamonadaceae > Comamonas > Comamonas sp. MYb396. The sequence goes on along the minus strand of NZ_JBBGYU010000001.1, from coordinate 325,583 downwards.
GCGAGACCAGCAGGCCCAGGCTGTCCTTTTGCGCCATCATCTGGTTGGCCACGCGCTGCAAAAAGTCCGAGCGCATCTGCGTCGTGGTGTGCTGCCAGCGCCCAAAGGCGGCGCGCGCAGCGGCCACGGCCTGCTGCATCTGCTGGGCGTCGGCCGCCGCATACTCGCCCACCAGGTCCCGCGTGTCGGAGGGGTTCCAGCTCTGGATGGTGCTCGCGCCCGCCAGCCACTGGCCATTGATCAGGTTCTCGTTCATGTCTCACTCTCAAGGCAATAGGTGGCGCTGCGCGCATGGTGGGCGCGCAGCGCAGTCAGTCGGAAAGCGGGAGCCGGGCTTCAGGCCGCAGGCTTGAGCAGCGGGCAGGCACCTTCCTTCGATGGTGCGTAGGCCTTGTCGCCCGGGATGGTGCTGACCACCTTGTAGTAGTCCCAGGGCTTGGTCGATTCGGCCGGCTTTTTCACCTGCATCAGGTACATGTCATGCACCATGGCGCCATCGGCACGGATGTAGCCCTTGGCAAACATATCGTCGATGGGCAGCGACTTGAGCGCGGCCATCACCTGGTCGGGCTCGGTGCTGCCCGCCTTTTGCACGGCTTTCAAGTAGGTGGTGGTGGCCGAGTAGTCGCCCGCCTGGAAGGTGGTGGGCATCTTCTTGTTCTTGTCGTAGAAGCGCTGCGAGAATGCGCGCGAGGCATCGCTCATGTCCCAGTACCAGCCTTCGGTCAGGTACATGCCGCCGGTGGTGCCCAGGCCCAGGCTGTGGATGTCGGTGATGAAGGCCATCAGCGCGGCCACATTCATCTTCTTGTCGATGCCAAACTCCTTGGCGGTCTTGATGGCGTTGATGGTGTCGCCGCCGCCATTGGCCAGGCCCATCACCTTGGCGCCCGAGCTTTGCGCCTTCATCACATAGGACGAGAAATCGGAGGTGCTGAGCGGATGGCGGATCGCGCCCACCACATTGCCGCCGGTTTGCTTGACGACATTGATCGCGGCCTGCTCCATCGAGTGGCCAAAGGCGTAGTCCGAGGTGAGGAAGTACCAGTCCTTGTAGCCCTGGCCCACCAGTGCAGCGGCCGTGCCGCGTGCCTGGGCCGAGGTGGAATAGGTGTAGCGCACCATATAGGGCTGGCAGGCCTCTTCGGTCAGCGAATCGGCACCGGCGCCGGCGCTGATGAAGACTTTTTTCTTGTCCTTGGACAGGTTGCTGATCGCCAGCGACACGGCCGAGTTCGAGCCGCCGATGATCAGATCCACATTGTCGTTGTCCCACCATTGGCGCGCCTTCGATGCGGCGATGTCGGCCTTGTTCTGGTGGTCTGCTGAGATGATCTCGATCTTGCGCCCCAGCACCTCGCCGCCAAAATCGGCCACGGCCATGCGGATCGCGTCCAGGCCACCGGGCCCGTCAAAATCCGAATACAGACCCGACATGTCGGTGATGAAGGCGATCTTGACCTTGTCGGGTGCGGCCTGGGCGCCGCTGGCGAGCAGGGCGGCCACCGCCAGGGCGGCGGCGGTCAGGGGTCCTTGTGCTTTTCTCATGGTTTTGTCTCCTAGAGCTGTTGGACGAAGGGCCTGCGGTGCTCTGTGTCACCTGCTAGGCGCGGGAACTAACGCAGTACAAAGGGGTTGCTGGTGGTCGCTCCGCTGTTGATCCAGACTGACTTGGTCTGCAGGTATTCATAGATCGCGCTCTGGCCGTTTTCGCGGCCCAGGCCCGAATCCTTGTAGCCGCCAAAGGGCGCCATAAAGCTGACGGCCCGGTAGGTGTTGATCCAGACGGTGCCCGCCTGCAGGCGCTCGGACATGCGCAGCGCGCGGCCGATATCGCTGGTCCAGACGGCTGCGGCCAGGCCAAAGCGCACATCGTTGGCAATGCGCAGCGCATCGGCCTCGTCGTCAAAGGGGATCACCGACAGCACCGGGCCAAACACCTCTTCCTGCGCAATGCGCATGCCGTTGTGTACGCCAGTGAGGATGGTGGGCTCGATGAACCAGCCCTTGCCGCATTCGGCGCGCGTGGCCTTGGCGCCGCCCAGCACCACCCGGGCCCCTTCGGCCTTGGCAATGTCGATATAGGACAGCACTTTCTCGTACTGGGGCAGGGTGGTGACCGGTCCCACCTGGGTCTCCAGGCTCATCGGGTCGCCCATGCGGGCGGTGGCGGCAAAGGCCACCAGGCGCTCGACAAAGGCATCGTGGATGCTACGCTGAACCAGCAGGCGCGAGCCGGCAATGCAGGTCTGGCCCGTGGCGGCAAAGATGCCCGAGATGGCGCCATACATGGCCTGCTCCAGGTCGGCATCGGCAAACACGATGTTGGGCGATTTGCCGCCCAGCTCCATCGAGGCGTGCTTGAGCTGGCCGGCGGCTGCCTGGTTGATGGCGCGGCCCGTCACATCGGAGCCGGTGAAACTGACCTTGGCGACCAGTGGGTGCGCCACCAGGGCGCTGCCGACCTGCGCGCCATAGCCGGTGACCACATTGAACACGCCGGGCGGAAAGCCTGCCTCGTTGAACAGCTCGGCAAACTCCAGGGTCGAGGCCGAGGTGAACTCCGAGGGCTTGACCACCACGGTGCAACCGGCTGCTAGCGCCGGCGCAATCTTCCAGGCGAGCAGGAATAGCGGGGAGTTCCAGGGCGTGATCGCGGCCACCACGCCCAGCGGCTCATGGCGGGTAAAGGCGAAATAGCCTTTCTTGTCCAGCGGCAAGGTGGCCCCTTGCACCTTGTCGGCCAGGCCGCCGTAGTAGTGGAACCACTGCGGGATGTACTGCAGCTGGCCGCGCATCTCGGCGAACAGCTTGCCGTTGTCCATCACTTCGGTGCGGGCGAGCTTCTCGGCATCGCGCTCGATCAAGCTGGCGAGCTTGCGCAGCAGTGCGCCGCGCTCGGTCGCGCTCAGCTGCGGCCAGGCACCACTGCTGAACGCGGTGTGCGCCGCCTGCACGGCCGCCTCCACATCGGCGGCGCTGCCATCGGGTATTTCGGCCCAGGCCTCGCCTGTGTAGGGGTTGAGGCTGGCAATCCATTGGCCGTTGGCGGGGGGCTGGGCTTGGCCGGCAATCTGAAGGGAGTAGCGTTTCATGGCAAAGGGCGTTCGAGGGCTGCGGGCAGCTTGGGGCGGCGCTGGCTAGTGCTGGAGAGAGATGGATAGTGCTGAGAAGGGACGCCGGCCGGCATCCCTGCCAAAGGCTAGAACGGCTGCAGGCCCAGCGCGCTGCGAAAGCGGTTCTTGATAAAAGGGCCATCGCGCGGCGGCAGGGCGCGGGGCGGCTCATCGGCATGGATCAGCGCCTGCACAAAGGTGGTGGCCTTGCGGGCGTTGATATGCGCGGCCAGCGCGTCGGCTTCGTCCAAGGTGCGCAGCTGCTGCACCTCGGCAATGCCAAAGCCGCGCGCCACGGCCACCAGGTCGGTGCCCAGGCTGCTATGGCTTTTTTGCATGCCGGTCTCGCCGTAGTGGCCGTTGTCCAGCACCACGATGCTGAGGTTGGCGGGCGACTTGGCGGCAATCGTGGCCAGGCTGCCAATGCCCATCATCTGCTCGCCGTCGCCGGTGATGACCACCACCGGGCGTGTGGGCTGGGCCAGCGCAATGCCCAGCGCCACCGACGAGGCCCCACCCATCGCGCCCCAGAGGTAGTAGTTGTGGTCGCGGTCACCGGCGGCAAACACATCGTAGGAGGCCGAGCCCAGGCCGGTGACGACCAGTGCATCGGGGGCCTTGGCCAGCAGGCGCGCCACAAACAGGCGGCGGTCCATGGCGGCGGAATTCTCGCGGGTCTGCATTACTTTCTCTCCCATTTCTTGCGGCCGATCACGTCCTGGCCAATCAGCACGGCGATGCGGGCGCCGGCCATGAAGGCGCCATCAAGCGCCGCGCTAACGACCTCTTGCGCATCTTCGGGGCGGCGCACGCGCATCACATGGATGCCCATCAGCTCCATCGCCGCCTGCGTGGCCCGGCCCATCGGCGCTTGCCAGGGGTTGAACTCGGCGTACTCGCCGCGCATCGTGACGATGGTGACAAAGGGGATGTCGGCGGCGCTGAGCAGCGAGAACATGTTGATGCAGTTGCCGACACCGCTGCTTTGCATCAGCAGCACCGCGCGCTGGCCGCCCAGCCAGGCGCCAGCGGCCACGGCCACGCCTTCTTCTTCGGTGGTCAGTGCCACATCGGTGATCTCGGGATCGGCGATCGCGCTCTTGATGACATAGGCGTGGCCGGCATCGGGCACATAGGCCACTTGCTGCACGCCGGCATCCTTGAGGGCCTGAAAAATGTCTTTTTGCCAGGGTGGTGGGTTGGGGTTGGCGTTCATCTGCTTTCCGTTTTGTGAACCAGTGAAGGCATCATAAAATGTGATGATGTGATTTGAATAATCACCATTTCTGATATCACTATCACGCAATCTGATCGAGGCTGCAGCATGGATTTCAAGCAACTCAAGGCCTTTTTGACCGTGGCCGACACCGGCAGCGTGACCCGCGCATCGGAGCTGCTGCATGTGGTGCAGCCGGCGGTGTCGCGCCAGCTGAAGCTGCTGGAGGAAGACCTGGGCTGCGCGCTGTTTGAGCGCGAGCGCCATGGCATGGTGCTGACCGAGCAGGGCCAGGAGCTGGCGGGCTACGCGCGCCGCGCCTTTGGCGAGCTGGAAAAGGCGCGGCTGCAGCTGGCTGGCACGCAAGAAGAGGTGACGGGCTTGGTCACCATTGGCCTCTTGCCCAGCACCTGCGATGTGGTCTCCAGCGCGCTGGTCGCCGCGCTGGGCAGCCGCTACCCGGGCATCAAGCTGCGCCTGACGGTCGCCTATGCCGGCACGCTCAGGCCCTGGCTGGCGAGCGGCCAGGTCGATGTGGCCTTGCTGTACGCGGCCGAGAAGCAGCCCGATCTGGTGCTGGAGCCGCTCATCGAAGAGGAGCTGTGGGGTCTGGGCCCCAAGGGCTGCGGCATGGCTGGTGCCACGGCCGTGCGCATGGCCGATATGGCGGGCCGGGCGCTGGTGCTGCCCAGCAACCCGCATGGCATTCGCCTGCTGGTCGAGCATGCCTGCGCGCTGGAGAACCTGCAGCTCAACATCTGCGTGGAGACCGATGCGCTGCCAGTGCAGCGCAGCGTGGTGATTGATGGCCTGGGCTACACCATCTTGCCGCCGATTGCGGTGGTCAGCGACCTGGCAGCCGGCAGGCTGGAGGGCGCGCCCTTGACCGAGCCCGAGCTCAAGCGGGTAATTGCGCTGGCCTACGCGGCCAACCGCAGCATGACCAGGCCGGTGCGCGCCACCTTGGCGGTGCTGCGCGAGATTCTGGCGGCGGCCGTTGCCTCGGGCGGCTGGCCCAGCGGCAAATGGCTGGGCGCTGCAGCGGCCAAGGCGAGCCCACCATGAAAAATGCCCGCCCATCCCTGCGGCAGGGATGGGCGGGCGCCTTCGGGTGGGGCAGGGAGGCTTACTTCAGGTCAAAGCGGTCCAGCTCCATCACCTTGGTCCAGGCGGCGACAAAGTCCTTGACCATTTTTTCCTTGGCGCCGGTCTGGGCATAGACCTCGGCCACGGCGCGCAGGATGGCGTTGGAGCCAAAGACCAGGTCGGCGCGGCTGGCCGTCCAGCGCTGGGCACCGCTCTTGCGGTCCACGCCGACAAAGCTGCCGTCGTCCTGAGGCTTCCACTGCGTGCCCATGTCCAGCAGGTGCACAAAGAAGTCATTGCTCAAGGTGCCGGGCTTGGCCGTCAGCACGCCTTGCTGGTTGCCTGCGGTGTTGATGTTGATGGCGCGCAGCCCGCCGACCAGCACCGTGAGCTCCGGCGCGGTCAAGGTCAGCAGCTGGGCCTTGTCGATCAGCAGCGCCTCGGCCGGCGCGGCAAAGCGGCCTTGCAGGTGGTTGCGGAAACCGTCTGCCTTGGGCTCCAGGTATTGGAAGGATGCGGCATCGGTTTGCTCGGCCGTGGCATCGCTGCGGCCAGCATGGAAGGGCACGGTGGCGGGCACACCGGCATCGGCAGCGGCCTTTTCGACGCCGGCATTGCCCGCCAGCACGATCAGGTCGGCCAGCGAGATGCGCTTGTCGCCATCGGCGGCCTTGTTGAAGCTGCGCTGAATGCCTTCGAGCACGCCCAGCACCTTGGCCAGTTGCTCGGGTTGGTTCACCTCCCAGTCCTTTTGCGGGGCCAGGCGGATGCGGGCACCATTGGCGCCGCCGCGCATGTCCGAGCCGCGGTAGGTGGAGGCCGAGGCCCAGGCCGTGCCCACCAGCTCCTGCACCGTCAGGCCCGATGCCAGCACCTGCGCCTTGAGGCTGGCCACATCATCGGCATTGACCAGCGGGTGGTTGACTGCAGGGATCGGGTCTTGCCAGACCAGCTCTTCCTTTGGCACTTCCGGGCCCAGGTAGCGGCTGCGCGGGCCCATGTCGCGGTGGGTCAGCTTGAACCAGGCGCGGGCAAAGGCTTCGGCAAAGGCCTGGGGATTTTCCAGAAAACGGCGCGAGATCTTTTCATAAGCCGGGTCCTGGCGCAGCGACAGGTCGGTGGTCAGCATGGTGGGCTTTTTGTTCGGGCCGCCATGCGCATCGGGGATGACATCGGGCGCATCCTTGGCCACCCATTGGATCGCGCCGGCAGGGCTTTTCTCCTGCACCCATTCGTACTTGAACAGGTTCTCGAAGAAGAAATTGCTCCACTGTGCGGGGGTCTGCGTCCAGGTCACTTCGAGGCCCGAGGTGATCGCATCGCGCCCCGAGCCGGAGCCAAAGCTGCTGGTCCAGCCCAGGCCCTGGGCTTCGATGCCATCGGCCTCGGGCTCGGCGCCCACATGGCTCGCTTCCCCAGCGCCATGGGTCTTGCCAAAGGTGTGGCCGCCGGCGATCAGGGCCACGGTTTCTTCATCGTCCATCGCCATACGGGCAAAGGTCTCGCGGATGTCGCGTGCCGCCGAGATCGGGTCGCCATTGCCGTCCGGGCCTTCGGGGTTCACATAGATCAGGCCCATCTGCACGGCAGCGAGCGGGTTTTCCAGGTCGCGCTCACCGCTGTAGCGGCTGTTGGCCTTGTCGCTGGTGGCCAGCCATTCCTTCTCGGCGCCCCAGTACACATCCTGGTCGGGTGCCCAGGTGTCGACGCGGCCACCGGCAAAACCGAAGGTGCGAAAGCCCATGGTTTCCAGCGCGACGTTGCCGCACAGGATCATCAGATCGCCCCAGGAGAGTTGGTTGCCGTATTTTTGCTTGATGGGCCACAGCAGGCGGCGCGACTTGTCGATATTGACGTTGTCCGGCCAGCTGTTGAGCGGTGCAAAGCGCTGCTGCGCGCGGCCTGCGCCGCCCCGGCCATCCTGCACGCGGTAGGTGCCAGCGGCATGCCAGGCCATGCGGATGAACTGCGGGCCATAGTGGCCAAAGTCGGCCGGCCACCAGTCCTGCGAGTCGGTCATGACGGCGCGCAGGTCGCGCTTGACGGCTTCGTAATCGAGCTTCTTGAATTCGTCGGCGTAGCGGAAGTCTGCGCCCAATGGGTTGTTGGCGGGGTGGTGCTGGCTGAGCAGGTCCACACGCAGCTGGTTGGGCCACCAGCTTTGGCTGGTCGTCCCATTGCCTTGGGCAGCCGTCTCGCTGTTGCGTGCAGTAGCGCTGTGAAAGGGGCACTTGGATTCTGTGGTCATGTGGGGTTCTCCGGTTCAAGCTGACGGGACGCCAGATACCGCGCGGGTATCCGAAAGAAGGAAATTCCGATGAATATAACGGTTTCCATGGTTTTTTATTATGAACGCCTTGGGTCTGCCCAGCACGCTTGCGCCGATTGAATATCCGCAACGCGGTGATTGAGAAAAACCACACACACCGCAGGCGCGCGGAGCGGACGGGCGCAAGAGAAGGCAGACAGGGGCCATTACAGCATTGCTTCCCAAGCCATGGCCGTCAGACAATGCCTACAAGCGTTCGCGCTGATCAGGCGGCATGCGCGGGCAGAGGCCCGCGCCGTCAGTGCTCAGCCGCGCACATCCTTGACCAGGGTGCTTTTGCCAAACAGGCTCTGCACCAAGTCCACCACCAGCTCTGCAGTCTGGTTGCGCAGGTCGAGCGCCGGGTTGAGCTCGACGATATCGATGGAGCCCAGAAGGCCGGTGTCGGCAATCATCTCCATGCACAGCTGCGCTTCGCGGTAGTTGGGGCCACCGCGCACGGTGGTGCCGGTGCCGGGGGCAATCTCGGGGTCGAGAAAATCCACATCAAAGCTCAGGTGCAGATGGGTCTGGCTCGGGTCACAGCCGGCCAGCGGCGCCAGCGCGCGCAGCATGGTTTCGCGCATGCCCAGCTCATCGATGGCGCGCATGTCGAACACATCGATGTTGTGGGTCTTGATCAAATGCTTTTCCTGCGCATCGACACTGCGCAGCCCGATCTGGCACAGCGACTGCGGGCCCAGCGCCGGTGCAAAACCGGCCAGGTGGGTGAGTTCGCGCGGGCCCAGGCCCGAGAGGCAGGCCACCGGAATGCCATGGATATTGCCCGAGGGAGAAGTCTCGGGCGTGTTGAAGTCCGCATGGGCATCGAGCCAGAGCACAAAGAGGCGCTTGCCGGTGTCGCGGCAGTGGTGCGCCACGGCGCTGATCGAGCCGACCGCCAGGCTGTGGTCGCCGCCCAGCATCAAGGGCATGCGGCCTGCCGCCAGCTGCCCGTGCACGGCATCATGCACCGCCTGGTTCCAGGCAACGGCTTCGGCAAAGTTGCGCAGATCGCCATGCCCGGCATCGCGCGGCTTGCGCTGGTTGGCCGGGCCCGCCAGGTTGCCCAGGTCGCGCACCTCGCAACCCAGCTCCGTCAAGGCGGGCCCCAGCTGCGCCACGCGCAAGGCATCGGGCCCCATCGCGGCGCCCAGGCGCCCGGCACCGATGTCGGTGGGCACGCCGATCAGGCTGATGGGGGTGGCAGGGGTGTGCAGCGGCGCGGCGCTCAGGTCAGGCAGGGATGGCATGGCGGTGGGCTTGGGCGGGGTCGTTGGGGCGGGCGGGCGGCAGCAGCAGCTCAAACAGGTTTTTGGGATTGCGCAATTGTGGCAGCAGCGCCAGCGGTTGCAACAGCTGGTGCTCGCGGGCCAGCGCATGCATATAGCGCAGCGCGGTGTAGTCCTCCAGCGCAAAGCCGACCGAGTCGAATACTGTTATTTCGTCCTCGTGCTGGCGGCCCGCTTGCTCGCCGCGCAGCACCTGCCACAGCTCGGTTACGGCAAAGTCCTCGGGCATATGCTGGATCTCGCCTTCGATGCGGCTTTGCGGCGCAAATTCAACGAAGACCTGGGCGTCGGGCAGGATTGCCGCATCCAGCTCGGTTTTTCCGGGGCAGTCGCCGCCGACCGCGTTCAAGTGCATGCCGGGCTGCACCATCGCGCGGCTGACGATGGTCGAATTGGCCTTGTCGGCCGTGACCGTGGTGACGATATCGGCCCCTTGCACCGCCTCGGCCGCGCTCGTGCAGCGCTGCAGCTGCACGCCGGGGAGCTGCGTCCTGAGGTTGTGGATGAGCTTGTCGGTGGCGGCAGGGTCAATGTCAAACAGGCGCAGGCACTGGATGCCCAGCAGGCCTACAAAGGCCAAGGCTTGGAACTCGCTCTGCGAGCCATTGCCGATCAGCGCCATGGTTCGGCTGCTGCGCCGCGCCAGCAGCTTGGCGGCCATTACCGAGGTGGCGGCAGTGCGCAAGGCGGTCGTCAAAGTCAGTTCGCTGAGCAAAATGGGCGCGCCGGTGTCGGCCCGCATCAGCGCGCCAAAGGCCATGATCGACGGAATGCCCAGCTGCGGGTTCTTGGGGTGGCCATTGACATACTTGAACGCGAAGTGGCTGGCATCGGCCACGGGCATCAGCTCCATCACGCCGTCTGGGGTGTGCTGGGCCAGGCGCGCAGTCTTGTCAAAGTCTTGCCAGCGCGAGAAATCCTGCTCCAGTGCGCTGACCAGGCCGCGCAGCAGTTCGGTCAGGCCCACACGCTGCACCAGCGTGGCGGCGGCATCGGTGCTGAGAAAGTCAACTTGGCCGGGGTGGTTTGTCATGGTGGTGGCTCCTGGTTTGTCGTTATCGCTGCCCGCTGCGCAAGCCCCAAGGCGGTGCCGCAGCGTCTGCAACCAGTGTCTGTCCAAGCGCCCATAAAGCAAAGTGCAAAAAATGGTAGAAAATGACAGGATTCAGAGCAATTAGTCAGGCTGCATTGTGCATATCGATAATATTGACCAAGCCTTGATCAGCCTGCTGCGCCAGAATGCGCGCGAGAGCGTGGCCACCTTGGCGGGCAAGCTGGGCGTGTCGCGCGGCACCGTCACCAACCGCATGGAGCGCCTGGAGCGTGATGGCCTGATCGTCGGCTACAGCGTGCGCCTTCGGCCCGATGTGCAACCCGACGTGCTGCGCGCCTGGATGAGCATCGAGATCACTGGCAATGACACGCGGCGCGTGATGGCGTCCTTGCTCGGCGAGCCCGGCGTCGCCGCGCTGCACAGCACCAATGGCCGCTGGGATCTGCTCGCCGAGCTGCAGGTGGCCAGCCTGGAGGCGCTGTCCCAGGTGCTGGAGCGCATTCGGCTGATCAAGGGCATCAGCAACAGCGAGACCAGCATCCACCTGGAGAGTTTTCGGGTGTCCTGAGCGATCTTCTGTTCAGGGCTTGTCGCTCAGCAAAAATGCCAGCGCCTGCTGCAGTTGCTGCTGAGCGTCTTCAGTGATGAGCGCATCATGGGCCAGCACCAGGCGCTGCACCGGCCAGGCGCAGATGCGGGTAGCGGCCGCGCTGGCAGCGACCCGGTCGCGGATTGCGAAGCGCAGCGCGCGCGGCATGGCCAGGCGGCTGCGCGTGCCATTGAGGCTATTGAAGAGGCGCGCCGACAGCGACAGATCCTGCGGGTAGTACTGCAGCACATCGGTCACGACCAGGCTGGCGCTGGGCTGGTGCAGCCAGACGCATTCATTCAGGATGGGCAGGCCCGCAAACGCCTGCATCTGCAAAGCGGGCTGCCAGGCTGCCGGCAGTGCCTGGTTCAAGCTGTGCAGCTGGGGCAGATCCGGGCGCTTGGCCGCGAGGCCCGCTGCGCCCCATAGCGCTGCCAGCGGGTAATGCGCCTGCCATGCACCGGCAAACAGGTGGTGCATGCGGTTGGGCGCAACGATCCAGCGCACATCGCCCAGGGCATCCAGCGCTGCGCGCAGCGTGGGCGCGGGCGCAATGGGCGAATGCAGCCACAGCGCGCCACCGGGCAGGCGTACCACGGTCATGCGCGTGCGCACCGGCAGGCCGTGTACGCTGATCTGTTGGGTGGCGCTCCAGAGGTCGTTGGTGATCCGTTCAAGCATGGTGGGCCTGGTTGCAGTGGAGGGGAATGCCTTGGATTTTCATTGTGAATCCGGGCGCGCAGGTGCAGAAAATCTGGCAATGGTCAACAATGGCAGCCATCTTTTGAGGAATCGTACATGCACTATGACGTGGTGATTGTGGGCGGCGGTGCAGGTGGACTGGAACTGGCCGCACAACTGGGGCGCAAACTGGGCGCGCGCGAAGGGCGCGAGCGCGTCTTGCTGGTGGACAAGATGCCTTTCCACATCTGGAAGCCCACCTTGCACGAAGTGGCGGCTGGCACGCTCGATGCACACCAGGAAGGCCTGTCCTACACCGTGCTGGCGCGCCGCAACCATTTCAGTTTTGCGATGGGCGAATGCATGGGGCTGGATGCCGCCAAGCAAAGCATTGTGCTGGCACCGGTGATCAACGATGCCGGCAAGCAGGTGGTGCCCGAGCGCGTCATCAGCTACCAGCATTTGGTGCTGGCGATGGGCAGCGGCTCCAATTCTTTTGGCACGCCCGGGATCGAGCATGCCTATTTGCTCGAGAGCGTGCGCGATGCGCAGCGCTTCCATGCCGACTGGCTTGGCGCCTGCGCACATGCCTCGTATGCCGAGCCGCGCTCGCTGGCCGTCGCCATTGTGGGCGCCGGAGCGACCGGCGTGGAGCTGTCGGCCGAGTTGATCGAGGCGCACCAGATGCTGCTCGAGAGCCTGTCGGACAGCCAGCGCTTTAGGCTCGATATCAGCCTGATCGAAGGCGGCGAGCGCATTCTGGGCGGACTGCCTCCGCGCATCTCGGAGCAGGCCCGTGTGGCGCTGGAGCGCAAGGGCGTGCGGGTAATGACCGGCACGCGCGTGCAGTCGCTGGCGCAGGGCCAGGTGATCACCTCCAACGGCGAGGTGCCGGCGGATCTGATCGTCTGGGCCGCGGGCATCAAGGCAGCCGACAGCAATGCGCGCCTGGGGCTGGAGGTCAACCGCATCAACCAGTTTGTTGTCGATGACCACCTGCGCACCAGTGCCAGCCGCATCTATGCGATGGGTGACTGCGCCGCTGCCACCTGGACCGAAGGCAAGACCGTGCCGGCCCGTGCGCAGGCGGCGCACCAGCAGGGCAGCTATTTGTGCAAGCTGCTGTTTGCGGCGCTCAAGGAACGCTCGTTCAACGAAGTGTTTGTCTACCAGGACTTTGGTTCGCTGGTCTCGCTGGGCGACAACAAGGGCGTGGGCAATCTGATGGGCGGGCTCTCGGGCAAGAACTTCTTTGTGCAGGGCCTCATTGCCAAGTGGATGTATATGTCCCTGCACCTGATGCACCACCGCGCCATATTGGGCACCGGCAAGACGGCGGTGCTGGCGCTGGCCCGTTTGCTGCAGCAACGCGTATCGGGCCGCATGAAGCTGCACTGATGCGCAACTGCCTGGCAGGTTCAGGCAGTTTTTTGCGTGGCGTTCAGATATCGTCCGGGCCCAGCACGATATCGAGCGAGCTGCCGCCGGCCAGCAGCTTTTGCACCAGCTCGGCCGATGAATCTGCGCCATATTTGCGCATCAGCCGGGTGCGGTAGATCTCGACCGTGCGGTGGCTGATGCCCAGGCCCCGGCCAATTTCCTTGCTGGTCATGCCTTCGAGCAGGTGGGCGGCCACTTCGCGTTCGCGGGCGGTGAGCTCGGCGCGCACCGGGCGCAGCGCGCTCAAGTCCTCAAAGCTCCAGACGCCGCCTTCATGCGGGTCCTCGCGGTTGAAGGCGCGGCCCATCACATGGCACCAGAACATCTCGCCATTGGCGCGCTTCATGATGCGGTTGTCCGAGTACAGGCCGTGTGCGCCCATGATGGGGGCGATGCGCCGGCCCAGGCGCTCGAACTCGTCGGCACTGGGGTAGAGGATCTGGAAGGACTGGCCCATCATCAGCTCGCGCGAGGTGCGGAACATGTCGCAGACCTGCTCATTGCAGTCGATCATGACCCGCCGGTGGGACACCACCAGGCCCACAGGCGCCATTTCGAAGGCTTGTCGGTAGTCGAGTGGTGTCACTGCCATGGCAAAAATTGTCCCCTTTACGAAATACTACGTATCCTAATACGTAGTATGCTTGATTGGCGAAACAAGCCCTTCTTATCAGGAGACAAGTGTGAACAAGATCTACCCCAGTGCTGCGGACGCGCTCAAAGGCGTGGTGGCAGACAAGCAGTTAATGGCCGTGGGCGGCTTTGGCCTTTGCGGGATTCCCGAGGCCTTGATCGAAGCGCTGCGCGACAGCGGTGTGAAGGACCTGACGGTGGCATCGAACAATGCCGGTGTGGACGGTTTTGGCCTGGGCAAGCTGCTGGAGACGCGCCAGATCAAGAAGATGATCGCGTCCTATGTGGGCGAGAACAAGGAGTTCGAGCGCCAGTACCTGGCCGGCGAGCTGGAGCTGGAGTTCACCCCCCAGGGCACCCTGGCCGAGAAGATGCGCGCTGGCGGCGCCGGCATCCCCGCCTTCTTCACCAAGACCGGTGTGGGCACGCAAGTGGCCGAGGGCAAGGAGCTGCGCGAGTTTGATGGCGAGACCTATGTGATGGAGCGCTCCATCGTCGCGGACGTGTCGCTGGTCAAGGCCTGGCGCGCGGACAAGAGCGGCAACCTGCAGTTCCGCCTGACGGCACGCAACTTCAACCCGGCAGCAGCGACCTGCGGCAAGGTCTGCATCGTCGAGGTCGAGGAGATTGTTGAAGTCGGCGCCTTGAAGCCCGACGAGATCCATCTGCCGGGCATCTATGTGCACCGCCTGGTGCTCAACGCCACTCCCGAGAAGCGCATCGAAAAGCGCACCATTACCGAAAAGCACTAAGGAGCCAGTCATGCCTTGGACCCAAGACCAAATGGCCGCACGTGCGGCGCAAGAGCTGGAAGACGGCTTCTATGTGAACCTCGGTATCGGCATTCCTACCTTGGTGGCCAACCACACCGGTGACAAGGAAGTGTGGCTGCAATCGGAAAACGGCATGCTGGGCATCGGCCCCTTCCCAACGGAAGAAGCCATCGACGCCGACTTGATCAATGCCGGCAAGCAGACGGTGACGACGATTGCCGGCTCGTCCATCTTCAGCTCGGACCAGTCCTTTGCGATGATCCGTGGCGGCAAGATCAACCTGTCCATCCTGGGCGCCATGCAGGTGTCTGAAAAGGGTGACCTGGCCAACTGGATGATTCCAGGCAAGATGGTCAAGGGCATGGGCGGCGCGATGGACCTGGTCGCCGGCGTCAAGCGCGTCATCGTGCTGATGGAACATGTGGCCAAGAAGAAGGACGGCACCACCGACTTGAAGATCCTGAAGGACTGCACCCTGCCATTGACCGGCGTGGGCGTGGTGGACCGCATCATCACCGACCTGGGTGTGTTCGATGTGGTGCCCGAAGGCCTGAAGGTGGTCGAGCTGGCTCCCGAAGTCAGCTTTGACGACGTGCAGTCCAAGACCGGCGTCAGCCTGATCCAGTAAGCGCAGCCGCCCAGCCCTTGCGGGCTGGCACAGCACGAGCGGGCCCGCCCATCGGCCGATGGCGGGCTTTTTTATGGGCGGGCAGCGGCTGTCGCTTTCCCCATTGCCGGGCCAGGGAGCAGACGACATACTGCGCATATCCCTGCAAAGAATCTTCAGCCCCATGAACGCTCCCTTCGCGCCCGCCGATCTCTCCCACCCTTTGTTTATCCGCCCCGATGTGCTGCGCATGCGGCAAGACATGGCGCTGGCCTTGCGGGCTGCTGCGCATTTTGGCCTGGGGGAGGGCGTGTGCAACCATTTCAGCATGGCGCTGCCCGATGGCCAGCATTTTCTGCTGAACCCGCGCGGCCTGATGTGGAGCGAGATCCATGCGGATGATGTGGTGATGGTCGATGCCCAGGGCAGCGTGGTCGCTGGCGGCCATGTGGTTGAGCCGACCGCAATGTTCATCCATGCCGCCGTGCACCGCATTGCACGCAAGACCTGTGTGCTGCACACCCATATGCCCTATGCCACCGCCTTGACCCTGACCACGCAGCGCGCGCTGGACACCACCCTGAGCCAGAACGCCATGCGCTTCCATGGCCGCCTGGCCATCGATGCGCAGTACAACGGCTTTGCACTGGACGACAGCGAAGGCGCGCGCATTGCGCAGGCCATGCAGGGCGCGGACATCAGCTTTTTGGGCAACCACGGCATCATCGTCTGCGGCGAGCGCATGGACTATGCCTTTGACGACCTGTACTACCTGGAGCGCGCCTGCCAGGCCCAGGTGCTGGCGCAATCGACCGGTGTGCCGCTCGCGCCCTGCGATCCGGCGCTGGCTGCGCGCGTGGCCGAGCAGGCCAATGGCGAGCGCCTGCAGTCGACGCTGTTTTTTGAGGCGCTGCGCCGCCAGATCCCCTGATATTCCCTGCATATTTCTCTTGAGATTCGCGCCGCTTGCCATCCGGCAGGAAGTGCGCGTATGTTGAAAATCCAATATACAGGAATTAATTTCTGTTAAAGTGGATGCATGACGGTTGACGAATTGCTCTCTACCAAGGTGCGTGCCCTGCGCAAACAGCGCGGCCACACCTTGGAGGTGCTGGCCCAGCGCAGCGGTGTCAGCCGGTCGATGATTTCTTTGATCGAGCGCGGGCAGACCAGTGCCACCGCCGCAGTGCTGGGCAAGCTGGCCCAGGCCTTGCAGGTGCCGCTGGCAGCACTCTTTGCCGATGACCGCCAGGCGCAGGCGCCGCAGCCCCTGGCGCGCGCAGCTGCCCAGCCGCGCTGGCGCGACCCTGCAACCGGCTATGAGCGCCGCCAGCTGAGCCCGGTGGGGTTTTCTGCGCCGTTTGAGATGGTGGAGGTGGTGTTCCCGCCCGGCCAGCGCGTGGCCTTTGACAATGGCCTGCGCAGCCAGCCGCTGCACCAGCAGCTGTGGCTGCTGCAAGGCGAGCTGCAGCTGAGCCTGGGCATGCAAAGCTGGCATTTGCAGGCGGGAGACTGCCTGGCGATGGTGCTCGACCAAACCCTGGTATTTAGCAACCCCGGCCCCGAGCCCGCCCGCTATTTGCTGGCGCTGGCGGCGCTGGGTGATAGCCTGCCGGCCTTGCCTGTGGTTTTTCCTGGAGAGATGGATGACTGAGAGACACTGGGTGCGCTGCACCCACGACCGGCATGCGCCGGCAATTTTGGCGATTCTGAACGACGCCATCGTCAACAGCACGGCGCTGTATGACTACCAGCCCCGCAATGCGGGCAATATGCGTACCTGGTTTGACGCCAAGCTCAAGGGCGGCTACCCGGTGATTGGTGTTGAGGATGCCGCCGGCGAGCTGTTGGGCTTTGCCAGCTATGGCGCCTTCCGCGCCTATCCGGCCTACAAGTACACGATGGAGCATTCAGTCTATGTACGCGCCGACCAGCGCGGCCAGGGCCTGGGCCTGCAGCTGATGGAGGCCATCATCGACGAGGCGCGCAAGCAGGATGTGCATGCACTGGTGGGCGCGATCGATGCGGACAACGCCGGCTCGATCGCCTTGCATGAGCGGCTGGGTTTCAAGTCCGTCGGCCTGATGCCCCAGGTGGGCTTTAAATTTGGGCGTTGGCTGGACCTGGCCTTGTACCAGTTGCTGCTGCAAACACCGGCGAATCCGGTAGACGGCTGAGGCTGCTGGGCGCGCACCGCTGGGCGCGCACTGCTGGCCGTGCGCCACTCGCCGTGCGCCACTGGCCGCGTGCCACTGGCCGTGCACCACTAGCCGTGCGCCACCCACAGCAGCCCACGCTGCCATGGGATAATCACTTTTTTCGCGCAGCGCAGGCCCGGCGCTGGTCAATCGACCGCACCGGCTTGCGATGGCTGTATCGAGGCTCGATCACTCTGCGCAGTGGCCGCGCAACCTCTGGGTTGCCCGCGGCACTTGCCCTGATCCTTGGACTGGCACTTCGCTGCCAGCATCTGCCTTATGTCCCATCGCCAGCCTGTTCGCATCAGCGACATCCACAAGTTCGACACCATTGTCGACGCCCGCTCCCCTGCCGAATTCGCGCTGGACCGCATTCCCGGAGCGATCAACTGCCCGGTGCTCAGCAACGAAGAACGCGCCCAGATCGGCACCATCTACAAGCAAGTCAGTCCCTTTGAGGCCAAGCGCCTGGGCGCTGCCTATGTGAGCGCCAATCTGGCCCGCCACCTGCACGATACCTTCCATGACCGGCCCGCGAACTGGAAGCCGCTGGTCTATTGCTGGCGCGGCGGCCTGCGCAGCGGCTCGATGGTGACCTGGCTGCGCCTGGTGGGCTGGGATGCGCAGCAGCTGGCCGGCGGCTACAAGGGCTTTCGTGGCCATGTGATCGAGCGGTTGGAGTCGCTGGTGCCGCGCCTGCGCCTGCAGGTGCTCTGCGGCGCCACCGGCAGCGCCAAGACCCGGGTGCTGCATGCGTTGGCCGAGCAGGGCGCGCAGGTGATTGACCTGGAAGGCTATGCCAGCCACAAGGGCTCGCTGCTGGGCCAGCTGCCTGGCGTGGAGCAGCCAAGCCAGAAGCACTTTGAGACCTTGCTGGCCACGCAGATCGGCCAGTTCGATCTGGAGCGCCCGGTGTTTATCGAAGGCGAAAGCGCCAAGATTGGCCGCATTTCCGTGCCGATGGCCCTGGTCGAGCATATGCGCCAGGCGCCGGTCATCGAGGTGCAGGCATCCGCACAAGCCCGCCTGGCCTATTTGCTGCGCGACTATGCCTACCTGGGTGCCGATGCCGGTGTGCTGGCCACCAAGCTCGGTTACCTCAAAGAGCTGCAAGGCAAGGAAGTCGTGGGCCGCTGGCAAGGCTGGGCGGCGCAAGGCGAGCTCGCGCCGCTGTTTGCCGAGTTGATGGACCTGCACTACGACCCGCATTACGAGCGCAGCCAGGCGCGCAATTTTGTCCACTGGGCCGCGCGCCAAAGCCTGCAGACCGATGACCTGTCGGATGCGCGCATTGGCGAGTTGGCCGCGCAGATCCGGCAACTGGCTGTTTAGGCCTGATTGGGCATCAGAACGTTGGCAGCCCGAATCGCTGGCCCAGTGGCGAAAAAAGCAGGCACAGCGCCACCAGGTTGAGCAGCACCGTCAGCCAGAACACCTGCAGAAAATCCCGCTTGCTGGATTTGTGGCGCAGCCAGCGCTGGGCCAGCAAGGCGCCCGGCCAGCCGCCCAGCAAACCCAGCAGCCACAAGTGCTTCTCCGGGGTGCGCCAATGCCCTTGCTGCGCGGCAGCCTTGTCCCAGGCATACCAGGCAAAGGTGACCAGCGAGGCCAGCAGATACCAGCCTGCAGCGCGCCAGGTGGAGCCAAAGCTCAGGCCGAGGACCAGCAGCAAAGCGGCCAATGCGGGGATGAACAGCAGGGCTGCGCCGCCGGATGGGCCTGATCTGGCAGTGCTGGCAGCCTGGCGCTGAGGGCGCGTGGCTGCGGCCCGTGGGCGAGCGGCATGTGGTGATGGCGATGCTGCTGCGGCTGGTGCGCCCGCGCCCAGCACACGGGCGCGGCTGGCCCGGGGTTTGTCGCCTGCGGGCTTGTCCAGCACATAGCTCAGCCGCTGGCGGGCTTGGGGCCGGGCGGCAGGGTTTTGGAAGGCGGAGATATGCACAAACACCTGGGGGCCGCCGCCATCGGGGGCGATGAAGCCAAAGCCGCGCTCATCGTTCCAGGATTGCAGGGTGCCTTCAAGCAGCATAGGCCTCCAGCTGCGCAGCGGCTTCTTCCCATTGGTTCTCGCTGAAAACGGCAACACCCGCCTGGCGCAGCAGGCTGCAGGCCAGGCCTTCGCCGGGCACGGTGCGGCCGGCAAACTGCCCGTCATAGACCTGGCTGGAGCCGCAGGTCGGGCTGAACTCCTTGAGCACCGCGACGCGGATGCCATGGCGCTGCACCAGTTGCAGCGCCAGGTGCGCGCCATGCACAAAGGCGTCGGTCACATCGTTGCCCGCGCTGTCGCGCACCTGGGCGGCATGGCGCAGCACCGCGATGCTGGTGCCGCCAACGATTTCGGCGGGCAAGCGGGGCGTGGGCAGGCCAGCAGCCATCTCGGGGCAGAGGCTCACCACCTGCTGCTGCGCCAGCCAGCGGTCAAGCACCGCATGCTGCGCCCATTTGTGGCTGCCGTCATAGCGCACGGGTTGGCCGAGCAGGCAGCCGCTGACCAGCACCTTGGGGAGCGCGGGCCTCAGCATGCCAGCAGCTCCACCTGCTGGGCCTGCGCGCTGGCCTCGCAGCGCATGCTGCTGCCGCTCAGCTGCAATTGCAGCCCATTGGCAAATTGCAGCTGCAGGCTGAGCGCCTCTGCCTGGTAATCACTGGGCACTGGCAGCGTGCTGAGCCGTTGCTGGCCTAGCTGCAGCCAGCCGCCGGCCAGCAAGCCAAAGGCTTGCGTTTCGTGTGCGAGTGTGGGCGGGCAGGGGGTCAGCACCAGGCGCAGGCCATTGCTGTAGCAGCGCTGGGTCTCACTCCCCTGGCGCTCGCTGATCAGTGCGGCTGAGAATTCGATGCTGCAGCCTTCCGCAGTGGGGTGGATGCGGCTGATTTCGGAGTCGGCAAATTCAAACTGGCGAGGCATTTGGCGATTGTCGCAGACCCAGGCTGCGGCCTGCAGCAGATCTGCTGCGATCATGCAGCCCCGGATGGCGCCACGCAATCAGCCAGCCAGGGCATCGCTGATGCGGTCCAGATCTGCCGCTGTGGCGGCAGCTGCGCGCGCTCTTCCACGCAGCCCAGGCGGATGACCACGAACTCCGGGTTCTGTGCGGCGCAGCCATACAGCGGCGTTGCGCAAACCGGGCAGAAGACCTGGTCGCGGCGCTGGCCGCTTTGCGCGGTCTTGGTATAGGTCTGTACCGTGCCCTGCAGCGAGAAATCAGCGATTGCTGCCTTGACGATGGCGCGCATCGGTGCGCCAGACAGCACCTGGCAGTCGCTGCAATGGCAAACGCAGACCTGGCTGGGGTCGATCAAGGCAGTAAAGCGTACCGCTTGGCAATGGCAAGCACCGTGGATGAGCATGGGCAGGACCTGGAAGGAGGTGGACGAGGGGAGCTGTCTTTGTACTGCATCACAGCTGCCCCGTGTGCGCCTGGGTGGCATGACTCTTGCATAACTGTCAACAAGCGAAAGCGGATCAGTTCGGCAAGCTCTGTAGGAATATCTTTACAGTTTCTGGTGCAGTAACTATGGTTGCATATAGAAACAACCAAGGGTTCTGTGTGAAAGCTTGATGAATTGCGGAAAATCAATAAAAACAATTGGTTATGGAGTAGTTAAGCCAAAGCTCATGCATAATTTCACAAAGTTCCACGGGAAAACCCCGGTAATTTGGGGAATAACTGGTTTGGATTTTGTTACATATTTATGAATTGTCTTCAAAATAAACCGTGCTAAAGTCGCCCGCTATGTCACCGAAATGGATTTGCACCCTCATCGTCGCCGCGTCTGTCAGCGCACATGCCGCCCCCGAGAGCGAACAGAAGCCATCCGATCTGGATTTGCTGCTGGGCATTGGCCAAAGCAGTCTGTCCAAGCTCGATTCGGTGCATCACCAGGTCAAGGACCAGGCCAATGTGCTGATCAGCAATGCGCTGAGCCTCATTGGTGTGCCTTACCGCCGTGGCGGTAACAGCGCAGAGACGGGCTTTGACTGCAGTGGTCTGGTTCGCGCTGTGTATGCGGAGAGCTGGGGCAAGATCCTGCCGCGCCGCGCAGAAGAGCAGGCTGCTGCGACCGACAAGATTGAAAAAGCGGAGCTCAAGCCCGGTGATCTGGTGTTCTTCAACACCATGCGCCGGGCTTTCAGCCATGTGGGGATCTATATGGGGGATGGCAAGTTCATCCACTCGCCCCGTACCGGCAAGACCGTTCGGGTCGAGAGCATGGATATTGCCTACTGGGAAAAGCGCTTTGACGGCGCCCGCCGTGTGGAGCTGAGCGACGAGGCGCGCACCAAGCTGATGCAGCAGGTCAACCTCGATGGTGCGGAAGCGCAGGACCTGATCGGCCGCGTGATGTCCAAGGCCAATATGCGCGTGAACTGAGCGCCAAGTCATCTGCAGCAGGCGCTGCAAGCGAACCAAGCTTCCTTCGGGAAGCTTTTTTGTGGCCTGCGCGGTGCCGGTTGGCTGCCCTGTAGTGTGCGGAGACGGATATAAGTCCTGCACCCCCTCTATATAGAAGCGGCACGGAGTACCGGCGTAAAAAAGGCTGCCTCTGGGGCAGCCTGGGTGGGCGACTGGCTGGACAGGATCCAGCAAGGTCTTACTTGACCATCTGCAAGATTTCGCGGAAGTCTTCGTGCTCGCAACTGCGCAGCCATTCGAAGATGACCATTTCGGTGGTGACCAGCTCAGCGCCGGCGCCGGCCAGGCGGTCAAAGGCGGCATCGCGGTTGCGCTCGGTGCGGCTGCTGCAGGCATCGGTGACCACGCAGACATCGAACTCGTCTTCGAGCAGCTCCAGCGCGGTTTGCAGCAGGCAGACATGGGCCTCGCAGCCGGCAATGATGATGCTGTTGCGCTCAGGCGCGGCTTGCTGGGGCTTTTGCAGGTGCTTGGGCAGGCTGCGGGCATTGCCGCCCTGGGGCTTGGCGGGAGGGCGCAGCCATTCGTTCAGGCCCTCTGGCACGGCGCTGAAGAACATCTTGGCCAAGGTCTTGTTGCACAGGCCGCGCAGCTGCGCAGCATTGGGGCCGAGCTTGCTGGGGTTTTGCTCGGTACCAAACACGGGCACCTGCAGCTGCTGGGCTACCTGGGCCAGCAGGGTGGCGTTCTTCAACACCTGCGCGCCATCAAAAATGGCGGGCATCAGTTTTTCCTGGTAGTCAACCAGCACCAGCTGGGATTCTTCAAAGTCTATAAGCATGCCGCATTTTACCCGTGGCGGCGAGCGGCTGCTGTGGCGGCGTGGCGCAGGCGTGGGAGGGGAGGGAGAAATGCACTGGCGCGCGGCGCAGCGCCGAGCCAGCCGGGCGCAGATTTAGCGCTTGTCCTGGTCCAGCGCAGGCGCATAGACCACCGGCAGCACAATCCCCGCTTCATGCGCCACGCGCACGCAGTCGCGCAGGTGCTGCTCGCCCAGGTAGCGCAAGGTGGCGTAGCCCAGGGCGGCCGATACGGCCTGGCCGGCAATCGGCACATACTTGCTGGCCTGCTGCACCGTCAGGCGCATGCCCAGTGCCTTGGCGCCGCGCATGATCACATCCTTGGTGATCAGC
This sequence comes from Comamonas sp. MYb396, assembly GCF_037479555.1. Taxonomy (NCBI): domain Bacteria; kingdom Pseudomonadati; phylum Pseudomonadota; class Betaproteobacteria; order Burkholderiales; family Comamonadaceae; genus Comamonas; species Comamonas sp. MYb396. The sequence continues at coordinate 303,039 of NZ_JBBGYU010000001.1, read as the reverse complement.
TTGCCCACCAGCACGCCGCCGAGCATGTTGACGGTGTTTTGCACCTTGGCGCGTTTGGCAGGGGTCAGGCGCGCAATCTGCTCGTCGCTCAGGCCAAAGTAATTGCTGATTTGCGGAATCAGCCGCGACAGCAAGGCCGCATCCACCGCCATGTCAAGCCCGGGCACCGGTGTGGCGCTGGCCAGAGCGGCCATCAGGGCTTTGCGGTGCAGCAGCTTTTGGGACTGCTCAACCGCCTCCAGCAGCGCAGGGTTGCCGGTCTGGGCGGCCAGTTGCAGTGCGGAGAGGGGGCGGGGCTTGCGTCCAAGTTTCATGGGGGTCAGGAAGTGAGGTCAAAAGCGGAAAAAAACCTGCGGCAGCGGGTGGCCCCGGCTGGCGCAGGCTGCCGGGTGCTTAGCGCTTGCGGACCAGGCCGTAGAGCACCAGCAAGATGATGGCGCCGACGATGGAGGCGATCCATCCTGCTGCCTGGCCTTCCTGGTACCAGCCCATCGCCACGCCGGCGTAGGTGGCCAGCAGCGAGCCGGCAATGCCCAGCAGGATGGTCATGATCCAGCCCATCTTGTCGTCCCCGGGCTTGATGGCGCGTGCAATGAGGCCAACAATCAGGCCGATGAAAATGGTTCCAATGATGGACATGCGTGGTTCTCCGTTGAGCTGTGAACGCCAGTGCCTCGGGTTGAGGCGGCCCTGGCCAATACGCCCTGAAGCGTACCAAGGCACTTTAAGGCTGTTTGTAGGAGAAGGCTTCAAATCCTGCGGCTTTACGTCATAAACAACGGTGAACTGGCGCTGTCATGCGTATGAAAAAAGCAGCCGGTGCCGTTGCCGGCGCGGGCTGCTTTTGGCCGGACCTGGCCGGACCGGGCCGCGAAGGGCCCAGTCCGGAGGGCGGTCAGAGAATTAAGCGACGACCTTGGCGATCGATGCGCAGACGTGCTCGATGTTCTTGCTGTTGAGCGCAGCCACGCACATGCGGCCGGTGTCCGTGCCGTACACGCCGAACTCGGAGCGCAGGCGCACCATCTGGTCCTTGCTCAGGCCCGAGTACGAGAACATGCCAATCTGGGTGGTGATGAAGCCCATGTCTTGCTTCACGCCAGCGGCCTTGAGGCCGTCCACCAGCTTCTGGCGCATTTCCTTGATGCGCACGCGCATCTCGCCCAGTTCCTTTTCCCACAGCGCGCGCAGCTCGGGGTTGTTCAGCACGGCGGCTACCACGGCACCACCGTGGGTCGGTGGGTTGGAGTAGTTGGTGCGGATGACGACCTTGAGCTGGCTCAGCACGCGGCTGGCTTCTTCCTTGTCAGTGGCAACCACGGACAGCGCGCCCACGCGCTCACCGTAGAGCGAGAAGCTCTTGGAGAACGAGGTGGACACAAAAATGTTCAGGCCCGCAGCGATGAACTTGCCGATCACGGCGCCGTCTTCGGCGATGCCGTGGCCAAAGCCTTGGTAGGCCATGTCCAGGAAGGCGACCAGGTTCTTGGCCTTGACGACTTCGATGACCTTGTCCCACTGGGCGGCGCTGATGTCGTAGCCGGTGGGGTTGTGGCAGCAGGCGTGCAGCACCACCACGGTGCCAGCGGCGGCTGCGTTCAGGTCGGCGATCATGCCGTCGAAATCGATGGCGCGGTTGGCCGCGTCGTAGTAGCGGTAGCTGGCCACTTCAAAACCGGCGTTCTGGAAGATCGCGCGGTGGTTTTCCCAGCTGGGGTCCGAGATCAGCACCTTGGCTTGGGGGTTCAGGCGCTTGAGGAAGTCCGCACCAATCTTCAGGCCGCCCGTGCCGCCCACGGCTTGCACGGTGGCCACGCGGCCGGAAGCCACGACTTCGGAATCCGCGCCGAACACCAGGGCCTTGACGGCGTTGTCATAGGCAGCGATACCGTCGATAGGCAGGTAGCCACGGGGCGTGGGCTTGTCCATCATGGCTTTCTCTGCGGCCTGCACGCACTGCAGCAGCGGCAGCTTGCCGTTGTCGTCGAAATACACACCCACGCCCAGGTTCACTTTTTGCGGGTTGGTGTCGGCGGCATACTGCTCATTGAGACCCAGGATGGGGTCGCGTGGGGCCATTTCGACGGAAGAGAAAAGAGACATGTGTAGTCCTTGGTAGGTAGAAATCTGGCTTTGTACCCCCAAATGCCAAACAAGAGGCCATCGCCTCCACCGCAATTTTGCAGTACGCTTTGGGGTTAACCCCGTATTCTAGCGACGCCCGCTCGCGCGTGGCATACCCGACCTATGCACGAAGTCACTCCAGAGGCACCCCGCGAGGGGGAATTCATCCAATATCCGGGCTCGCCCTTCACCTTGTTCCAGCCGTATCCGCCTGCGGGCGACCAGCCGGCAGCCATTGATGCGCTGGTGGAAGGCATTGATGACGGTGAGGCCTTTCAGACCTTGCTGGGCGTCACGGGCTCGGGCAAGACCTTCACGATGGCCAATGTGATCGCGCGCACCGGGCGCCCGGCCATCGTGTTTGCGCCCAACAAGACGCTGGCCGCGCAGCTGTACAGCGAGTTCCGCGAGTTCTTTCCGAAGAACGCGGTGGAGTACTTCGTCAGCTACTACGACTACTACCAGCCCGAGGCCTATGTACCCCAGCGCGACCTGTTCATCGAAAAGGACAGCGCCATCAACGAGCACATCGAGCAGATGCGGCTGTCGGCCACCAAGAGCGTGCTCGAGCGCCGCGACACCATCGTCGTGGCCACCGTCTCGGCCATCTACGGCATCGGCTCGCCCGAGTCCTATACCAAGATGCGCTTTATCCTCCGCGTGGGTGATGAGCTGAGCCAGCGCGATGCCATCGGCCAGCTGGTGCGCATGCAGTACAAGCGCAATGATGCAGATTTCTCGCGCGGTACCTTCCGCGTGCGGGGCGACACCATCGATGTGTTTCCGTCCGAGCACAGCGAGATGGCGGTGCGTATCGAGCTGTTTGACGACGAGGTCGAGAGCCTGCAGCTGTTTGACCCGCTCACCGGCCGCGTGCGCCAGAAAGTGCCGCGCTTCACCATCTACCCCAGCAGCCACTATGTGACCCCGCGCGACCAGGTGCTGGTGGCCGTCGAGACCATCAAGGAAGAGCTGGCGCTGCGCCTGAAGCAGCTGGTGGGCGAGGGCAAGCTGGTGGAAGCCCAGCGCCTGGAGCAGCGCACCCGGTTCGACCTGGAGATGCTGACCGAGGTGGGGCACTGCAAGGGTATTGAGAACTACAGCCGCCACCTCTCGGGCGCGGCGCCGGGCGATCCGCCGCCGACGATGACGGACTACATGCCCAAGGACGCGCTGATGTTTCTCGACGAGAGCCACCAGATGATCGGCCAGCTCAATGCCATGTACAACGGCGACAAGGCGCGCAAGACCACCCTGGTCGAGTATGGCTTTCGCCTGCCCAGCGCCTTGGACAACCGCCCGCTCAAGTTTGGCGAGTTCGAGCAGCGCATGCGCCAGGTGGTGTTTGTCTCGGCCACGCCGGCCGAGTACGAGAAGACCCATGCGGGCAAGATCGTCGAGCAGGTGGTGCGGCCCACCGGCCTGGTCGATCCCGAGGTGGAAGTGCGCCCTGCGACCCACCAGGTCGACGATGTGCTGCAGGAAATCCATGCCCGGGTGAAGGTGCAGGAGCGGGTGCTGATTACCACGCTGACCAAGCGCATGGCCGAGCAGCTGACCGAGTACCTGACCGACAACGGCGTGAAGGTGCGCTACCTGCACTCCGATGTGGAGACCGTCGAGCGCGTCGAGATCATCCGCGATCTGCGCCTGGGCACCTTTGATGTGCTGGTGGGCATCAACCTGCTGCGCGAAGGCCTCGATATCCCCGAGGTCTCGCTGGTGGCCATCCTGGACGCCGACAAGGAAGGCTTTTTGCGTGCCGAGCGCAGCCTGATCCAGACCATTGGCCGTGCAGCGCGGAACATGAACGGCAAGGCGATTCTCTATGCCGATCGCATCACCGACTCGATGCGCAAGGCGATGGACGAGACCAGTCGCCGCCGCGAGAAGCAGATGGCCTTCAATGCGGAGCATGGCATCGTGCCGCGCAGCATTGTCAAGCAAGTGCGTGATTTGATCGATGGCGTCTACAGCACCAAGGCCAGCGACGACATGGACCGCGCCCAGCAGGTGGCGATGAGCCGCGCCCAGGTCGAGGACATGTCCGAGAAAGAGATTGCCAAGGAAATCAAGCGCCTGGAAAAGCAGATGCTGGAGGCGGCGCGCAACCTCGAATTCGAGGCCGCAGCCCAGGCCCGCGACCAATTAACCATATTGAAACAAAGGGCTTTTGGTGGGGCCTCTCCAGAGGCAGGGAATACCCGCAGCCTCTAGGGATGTCAGTTTCTGTAAGTAATCTTTGCTTACCCGAGCGAATTCAGGGGGCATTGTGCTATACTGACACAAATTACTCAACAACAAGAAAAAAGCCTATCGATGAATGGGACCTACCCTGCATGCAGGGTGGAGCGACAGGCTACGACGATGTCATTGCGGGTGGCTTGCTTGCATTGGGCGTCTATGGTTATCAAGCCTGACCTCTAAGGAACGATTATGCGTCTCACCACCAAAGGCCGATTTGCAGTGACTGCAATGATTGATCTGGCTTTGCGCCAGAACAATGGCCCGGTAACTTTGGCTGCGATCAGCCAGCGTCAGCAGATCTCGCTGTCGTATCTGGAGCAGCTGTTTGGCAAGCTGCGCCGCCATGAACTGGTGGAGTCCACCCGCGGCCCCGGTGGCGGCTACACCCTGGCCCGCAAGGCCGCTGAGATCACAGTTGCCGACATCATTGTCTCGGTAGATGAACCTATTGACGCCACGCAGTGTGGCGGCAAGGAAAACTGCATGGGTGAGGCCGGTCGCTGCATGACGCACGAACTCTGGGCATCGCTGAACCAGCGCATGGTGGAGTTTCTCGATTCTGTCACCTTGCAAAAGCTGGTCGATGACCAACTGGCCAAGGGCATCCAGATCGAAGACAAGCCCATCGTGCGCCGCGCTATCTCGACCACGCCGGTTGTCAAGCCCATCCGTGTCACCGCACCGAACTCGGTGTTTGCACTGGGCAATGTGTTTGCCAAATCCTGATTGTTGATGCGGCGCTGGTCGCCGCATCCCCCGGTGCTCTTCGCAGTGCCGGGAGGCCTTGTTACGCCCTGAACCGGGTGCGGCAAGTTCATTCGATGATTGCGTTTTGAGTTTTTGCGGGTGCCCACCAGCACGCGCCAGTAGAGCCAGATATGGACACGACCCCACACTTCCCTATTTACCTTGATTACGGCGCCACCACGCCCGTGGACCCCCGCGTGGTTGAAGCGATGATTCCCTGGTTGTCCGAGAACTACGGCAACCCTGCATCGCGCAGCCATGCCTGGGGCTGGACGGCGGAAGAGGCGGTTGAAAAGGCCCGTGCGCAAGTCGCCGCGCTGATCAATGCCGATCCGCGTGAAATCGTCTGGACCAGCGGTGCCACCGAGTCGGACAACCTGGCGCTCAAGGGCGCTGCGCAGTTCTACAAGGGCAAGGGCAAGCACCTGATCACCGTCAAGACCGAGCACAAGGCCGTGCTGGACACGATGCGTGCGCTCGAGCGTGAAGGCTTCGAGGTCACCTACCTGGACGTCAAGGAAGACGGTCTGCTGGATCTGGACGTGTTCAAGGCGGCGATTCGCCCCGACACCATCCTGGTCAGCGTCATGTTCGTGAACAACGAAACCGGCGTGATCCAGGACATCGACACCATCGGGAACATCTGCCGCGAAAAGGGCATCATTTTCCACGTCGATGCGGCCCAGGCCACCGGCAAGGTCGAGATCGATGTGACCGCGCTGAAGGTCGACCTGATGAGCCTGGCCTCACACAAGACCTATGGTCCCAAGGGCATTGGCGCGCTGTACGTGCGCCGCAAGCCCCGTGTGCGCATCGAAGCGCAGATGCACGGCGGTGGCCATGAACGCGGCATGCGTTCGGGCACCTTGGCGACGCACCAGATCGTCGGTATGGGCGAGGCTTTCCGCATTGCCAAGGAAGACATGGCCAAGGACTACGCCCATGCCAAGGCGCTGCAGCAGCGCATGCTCGACGGTCTGATGGACATCGAACAAGTGTTCGTCAACGGTGACCTGAACCACCGCGTGCCGCACAACCTGAACATCAGCTTCAACTTCGTCGAAGGCGAATCGCTGATCATGGGCATCAAGGGCCTGGCCGTGTCCTCGGGTTCGGCCTGCACCTCTGCCAGCCTGGAGCCCAGCTATGTGCTGCGCGCGCTGGGCCGCAGCGATGAGCTCGCCCACAGCAGCCTGCGCATGACGTTTGGCCGCTTCACGACGAATGAAGACATCGACTACGCCGTGGCTTCGATCCGTGAAAACGTGACCAAGCTGCGCGAGTTGAGCCCCCTGTGGGAAATGTACAAAGACGGTGTTGATCTGAGCACCATCCAGTGGGCTGCCCACTAAAGCCGGCGCAGCCGCTAACTGTAAAGAGGTACCAAGATGGCATATTCCGACAAAGTGATTGATCATTACGAAAACCCCCGCAACGTGGGCTCGTTCGACAAGGGTGATGAATCGGTGGGCACCGGCATGGTCGGCGCTCCGGCTTGCGGCGACGTGATGAAGCTGCAGATCAAGGTCAATGCCGACACCGGCGTGATCGAAGACGCACGCTTCAAGACCTACGGCTGCGGCTCGGCGATTGCCTCGTCGTCGCTGGTGACCGAATGGGTCAAGGGCAAGACCTTGGACGAAGCCGCTGCGCTGAAGAATGCACAGATCGCTGAAGAGCTGGCTTTGCCACCGGTGAAGATCCACTGCTCGATCCTGGCTGAAGACGCGATCAAGGCGGCGGTCAACGACTACAAGGCCAAGCACACCGCCAAGGCGGAGGCTTAAAGCGCCATGGCTGTCACGCTTTCTGAGTCGGCTGCGCGCCACATCAACCGCTACCTGTCGCGTCGCGGCCATGGCGTGGGTGTGCGCCTGGGCGTGAAGACCACCGGCTGCTCGGGCCTGGCCTACAAGCTCGAGTACGTGGATGAGGCAGCGCCTGAGGACGTGGTGTTTGAAGACCATGGCGTCAAGGTGCTGGTCGATCCCAAAAGCATGGCCTACATCGACGGCACCGAGCTGGACTTTGTGCGCGAAGGCCTCAACGAGGGCTTCAAGTTCCACAATCCCAACGAGCGTGATCGCTGCGGTTGTGGCGAGAGCTTCAGAATCTGAGGCCTCGGGTTCAGGCGCCCGGTTGGCCTTCATGGGCTGACCCGGCCTTGTTTGTCGGCATCGCTGATGCCAAAACTGCAAACCGCCTGTGCTTTTGCCAGGCGGTTTTTTCATGATGAATCTGCAATCCAACGATTTTGAACTGTTCGCCGTGCCGCTGCAGTTTGCGCAAGATGCCCAGCAATTGGCTGAGCGCTGGAAGGCCTTGCAAAAGCAGGCCCATCCAGACCGCTTTGCGTCGCAAGGGGCTGCCGCCCAGCGCGTGGCCATGCAGTGGTCGGTGCGCATCAATGAGGCCTACCAGCGCTTGAAGGACCCGCTCAAGCGCGCTGCCTACCTGTGCGAGATGCATGACGCGCCCATCCGCGCCGAGGACAACACCGCCATGCCCACTGCTTTTCTGATGGAGCAGATGGAGTGGCGCGAGGCGCTGGAAGACGCGCAGAGCCAGACCGACGTTGATGCCTTGGATGACCAGGTCGCCAGCGCGCGCCGCACGATGCTGGCGCGCTGCCAGCAGCTGCTGGATGTGGAGCGCGACTATGCGCAAGCGGCCCAGCAGGTGAGAGCCCTCATGTTTGTTGCGCGATTTAGCGGCGACATCGACCGCCGCCGCGAGCAACTGGGACAATAGGCTTTTGACCAAGGCAGGGCGGCCCACCAGGCCGCACAGCATGCCTTGGCGACACCCCCATTGAGACCGCTGCCTCCGCGCGCCCGCGCGGGCCGCAGGCAAGAGAACACAAGATAGATCGCATCCATGGCACTGCTCCAAATTTCAGAACCTGGCCAATCTCCCGATCCGCACCAGCGCCGTATTGCGGTGGGCATTGATCTGGGCACCACGCACTCGCTGGTCGCTGCCGTGCGCAACGGGGTGGCCGAATGCCTGCCGGATGACGAAGGCCGGGTGCTGCTGCCATCGGTGGTGCATTACCACGCCAATGGCAAGCGCGATATCGGCTATGCGGCGCTCGCCCATCCCGGCGTGGATGCCGCCAACACCATTGCCTCGGCCAAGCGCCTGATGGGCCGCAACCTGGACGATATCCATGCGCCCGAGCAGCTGGCCTATGCACTGGTGCAGCCCGAGGGCAGCGGCATGGTGGCCATCGAGACCGTAGCCGGTCTCAAGACCCCGGTGGAGATCAGCGCCGAGATTCTGGCCACCTTGCGCTACCGCGCAGAAGACACCTTCGACAATGACCTGTATGGCGCGGTGATCACCGTGCCAGCCTACTTTGACGATGCGCAGCGCCAGGCCACCAAGGATGCGGCCCAGCTCGCCGGCATCAAGCTGCTGCGCCTGATCAACGAGCCCACTGCTGCAGCGATTGCCTATGGCCTCGATAATGCGTCCGAAGGCATCTACGCCGTTTACGACCTGGGCGGCGGCACCTTTGATATTTCCGTGCTGCGCCTGACGCGCGGCGTGTTTGAAGTCATCGCCACCGGCGGTGACTCGGCGCTGGGCGGTGACGACTATGACGCTGCACTGGGCCAGTGGGTGCTGGAGAAAACCGGCGGCGCGGTGCAGAGCGCGCAGGACAAGGCGGTATTGCGCCTCGCTGCCAAGGCCGCCAAAGAGGCGCTGACCGATGCCGACCAGGTGACGTTCTCCGCGCAGCTGTCGGGCCAGGATATTGCGCTGCCGCTGAGCCGGGCCGATTTTGATGCGGCCACCCAGGCCTTGACGGCCCGGACCCTGACGGCCGTGCGCCGCGCGCTGGCCGATGCCCAGCTGGCCAAGGACGAGGTGCAAGGCGTGGTGATGGTGGGTGGCTCGACGCGCATGCCCCAGGTGCAGACAGCCGTTGGCAACTTCTTTGGCAAGCCGCCGCTGACCAACCTGAACCCCGACGAGGTAGTGGCCCTGGGCGCCGCGATCCAGGCCAACCAGCTCGCCGGCAACGACACCAATGGCGACCTGCTGCTGCTCGATGTAATCCCGCTGTCGCTGGGCATCGAGACCATGGGCGGCCTGGTCGAGCGCATTGTCAGCCGCAACGAAACCATTCCGACCGCACGCGGCCAGGACTTCACCACCTACAAGGACGGCCAGACGGCCTTGGCCATCCACGTGGTGCAGGGCGAGCGCGATCTGGTGGCCGATTGCCGCAGCCTGGCGCGCTTTGAGCTGCGCGGCATCCCGCCCATGGCCGCGGGCGCTGCACGCATCCGCGTGTCCTTCACTATCGATGCCGATGGCCTGCTGAGCGTGGGCGCGCAAGAGCTGGTGAGCGGGGTGGAGGCGCATATCGATGTGAAGCCCTCGTACGGCCTCTCGGACGACCAGATTGCCCATATGCTGCGCGACAGCTTCAGCACCGCCCAGGCCGATATGCAGGCCCGTGCGCTGGTCGAAGCGCGCGTGGATGGCGACCGCCTGCTGATTGCCACCCAAAGCGCGCTCGATGCCGATGGCGACCTGCTGACTGACGCCGAGCGCAGCCAGGTCGACGCACTGATGGACCAGCTGCGCCGGGCCCTGGCCAGCAGCGAGAGCGCCGCCGAGATCGAGGCCAGCACCGATGCGCTGGCCAAGGGCACCGAGGCCTTTGCCGCCGAGCGCATGAACCGTGGCATCCGCCAGGCCCTGGCCGGCAAGAACGTGCAATCCATTTAACCGACTACAGCAAGAAGAACCACATTCCCATGCCTATCATCAAAATCCTGCCCCATGCCGAATACTGTCCCCAAGGCGCCGAGATCAAGGCGCCCACCGGAACGTCGATCTGCGAGGCGCTGCTGGACAATGGCATCAACATCGAACACGCCTGCGACATGAGCCGGGCCTGCACCACCTGCCACGTGATCGTGCGCCAGGGTTTCGACTCCATGGACCCTTCCGAAGAGGAAGAGGACGATCTGCTCGACCGCGCCTGGGGCCTGGAGCCGCAGTCGCGCCTGTCCTGCCAGGCCATTTTGGCGCGCGAGGATGTGACCGTGGAGATCCCCAAGTATTCGATCAACCACGCCAAGGAAAACCACTGAGCGTGGGCCGGGCCGGGCGCGCGGGTGCGAGCGGCTTTTACAATCGGTGTTTTGAGTCGAGGAAGCTGTAGATGTCGCGCCAAATTGTTCTGGATACGGAAACCACGGGTCTGTCAGTCGTCGATGGTGACCGTGTCATTGAGCTCGGCTGCGTCGAGCTGCTCAACCGCAAGCTCACCGGCAATAACCTGCATCTGTACTTCAATGCCGACCGGGAAAGCCATGAAGACGCGCTGCGCGTGCACGGCATCACCAGCGAGTTTCTGGCCGACAAGCCGCGTTTCCACGAGAAAGCCGAAGAGATCCGCGCCTACCTCGAAGGCGCCGAGCTGATCATCCACAATGCGCCATTCGACATGGGCTTCCTGAACAAGGAGTTCGAACGGGTGGGCATGCCGCCTCTGGTCAGCATGGTGAGCGGTGTGCTCGATTCGCTCTTGATGGCGCGCGACCTGTTCCCGGGCAAGCGCAACTCGCTCGACGCGCTATGCGACCGCCTGGAAGTGGACAATTCCGGCCGCGACCTGCACGGCGCCTTGCTCGATGCCGAGCTGCTCGCTGACGTCTACATCAACATGACGCGCGGCCAGGAGCAGCTGCTGTCGTCCGACAGCATGGCGTCGAACAGCAAGTCCAACGCGGCCATGGTGGTCAAGAAAGTGGATTTTGCGCAGTTCGATCTGCCGGTGATCCAGCCGTCGGATGCGGAGCTCGCTGCCCATGACGAGGTGCTGACGCAGCTGGACAAATCCAGCGGCGGCAAAACTATTTGGAGAAAATTGGCCTAATTCTCACAGCCAGCAAATATTTGCTGTCATAATAGAGGGCTTGACGGCGAGAGATTTTGGGTGATTAGCTCAGCGGTAGAGCACTGCCTTCACACGGCAGGGGTCACATGTTCGATCCATGTATCACCCACCAATCCATCGTCGTTGCGGTATGTCCCTTGGGGCATGCTTGGGGTGATTAGCTCAGCGGTAGAGCACTGCCTTCACACGGCAGGGGTCACATGTTCGATCCATGTATCACCCACCACCATTTAGTTTTGGCAGGCCTCTTTGGGGCGTGCCTGGGGTGATTAGCTCAGCGGTAGAGCACTGCCTTCACACGGCAGGGGTCACATGTTCGATCCATGTATCACCCACCAAACAACAAGCCTCTTGAATGTGATGTTCAAGAGGTTTTTTGTTTTTGCGCGCTTGTGCATGCGCTGCGCAGGCTGCAGCGCAGTCCACCACGCCGTTCATGTATCGGGCCTGTCGCTGCCAGGTAAATCCCGCCCCGGTGCTGCACCGCTGGGCCACAAAGGCCTAGGATGGCAGGTCTTGGGACTACCACGGTACCGCTATGACCGCTCGCACACTCGCTTTTGGTGTTGGCCTGGCCGCCTTGCTGGCTGGCAGTGGCTGGGCAGCTTCAAGCCCGCCATCCACCCCAGCATCGGCGCCACAGACCTGTACCGAACAGGCTTCAGACGCCTGTTACCAAGGCTTTGTGCTGCCAGGCCAGGCCGGGCGCATGCATTTCTATGCCTCGCAGGCGCCGCAAGCCGAAAATGCCGATGGATCTGGCGGGCCTCAAACGGCGCTTTTGATCATGCATGGGCACCCGCGCGATGCCAACCGCAGCTTCAAGGCCGCGCTGGATGCCGCACGCAAGGCGGGGCGCCTGGAGACGACCCTGGTCATTGCGCCGCTCTACCAGGTGGCCAGCGACAAGGCCGAGCGCTGCCGCACCAAGGGCACGCCTGCGCCGGAGCCGGGTGATGCGCTGTGGACCTGCGGCAGCTGGCTGGCCGGGCAAAACTCCCAGGCCGGCGCTGGCAGGACCCCGATCAGCGCGATTGCCGCGCTCGATGCCTTGGTCGCCCATATCCACCAGCGCTGGCCCAGCGTGCGCCACATCACCTTAGCGGGCTTTTCTGCCGGTGGGCAGATGCTCCAGCGCAGCATCGGCTTTGCCCAGCAGCCGCCTGCCGCTGTATCGCTGCGCTATGTCGTCGCCGACCCCGGCACCTGGCTGTATTTCGATCCACCGCGCCCGCAGCCCCAGCGCGCGGGCCGCGATGTGGACTGGGCTGCCTGCAGCGATGGTGGTTGCGACTACCGCATGCAACTGCCTCAAGAGGCATCCTGCCCGGGCTACCACGACTGGAAATACGGCACGCAGGCGCTGCCGTCCAGCCTGGGGCCCACCGCTGCGCAGGCGCGCGAGCGCTACCGCCAGGCGGATATTCACTATCTGGAAGGCGCGCTCGACAACCATGCCGGCAAGGGCACGAGCTATGGCGCGCTCGATAAATCCTGCGCCGCCATGCTGCAAGGGCCGTTTCGCCGCCAGCGAGGGGAGGGCTATGCCGCCTATGTGGCCCAGGTGCTGCAGCCAGCGCGCCCGCAGCCGCTGTCCATCGTGCCGGGCTGCGCCCATGATGTCGCCTGTGTGCTGCCCTCTGATGCAGCACGGCCGGCCTTGTTTGGCAGCCTGCCTTGATGGCGCGCTGTGCGGCCCTGCCCAGGCGCGTGGAGCGCTTTAGCGTGCGGGTGAGGGGGCGAGCTGGGTCGCAGGCAACGCGCCGGGAGCTGCGGCGGCGGGCGCCGTGCTGGTCAGCATGCTGCGGTCCAGCACCTCGATATCGTTCAGCGCCAAGGTGCCGGCCGCCTGCTTGAGCTTGAGCTGGCCGAGCAAGGTGTTGTAGCGGGCAAGGGCCAGGTCGCGCTTGGTCTGGTAGAGCTGGCTTTGGGCGTTGAGCACATCGATATTGATGCGCACGCCCACCTGGTAGCCGGTCAGGTTGGCATCGAGCGCGAGCTGGCTCGATGCCTCGGCGGCTTCCAGTGCCTTGACCTGGCTTGCGTTGGACTGCAGGCCAAAGAAGGCGCTGCGCACGTTCTGCGCTACGGTGCGGCGGGCATTGTCCAGGTCGGCCTCGGCCTTGCTCTCCAGTGCCAGCGTTTCCTTGACCCGGTTCTGCACGGAAAAGCCGGCAAACAGCGGCACATTGAGCACCACACCGACGGTCGCCTGGTTGGCGTTGTAGCCATGGGTGGGCATGGTGATGCTGCCCTTGGGGTAGAGCTGGCGGCCCACGGTGGCCTGCAGGTCCACGGTGGGCAGGTGGCCGGTTTCGGCCTTCTTGGTGTCCAGCCGGGCATTGTTGGTAGCCAGCTGGGCAATGCGGATCTGGGGTTGCTCGCTCTGGGCCTGGTCCACCCACATCAGCACATTGTCGGGCGTGGTCGCTGGCAGCAGCACCGGCTGCTTCAGCGGCCAGGGCTGGTTGCCGGGTGTGCCCACGGCGTTGTCCAGCGCAAGGCGTTTGACGGTCAGGTCATTCTCGGCGGCGATCTCCTGCGCGCGCACCAGGTCAAAACGGGCCTCGGCTTCGCGCGAATCGGTGATGGTGGCCGTGCCCACATCAAAGTTGCGCTTGGCAGCGGCCAGCTGCTCTTTGACGGCAGCCTTTTGGGCCTGCACAAACACCATGCTGTCCTGCGCGGCCAGCACATCGAAGTAGGCCTGGGCCACCCGCACCAGCAAATCCTGGCTCGCGGCATCGAGCTGCAGCCGGGCGATATCGCCGCCCAATTTGCCTTGTTCCAGCGCAATGCGGTTGGCCGGGCGGTAGAGCGGCTGGCTGGCCGTGATGCCAATCTGGTGGTCGGGGCCGTTCAGGCGCAGCTCGGGGTTGTTGATGGCCGTGTGGCTGTACTGCGACTGCGCCTGCAGGCCCACCTGGGGCAGCAAGCCTGCACGGGCCTGCTCGCCCCGGGAAATGGCTGCATCCAGATTGGCGCGGGCCGATTGCCACTGCGCGTCATAGCCGCTGGCCTGCTCCACCATCTGCATCAGGCTCTGGGCCTGGGCCGGCAACTGGGCCAGGCCCAGCAGCAGCGCAGCAGCTGCGGCGCAGGTTGTTCTCAGACGAGGCAGGGCAGGGGCTTGGCGCATGGTGCAGTAGGGGGAGGTACAAGGGGAGGCGCGGCCAGGCCAGAGGCCCGATGCCGCGCCGCAAACGGCGCGGGCCGCAGGTCAGTAGCGCGGCACCGAGGGGTCGCGCTCAGCCGTCCAGAGGTCGATGCCGCCGGTCAGGTTGCTGACCTGGCTGTAGCCCTGGCGCTCCAGGAACACGGCAACCTGCATGCTGCGCATGCCGTGGTGGCAGAGGCAGGCGATGGGGCGGTCTTCATCGAGCAGGTTGAGCGACGCGGGAATCTGCTGCATCGGGATATTCAGCAGCTCAAAACCTTCGGGCTTGACCGAGGCAGTCTGCAGCTCCCAGGGCTCGCGCACATCCAGCACCAGGGGGTTCTGGTCAGCATGCTGGGCCAGCCATTCATTGAGTTGCGCGGGGCGGATTTGCTCCATACATCACTTTCTGCAGCGCAGCCGGCCCCCAGGCCGCCGCGCTGCGGGGGTCATCAGAACTTGAAGCGGGGTGCCTCGGCAAAGCCCTTGAGGCGGGCCACCACGGTGTCCCAAGGCTGGCTGATCGTCAGCTTGCCTTGCGTGCGGGTGTAAACGGTGGTGCGCATCATCGGCTCGGTGCCCACAAAAGCGATCAGACGGCCGCCTTCCTTGAGCTTGTCGAGCAGTGCCGCTGGCACTTCGTAGACCGAGCCGCTCAGCACGATCACGTCATAGCTGCCGCCGATGGCCTGGGCGTTGGAGCCGTCTTCCAGCACCACATCGACATTCTTGATCTGGGCGCGGTGCAGGTTGGCGCGGGCCAGCTCGACCAGCGCAGGCTCGATCTCCAGCGAGGTGACCTGCTTGGCCAAGCGCGACATGAGCGCAGCCATATAGCCCGAGCCGGTGCCGATTTCCAGCACGTTTTCATGGGCTTGCAGCTTCAGATCCTGCAGCACGCGTGCTTCGACGCGGGGAGGCAGCATGCAGTGGCCATTGGCAACGGCTTCTTCGCCGTCATCGCCCAGCAGTGGCAGCTGGATGTCCATGAAAGCCATGTCCTGCAGGCCATCGGGAACAAATTCTTCACGGCGCAGCGTGCCGATCAGCGCCAGCACCTGTTCGTCGCCCAGGCTCCAGGGGCGAACCTGCTGCTCGACCATGTTGTAGCGTGCTGCGCGGTATTTATCATCCGTGCTGGGGGACATGTTCAGTGGCAAACTCATTGCAGACTCCGGTTGGCTTGTTGGGGGTGGGGCAAGAAAAAACCCCTTATTTTAGGCCGCTTAGGGTTCCATAGCGGGACGCCGCCACTTTTGGGCGGCCCATTTCGCAAAATCATCGAGGTAGCAGTACACCACGGGCACCACCACCAGGGTCAGCAGCGACGAGGTGATCACCCCGCCAATCACCGCCTGGCCCAGTGGCGCGCGCTGCTCGGCCCCTTCGCTCATCGCAAAGGCCAGCGGCACCATGCCAAACACCATGGCCAGGGTGGTCATCAAGATGGGGCGCAGCCGCACCTGGGCGGCCAGCAGCAGTGCCTGCTCACGGGGCAGGCCGGGCACCATCTGGCCGTCTTCGCCAGGCTGGGGCTGGCGGGCGCGTATCGCAAAGTCCACCAGCAAGATCGCATTCTTGGTCACCAGGCCCATCAGCAAGATGACGCCGATGATGGAGAACATCGACAAGGTGGTGCCAAACATCATCAAGGTGAGCACCACGCCAATCAAGGTCAGTGGCAGCGAGGTCATCAGCGCCAGCGGCTGCAAGAAGCTGCGGAACTGGCTGGCCAGAATCATGTAGATAAAGATCACCGCCAAGGCCAGTGCCGACAGCGCGTAGCCAAAGGACTCCTGCATGTTCTTGGTGCTGCCGGCAAATTCATAGCGGTAGCCGGGCGGGAAGGTGGTCTGCGCCAGCACCGCGCGGATATCGGCGGCCACTTCGCCGGCGCTGCGCTGGTTGGCGTTGGCATTGAAGGCGACTTCGCGGTTCATCGCCCGGCGGTTGATGCGGTTGGGGCCGGTGGTTTCGGTCAAGGTGGCCAGCTGGCTCAGGCGCACCGTATGGGGCTGGCCATTGGCGCCCATGGCGGTGAGTGGCAGCTGGGCCAGCATCTGCGGGTTTTCGCGCGCCTCGGGCGCCAGGCGCACTCGCACGTCATAGGTCTGGTTGTCGCCCGCGCGCCAGTTGCCCACCGTGTCGCCTTCCACCAGGGTGCGCAATGCGGTGGCCACCTGGCCCATCGGCAGGCCCAGGTCGGACGCGGCATCGCGGTTGAACTGCAGCTGCACGATGGGCTCGCGCTCCAGCACGCTGCTGTCCAGGTCCACCAAGCCGGGGATATGCTGCAGGCGCTCGCTCACCTGGCGTGCCAGACGTTCCAGCTCCTGCAGATCCGGGCCTTGCAGCGAGAACTCCACCTGCTTTTGGCCGCCCACCGCTTCGAGCAGGCCCACGTGCGTCACCTGGATGCCGGCGATCTGGTTGAGCTCCGCGCGCAGGCTGGCCGATATCTGCTGCACATCCTGGCTGCGTTCGCTGCGGTCCACCAGGCGCACATACATGCTGGCGTAGTTCTTGCCGTTGGCATTGCCGGTGTTGATCGTGGTCAGCGTGTAGCGCACGGCCGGGTTGCGGCGCACCACGTCCTCGACCTGGCGGGCGCGGGCCTCGGTCGCTTCGACCGACGCGCCCACCGGCACATTGAAGCGGATCTGGGTTTCGGAAAAATCAGCGCGCGGCACAAACTCGGTGCCCAGCAGTGGCAGCAGCAGCAGGCTGAGGATAAAGATCGCCAGCGCCACCAGCAGGCTGGTCAAGCGGTGGCGCAGCGCCCAGGCCAGCAGGCGCTGGTAGCCGGCGCTCAGCTGCTCGGTGGCGGCCTCAAAGCCAGCCAGCGCCCGGTCGAGCGCCCGTGCAAGCCCGTTGCGTGCGGGCTTGCCGCCCTTGTGCACGCTGGGGTCATGCCAGACGCTGGAGAGCATCGGGTCCAAGGTAAAGCTGACAAACATCGACAGCAGCACGGCGACCACAATGGTCAGGCCAAACTCATGGAAGAACTTGCCGATGATGCCGCCCATAAAACCAATGGGCAGAAACACCGCGACGATCGACAAGGTGGTGGCCAGCACGGCCAGGCCAATCTCCTGCGTGCCTTCCAGCGCCGCGCGGTAGGCGGATTTGCCCATCTGCAGGTGGCGCACGATGTTCTCCCGCACGACGATGGCGTCATCGATCAGCAGGCCCACGCACAGCGACAAGGCCATCAGGGTCACCATATTGATGGTGAAGCCAAAGGCATACATGAAGAAGAAGGTGCCGATGATGGAGATCGGCAGGGTCAGGCCGGTGATGACCGTCGAGCGCCAGGAATGCAGGAACAGAAACACGATCAGCACGGTGAGCACCGCCCCCTCGACCAGGGTCTGGCGCACGTTATCGACGGCCACGCGGATCGGTCGCGAGGCATCGGCAATCGGCTCCAGCCGCAGGCCCGGCGGCAGCTCGGGCGTGATCTCGGCCACTGCGCGGCGCAGGCCGTCCACCACCTCGATGGTGTTTTCCTCCTGCGATTTCTGGATCGACAGCAGCAGGGTGCGCGTGCCGTTGTACAAGGCCAGGTTCTTCAGCTCCTGCGCGCCATCCTGCACGCGCGCTACCTGGTGCAGGTAGATGGGCGCGCCATTGCGGCGGGCGACGATGATCTGGTTGAAGTCCTCGGGCCGCTTCATGCGCGAGTCGATCTGCACCAGCCGGTCCTGCTCGCGCGAGCGCACCGAGCCCAGCGGCAGATCCTGGTTCTCGCGGCGCACGGCATCGGCTACTTCGCTCGCCGAGATGGACAGCGCCTCCATCTGCTGCGGGTTCAGGTAGACATTGATCTCGCGCGGCGTGCCGCCCACCAGGCTCACCGCCCCCACGCCGCGTACATTCTCGAGGCGCTTCTTGAGCACCTGGTCGGCCCAGGAGGTCATCGCAATCGCACTGGGCGGCGTGCCCCGGCTCGGGTCAGGCAGCAGGGCCAGCGACCAGACGGCGGCGTCCGCCGGGTCAAAGCGGATCACGCGCGGGTCTTTGACCTCGTCGCGCAGCAAGGGGCGCACGGCCGCGATCTTCTCGCGCACATCCTCAGCCGCGCGGCGCCCGTCCACATAGATCTGGAACTCCATGATGATGACGGCCGTGCCCTCGTAGCTGCGCGAGGTGAGGGCGCTGATGCCGGCCACGGCGTTGACCGCTTCCTCGATCTTCTTGGTGACTTCGCTCTCGACGATCTCCGGCGCGGCGCCCGGATAGTCCACGGTGATGACCACTACCGGAAAATCGATATTGGGGAACTGGTCGACCTTGAGGCGCTGCAGTGAGAACAGGCCCAGCACCACCAGTGCGGCCATCATCATCGTGGCCAGCACCGGGTTGTTCAGGCTGAGGCGGGTGAACCACATGGATCAGGACGCGGGCGATGCGACTTTGGCGGGTGCGGCCTCGGGCGCCAAGCGGACGGGCGTGGCCTCGCGCAGCTGGCCAACCTGGCCGCCGAGAATGCGCTGGCCAGCCTGCAGACCCTGGCGGATGGCCACCCAGGTCTTGCCCTGGAGTTGGCTGCGCGCGCCCAGCACCACGGGCTGGTGCTGTACCCGCAGCGTATCGCCTGGTTCGCCCGATCCGGCGTTTGGGCTCAGCAACTGCACATAGGGCTCGGGCTTGTCGGTGCGCACGGCGGCCAGTGGCACGGCAAGCGTCTGCAGCTCGCCAGTGGCCAGTTGCCCCTGCAGGTACAGCCCCTGGCGCAGCGCCGGTGCGGCAGCGCCTGCGGATGGCGCGGGCTGTGCAATGCGCAAATACACCGTCACACTGCGGCTGTTGGCATCGGCCTGCGGGTTGATGCGCACCACCTGCGCGCTGACGGTCTGGCCGCTGCCATCGACCTGCAACTGCGCCGTCTGGCCCAGGCGCAGCTGCAGCGAATCGGCTGCCGGCATCTGGGCTTGCAGCTCCAATTCACGCAGGTCGACAATCTCCAGCACGTTGGCGTCCGGCCCGACCTTTTCGCCATTGCTCACCCATTTGCGGGCCACCTGGCCCTGGATGGGGCTGCGCAGCACGGTATCGCTCAGGTTTTTGCGTAGCACATCGGCGGCCGAGCGTGCCGCCTGGTAATTGGCCTGCGCGGCCTGCCATTGCGACTGCGACGACTCCAAGGCCGTGGCCGAGATAAAGCCCTGGTTGGCCAAGGCGCGGTTGTTGTCGTACTGGCGCTGCTGGATATCTTGCTGCGCGCGCGCCGCATCGGCCTGCTGCTGGGCCTGGGCCAGGCGGGCCTGGCTCTCGGTGCTGTCCACCCGCGCGACGACCTGGCCGGCCTGCACCGCGTCGCCCTCGCGCAGTTGCAGCTGCTGCAGCTCGCCGGCAATGCGGGCCTTGATGATGGCGGTGTGCACCGCCTGCACCGTGCCGCTGATGGGCAGGCTCAGCACCAGGGTCTGCGGCGCCACGGTGATCGCGTCGCTGGCAGCCAGCTGGTAGACCGCCTGTGCCTTGGCCTGCTCGGCCTGGGCGAGCGCTTGCTGGCGCTGCTGCTGGGTTTGGAGGCCACGCCACAGCCCGCTGGCGAGCAGGGCGATGACGACGGCAGCGGCCAGCCAGGGCAGTACGCGCTTCATGTTGCGCCACCCCGGGGTTGGCAGCCCAGGCCATGCATCAGTGCATCGGCCTGCATCTGCAAAAAGCGGGGCACATCAAAATCCGGGTTGGGCAGGCAAAAACCGCCGGTGCTTTTGACGCTGGCGCAAAAGATCAGCGGGGCCAGCACCAGGGTCACGCCATAGTCCAGGTCCAGCGGGGCGAGCTCACCGCGCTCCATGCCCCGGCGCAGCACGCGCTCGATCAGCCGGTTGCCGGGCAGCACCACTTCCTGGCGGTAGAAGGCCGCGATCTCGGGAAAGTTATGCGCCTCGGCCATCACCAGGTGCGGCAGGCCGCAGGCCTTGGTCGAGCCAATGCGCTGCCACCAGACTTCGTAGCAGTAGTGGATCAAGGTGGCAGTGTCATGCTGGTAGCTGTCGAGCTCCAGATCCCACTCGGCAAAGCGGCTGCTGAGCACATGGCGCACCACGGCCTGGAATAGCTCCTGTTTGCTCGGAAAATACAAAAACAGCGTGCCCTTGGAGACGCCGGCCTGCCGGGCCACTTCTTCGACCTTGGTGGCCGAATAGCCCTTGCTGACAAACAGGTCCAGCGCCGCATCCAGCAGCTCGCCGGGCCGGGCCTCTTTGCGGCGGCTGCGGCGGGGCGCAGGCGTAGCCAAAGCAGGGGGGGGAGGCGGAGTGGACACGGTGGGCAGCGCAATCTAACAGTTAATGACCAGTGGGTTAGTAATGTAGGCGGCCGCCCGCGACAAGTCAAGCACAACGCGGTGATACAAATAGAGAACGCATTGGCATATGGCTGTCTTTTTCTCTGTTAAAAATGAAGCCAGCCAGCGGCAGTTCTTGTGCGCTTGCCCCTGAATGTTTGGCCCTTTTGTTGCCGGAGTCATGATGTCAAATGAAGCCCAGTCCCCCGTGGAAAAAATCTATCTCGCCGGTGGTTGTTTTTGGTGCACCGAGGCCGTGTTCGGGCGGGTGCGTGGCGTTGTCAAGGTCGTCAGCGGCTATGCCAATGGCCAGATCGCCAATCCCAGCTACGAACAGGTCTGCACGGGAACGACGGGCCATGCCGAATGTGTGGAGCTGACTTTCGAGCCGCAGGTGCTGCCGCTGGACAAGGTGCTGCACATCTTTTTTGCGACGCATGACCCGACCACCTTGAACCGCCAGGGCAACGATGTGGGGCCGCAGTACCGCAGCGGCATCTACACCACGACGCCCGAGCAGCTGGCCCAGGCCCAGGCCTTTGTCGACAAGCTCAATGCCTCCGGCCAGATGGGCGCGCCGGTGGTGACCGAGGTGGAGCCACTGCAGCATTTCTGGAACGCCGAGGCCTACCACCAGGACTATTTCGACAACAACCCGCGCCAACCCTATTGCACCTATGTGGTGGCGCCCAAGGTCGACAAGCTGGAAACCCGCTTCGCAGACTGGTTGAAGTAGGTCACCTGGCTGCCGGGCGCGGGCGATGGGCATAATGCAACACAATTGCATCAAAGCCATTGCTCCCAGCCACCGATGTCCGCCCGCACTCCATCCCCCGCCACTGCCGCTTTGAGCGTGCAGTCCCTGCCGCCCGGCATGCGTGCCACGCGCGCCACCAAGGCCTTGCTGGCCCTGGTCGGCAGCCAGCCGGGCATGCAGTGGTCCGTGGCCGAGGTGCAGGCCCGGCTGCAGAAGATGGGCGTCGACGTCAACCGGGTCACCAGCTACCGCCTGCTCGACCGCCTGGCCGCTGCCGGCAAGCTGGTCAAAAGTGTGGATGCCGAGCGCCTGACGCGCTATGCGCTGCGGGCTGACGCACAGGAGCCGCTGCAGGTGCGCTATGAATGCACTGACTGCCATTCGGTGCAAAGCCTGGAGGAGCGTGCCGGCGACGCTGCCACGGCCCAGGTCAACCAGGCGATGGCGCAATACCTGCAGGTGCTGCAGGAGCAGGGGCTGGCGCCGGAGCAGACCGAGCTGCGCCTGCAGGGCCTTTGCGCCGACTGCAAGCACGACCCCAAAAAATCCTGATCTCCGCTCAGGCCCGCTTGCGGCCAATCAGCCCCGTTGACAGCATGGTGCCGCCAATCACAACGGCGCCGCAGCCCAACATCCAGGCGGTGATGGGTTCTGCCAAAAACCAGTTGCCATAGACCAGCGCAAACACCGGCGCCAAAAAGGTGACCGCAATCGCGCGGCTGGGGCCGGCTGTCTGGATGATGTGGAAATACAGGATATAGGCCACGCTGGTGCACAGCAGCGCCAGGGCCGCGACGGCCAACCACGAGCCCCAGGACGGCGTCTGGCTGGGCCACATCGCAATCGTCGGGATCAGCAGGCAGAGGCTGGCACCGACCATGCTGCCGGTGGCGGTGGCCAGGGGCGGCACGCCCACCAGGTAGCGCTTGGCAAAACTGGCAGCCACGCCATAGCTCAGCGATGCACAGAGGCAGGCGGCGATCGCGGCATAGGCGCTCCAGCTGGCTGCGCCTGCGGTGGCGGGCTTGTCATGCAGCGCGAGCAGGGCCACGCCCGTAAAGCCGATCAGCAGGCCGGTGACGCGCAGGCCGGTGATGCGGTCGCCCAGCCAGAGCCAGGCCACCAAGGCACCAAACAAGGGGGCGCAGGCATTGAGCACCGAGGCCATGCCGGTGGGCATATAGACCACGGCATAGGCGAACAGCGAGAAAGGAATGGCCGAATTGATGATGCCCGAGAACAGCACCGGCTTCCAGTGCTGGCGCAGCGCGGGCCATTCGCCGCGCAGCAGCATCAGCGGCAGCAAAAACAGCGCAGCCAGGATGACGCGCAAGCCGGCCGTGGGCACCGCGCCAAACTGCGAGGCGCCCAGGCGCATGAACAGAAAGGACGCGCCCCAGAGCACCGCCAGCAGCACAAAGGGGGGTAGCCAGCGGCTGGCGCTCGGCGCAGCCGAGGCAAGGGCGGGGCTAGGGATAGACGCAGCAGCAGAGGATGGGGTGGGGCGCATAGGATCTCGCAAGGGCAGACAGCATGCTAGCGGGCACCGTGCTTGCCATTGGTGACATTCTTGCGGTGTATTGATGCGCGCCGTGCACAGTGCAGCGGCGGCGCGGCAAACCCGCGTCTGGCCGGGTCCCATTGTGCGTCTGGCAGCGCGGCGCCCTGGTCGCCATATGGACAACTGGCCGGCCATCGCCTCGAGCGTGCCTACAATAGCTGTCTCGCAGCAAAGGCGCGGCTTCTCATGGAGGCCGTTTTTCATGCCTGTTTTGCGCCAACAACAAGGTGAGTTCTGTGCCGATTTCTTCTGCAATCTTCAAAGCCTATGACATCCGCGGCGTTGTGCCGAGCACGCTCAACGAGAGCGTGGCACTGAAGCTGGGCCGGGCCTTTGGCCAGCAGGCGATTGCCGCTGGCGAGCTGGTGGTCGCCGTGGGGCGTGATGGACGCCTGTCAGGCGATGCGCTCAGCCGCGCGCTGATGCAAGGCCTGGTGGAAGCCGGTATCGAGGTCATCGATGTGGGGCGCGTGACCACGCCGATGCTGTACTTTGCCGCCAGCACCTTGTGCCACAGCGGCATCCAGGTGACCGGCAGCCACAACCCCAAGGACTACAACGGCTTCAAAATGGTGCTGGCCGGCCGCGCCATCTATGGCGAAGAGATCCAGAAACTGCGCCAGATCATGGAGAAGGAATGCTGGCGCTTCCAGGGTGGCGGCAAGCTGCGCCAGGCCGATGTGACGGCCGCCTATGTCGAGCGCATCGTCTCGGACATCAAGCTGGCGCGCCCGATGAAGATCGTCGTGGACAGTGGCAACGGCATTGCCGGTGCCACCGCGCCGGGCATCTTCCGCGCGCTGGGCTGCGAGGTGACCGAGCTGTTCTCCGAGGTCGATGGCAACTTCCCCAACCACCATCCCGACCCCAGCAAGCCCGAGAACCTGCGTGACCTGATCGAGGCACTGCAGACCGGTGATGCGGAACTGGGCCTGGCCTTTGATGGCGATGGCGACCGCCTGGGCATCGTGACCAAGGATGGGCAGAATATTTTCCCCGATCGCCAGATGATGCTGTTTGCCCAGGACGTGCTCTCGCGCGTGCCCGGTGGTGAGATTGTCTATGACGTCAAGTGCTCGCAGCGCCTGGCGCCGGCCATTGAGGCAGCCGGCGGCAAACCGGTGATGTACAAGACCGGGCATTCGCTCATCAAGGCGCGCATGCGCGAGACCAATGCGCCCTTGGGCGGCGAGATGAGCGGCCATATCTTCTTCAAGGAGCGCTGGTACGGCTTTGATGACGGTACCTACGCCGGCTGCCGCCTGCTGGAGATTCTGAGCAAGGCCCAGAACCCTTGCGCGCTGCTGCATGCGCTGCCCAGCAGCTACAGCACGCCTGAGCTCAATGTGGAATGCCAGGAGGGCGAGCCGCACAAGCTGAGCGCCCAGCTCCAGGAGATGGCGGCCGATGTGTTCAGTGCGCCGGCCCAGATCAACACCATTGATGGCCTGCGCGTGGACTGGCCCGATGGTTTTGGCCTGATCCGTGCCAGCAACACCACGCCCGTGCTGGTGCTGCGCTTTGAAGGCCATACCCAGGCAGCGCTGCACCGCATCCAGAACGAGATGAAGGCGCTGCTGCTCAAGGTCAAGCCCGATGCCGTCATTGGCAGTGCGTCGCACTAAGGCGCGGCCGCATCCATGGGTCTGAGCCTGACGCTCTACGGCTGGGTCGCAAGGCTTGCCCGCCCGCTGGTGCGGCGCAAGCTGGCGCGCCGCGCGGTGCAGGAGCCCGGCTACGCCCAGATGGTGGAGCAGCGCTTTGGCGATTATGGCGACCTGCCGCGCTACCAGGCCGTGCCCGAGATGCCGCTGGTCTGGATCCATGCGGTATCGCTGGGCGAGACGCGGGCTGCTGCCATCTTGCTGCGCGAGCTGCGGCTGCAGATACCGGCCTTGCGCCTGCTTTTGACCAATGGCACGGCCACCGGCCGTGAAGAGGGGCAAAAGCTGCTGCTGCCCGGCGATATCCAGGTCTGGCAGCCCTGGGATGACCGCGCCAGTGTCAGCGCCTTTTTGCGCCATTTCCGCCCCACCATCGGCATCCTGATGGAGACGGAGATGTGGCCGGGGCTGGCCGCTGGCTGCCAGCGCGAACATGTACCGCTGGTGCTGGCCAATGCCCGGCTCAATGAGAAATCGCTGCGCGGTGCCCAGCGCCTGGCTTGGCTCGCGCGCCCGGCTTACCGCAGCCTGCGCTCGGTGATCGCGCAGACCGAGGCCGATGCCAGCCGCTTGCGCGCCGCGGGCGCCGAGGTGACTGCGGTGCTGGGCAATCTTAAATTCGATGTCGAGCCCGATGCGGCGCAACTGGCCCAGGGCCAGGCCTGGCACCAGGCGGCGGGCAAACCGGTGGTGATGCTGGCCAGCAGCCGTGAGGGCGAAGAGGCCTTGTGGTTAGAGGCACTGGCGCAGCTGCGCGGCAGTGACCCGCAAGCCGCCGCATGCGTGCAATGGCTGCTGGTGCCGCGCCACCCGCAGCGTTTTGACGAGATTGTGCAGCTGCTGCAGGGCGCCGGTTTGCAGGTATCGCGCCGCAGCCAGTGGCAGAGCGGGCCCGAGCCCGCCGATGTCTGGCTGGGCGACAGCATGGGCGAGATGCAGCTGTACTACGGACTGGCCGATGTGGCCTTGCTGGGTGGCAGCTTTGCGCCGCTGGGCGGCCAGAACCTGATTGAGGCGGCCGCTTGCGGCTGCCCGGTCGTCATGGGGCCGCATACCTTTAATTTTGCGCAGGCGGCGGACAGCAGCGTGCAAGCCGGTGCCAGCTTGCGCGTGCCAGGCATGGACGAGGGCCTGCAGCAGGCCGTGGCCATTGCCAGTGATACGAGCCGCCACAGCCGCATGCGCCGCGCGGCACTGCAGTTTGCGCAGGCGCACCGGGGCGCAGCGAAGACCACGGCGCAGCTGGTGGCCGCGGTGCTGGAGTCGACAGACGGCTTTGTCAATTCCAGCTTTGAGGCCTCGCTGTTTGACGACGCTGCCTAAGAACCTGTTCAAAGTCTCCTCGCGCCGCGAAAGTGTCTTTGCGGGATGGGATGCTAGGCGCAACACCGCAGCAATAGCCCAGCTATTGCGAGGATTTGCAACAACGCAGACCGCCCGCAAAGCCACTGTCCCTACGGGTTGGAGTGAAATCGGGCGATTTCTGCGCGCTGGCCCTTGCTTGCACCCCGGTGCAAGCTGCGTTCCACCCCTTCGAACTCATCCCGATTGCACTCCAACGCGGCTGCGTAGAGACTTTGAACAGGTTCTAAACAGAGCGCGCTTTCAGGCTTTGGGGCGGGTGGCAAAGGCCAGCACAAAGGTCAGCGCCAGGGTTGGCAAGGCCGATCCCGCTTGCGGCGCCCAGGCGGCCAGGCCGTGGTAGAGCGCGATGCCGCCCAGCCACAGGGCCAGCGGCAGCAGGTGCACGCCGGCCTGCGTGCGGGCGGGCTGGTAACCGCCCCAGGACAGCCGGCCCAAAATCACGCCAAACAGCGGCACAAAGACGGAACTCAGGATCAGCAAAAAGGGCTCGAGGCTGTGCATCGGCAGCACCATGGCGAGCGCCGTGCTGCACAGGGCCATCGCAATGCCCCAGCCGCGCACACCCCAGCGCGGCAGCAGGCTGTGGGCCGATACCGCGCCCGAGTAGGCATCGCCATAGGCATTGTCCACTTCGTCCAGCAGCACCAGTGATAGTGCGATCAAACCGCCCTGGGCCAGCAGCAAGGCGGCGACCAGGTCGGTGCTGGGCAGCACCAGAGCCACCAGCACGCCCAGTGCATAGCACCAGATATTGGCAATGCCAAAACCAATCCAGGTGCCGGCCATGGCGCTGCGGCCATTGCGCCCGTAGCGGGCATAGTCGGCCACCAGCGGCAGCCAGGAGATGGGCATGGCCACCACCAGGTCGAGCGCGGGCATCACGCCCATGCCGCCCGCTCCTGGCCGGCTCCACAACGCAGGCAGGCCTTGCTGCAAGGCCATGCCGACAAACTGCCAGCTCAGCCACAGCAGCGACAGCACCACCAGCGGCAGCGCGACGCGCGAGATCAGCTGGCGCACCAGCCGCACCATGGAGCCCGTCATCAGTGCCACCAGCAGGCCACCCCAGAGCAAGGTGGCCAGCCAGGGCCAGTACGCGGCCTGCATGCCACCGGCCTGGCGGCCAATGGCCACGGTCGATTCGCGCATCACCACCAGCTCGAACGCGCCCCAGCCCAGCAGCTGCACGATATTGAGCAGCACCGGCAGCTTGGCAAAGTGGCGGCCATAGACATGGTGGATCAGTCCGGCGCTCGACAGCCCCGTGTCGCAGCCGATCTTGCCCACCCAGGCGAGCAGTCCCGCCCCCACGACCGAGCCGCCCACAATGGCCATCAGTGCCTCGGGCGTGGACAGCGCTGGCATCAAATAGGCACCCACCTGCATCACCAGCAGGCCCACGCCCAGGCTGAACCACAGCGAGGCCAGATGCCAGCCGTTGAAAACACGCTCCTCTTGAGCGACGGGATGGAGGGCGAAGTTGGAGGCGGAAGAAGCGTTGGCGGTCATGGCCTGTTATTGTTTGAAGTGCTGGTAGTTAGGTTGCAGTGCAAGGCAGTCCGGGCGCCTGCAAGTGCGGCTATTGTGCCCAGCCTTCATGCCCCTAAAGAGATGACTACAATCGCCTGCGAGATGACGATACAGACGGACCCTTCTACCTGGATGCGCGACGGCGTGAGCCCCAGCTGCGTGGTGCTGCCCTCGCGCGGAGAGGGCCTGCTGCTGGACTTTCTGGCCCAGCGCCTGCCGCTGGTCAGCGCCGCGCAGTGGCTCGAACGCCTGCAGGCGGGCGATGTGGTCGATGGCGCGCGCCAGACCTTGGGCCCGGCACAGGTCTTTGTGCCCGGCATGCGGGTGTACTACTGGCGCAAGGTCGAGCAGGAGCTGCCCATTCCTTTCGATGCCGAGGTGCTGTACGAGGACGAGCGTCTGCTGCTGGTGGACAAGCCGCATTTTCTGCCGGTGCTGCCGACGGGCAAATATGTGCAGAACTCCTTGCTGGTGCGGCTGAAAAATGCGACCGGCAATGCCCATCTCTCACCGCTGCACCGTATCGACCGCGATACCGCCGGCCTGCTGCTGCTGTCCAAGGATGCGGCCACGCGTGGCCAGTATCAGGCCTTGTTCCGTGACCGGGCGATGGACAAGCGCTATGAGGCGGTGGCGCCCTGGCGGGCGGACCTGGTGTTTCCGCGTGAGCACCGCAGCCGCATGGAAGAGAGCCAGCGTTTTTTTCTGATGCATGAGGTGCCAGGCGAGCCCAACAGCCACAGCCATATGGCGCTGCTGGAGCAGCAGGGCGCCTGGGCGCGTTATGCCTTGAAACCCGTCAGCGGCAAACGCCACCAGCTGCGCGTGCACATGGCGGCCCTGGGTCTGCCGATCCGCAACGATGCGTTCTACCCCGAGGTCAATGACCCGCCCGAGGGCGACTTCTCGCGGCCCTTGCAGCTGCTCGCGCGTGAGCTGCGCTTTAGCGATCCGGTCACGGGGCAGGCGCATGTGTTTCGCAGCCGGCGCCAGTTGCTGCCCCTGGCTGACTAGCAGCAACCAAGCCGCCCAGCGGCGGCTTGTGGTGAGGGTAGGGTAGTTGGCCTTAGCGGCTGAACGACCCCATGGCCTCGCCCAATTGCACCGGCTTGGCCGCGGCCCAGTCGGCATTAAAGGCGCTTTTGCCTTCGGGCAGCAGCAGCACGATGGTCGAGCCCAGCAAAAAGCGGCCCATCTCATCGCCTTGCTCCAGCACAATGGGCTGGGTCTGGTAGTCCCAGCTGCGAATCTTGCGCGAGCGGGGCGGGTTCACCTGGCCGTGCCAGGTGGTGGACATGCTGCCGACAATGGTCGCGCCCACCAGCACCATCACGACAGGGCCAATGCGCGACTCAAACACGCAGACCACGCGCTCGTTGCGGGCAAACAGGCCGGGCACGCCCCGCGCGGTCAGCGGGTTGACGGAGAACAGGTCGCCAGGCACATAGACCATCTTTTGCAGCTTGGCGCGCAGCGGCATGTGGATGCGGTGGTAGTCGCGCGGGCTGAGGTAGATGGTGGCGAACTGGCCGTTGTTGAACTGCGCGGCCAGCTGCGCATCGCCGCCGAGCAAGGCGGTGGTGCTGTAGCTATGGCCCTTGGCCTGGAAGATCTGGTCCTGCGCAATCGCACCGCACTGGCTGATGGCGCCATCGACGGGGCAGACCAGGTCGGCCTGGGCCATGGGGCGCACGCCGGCGCGCAACTCGCGGGTGAAGAAGTCGTTGAAGCTCTTGTACTGCGCAATATCGGGCTGCGCCGCTTCATCCATGTTGACCTGGTACTTGCCAACAAACCAGCGGATAAAGCGGGTGGTTGCGCCGCCCAGCTCTGCCGATGCCAATGTGCCGGCCAGCGCGGTCATCCATTTCTTGGGCAGCAGGTATTGGGGCAAAACAGCAATTCGATCGCGCATGGTCAGGGCCGTCACAGTAAACCGCCGATTCTATCGACACTGTGTCGTACCCATGACAAATTGCGTTGTGAAATGCAGCTTTTGTCGGCCATATGCTGACAATTTGTCGCCAAATGCCTGGGCTTGGATGCCGATGCTGCCAGCAGGGGCGACAGCGGCGGCTGTGCTTGTAGTCCGGCGCCTGATTATGATGGCGGACCTCCAGCTTTCATATCGCCTTCTGTCTCGCCATGTCTCCAGCACGTCCTCCGTCCCAACCAGCATCTGCGCCAGGCACAGTCAGCCGCCGCGCCCGGCTGCAGCTGTGGTTGCGCAACTTTCTGCCGTCGGCCGCGCATGTCAACGGGCTGGAGCTGGCGCGCATGGTCGTGGGCGCGATGGTGGTGCTGTGGCTCACAGGCATGGCCAGCCAGACCTGGGGCCAGCATGACCACAGCCCCTGGCTGTTTGCCGCGATGGGCGCCAGTGCCTTGCTGCTGATCGGCACGCCGTCGAGCCCCATGGCCCAGCCCTGGCCGGTGATTGGCGGCTCGATGCTGTCGGCGCTGGCGGGCTGGGTGGCTGTGCTGGTGTTTCCCGATCCGCTGCTGGCAGCGGCCGTGGCGGTGGGCCTGGCCATCATGGTGATGGTGGTGCTGCGCTGCCTGCACCCACCGGGCGCTGCGCTGGCCATGTGGATGGCGATTCAGGGCTGGCACGATGTATCGGTGCTGCTCAACCCCGTGGCGCTGAACCTGGTCGTTCTGGTGCTGTTGGCCACTGCCTACAACCGCATGACCGGCAAGCGCTACCCCGCACCCCAGCACAGCCAGAAGGCGCAGGCCGCGCAAGCCTCGCGCGAATCCAGCGCACGCATCGAGGGCAGCGATCTGGACGAGGCGCTGGAGCGCTTCAACGGCGTGCTCGATGTCAGCCGCGCCGATCTGGAAGCGCTGCTGCAAGGCGCAAGCCAGGCCGCCTTCAAGCGTACCTTGGGCAATGTGCGCTGCGAGGATGTGATGTCCCACCCGGTGCATGCGACGCGGCCACAGAGCAGCGTCAAGGAGGCCTGGGCCCTGATGCAGCAGCACGGGGTCAAGGCCTTGCCGGTGGTCGATGAGGCGCAGCGGGTGGTGGGCATCATCACCGCCACCGATCTGCTCAACCATGCGCTGACCGCCACCCCGGCTGCCCTCAGCAGCAAGCTCAAGCACTGGGTGCTGCGCAAGAAGGACGCCGGCCAGCTGGTGGGCGAGCTGATGACGGCCGAGGTCTCCAAGGTGGGCAGCTATGACCGCCTGGTCGACCTGATTGCGATCTTCTCGCGCGCCAAGCTGCACCATGTGCCCGTTGTCAACCGGCAGGGCAAGCTGGTGGGCATCATCTCCCAGACTGACCTGGTGCGCGAGATGGCAGCGGCGCTGTCGCTGCCGCACGCAGACACCTGAGGCGAACGTTGTGTGATGGGCATGGCCCAAAACAAAGCCCTGCGACAGCAGGGCTTTGTGCTTCAGGATGCGTAGAGCCGTCCTGGGTGTGGAGCGGGGCGCGTGGCCCCGCTACCTTCGCAGCACCAGCCAGCTGAAGGCGCCCAGCGACAGCAGCGAGTAGATCAGCCCCGGCGCCGCAGCGGTCAGCATCGGGTGCCAGTTCTGCAGGTTGCCTGCAAAGCCAAACACGTTGTTGAGCAGGAAGAAGCTGATACCGGCCATCACGCCGCCAAACACATAGCCGGTGATGCCGCCCGAGCGGAAATGCAGGTAGGCAAAGGGCAGGGCGAGCACGACCATCACCAGGCAGCTGATGGGGTAGAACACCTTGCGCCACAGCTCGATCTCGTAGCGCTGTGCGCTTTGGCCATTGGCCTGCAAATGGCTCACGTAGAGGAAGAGGTCGTAGGTGCTCATCTGGTCGGGCTTGAGCACGGCGGCAGCGACCATGCTGCTGGTCACCGCAGTGGGCCAGTCCAGGGTCTCCAGGTTCTTGACCTCGACACGCGCCTGGCGCTGGTCGCCCAGGTAGTAGCGCTGCTCCTGGATATGGTGCAGGTGCCAGACGCCATTGCCAAATTTGCCGCCAGCTGCGGTGAGCTGCATCTGGATGCGGCCCTGGTCGTCGAAGTTGTAGACGCGCACGCGCTGCAGATCGCCTTCGGGCGAGATGGCGCGCACATTGATGGCAGCCATGCCGTCCTCTCGCTTCTCGCGCAGCCAGGCGCCGGTGCGGCCCGTGCTCAGCTGGCCAAAGCGCTGCGCGCGCACCAGCTGGCTGGCCTGCTCACCGGCAGGCGCCACATAGTCGCCAATTGCAAAAGTCAGCACCACAAAGGCCAGGCCAATGCTCAGCAGGCTGCCCAGCGCCTGCCAGGGGCCCAGGCCACTGGTGCGCAAAATAGTGAACTCGGAAGTCTGCGCCATGCGCGCCATCACAAAGATCGTGCCGATCAGCACGGTGATGGGCAGCAGCTCATAGATATGGTTGGGGATGTTGAGCGCCACGCTCAACAGCGCATCCTTGAGCTCATAGGTGCCGGTGCCGATCCAGCGGAACTCGTCGACCAGGTCAAAGAAAAAGAACAGCGCCAGAAAGGCGAGGGTGACAAAGCCGACGGTCACGGCAATGTCCCGGTAGATCATTTTGCGAAAGGTCTTCATGCGCGGCTCCCCTGGCGGCGTACCCATTGCAGCAGCGAGAACTGCTGGTTGCGGCTGAGCAGCAGGGTCCATGCAAGCAGCGCCGTCAAGCCGTGGATGAGAACAAAGGAGAGCGGCAGCGAGGCTTTGCCCGAAGACACCCAGTTCTGGGCAAAGGTCATGAGGTTGTAATAGACGATAAAGGCAAACAGGGCGAACACCAGGCTGCTGCTGCGGCCTGCGCGCGGGTTGACGCTGGCCATGGCCAGGCCCAGCACGACGAAATTGATCGCGGCAATCGCCAGGCCCAGGCGGTAACCCAGCTCGCCCAGCAGGCGGGGCTCTGCACTGGCCATCAGCTGGCGCGTGGGGATGTTCTTCACCGCGCCCATGTCGTTGGGGTCAATCGTGGCGGCGCTGCCGATGCGGGTGCCGTATTCCTTGAAGTCGCTGACCTTCAGGCCGGGGTTGTCCTTGGTTTTTTCGATGCGCTGGCCGTCATTGAGCACGGCAACGCGGGCGTTTTCCTGCACTTCGAGGTGGGCGCTCTTGGCGCTGGTCACGGTGTCCTTCTTCTCTTCGTTGGTCACGATAAAGACATTGCTTGCTTCCAGGTCCGAGTTGCGGTCGCGGTCGATGAAGAACACGCGCGAGCCGTCGGACGACTCCTGAAATTCCCCCGGTGCGATGCGGTCGACGTCACCGCGCTGTTCATATTGCGCGCGAAGCTGCACAATCTGCTGGTTGGCCCAGGGCCATACCAGCAAGGCCAGCACGGCAATGACGACCATGATGGGCCAGGAAAAGCGCATCAGCGGGCGCAGAAAGCTCAGCAGACTTTGACCACTGCTGAACCACACGGCCATTTCACTGTCGCGGTACATGCGCGACAAAGTCGCCACCACCGCAATGAAAAGGCAGAGGCTCAAAATGGTGGGCAGCTGGCCCAGCACGGTGTAGCCCATCACCAGCAACACATCGGAAGGGTTGACGCTGCCACGCGAGGCCTGGCCCAGCACTTTGATGAGCATCATCGTCATCACCACAGTCACCAGCACCACCAAGGTGGCACCAAAGCTGCGGGATAGCTCTTTACGGATCGAGGAATCGAATAACATTGGCGAGAAGGAAAGCACCGATTATGAACTTTGAACTCAAAACTCTGGATTTGGCTTCGGCCGCATTGCAGTCTGGCGACCTGCTGGTCGTCTTGGTGGCTGACAAGCAGCCCAAAACCAGTGATGCATTGTCCACCCTGATTGCGCACGCGCAGAAAAATGGTGATTTTGAGGCAAAAACCGGCAAGTTGCTGGCCATGTATGCGGTGCCCGCCATCGAAGCCCGGCATTTGTTGCTGCTGGGCATTGGCGATGGCTCGCCCCAGGCGGTGCGCCAGGCGCTGGCGGCCGTCTCGGGCCCGCTGACGCGCGAAGGCATCGAGCGCGCAGCCGTTGTGAGCGCCCAGCCGCTGGCGGGCGCCTCCCTGCATGCGCTGCTGCAATGCCTGGCCGACAGCGCCTACCTCTACCGCACCACCAAGCCATCGGCCAAGGCCGTGGCGCTCAAGTCCGTGGTGCTTGGCGCGCCCAATGCACCAGAGCTGGAGCGCGCTTTTGAGGTGGCCAAGGCCACCGCCCAGGGCGTGGCCTTTGCCCGTGAATGGGCCAATCGCCCTGCGAACTACGCCACGCCCAAGCTGCTGGCCGATGCGGCCGAATCGCTGGCCGAAGAACACAAGCGCATCAAGTGCAAGATCCACAAGCCCGAAGACGTGGCCAAGCTGGGCATGGGCGCCTTCATCGCCGTGGCCCAGGGCTCCAAGGAGCCGCTGCGCTTTATCGAGCTGCACTACCACGGCGCCGACAAGGACAGCCAGCCGGTGGTGCTGGTGGGCAAGGGCATCACCTTTGATACCGGTGGCATCTCCATCAAGCCTGCGGGCGACATGGACGAGATGAAGTACGACATGGGGGGCGCTGCCAGTGTGCTGGGCACCTTCCGTGCGCTGGCTGAACTCAAGCCCGAGATCAATGTGGTCGGCCTGATCCCCGCCTGCGAAAACATGCCCGATGGCGGCGCGGTCAAGCCCGGTGATGTGGTCACCAGCATGAGCGGCCAGACCATCGAGATCCTGAACACCGACGCCGAAGGCCGCCTCGTGCTCTGCGATGCGCTGACCTATGCCGAGCGTTTCTCGCCCAGCGCCGTGGTCGATATCGCGACCTTGACCGGGGCTTGCGTGATTGCGCTGGGCGCGCAGCGCAGCGGCCTGTTCTCGAACAACGACGCGCTGGCCCAGGCCTTGCAAGCCGCTGGCGAGCAGGCGCAAGACACTTGCTGGCGCATGCCGCTCGATGACGAGTACGCCGAAGGCCTGAAGACCAACTTTGCCGATGTAGCCAATGTCGGCGGCCGGCCGGCCGGCGCCATCACGGCCGCCAAGTTCCTGCAACGCTTTGTCGGCAGCATGGCCTGGGCGCACCTGGATATCGCCGGCACCGCCTGGCGCAGCGGCGCCAAGAAGGGCGCCACCGGCCGCCCGGTGGGCTTGCTGCTGCAGTACCTGCTTGGCAGCGCCCAAGGCGCAGCACCTGCCGAGCAGGCCAAGACGGTCAAGCCGGCCAAGGCCAGCAAGGCCGACAAGCCTGCCGCAGCGGCCAAGCCCGGCAAGGCGGCAGTCAATGTGGACGGCGCTGACAAGGCGGACGCCCAGTAAGCACAGCCTGCCTTATGACGACCTCCACGACGGTAGCCTTTCACTTCAACGCGCCCAGCAAGCTGGCCTATGCCTGCAAGCTGGCGCGCAAGCTCCAGCGCATGGATATTCCGCTGGTGGTGCTCGGCGAGCCGGCCATGGTGGCCCAACTCGACGAGGCGCTGTGGTCCTTTGGCGGTGCCAGTCAGTTTCTGGCCCACTGCCGGGGGGACGCAGCGCCAGAGGTACTGCAGCGCTCGCCCACGGTGCTGCTGAGCGAGCTGGCCGGCAGCCTGCCGCATACCCGTGTGCTGCTGAACCTGGGCGCGGAGATGCCCGCCGATGTCACCCGCTTCGAGCGGGTGATTGAAGTGGTCAGCGCCGATGACGAGCAGGACCGGCAGCAGGCCAGGGCGCGCTGGCGCGCCTACGCCGCCATGGGCTATGCCATCGAGCGCCGCGATCTGGTGATGAAGTCGGAGGACTGAGCCATGACCGAGTCCAGAATCCCCCCCAAGTTTGTGCCCACCTTGACCGAGGAGGCCGCACAGGACGCCGCTGACGCACTGCCTCAGGTGGTGCCCGGCGGGGCCGCTGTGGGCGCGCCCGACAGCACACCGCCTGGCCTGGATGTGC
This sequence comes from Comamonas sp. MYb396, assembly GCF_037479555.1. Classification (NCBI taxonomy): domain Bacteria; kingdom Pseudomonadati; phylum Pseudomonadota; class Betaproteobacteria; order Burkholderiales; family Comamonadaceae; genus Comamonas; species Comamonas sp. MYb396. The sequence goes on along the minus strand of NZ_JBBGYU010000001.1, from coordinate 267,808 downwards.
TGCGCCGGCGCCGCGATGTGGATGTGCCGGCCTCGGGCGCCTGGGCGCAGCCCGCTGCCGATATTTCCGACCTGCCTACCTACAGTGGCTGGGCGCAGCAGGCAGATGCAGCATTGCCCCTGGGCAGCGGCGCGCAAGCTGTTGCTGCCCCCCATCCGCCTGCAGCGGACAGCAACAGCCTTCCGGGCTTGGTGCAGGGCGCGGGCCCAGCGGCTGTCTTGCCGCCCGCAGGCGCTGGGGCGGTGGTGGATGACAGCGATGGCCAGGGCAACCCCGGCCTGGTGCAAAACGCGCTGGGCGGCGAGGGCATGGCCGTGTCGGATGCGACCAGCCACTTGGTCGAGTCCGCGGCCGAGACGGCGCAGGCGCTGGAAGACGCGATCACCCGCCGCGTCACCCGGCGTGTGCAAGAGACCTTGGACACGCGCCTGTCGGCAGCCGTGCTGAAGGTGGTGGAGCAGCAGACGGCCTTGCTGCAATCGTCGCTGCAGCTGGAGATTGACAGCACCATCCGCGAGGCAGTGGCCGATGCGGTGGCCCGCATTTTGCGCGAGAGCCAGAACCCGCCACGCTAGCCTTCCGCTCATCGGTTCATCTGCTTTTTGATGACAAAAAAGACCTGGTGAAATAACCGGCGGTTGTAAAGAACTAAAATTTCGTTCTTTGCGGCTGTCTGTCGCATCGCTTACAGTACGGCTATTCACGGTTTTTCGAGCGCCCGCTGCACGCTGCAGGGCGCTTTCTTTATTCCAATGATTGAACTACGGGGTATCACCCAAACCTACCCGGGCAAAAACGGCCCGGTCCATGCGCTGCGCGGTGTCGATCTGAGTATTGCCGCTGGTGAAGTGTTTGGCATCATCGGACGCAGCGGTGCGGGCAAGAGCTCGCTGGTGCGCAATATCAACCTGCTCAACCGCCCGACCACCGGCCAGGTGGTGGTCAATGGCAAGGAGCTGACGGCGATGGACGATGCGCAGCTGCGTGCGGCGCGCCGTGAGATCGGCATGGTGTTCCAGCACTTCAACCTGCTGTCCTCGCGCACGGTGTTTGACAATGCCGCGCTGCCGCTGGAGCTGGCCGGCATGAGCAAGGCCGCCATCAAAAAGCGCGTGGACCCGCTCTTGGACCTGGTGGGCCTGGCTGCGCTGAGCGACCGCTACCCCGCGCAATTGTCGGGCGGCCAAAAGCAGCGCGTAGGCATTGCCCGCGCGCTGACCAGCGAGCCCAAGGTGCTGCTGAGCGACGAGGCGACCTCGGCGCTGGACCCGGAAACCACCCGCTCGGTGTTGGCGCTGCTCAAGCAGATCAACAAGGACATGGGCCTGACCGTGGTGCTGATCACCCACCAGATGCAGGTGGTCAAACAGATCGCCGACCGCGTGGCGGTGATGGAGGCTGGCAAGGTCGTCGAGATGGGCTCGGTCATCGATGTCTTCACCCGTCCCCAGCAACCCATCACCAAGAGCCTGATCGACGAGATCGTGCCCCAGGAGCTGCCTGCCAGCGTCATCGACCGGGTGCGCAGCCTCAATGGCGCGCTCTCCAGCGGCCAGGGCAAGCTGCTGCGCCTGTCCTATGCCGGCAATCTGGCCTACCAGCCCATTCTCTCGCGTCTGATCCGTGACTTTGGCCTGGATGTGAGCATCCTCAACGGCCAGGTCGATGAGATCCAGGACCAGACCTTTGGCTTCCTGGCGGTCTACGCCAGCGGCGATCTGGCCCAGCTCCATGCGGCTGTGGAAGCGCTGCGCGCCTCGGGCGTGATGGTGCAGGAAGTCAATACCGAGGCCTCGGCCGCTTAACACCCGCAAAGAGGTCATCGATGTTTGAGAATTTTTCTGAAATGATGCTGCAGCTGTTTGCCACGTCCTTGTGGGAAACGCTGATCATGGTCGGTATTTCTGGCGTGGCCGGCGCGCTGATCGGCATTCCGCTGGGCGTGTTCCTGCGCCTGACGGACCATGGCGGCATCCTGCAAAACGGCGCTGCCAACAAGATCGTCGGCTGGCTGGTGAATGCTGTGCGCTCCACGCCCTTCATCATCTTGCTGGTCGCCATCATCCCGTTCACCCGCTTTATCACTGGCTCGTCCATCGGCACGGCCGCGGCCATTGTGCCGCTGACCCTGGCCGCTGCGCCCTTCATCGCCCGCCTGGTCGAGACCTCGCTGCGTGAAGTGGACCACGGCCTCGTCGAAGCGGCGCAAGCCATGGGTGCCACCTCCTGGCAAATCGTCTGGAAGGTGCTGCTGCCCGAGGCGCTGCCTGGCATTGTTGCGGGCCTCACCATCAGCTTTGTGTCGCTGACTGGCTACTCGGCGATGGCCGGTGCCATTGGCGGCGGCGGTCTGGGCGATCTGGGTATCCGCTATGGCTACCAGCGCTTTTTGCCAGACATCATGCTGGCGGTGGTCGTCATCCTGATCATCTTTGTGCAGCTGGTGCAAAGCCTGGGTGACTGGGCCGTGCGGCGCCTGAGCCACAAATAATTCGCTGCCCCAGCGCTTGCCCCGCCAAAGCCCATGTGCCCTGCCCATGGGCTTTTTGCTTGGGGCCAGCGGCGGCTGTCACCCAAGGGCATTGCGCGCTCTGGGCTCTGCCTACAATGGCGCATTGCCCACGCCTTGGAGACTGCCATGAACGCCGCCTTGCCCACTGCTACCGCACATGCCCTGCCTCTGCAGGCGCTGGATACCGCGCAATGGCTGCGGGCCAAGCCCTTGCTCGATGAGAACTGGATCCACGCCCACCCGGTGCTGGCGCGGGCCTTGCCGGTGGTGCTGGCCCGCGATGTGGGCCAGGACTGGCACAAGGCAGGCACCTTTCGCCACCATCTGCTGGGGGTGACGCGGACCTTGCAGCTGTGGCAGCAACCGGAAGATGTCAAGCTGCTGGGCCTGCTGCACAGCGTCTACGGTAATGCCTTTGTGGACCTGGTCAAGTTCGATGCCAGCAGCGAGCGCAGCCAGCTGGCCGCCCTGGTGGGCGAGCCTGCCGAGCAGCTGGTCTACGAGTTCTGCATTCTCTCGCGCGCCCAGTTTGTGCAGAAGGTGCTGGCTGGCACCATCGAGCCCGATGGCGCCGTGCTGCTGGACCACCAGGGCGCGCCGCGCAGGGTCGAGCCCTATACCGTGGCCGCCTTCATCATCGTCAGCATGGCCGACACCATCGAGCAGTGGTTCAGCTGGCAGGACGATATCTTCTCCAGCTTTCCGCAGGTGCCCCAGCGCCCGCAAAAGGCGCACTGGATGGCATCGCTCTGGCCCGGCCCGATGCGCCCCAGCGGCCGCATGCTGTCGCAGATTGCCAGCCTGGGCCTGGCCTTGCAGCACCCGGCCTTGCAGGGCCTGCTGCCCACGCCGCCGGTGTTTGCCAACTGCAGCCAGGGCCTGAGTCCATCGGCCGATGCAGCGGCCGCGTCGCTCTACTGGTCGGTGATCCAGCAGGACCAGCCGCTCACGGACCTGGATGTGGCCACCGGCGTGCTGGAGCAGGCCGTGCAGCTCAACCCCTGGGTGGGCGAGCCGCAGATGGTGCTGGCCCAGCTTTACCTCAGCGCCGGGCGCGAGGCCGATGCGCTGGCCGCTGCCGACAGCGCGCTGCAGTGTTTCAGCCAATGGGGCAATGCCTGGGACAAGCGCGTGCAATGGGATGCCTGGGTCGCCTGGACCCGCATCCTGCAGCAGCATGCCAGGAACGGCAACTGGCCCGAGCGCCTGGACAAGCTCAACAACGTCGCGCTGCGGCCGGAGTAAAACGTGCCCCGGCAGCGGCGGGCAGGTTGTAAGCAAATGGCAAAAAGTTCTTTGTTGCGTTGCAAAATCGAGCGTACAGTTCGGTATCGCATTTGAAAGGTATCGCTCCCGTGCAAAAACGTACATTGCTGCAATCCGTGCTGGCCCTGGCTTTGGCCGCCGGTGTTTCTGGCGCCGCAGTCGCACAAGACAAGGAAATCAAGATCGGTGTGACCGCTGGCCCGCATGGCCAGATCATGGAGCAGGTCAAGAAGATCGCCGAAAAGGACGGGCTGAAGATCAAGGTCATCGAGTTCAGCGACTACATCCAGCCCAATGCCGCGCTGCAGTCCGGTGAGCTCGATGCCAACAGCTACCAGCACAAGCCCTATCTGGACGCCCAGATCAAGGACCGTGGCTACAAGTTTGTGGCCGCCGCCGACACCGTCAATTTCCCGATCGGCATCTACTCCAAGAAGATCAAGAAGATCGAAGAGTTGAAGGAAGGCGCGCGCTTTGGCCTGCCCAATGACCCGACCAATGGTGGCCGCGTATTGCTGCTGCTGCAGGCCAATGGGCTGATCAAGTTGAAGGAAAGCGCTGGCCTCAAGGCCACGCCGCTGGATGTGGTCGAGAACCCCAAGAAGCTGCGCTTTGTCGAGCTGGATGCCGCCCAGCTGCCGCGTTCGCTTGATGACCTGGACGCTGCTGCGATCAACACCAACTTCGCGATCTCGGCCGGCCTGAACCCCAAGTCCGACGCAATCGTGGTCGAAAACGCCAAGAACCCCTATGTGAACATCCTGGTGATCCGCGAAGCGGACAAGAACCAGCCCTGGGTGGCCAAGCTGGTCAAGGCCTACCACAGCGAGGAGATTCGCAAGTTTGTCGACACCCAGTTCAAGGGTGCGGTGATGCCTGGCTTCTAAGCGACTCTAGGCACAACAAAAAGCCTCGCGGTTTAGGACTGCGAGGCTTTTGCTTTTGAAGGGATCGGCTTCACCGCTTTAACTGCGTGCCGGTTTGGCCTTGGCGCGTTTGCTGCCGGGCACCACGGCCTGGGTCGCTTCTGCTGGCAGTGGCTCGACCTTGACGATGGCCAGCGACATATTATCGCCCGAGCCCGAGGCGCGCATGCGGGCGCGCTCGATCAGGAACTGGCTGGCTTCGCGCGGCGAGAGCAGGCGGGTGATCGATGACAGCTCGTCGGGCGAGAAGTAGTGCCAGATGCCATCGCTGCAGGCCAGGAGCACATCGCCTTGCTTGAGCATGGGGATGCGGTGGTGGATCAAGGGCGGGTCATCGGCCGTGCCCAGGCAGTGCAGCAAGATATTCGATTGCGGGTGGTAACGCGCTTCTTCCAGCGTGATCTGGCCCTGGTCGACCAGGGTTTGCACATAGGAGTGGTCACTGGTCTGGTAGAGCAGCTGCCCATCGCGGAAATGGTAAATGCGCGAATCGCCCGAATGCACCCAGGCGCAGGCGCTGTTGGGCAAGATCAAAAAGGCCGCAATGGTGCTGTGGGGCTCTTGCTCGGCGGCAATGGCCACCAGGCGGATCAGCAAATGGGCTTCGCGCACCAGGTTGCCCAACATTTCTTCGGCGTTGTCGGTCTCTGGTGAGTAGCGCTCGAACACCTGCTTGGCCGTCAGCATGACCTGGTCCGATGCCGCACGCCCGCCGCTGCGGCCGCCCATACCATCGGCCACCACGGCCAGCACGCAGCCCTTGGCGCGCGGGTGGGCGAGCATGATGACCTGGTCCTGCTGGTAGGGCCGGTCGCCTTTGTGGAGGCCGGTAGCGGCAGAGAGGCGGTAGCTGGTGCTCATGCGCGAGGGGTGCTGGGCAAGTGGGGTGGCGAAGGGGGAATCATAGAGCAGATTGCCCGGCAGGCCGCCAAAGCATGCCGGGTGATGCTGCCAACCGATGTTTGTATACCAACGCCAGGGGCGTTGCGGGGCAGTGCGCGGGGGCGGGGCGCTGAACGCGCTAGACTGCCATGCCCCCGAAACCCGTCTTTTTTGATGCCTTTGTCCGTCGCCATTGCTAGCGATAGTGCCCCTGATGCCCCGCTGCGCCTGCGTCCGCAGCAGGAGCAGATGATCGCGGCCATCGAGGCGGCCTGGGCCCAGGGCCAGCGGGTGGCGATCGAGGCGCCCACCGGTACCGGCAAAACCTATGCCTATCTGATAGCGGCCTTGGCGCGCCAGGAGCGCTTTGTGGTCAGCACCGCGACGCGTGCACTGCAGGACCAGCTGGTGGACCGCGACATTCCGGCACTGCTGGCCCACCAGGGCCTGCAGCGCAAGGTGGCTGTGCTCAAGGGGCGGGAGAACTATGTCTGCCTGCAGGGCCTGGAGCAGGCGCGCAGCAAGCTGCAAGGCCGGCATGCCGGCGCGCTGGCCCAGGTGGAGCGCTGGGCGCAAAGCACCCAGGGCGGCGATCTGTCCGAGCTGGACGATATCAGCCATCTGCCCAGTCTCGTGCCGCACATCACCGCCAGCCATGACGAATGCCTGGGCCAGCGCTGCAGCCACTTTGAGCGCTGCTTCTCCAACCAGGCCCGGGCCCGCGCTGCGCAGGCCGATATTCTGGTGATCAACCACCATCTGTTTTTCAGCGAGCTGCGCCACCGCCAGATGCTGGGCGTGAAACACGGCTTTGTGCCGCTGGCGCAAACCATGGTGATGGACGAGGCCCACCAGCTGCAGGCCATTGGCCTCAAAGTGCTGGCCAAGGGCCTGAATGTCGGCGATATGCGCGACTACCTGCAGACCGTGGAGCGCGAGACCGGCCTGCATGCGCGCGGCTTTGCGCCCTGGCATGCCCTGCTGCAGCAGGTGCAGCAGGCCCTGGTGCAGTGGATGGAGGCCGAGCAGCGCTTGCTGGGCCCCGCCGATGCCCCCACCGATGTGGCAAGCCGCAACACAAGCCGCCAGGCGCTGGTCAACCTGCACAACCTGCTATCGGCCCTGGTCGCCGCCTTGCAAGGGGTGGCTGGCAGCGCGGCCGTGGTGGCCCAGCTCGCAGGCCAGGGCGATGTGATGCTGCAGGCCTTGCGCCAGTGGGCCCAGGGCGCGGGCCAGGACCGGGTGCGCTGGTGGGATTCCCCCGGTTTTGTGCGCGCCGGCCAGGGGGGCGACCTGCAGGCCCATGGGCGCTATGCCTGGCGCCAGGGCTTTCGCGAATCTCCCCTGTGGCTGTGGCAGGCGTTGCAGGCGCTGGGCCCCCAGGTGCAGGCCAGCAGCTGGCTGGGGCAGGGGGTGCAGCGCTGGCTGTTTACCTCGGCCACCTTGGGCGATGACGAGGCACTGACCTGGTTTGCCCAAGGCCTGGGCTTGCGCAGCGATCACAGCGATAACAGCGATAACAGCGATAACAGCGATAACAGCGATAACAGCGAAACTGGCGATGCGCCCATGCTTGCCAGCCTGCGCTTGCGCAGCCATTTTGACTGGGCGCAGCAGGCCCGGCTGGTGGTACCCCAGGGCCTTCCCGGCACCGATGCGCCGGCCGCCGAGCGCGCGCAGGCACTGGCGCAATGGCTGCTGCCGCACTTGAAGACCCTGGGCGGGCGCTGCATGGTGCTGTGCACATCAACGGCCGCGATGGAGGCCTTGGCCCAGGCCTTGCGTCAGGGTCTGCAAGGCCAGGCCATCGGCGTGCTGCAGCAGGGCGAGCAGCCCAAGCGCCGCTTGCTGCAGGCGATGCGAACCGCGCCGGGTGGCAAGACCGGCCGGGTGCTGGTCGGTACCCTCGGCCTCTGGGAAGGGGTGGATCTGCCTGGCGAGGCGCTGCAGCTCTTGGTGATCGACAAGCTGCCATTTCCGCCGCGCCATGATGTGCTGCATGCAGCGCGCGTGCAGGCGCTGCGGGCTGCGGGTCGCGATGCGTTTGGGCGCTATGTCCTGCCGCAAACGGCGATGCAGCTGCGCCAGGGTGTTGGGCGGCTGATTCGGTCTGCCAGCGACCAGGGTGTGGTGGTGATTGCCGATGAGCGGCTGCACAGCCGCAGCTATGGCGCTGCCTTGCTGGCAGCACTGCCGCCGCTGCCCAGCCTGGATGACGCGGCCTTGCCGGCATTCTTGCAGGCCTTGGCGGAAAAAGAGATCCGTCCATAAGGAAACGGCTGCCGCAGGTTAAAACTTGCAGCAGCCGTTTGGCTATCAGCTAACGCGCCTCAGGCGCGTTGCATCACCACATCTTCCACCAGGGGCGCTCTTCCTTGCGGAAGCCATTGGCCAGCAGGCGGGTGTTGGGGTAGCTCGCTTCCAGCACCCGCTTGGTGTCAGCGGCCATGTCGGCCATGTTCAGGCGCTCGTAGGACAGCATCAGGATGTACAGCGCGTCCTCTTGCGCGGGCACTTCCTTGTAGTCGGCAATAGCGGCTTGCGCGCGGTTGACGGCGGCCACATAGGCGCCGCGCTCGTAGTAGTAGCGGGCGACATGCACTTCGTACTGGGCCAGCGAGTTGACGATGTAGCGCATGCGCATTTCAGCGTCGGGTGCGTACTTGGACTCGGGAAAGCGCGTGGTCAGCTCGCGGAAGGACTCGAACGAGTCCTTGGCGGCCTTCTGGTCGCGCTCGGACAGGTCCTGCCTGGACACCCAGGAGAAAAGACCCAGGTTTTCGTTGAAGTTGACGAGGCCCTTGAGGTAGAGCGCATAGTCCACGCCTTCGCTCGCCGGGTGGAGTTTGACAAAGCGGTCCAAGGTGGCAATGGCCTGGGCCTTTTCACCGCTCTTGTACTGGGAATAGGCCTTTTCCAGCTGGGCTTGCTGCGCCATCGCGGTGCCCGCGGCACGACCTTCGAGCTTTTCATACAGCGGAATGGCCTTGTCGAACGAGCCGGACGAGGCCTCGTCGCGGGCTTCCGAATAAATCTTGTTCGGGCTCCAGCCGGCGGTGGGATCCACATCGGTCGATGAACAGCCTGCCAGCAAAGCGGCAAGTGCTACAGAAGCGATAGCGGGAACCTTCGATTTGGGGTACGCAAACAGCATTTTTGGCTTGAAATCCATGGACGGAAAGCTGAAAAACTGCGTGGGGCGGCAAAGCCCGCCACGCAGCGGGGCAGCCCGTGCCGCGCCCTCTGATCTGGGCCATTGTAATCGGCGCGCAGCCCGCTGCCACAGAGCCGGACTTGTCGCCTGTAGGGCTGTGTAACATTCCGCGCCAGATATGCCATGGTTTGCAGCGGCGGTGCTGCGGCTTTCCTACAATGCAGGGATATGTTCGTACACCTTCGCATCCATTCCGAGTTTTCCATCATCGACAGCACCAATCGCGTGGGCGATTTGATCAAGTTTGCTGCGGGTGATAGCCAGCCGGCGATGGCGCTCACCGACCTGAACAGCCTGTTTGGCGCCATCAAGTTTTACAAAGCCGGGCGCGGCGCAGGTGTCAAACCGCTTCTCGGCGCCGAGCTGGCGCTGGAGCCCGAGGTGGCCGGTGGCCCGCTCTCGCGCATCATCGTGCTGATCCAGAGCCAGCAGGGTTATCTGAATCTGTCCGAGATCCTCGCGCGCATCTGGATGGCCGATACCGTCAAGGCCCAGCCCCAGTGCACCTGGGCCTGGCTCGAGGAGCTGTCCGAGGGCCTGATCGTGCTGTCGGGCGCGCAAGCCGGGCCCGTGGGCCAGGCGCTGATGCGCGGCGATGAAAAGGCCGCCCGTGGTGTGGCCTTGCGCCTGGCCAGCCTGTTTCCGCACCGTTTCTATATCGAGCTGCAGCGCGCTGGCCGCGCCGATGACGAAAGCCATGTGGCCGCTGCCGTGGCGCTGGCTGCCCACCTCAAGCTGCCGGTGGTGGCCACCCACCCGGTGCAGTTCACCAAGCCTGCCGATTTTGAATCGCATGAGGCCCGCGTCTGTATTGCCGAGGGCGAGACTCTGGGCAACAAAAAGCGGGTCAAGCGCTTTACCCGCGACCAGTACCTCAAGACCGCTGCCGAGATGGAGGCCTTGTTTGCCGACCTGCCCAGCGCCATTGCCAATACCGCCGAGATTGCGCGCCGCTGCAGTGTGACCCTGCAGCTGGGCAAGTACTTTCTGCCCGATTTCCCCACGCCCAATGGCATGCCGATCGACGAGTACTTCCGCCAGGTCTCGTTCGAGGGGTTGGAAGACCGTCTGCAGCTGCTGTTCCCGAACGAGGCCAAACGGGACGCCGAACGTCCTAAGTACATCGAGCGCCTGGATTTCGAGCTCGGCATCATCCTGAAGATGGGTTTTCCCGGCTACTTCCTGATCGTGGCGGACTTTATCAACTGGGCCAAGAACAATGGCTGCCCGGTGGGGCCGGGCCGGGGATCGGGGGCGGGCTCGTTGGTGGCCTATGTGCTGAAGATCACCGACTTGGACCCGATCCACTACAACCTGCTGTTCGAGCGCTTTCTGAACCCAGAGCGCGTCTCGATGCCCGACTTTGACGTGGACTTTTGCCAGGCCAACCGGGACCGGGTGATCGACTATGTGAAGGACCTCTACGGCCGCAATGCGGTGAGCCAGATTGCGACCTTTGGCACGATGGCCGCGCGCGCGGCCATCCGCGACGTGGGCCGCGCGTTGGACATGAGCTATGGCTTTTGCGATGGCATCTCCAAGCTGATCCCGAACAAGCCGGGCCTGCATGTGACCTTGAAGTACCCGCCCAATCCTCCCAAGGACGGCGACAAGTACACCTATGCGATCAAGGAAGAGCCGATCCTGGCCGAGCGCATCGAGAAGGAAGAGGACGTCAAGACCCTGATCGAGATGGCCCAGAAGCTCGAAGGCATGACCCGCAATATCGGCATGCACGCCGGGGGCGTGGTGATTGCGCCGGGCAAGCTGACCGATTTTTGCCCGCTCTACCAGCAGCCGGGCAGTACCTCGGCGGTGGCCATGTATGACAAGGACGACGTCGAGGCCGTGGGCCTGGTCAAGTTCGACTTCTTGGGTCTGGCGACCTTGACGATTCTGGAGATCGCGCGCGAATTCATCATCAAGCGCCACAAGGGGCAGGAGAACTTCAAGTTCGAGGAAATCCCGCTTGACGACGCCCGTACCTACCAGCTCTTTTCGGCCGGCAAGACCGAGGCCGTGTTCCAGTTTGAATCGCGCGGCATGCAGCAGATGCTCAAGGAAGCCAAGCCCAGCCGCCTGGAAGACCTGATTGCGCTGAATGCGCTCTACCGCCCGGGCCCGATGGACCTGATCCCCAGCTTTGTGGCGCGCAAGCACGGCAAGGAAGTGGTGGAGTACCCGCATCCGCTGGTCGAGAAGGTGCTGTCCGAGACCTACGGCATCATGGTCTACCAGGAGCAGGTGATGCAGACTGCCCAGGTGCTGGGCGGCTACAGCCTGGGCGGCGCCGACTTGCTGCGCCGCGCGATGGGCAAGAAAAAGGTCGAGGAGATGGTGCAGCACCGTGCCACCTTCCGCGAAGGGGCCTCCAAGATCGGCATCGACGAGGCCAAGGCCGACGAAGTGTTCGATTTGATGGAGAAGTTTGCCGGCTACGGCTTCAACAAGTCGCACGCTGCTGCCTACTCGCTGCTGGCCTACCACACCGGTTGGCTCAAGGTGCACTACACGGCGGAGTTCTACTGCGGCAATATGACCGTGGAAATGGACAACACCGACAAGCTCAAGGTGCTGTACGAAGACGCGCTGAAGATGGGCGTAACTTTTGAGATGCCAGATGTGAACCGGGGCCACCACCGCTTTGAGCCGGTGACCGACAAGGTGATCCGCTACGGCCTGGGCGCCATCAAGGGCACCGGCCAGGCCGCCATCGAGGCGATTGTGGCCGCGCGCGAAGGCAAGGGCACGGGGCCGCAGGGCGATACCAAGGGCCCGTTCAAGAGCCTGTTTGACTTCTGCCTGCGCGTGGACCGCAGCAAGCTCAACAAGCGCACGGTCGAGGCGCTGATCAAGGGCGGTGCCTTTGACAGCATCCAGCTCAACCGCCGCGCGCTGATCGAATCGGTCGATGTGGCTTTCGAGTTTGCCGCCACCACCCATGCCAACGCCAACCAGGGCGGCCTGTTTGACATGATGGGCGATGACGCCGTGGGATCGAGCACCCAGGAGCCGCCGCTGGCCGATGTGCTGCCCTGGGGCATCAAGGAGCGCCTGGTGCAGGAGAAGACCGCCATCGGTTTCTACCTCTCGGGCCATTTGTTTGACGAGGTGGAGCTGGAAGTGCGCCAGTTTGTGCGCACCCCCATCTCCCAACTCAAGGACAGCCGCGAGCCCCAGACGGTGGCGGGCATCATCAGCGAGCTGCGGGTCATCAACGGCCAGCGGGGCAAGATGGTGCTGTTCAAGATCGACGACAAATCATCGGTCATTGAGGGCTCGATCGACGAAGCCACCTGGAGTCGCCACAAGGAGCAACTCAAGGACGACGAGTTCGTCATCCTGAGCGCCCGCGTGGGTTTGGATCGCTTCAGCGGCGGCCTGCGCGCCAAGGCACAGCATGTCTGGGGCCTGGCCGAGGCCCGGGCGCGCTTTGGCCGCTACCTGCTGGTCAACACCGACCGCCACCAGCCCGATGTTGCGCGGCTGATTCAGGAGTTTCCCGCAGTCGAGGAGCACACCGACGAAGGCCTGCTGCGCCACGGCCTCAAGATCCGCCTGGGCGTCGTCTGCGGCCAGGGCGAGACGCGGGCCGGGGTGGAACTCAACCTGGGCGATGCCGCACGCTTTTTCCCCAGCGACCAGGCCATGGCGGCCTGGTCCCAGGAAGCGGGCCACGAAGCCATCAAAATCGTTTACGAAAGCATGGCCTAGTAACGGTTTTGCCCGGGTTGAAAATACGCAGCACCAGCCGTTGCTGGCGCCGCTGTATTGAAGTTCATAAAAGCATCACCATCTTTGTCCATGTGGAAATTTAGCCTTATAGAATGATCTCAATGGCCACGAAACCTGTTGTTCCTCCCTCGCCGAATCTGCCTGCAACGCCCCAGCCTCCGGAGGACGGCGGGGGGGCGCTGGTGGTCGAGCGCATCGCCCAGCGGGTGGAGCCACCGAAGATGTACCAGGTGGTCATGCTCAACGATGATTTCACGCCAATGGAGTTTGTGATTGAGGTACTGCAGCATTTTTTTGGCAAGAGCCGCGAAGCGGCCACCCAGATCATGCTGAAGATCCACCTGGATGGGAAAGGTGTCTGCGGGGTGTACTCGCATGAAATCGCCGAAACCAAGGTGGCGCAGGTGATGGATGCCGCCAACGGAGCGGGTCACCCGCTTCAAGCCGTATCGGAGCCTGTTGAATAACGGAATCTGGTCCTCATCTAGAAGCAAGTTGAGTGTATTTGGCAAGCAATAAAGGAGTTTCAAATGATTGCTCAGGAACTGGAAGTCAGCTTGCACATGGCTTTTGTCGAAGCCAGGCAGCAGCGCCACGAATTCATCACCGTGGAGCATTTGCTGCTGGCCTTGCTGGACAACCCGAGTGCTTCCGAGGTGTTGCGCGCATGCTCTGCCAATATCGACGACCTGCGCGCGTCGCTGACCAATTTCATCAAGGACAATGCCCCGCAGGTGGCCGGTGAGGACGAGGTGGACACCCAGCCCACCCTGGGTTTCCAGCGCGTGATCCAGCGCGCCATCATGCATGTGCAAAGCACCGGCAATGGCAAGAAGGAAGTGACCGGCGCCAATGTGCTGGTGGCCATTTTTGGCGAAAAAGACTCGCATGCCGTGTACTACCTGCACCAGCAGGGCGTCACGCGCCTCGATGTGGTCAACTACATCGCCCATGGCATCAAGAAGAATGACACGCCCGAGCTGCCCAAGTCCGAGTCCAGCTCGGATGCGGAAGAGGTGGGCAGCAACAACGCCGAGCGCGCTGAAAAGGCCTCGCCGCTGGAGCAGTTCACCGTCAACCTGAACCAGCAGGCCAAGGATGGCAAGATCGATCCGCTGATCGGCCGCCAGTACGAGGTCGAGCGCACGATCCAGATCCTGTGCCGCCGCCGCAAGAACAACCCGCTCTTGGTGGGTGAGGCCGGCGTGGGCAAGACGGCGATTGCCGAGGGCCTGGCATGGCGCATCACGCAAGAAGATGTGCCCGAAGTGCTGGCCGAGGCCACCGTCTACTCGCTGGACATGGGCTCGCTGTTGGCGGGCACCAAGTACCGGGGTGATTTTGAACAACGCTTGAAAGGCGTGCTCAAGGCCTTGAAGGACAAGCCCCATGCGATCTTGTTCATCGACGAGATCCACACCCTGATCGGTGCCGGTGCGGCCTCGGGCGGCACCTTGGATGCGTCCAACCTGCTCAAGCCGGCGCTGTCAAGCGGCCAGCTCAAGTGCATCGGTGCGACCACCTTCACCGAGTACCGTGGCATCTTCGAGAAGGATGCAGCGCTGTCGCGCCGCTTCCAGAAGGTCGATGTGGTCGAGCCGACCGTGCCCGAAACCATCGATATTCTGAAGGGCCTCAAGTCCCGCTTCGAAGAGCACCACAACGTCAAGTACGCGGTGGCCGCTTTGCAGGCAGCTGCTGAGCTGTCGGCTAAGTTCATCAATGACCGCCATCTGCCCGACAAGGCGATTGACGTGATCGATGAGGCCGGTGCCGCGCAGCGCATTCTGGCGCCTTCCAAGCGCAAGAAAACCATTGGCAAGACCGAGATCGAAGAGATCGTCGCCAAGATCGCCCGCATTCCGCCGGCCAACGTCAGCAATGACGACCGCGGCAAGCTGCAGACCCTGGAGCGCGACCTGCGAAGCGTGGTCTTTGGCCAGGACAAGGCCCTCGAAGTGCTGGCCTCGGCCGTCAAGATGGCGCGTTCCGGCCTGGGCAAGGTGGACAAGCCGATTGGTTCGTTCCTGTTCTCGGGCCCGACCGGTGTGGGCAAGACCGAAGCTGCCAAGCAGCTGGCCTACATCCTGGGCATCGACCTGATCCGCTTTGACATGTCCGAGTACATGGAGCGCCATGCGGTTTCGCGCCTGATCGGCGCGCCTCCCGGCTACGTCGGTTTCGACCAGGGTGGCCTGCTGACCGAGGCGGTGACCAAGAAGCCCCATGCGGTGCTGCTGCTCGACGAAATCGAGAAGGCGCATCCGGATATCTTCAATGTGCTGCTGCAGGTGATGGACCACGGCACCTTGACCGATAACAACGGACGCAAGGCCGACTTCCGCAATGTGATCATCATCATGACCACCAATGCGGGCGCCGAGACGATGAACAAGGCCGTCATTGGCTTTACCAACCCGCGCGCGGCGGGCGACGAGATGGGCGACATCAAGCGCCTGTTCACGCCCGAGTTCCGCAACCGGCTGGACGCCATCGTCAGCTTCAAGCCACTCGACGAGCAGGTCATTTTGCGCGTGGTCGACAAGTTCCTGCTCCAGCTCGAGCAGCAACTGGCCGAGAAGAAGGTCGAGGTCACGTTCAGCGACAAGCTGCGCAAGCACTTGGCCAAGACCGGCTTCGATCCGCTGATGGGTGCGCGGCCGATGCAGCGCCTGATCCAGGACACGATCCGCCGGTCGCTGGCCGACGAGCTGCTGTTTGGTCGCCTGACCGATGGTGGGCGCCTGAGCGTCGACTGGGACGACAGCAACGCCGACAAGCCCGAGGTGATGCTCGACATCCAGCCGCTGCCCAAGAAGGAGCGCGCCAAGCAAGAGCCGGCCGAGCCTGAAGAGGAAGTCGCCGCCGATTGAGGCCCCCGCGCCTTGAGGACAAAAGCAGCCGCTCCATGCGGCTGTTTTTTTTGCGTGGGACTGTCACGGTGGCAGGCTACACTGGGCAGTCCCCTCAACAGGAGCGCGCTGCTGTGGCGTCCCTCTCTCCGTATCTGACCAAGGAAAATATCGTCGCGCTGCTGTCCGTGATCTGGCCGATCTACCTCGGCGTGGTGGGTATCTGGATTTTGATGCAGCGCCGCGCGCCGGTGGCCACCTTGGGCTGGCTGCTGTCCATGGGCTCCTTGCCCGTGGTTGGGCTGATCGTGTATTACTTCATCGGCCCGCAGCGCATGAAGCGCCAGCGCATCAAACGCCTGCGCGCACGCAACAAAAACCATGTGCGCGAGACCACGCGCCGCATCCGCGACGGCCAGCCCGAGGCACCTGCCCAGCTGCGCGAGATGGTCAAGCTGGTCGAGGCCACCTGCGGCTTCCCGATCACTTCGGCCGAAAGCGTGGAGTTGCTGAGCGGGGGCGCGGCCACCTTTGACCGGATTCTGGAAGACGTCGCCCAGGCCCGCCACCATGTGCACCTGGAATACTATATTTTCGAGCCCGACCAGACCGGCACGCGCCTGCGCGATGCGCTGGTCGAGCGCGCCAAGGCGGGGATCAAGGTGCGCATGCTGGTCGATGCGCTGGGCTCCAAGCGCGTCAACCGCAAGTTCATCGCGCCCTTGCTGGAGGCGGGCGGCGAGTTTGCGGTCTTCCACCCCACACGCATCGGCAGGCGCCTGCGCCCGGTGATCAACTTCCGCAGCCACCGCAAGATCCTGGTGGTGGACGGCCAGATCGGCTTTACCGGCGGCGTCAACATCACCGATGAAGAAGACCGCCGCGTCAACACCAATGCCTACCACGATGTGCACCTGCGCATGGCGGGGCCCATCGTCACCTGGCTGCAGACCACCTTCTTGGAAGACTGGGCCTATGCGCTGGAGAAGTCGGCCCAGGACATGCCTGCCAACCTGGACTTGCTGCTGCCCGATATGCCCGATGGCCCCCATGCGATGCAGCTGGTGAGCTCGGGCCCGGACAACCCCACCGAGCCCATCCACCGCGCCCATGTCGCCGCCATCCAGTCGGCCACCGTGCGGGTCTGGCTGACCACGCCTTACTTTGTGCCGACCGAGCCCGCCATGTATGCGCTGACCAGCGCTGCGCTGCGCGGCGTCGATGTGCGGCTGCTGGTGCCGGAGAAGTCCGATTCGATCTTTGTGACGGCCGCTGCCCGCTCGTACTACGAGGAGCTGATCAGCGCCGGTGCCAAGGTCTACGAATACAGCGCGCGCATGCTGCACTCCAAGACCTTGGTGGTCGATGACAACCTGACCATCATCGGCACGGCCAACTTTGACAACCGCAGCTTTCGCCTGAACTACGAGGTCTGCGCGATTGGCTATGGGCCGGAGCTGAACGCCCGGCTGCAGGACCAGTTCAACACCGACCTGATGCGTTCCAAACAGGTGGCTTCGCGCCGCAAGCAGCGCTTTTTGCCCCGGCTGGGGGATTCGATCGCGCGCCTGTTCTCGCCGCTTCTGTAGTTGCGGGCCCACGTTGCTCTGCGGCAGTGACCGGAGCAGGCATACTAGCGGGCATGCAGAATTCCTCGTCCGCTTCCGCCAGCTTTTTCTGGCATGACTACGAAACCTTTGGCGCCGTGCCGCGCCGTGACCGCCCCGCGCAGTTTGCCGGCATCCGCACGGACATGGATCTCAACGAGATCGGCGAGCCGGTGATGCTGTACTGCCAGCCTGCGCTTGACTACCTGCCCAGCCCCCAGGCGAGCCTGATCACCGGCCTCACGCCCCAGCACTGCCTGGAGCAGGGCGTGCCCGAGCACCAGTTTGCTGCGGCCGTAGAGGCCGAGCTGGGCCGCCCGGGCACCATTGGCGTGGGCTACAACACCATCCGTTTTGACGACGAGGTGACGCGCTACATGCTGTGGCGCAACCTGCGCGATCCCTATGCCCGCGAATGGCAAAACGGCTGCGGCCGCTGGGATCTGCTCGATGTCGTACGCATGGTCTATGCGCTGCGCCCCGAAGGCATCCAGTGGCCCCAAAAGGACGACGGCTCGGTCAGCTTCAAGCTCGAAGACCTGGCCCGCGCCAACGGCATCCTGCATGAGTCGGCGCACGATGCGCTGAGCGATGTGCGTGCCACCATTGGTCTGGCGCGCCTCATCAAACGCCTGCAGCCGCGCCTGTTTGATTTTGCGCTGGGCCTGCACAAAAAGGACCGCGTGATGCAGGAGCTGGCCCTGCCGGCCACCTCCGCCCATGCCCGGCCTTTTTTGCATGTCTCGGGCATGTACGGGGTCGAGCGCGGCTGCATTGCCGTGGCCTGGCCGCTGGCCCAGCACCCGACCAACAAGAACGAGATCATCGCCTGGGACCTGGCGCAGGACCCGAGCCACCTGGCGGAGCTGTCGGTGGACGAGATGCGCCTGCGCATGTTCAGTGCAGCGGCGGATCTGCCCGAAGGCATGGCGCGTCTGCCGATCAAGACGGTGCACCTGAACAAATCGCCGATGGTCGTCGGCAGCCTGCGTACGCTCAGCGCCGAGCAGGCCGCCCGCTGGCAGATCGACATGGACCAGGCGCTGCGCCATGCCGCGATTGCCCGCGATCTGCCCGATATGAGCGCCATCTGGGCTGCCGTGTTTGACCGCCCGCCGCTCGAAGGTGTGGATGTGGACCAGGATCTGTACAGCGGCTTTATCGGCCAGGGCGACCGCCGCCGCCTGACCCAGCTGACCACCATGCACCCGCAGGAGCTGGCTGTGGCCAAGCCTGGTTTTGACGATGAGCGCCTGCATGAGCTGCTGTTCCGCTACCGGGCGCGCAATTTTCCTGATTCCTTGACGCCTGATGAGCAGCAGCGCTGGCTGGAGCTGCGCGTTGCCTTTTTGCAAGAGGGCTTGGGCGGCGCGCGCACAGCCGAGCAGATGTTTGCCGAGATCGACCAGCTGTCCGAAACCGCTGATGAGCGCGCCGAAGAGATTCTCGGCACCCTCTACGACTGGGCCGATGCGATCATGCCCGATGCCTGAGCGGTATTGAATCAGGCTACCGCCAGCGCCTGCTGCAGGTTATCGCGCGCCTGCGCCTCCAGCCGGGCCTGCATGGTCACCGTCTGGTAAATGGCCGGGCGCTGCAAAAAGCTGCGCAGCACCGCCTGTCGGCGCAGCGCATAGTCGGCAGCGGGCACCCAGGCATATTCGGCCTGGATCTGCGCCTGGTACTGCGCAAAACGCGCGGCGGGCGCGCCCAGGATGGACAAATCAATATCCAGCATCCAGGCGCTGTCTTCGGGCAGCTGCGCTTGCGCGGGCAGGAAATGGCAGGTGGACATGATCAGCGCATCAACGCGCAGCACCGCATCTGGCTCGGCACCTGCTGACTGCAGCACCGCTTGCGCCCACTGGGCACTGCGCAGCTCATTGTCCTTGGCCTGCGGGTCATAAATCGCGTCGTGAAAGCACAAAGCCAGCGCCAGCTCCGCCGGCTGCGCTACCTGTGGGCGCAATTGCTCCAGCCATTGCAGGCATTCGGCAATATGCTGCAGGCCGTGGTAATGGCGATCAGGCCCGTCATGCGCTGCCAACAGCTGCGGCAAGGCATCCGTGGCCGGGGTCAGGCCCAGGTCCTGCCAGGCACGGTCCCAGGCGGCGCTGAAAATCTGGGCGTCTGCGCTGCTGCTGGTCATGGCAACTCCTGAAGATGTCTCGTCTGCAATCAACCAAAGAACTGGTAGCAAACCACAATGGCGGCCACCACGCCCGAGAACTCAGCCAGCAGCGCGCAAGGCACCGCATGGCGCGCGCGCTGTATGCCGACGGCGCCAAAGTACACCGCCAGCACATAGAAGGTGGTCTCGGTGCTGCCCTGGATGATGGCGGCGGCCAGCGCCGGGAAGCTGTCCACGCCATGGCTTTGCATGGTCTCGATCAGCATGGCGCGCGCAGCGCTGCCCGAAAACGGCTTGACAAGCGCAGTAGGCAGCGCATCGACAAAGCGCGTGTCCATGCCGCTCAGGTCGACCAGCCAGCGGATGCCGTCAAGCGCATAGCCCAGCGCGCCGGAGGCGCGAAAGAGGCCCACGGCGCAGAGCATGGCCACCAGGTAGGGCAGCAGGCCCTTGGCGACATCAAAGCCTTCCTTGGCGCCTTCGATAAAGCTCTCGTATACGGGCACCTTGCGCAGCGCGCCCACCACGACAAACAGCACCACCAGGCCAAACAAGGTGAGGTTGCCCAGGAGGGACGACACCTGCGCCATCGCCGTGGACGTCAAGGTCGCCAAAAAGGCCATGAATCCAGCCAGCACCAGGCCCACCGGCAGCAGATAGGCCAGCACCACCGGGTGCCACAGCGGCAGGCGCTGCACGATGGCCACCGACACCAGGCCCACCAGCGTCGAGACCGAGGTGGCCAGCAAGATCGGCAGAAAGACCAGGGTTGGGTCGGGCGCGCCTTGCTGCATGCGGTACATGAAGATGGTCACCGGCAGCAGGGTCAGCGACGAGGCATTGAGCACCAGAAACAAAATCTGCGCATTGCTGGCCGCGGTGGGCGAGGGGTTGATCTCTTGCAGCGCGCGCATGGCCTTGAGGCCGATGGGAGTGGCTGCGTTGTCCAGCCCCAGCGCGTTGGCGGCAAAGTTCAGGGTCATCAGGCCCAAGGCCGGGTGGCCGCGCGGCACATCGGGCATCAGCCGGGCAAACAAGGGCGCGAGCCAGCGGGCCAGCATATCGACTAGGCCAGCCTTTTCGGCAATCTTCAAAAAGCCCAGCCAGAGTGTGAGCGTGCCAAACAGCAGCACCATCACCTCGACCGAGAGCTTGGCCATGGCAAACAGCGCTTGCACCATGTCGCCAAATATCTGGGCATTGCCGCCCAGCAGCCACTGCGCGAATGCGGCCATGGCCGCCACCACAAAAAAACCCAGCCACAAGCCATTGAGCATGGGACATCCTTCGTCATCCGGCGCGCCGCAGCACCGGGGCGGTGCGCCATGCCGCTGATTGTGCGCGATGCCGGGTGCCGCCCGGGCCAGCCAGCGCGGAAACTGTGCAGGGCGCTGCAAAAGCCCCTCTGGGCTGCTCGCGTGTATGCGGGAAAACCACAGGCTGGCCGGCGCAGCCCTGCGCACATTTGTCAGCGGGATGCAAGACAAAGGGAAATAATGGCTGCACAACAAAAGATGGAGACAGACTTCGATGAGCCGTTTTGCCGACTTTTACGCCCGCTCGATCCATGACCGCGATGCCTTCTGGGCCGAGCAGGCGCAGCGCATCGACTGGCATGTGCCGCCCCAGCAGATCTGTGACTACAGCAACCCGCCATTTGCGCGCTGGTTTGTCGGCGGCCAGACCAACCTCTGCCACAACGCCATCGACCGCCATGTGGCCGAGCGCGGCGACCAGGCCGCGCTGATTGCGGTATCGACCGAGACCCATACCGAGCGCAGCTACAGCTATGCCGAGCTGTACCGCGAGGTGCAGCGCATGGCCGCAGCGCTGCTGGCGCTGGGCGTCAAAAAGGGCGACCGCGTGCAGATCTACATGCCGATGATTGCCGAGGCCGCCATTGCGATGCTGGCCAGCGTGCGCATCGGCGCCATCCATTCGGTGGTGTTTGGCGGCTTTGCCTCGGGCTCGCTCGCCACCCGGATTGACGATGCCCAGCCCACGGTCATCATCAGCGCCGATGCCGGCTCGCGCGCCGGCAAAGTTGTGCCCTACAAGCCCTTGCTGGATGAGGCCATTGCGCTGGCCAGCCACCAACCCCAGGCGGTGCTGATGGTGGACCGGGGCCTGGCCCCCATGCAGCTTGTGCCGGGCCGCGACCACCTCTGGGCCGATCTGCGTGCCCAGCATCTGGATGCGCAGGTGCCCTGCGAATGGGTGGAGGCCACCCACCCCAGCTACACGCTCTACACCAGCGGCACCACCGGCAAGCCCAAGGGCGTGCAGCGCGACACCGGCGGCTACACGGTAGCGCTGGCCGCCAGCCTGCCGGCGATCTTCGATGCCAAGCCGGGCCAGACCTTTTTCTGCACCAGCGATATCGGCTGGGTCGTGGGCCACAGCTACATCATCTATGCGCCGCTGATTGGCGGCATGGCCACCCTCATGTACGAGGGTGTGCCGCTGCGCCCGGACCCGGGCATCTGGTGGAGCCTGGTCGAGAAATACAAGGTCACGCACATGTTCTCGGCGCCCACCGCGATCCGTGTGCTCAAAAAGCAGGACCCTGAGTACCTCAGCAAGTACGACCTGAGCAGCCTGCAGGCGCTGTGGCTGGCCGGCGAGCCGCTCGATGAGCCCACAGCCAGCTGGATCAGCGGCGCCATCGGGCGCCCCATCATCGACAACTACTGGCAGACCGAGACCGGCTGGCCGATCCTGACGCTGTGCAACGGCATTGAACCCCAGCCATCGCGCTTTGGCAGCCCGGGCAAGGCCGTGTTTGGCTACCATATCAAGCTGATCGATGGCGATACCGGCGCCGAGCTGGTAGAGCCGATGCAAAAGGGCGTGATCGCCATCGAAGGCCCCTTGCCCCCTGGCTGCCTGATGACCGTCTGGCGCGATGACCAGCGCTTTGTCAACACCTACTGGAAGAGCATCCCCGGCCGCCTGGTCTACAGCACCTTTGACTGGGGTGTGCGCGACAAGGATGGCTACTACTTTATCCTGGGCCGCACCGATGATGTGATCAATGTCGCTGGCCACCGCCTGGGCACACGCGAGATCGAGGAAAGCATCTCCGGCCACCCCGATATTGCAGAAGTTGCCGTCGTGGGCGTGGCTGATGCCTTGAAAGGCCAGGTCGCGCTGGCCTTTGCGGTGCCGCGCAGCAATGCGGTGGCGGGCGACAGCGCCGCCTGCAGCGCGCTGGAGAAATCCGTCTGCAACCATGTCGATGCCCAGCTCGGTGCCGTGGCGCGGCCGGCGCGCGTCTACTTTGTCGCTACGCTGCCCAAGACGCGCAGCGGCAAACTGCTGCGCCGCGCGCTGCAGGCGGTGGCCGAGAAGCGCGACACGGGCGATCTGTCGACGATGGAAGACCCGGCAGCGCTGCAGCAGGTGGTGGCGGCGATGGCGGCGGCTGAACGCTAAGCCGAGTCTCCAGCAGGAGCGCCTTGCGCGCTCCTTGGGGGCTCTCTGCTCACGCATCCCATGGGGTTGTGGCCGCGTTGAATCAACTTGTGCCTCCAGCCGGGACTACAGCTGGAGCGCCAAGCCAGCACAGCCAGACCCTGCAAGCGCCGATCCGAGGGAGGGTATTTGCCTTACATGGGCTGCGCAGACCCGTCGATACAGTGAAATTTTCCAATTCGACAGGAGTTGCGCCATGGCCCAAGACAATCCGCGTGAAAAATTGTGGGAACTCATCAAGGACATTCGCTTTGCGATGATCACCCACCAGCATGAACATGGCAGCCTGCATGCCGCGCCGATGACCACGGCCAACAAAGAGGGCATGGATGAGGATAAAAATTTGTATTTCCTGCTGGGTAGGGACTCTGATTTGTCGCGGTGCCTGAGCACCTCCAGCGCCATTAATGTGTCCTACGCCGATCCCAATAAGGACAGCTATGTTTCGGTATCGGCAACGGGATCCCTCAGTGACGATCTGGCGCTGAAAGAGCAGTTGTTCAGCCCCATGGCTAAAGCTTGGTTTCCCGATGGCCCGGCCGATCCCAATTTGCAGATCCTGGTGGCGCGGGTTGATTTTGCCGAATACTGGGATGTGAAAGAAAACAAGCTGGTGCAGCTGTTCAAGATGGCCAAATCAGCGGTGACCGGTGAACGACCCGATGGCATGGGCGAGCACCGCGAGATCAAGCTGTAAATCTGGGGCCATCGGCTCCAACTGCATGCCCTGCGCCATGGCCCATGGCGCGGGGCATGCCACGTTCAGGCTGCGCTGGCGTGCTGCATGCCGTAGGCCCGCTCCACCCTGGCCACCCGTACCTGGTAATGTGCATACCAGCGCTCGGCGCCCATGCGCTGGGCGACCAGGTGGTCGCTCTGGGCCTTCCAGCGGCGGATGTCTTCCTCGGTCTGCCAGTACGACACGGTGATGCCCAGGCCGTCGCTGCCCCGGGTACTTTCGGCGCCCAGAAAGCCAGGTTGCTGCTCAGCAAGCAGCACCATCGCATCGGCCATGTCGGCATAGGGCTGGTGTTCGGTGTCGGTACGCTGCGAGGTGAAGATGACGGCGTAGTACGGGGGCTGGGGGGTGTTGGCAAAGGCGGCGCTGTGCATGGCGGTGGCTCTGGTGGGGCGCAAACAATAAAAAAGCCAGCACGGAGGCTGGCTTGGCGGGTTCAGGGCGCGGGCATCACAGCGTGGCATCCCTGCATAAGCTGGCTCAGCGGATCAGGTCCTTGAGCTTGTCGGGCTGGCCGTTGGCCTCGTCGGCACCTTCCATCGGCGCCTTGCGCTTGGTGATGCTCTTCCAGCCATCGGCCAATGCCAGCTCGGCATTGAGCTTGATAAAGGCCAGCTGGTCTGCGGGCACATCTTCCTCGGCGTAGATGGCGTTGGCAGGGCACTCGGGGATGCAGACGGCGCAGTCGATGCATTCGTCCGGATCGATGGTCAGGAAGTTCGGGCCTTCGCGGAAGCAGTCAACAGGGCAGACGTCCACACAATCGGTGTATTTGCACTTGATGCAGTTTTCGGTGACGACGTGGGTCATGGAATGGTTTTCGCCAGTGATTCAGACAAACAAACAGCGGAGGATTTTACGGTTTTTGTGCACAAGCACCTAGCCGACCTCCGAATAACGTGGTTTTTAACTGCGGGACTGCTGGCTTTACTCCACCAGTACCGCAGCGGCCGTGCTGTTGGAGGCCGTGTCCACAAGGATCAGCGAGCCCAATTCACGTGAGTGCACAAAAGACGCTGCCGGAATCGCTTCTTGCAGGCTGATCTCCACCCGGCCAATGGCATTGGGTTCGAGCTGCTCGGCCGCCTGACGCTCCAAGGTGTTGATATCCAGACGGTTGAGCACCTTGCGCACCTTGGCCTTGATCCAGCGGCGGCCATGCAGCGCCCAGTACACGCGGCCGGCCAGCAGGGGCTCGTTGTCCATCCAGGCAATGGTGGCGGTGATCTCGCGCGTTGCGGGCCAGGCAGGCTGCTCGGCGGGGGTGTCAAAATCATCGTCGGCGGCATTGGTCGCAGCCGCTGCCGGGGCCGCAATGATCCAGTCGCCGCGCGAGACATCGACCTCGCGGTCCAGCACGATGCCGGCGCTCTGGCCTGCGCCGCGTGCGATGGGCTTGCGGGTGTGGTCCAGCACCTGGGCCACGCTGGCGCGCTGGCCGCTGGGCAGAATCTGCACCGCAGTGCCGGGCGCCACATCGCCGGTGCCTACACGGCCCCAGAAAATGCGGCGGCCCTGGTGGGTGTCGGCCGAGGCGGAGAACTTCTCCACCCATTGCACCGAAAACGCCAGCGGTTGACCAGCGTCAGCGGGCGTGGTGGGCAGCGTCTCGAGCAGCTGCAGCAGGCTCGGGCCCTGGTAGCCGGCCCAGTCAGGGTGCGCAGTCACCACGTTCCAGCCCTTCAGGGCCGAGACGGGAATAGTGGCTGCCACGGTGATGCCGGCCGCCTGGGCGAAGGCGGCCAGCGCATTGCGGATATTGGCAAAGGCCAGCGCCGGGTCGGCCACCGCATCGAGCTTGTTGACCGCAAACACCAGCGAGTGCACACGCAGCAGATGGGCCAGCAGGCTGTGGCGGCGGGTTTGGGGCAGCAGCGCGAGCTGGGGGTTTTGCCAGTCCAGCTTGGTGGCATCGACCAGCACCACGGCGGCGTCGGCGCTCGATGCAGCGGTCACCATGTTGCGGGTGTACTGCTCATGGCCGGGCGCATCGCCAATGATGAACTTGCGCGTTTCGGTGGCGAAGTAGCGGTAGGCCACATCGATGGTGATGCCTTGCTCGCGCTCGGCGGACAGGCCATCGGTGAGCAGGGCCAGGTCGGTCTCGCCGCTGCGCTGCACGCCGGCGAGCTGGTCTTGCAGCACCGATTTGCTGTCGACCAGCAGGCGGCCGATCAGGGTGGATTTGCCATCATCGACCGAGCCGCAGGTGATAAAGCGCAGCGCCGATGCGGTGTGCAGGTGGTCTTGGGCCGGGGCGCGCACGGCAGTCAGGGTATCGGTAGTCATCAGAAGTATCCGTCTTTCTTGCGCTTTTCCATCGAGGCATCGCTGGTCTTGTCGTCCATGCGGGTAGCACCTCGCTCGCTCACATCGGCAGCCAGCGTCTCCAGCACGATGTCGTCGGCCGAGGCCGCATCGCTGCTCACCGGGCAGGTGCAGGTGATGTCGCCGACGGTGCGAAAGCGCACGGTGCGGCTCTCGACGGTTTCGCCGTCGCGGGCCGGGGTGAGCGGCGTGATGGGCACGAGCAGGCCCTTGCGCTCGACCACATCGCGCTGGTGGGCGTAGTAGAGGCTGGGCAGCGCGATGTTTTCGCGGGCAATGTACTGCCAGACATCGAGCTCGGTCCAGTTGCTGATCGGGAACACGCGGAAATGCTCGCCCGGGGCCAGACGTGTGTTGAACAGGGTCCAGAGCTCGGGGCGCTGGGCCTTGGGCTGCCACTGGCCAAAGCTGTCGCGGTGGCTGAAGATGCGCTCCTTGGCGCGGGCCTTTTCTTCGTCGCGGCGGGCGCCGCCAATCAGCGCGTCAAAGCGGAACTCCTCGATCGCTTCGAGCAAGGTCACCGACTGGTGCACATTGCGCGATTCGCCGGGGTGGGCCAGGCGCACGGTGCCGCGCGCCATCGAGTCCTCGACGCTGCGCACGATCAGATCGGCACCCAGTTCCTTGGCGCGCAGATCGCGGAAATCGGTCACTTCGGGGAAGTTGTGGCCGGTGTCGATCATCAGCAAGGGGTAGGGGATGCGGCCGGCGCCAAAGGCTTTTTCGGCGCATTTGAGCATCACCAGCGAATCCTTGCCGCCGGAAAACAGCAGCGCTGGGCGCTCAAAGGCGGCTGCCACTTCGCGCAGGATAAAGATGGTTTCTTCTTCCAGCGCATCGAGGTGCTGGTTGCTCAGGTGGTTGAGCACATCGGTTTCAACACGGGCGTTCATATCGGATGGACTTTCTTGTCGGGCGGGCTGCATGCGGTCAGTGGGCGATATCAGTGCGCAATGTGCAGGCCGCATTCGCGGTTGTCTTCGCCCTTGGTGGGATCCACATAGTCGAAGTTGTTGGGCAGACCGTGTTGTTCGCAGTAGTCGTACAGATCCTTGGACGACCAGTGCAGCAGGGGTGCGACCTTGATGAGGCCATCGGGGTTCAGACTGACCGGATCCATCTGGGCACGCACGGCCGTGTCGGTGGCGCGCAGCGCGGTGAACCACACGCGCGGCTGGGTCTCGCGCAGCGCGCGGGCAAAGGGCTCGAGCTTGACCTCTTCGGTAAAGGCGGCGTGGCGCGGATCATCCAGCGCGGGCGTGGCGCCTTCAATGGCTTCGCGGTGGGCGCGCGAGCGGCGTGGCAGGTAGATCTGCAGGTTCAGCCCCAGCTGGCGCGTCACCTCGTCGGCAAAGCGGTAGGTGGCCTCGGTGTTGTAGCCGTTGTCCATCCAGACCACGGGCACATCGGGCTGGACCTGGCTCACCAGGTGCAGGATCACCGCTTCAAAGGGGCGGAAATTGGTGGTCACGATGCTGGTCTGGCCCAGCGACAGCGCCCAGCGCACCAGGGCTGCGGCGTCCTTGCCCAGCTCGGCATTCACGCGGGCCAGTTCTTGGGGGGTGAGGGTGGTCGTGCTCATGCGGCGGCCTGGTCAAAATGGGGCTTGGCTTCCACGTCGCCTTGGTAAAAACCGGCAAAACGCTCGAACTGGCGCGCGGCATCGGCCACGTCCACGCCTTCCTTGAGCACCGCGCTGCTGAAGCCGGTGCGGTGCATCTGCACCAGCTGGTCGATCAGCACATCGCCCAGCGCACGGATGTCGCCCTTGAAGCCACGGCGGCGGCGCAGCAGGTAGGCCTGGCTGAACGCGCGGCCATCGGTGAAAGACGGAAAGTCGAGGTCAATGCGCTCCACGCCATCAAGCGAGACTTGCAGCGCATCGGCATCGTTGGCCAGCAGCAGCACGCTGCGGTCGCCTTCGCCAGCGGGCTGGTGGTCGCCGGCGGCCAGGATCTGGAAATCGTTCGGAATGCTCATCGTTGTTCTGCTCAATGCTCAGGCTTGGGTGGTTTCTGCGGCGGTGTCAGCGGCTTCGGGCAGGCGGGCGGACTTGCCCGCTTCCTTGAAGGGGTCCAGGCCCACGCGGCGCACGGTGTCGATAAACAGCTCGCCGTTGCCCCGCAGATCGCGGTAGGCTGTCAGCACGGCTTCGATCACGCCGGGCACTTCGGCAGCGCTGAACGAGGGGCCAATGGCCTTGCCAGCCTGGGGCGCGCCCGACAAGGTGGCGCCGTCAGAGCCGCCCACGGTGATCTGGTACCACTCCTTGCCGTCCTTGTCGACGCCCAGGATGCCGATATGGCCGCTGTGGTGGTGGCCGCAGCTGTTGATGCAGCCGCTGATATGCAGGTCGATGTCGCCGATGTCGTCGAGTTCGTCCAGGTCCTGGTAGCGCTCGGTAATGGCTGCTGCAATCGGCAGGCTGCGGGCATTGGCCAAGGCGCAGAGGTCACCGCCGGGGCAGGCGATCATGTCGGTCAGCAGGTCCACATTGGTGCTGGCCAGGCCCAGGGCCTTGGCCTGCAGCCACAGCGCATGCAGCTGGCTCACATGCACCCAGGGCAGCACCACGTTCTGGTCGTGGGTCACACGGGCTTCGCCGGCGGAGAACTGGTCCACCAGCTGGGCCAGCGCATCGAGCTGCTCGCCCGAGGCATCGCCCGGCGCCTGGCCGACGCGCTTGAACGACAGCACCACCGCGCGCAGCTGCGGGTTTTGGTGGGCGCGCACATTGCGGCTCACCCAGCGGCCAAAGGCTGGCTCACGCACGCCTTGCTCGGTCAGCTGATGCTTGGCCTCGGTGGCGTTGACCTGCGGGTAGCCCGACAGGTCGGGGGCCACAAAGCAGGCCGCCACGCGGTCAAACTCGGCCTGGGGGATGGTGTGCGGGCCGCCATCAACCTCGACGATCTGGCGGAACTCTTCTTCCACCGAGTCGATATAGACCTGGCCCTCGGCCTTCACCAGGATCTTGATGCGGGCCTTGTACTTGTTGTCACGGCGGCCGCGCTCGTTGTAGACGCGAACAATCGCCTCGATGTAGTTGAGCACCTGGTTCCAGGGCAGAAACTCGCGGATCGGAGTGCCGATCACCGGCGTGCGGCCCATGCCGCCGCCGACAAACACCTTGAAGCCGATCTCACCGGCTTCGTTCTTCGTCAGGTGCAGGCCGACATCGTGCCAGCCAGTGGCGGCGCGGTCTTCTTGCGAGCCGCTGATCGCAATCTTGAACTTGCGCGGCAGGAAGGCGAACTCGGGGTGCAGGGTGGTCCACTGGCGCAGCACCTCGGCATAGGGCCGGGGGTCCACCAGCTCGTCCACGGCCACGCCAGCGAGCGCATCGGTCGTCGTGTTGCGAATGCAGTTGCCGCTGGTCTGGATGCCGTGCAGGTTGACGCTCGCCAGCAGGTCCATCACATCGGCGGACTTGGACAGCGGAATCCAGTTGAACTGCACATTGGTGCGGGTCGTGAAATGCGCGTAGTGCGTGGGCAGGTAGGTGGTGCCCATCGCGCCTTGGGTCTTGAGCGCATCCTGGTAGAGCTGGGCTTCGGGTGCGTCGTACTCGCGGGCAATGCGGGCCAGCACACGGATCTGGGCGGAGTTGATCTCGCCATAAGGCACTGCCACCCGCAGCATCGGTGCGTAGCGTTGCACATACCAGCCGTTTTGCAGACGCAGCGGGCGGAATTCTTCTTCACTCAGCCGGCCCGTTTCCCAGCGTTGGAGCTGGTCACGGAACTGGTCTGCTCGGGCCTGGACAAACTGGCGATCAAATGGGGTGTATTGGTACATCGTGGTGCGGAAGTTGCAGCTACCGAGCCCTGGTGTGCCCGCTGCCCCAATGGCGGCGGAGCTGGGCTGTTGCGATGTACTGTAAAAAAATTTCATATAAACTCAAACTACATTTTTCTCAGTCCTGTATGACATTGAGTTATATGAAAATGGCGAATGCTAGTGAGCAAATGGCATATGGGCGCAATAGGGCGCCCCAAAGACAGGGCGGAGCGGAGGTGGCGCTGCATCCGCCCCTCAGTCTAAAAAGGCATAGGGGGCGCCGCAGGGCATCCCATGGACAGGGCGGGGCGAAGACGGCATTCGCATCCGCCCCTCGCGCTAAAGCGCTCGCTTATTTGCAGTAGCGGTCGCTGGCCAGCGCCAGGGCCAGTGGGTTGGGCAGTGGCAAGGGCTCGGCATGCAGGCGGGCGGCCAGCAGCTCGGCGCAGAGCAGCGCCCAGGTGAGCCCGCGCGACCCCATCGCCGTGGCGACCCAAGGGCTGGTCAGGCCTTCAGGCAGCGCCTGGGCGGGCAGCAGCGGGCCCACCAGCGGCAGCCGGTCGGTCGATGCGCAGCGCAGCTGGGCCCAGTGCTGGGCGCGCGCAAAGGCCTGCGCATCCGGCCGGTGGCCTTCCGGCAGCAGGGTTTGCAGCTTGGCTCCATTACCGGCATGCGCTGCGGCGGCATCGTCGGCCGACGGCGGCAGTGCGACTTGGCCGCGCTCAAAGCTCGATCCCATGACCCAGGCCGCGTCTCCCGTCTGCCCAATGCGGAAATAGGGCACCCAGCTGCCATGGCCGTTGACCGGCTGGTGGGCCGCGGGCGCCTGGCCTTCGGCATAGCGGCCCCAGCTGACCTGGCCGCGAATGGTTTGCAGCGCCTGGGCAGCGGCCAGGCTTTGGCCGTTGATGCGGATGCTGGCCGATTGCGGCCCGGCGCAGAGGACGACCAGATCGGCCTGCGCCCATGGCTGGCCTTGGCCATCGCTCAGGCACCACTGGGGCTGGCCGTCTTCGCTTGCCAGCGCATCGAGCGCATGCACAGGTGCATCGCCGACAAAACGGATGCCCGGGTGGTCCAGCAAGGTCTGCACCAGCGCAGCCGGCCGCAGCCAGCCGCCGCGTGGGTGCCAAAGCGCGGGGGTATCGGCCGGCAAGCCCAGCGCTTCGAGTGTGGCGGCGCTGGCCTCTTCACTCCAGTCGGCCGCAGGCGCGGCCAAGGTGTCCTTCCAGGCGGGTGGCCGCTCATGGGCGCTGCGGCGCGTGGGCGCGGCTGCGAGGCTGTCGCTGAGGGCAGCGCTTTCATCGGGCGGGGTGGCGAGCTGGCGGCGCTCCAGCACCCCGGTCATCTCCCAATCCAGCCCTGCTTGCAGCAGCTGCTGCGCCCATTGCAGACTGCAGCGCTGGCCGGCACGGGTGATGCGCGAGAGGGGGCTGTCGTCGCTGCTGGTGTGGGGCGCAAAAATGCCGGCGGGCAGTGCGGAGGCACCGGCGGCCGGATGGCTGGCGGCATCGAGCACGGTGACCTGCCAGCCGCGCAGGGCCAGTTGGCGCGCGCAGGCAGCTCCCGCAATGCCCGCGCCGATGATGGCCGCCTGCCCGCCGCCGCCTGCCAGGCGCGCCGGCAGGGCCTGCGCGCCCAGCGGCCACAGCGGCGCCTTGCGGGGCTCCCACTGGGGAGCAAAGCTTGCCTGCAGGTTGTCGCGCTTGGGCGGCACGCCCGGCACCTTGCGCACTTCAAAGCCGCACTGGGCCAGGTCGCGGCGCAGCTGGGCGGCGATGGTCCAGGTCGCCAGCTGGGTGCCGCGCCGGGCGCAGCGTGCCACGGCCTTCAAGCTGTGCAGGCTCCACATATCGGGGTTGCGCGCGGGGCTGAAGCCGTCCAGGTAGATGCTGTCTGCCACCAGCTCTTGCTGGCGCAGCATGGCCTGGCTGTCACCAATCAGCAGGCTGAGCAGCACCCGGCCACCGGCCAGGCGCAGGCGGTGCACGCCCGGCAGCAGCCCCCACCACTGGGCGGCGAGTTCTTCGGCCAGCGGCAGCAGATGGGGAAACTTGCGCGCCTGCGCCAAGAGGTCAGCCGCCGCAATGGGAAAGGCCTCGGTCGAGACAAAGTGCAGCAATGCAGGGCGGGCCGGGTCTTGCTGCCAGGCATGCCAGGTGACCAGAAAATTGAGCCCAAAGCCAAAGCCGGTCTCCAGAATGCGCCACTGCGGCTGGCCGGCCCAGGCCTGGGGCAGACCGCAGCCGGCCAGAAACACCTGCTCGGCCTGGGCCAGTGCATGGGCGGCTTCGCTGTGGTAACGGTCAGCAAAGCGGGGGCTGTAGGGCGTGCCGTCGGCCATCCATTGCACGGTCTCAGTCATGGCTTGCAAAGATCATTTCTCAAAGAAGGGGGATTGTAGGGAGTTCAGTCCCAGCGCGCGGCGCAGCATTCCCTGGATGGCGGTTTTGTGACAATTTGTTGTCAAACCCGTACTATCATGGCCCCATGCCTGATCGACCGTCTGCCCGTTCTCTAGTCTCTCACTGCCTGTGGCTGGCGCTGGCCTGGACCCTGCCTGGCCATGCCCAACCACCCGCCCAAGCCCAGCCCGCCGTCTATGCCGCTGCGCAGGCAGAGCAAACGCCCATGCTGGCGACCTTGAAAAACCTGGTGCATATCGAATCGGGCAGCCGCGATTATGGCGGTGTCAGCTATATCGCCCAGGTGGCCGCCGAGCGGCTCAAAGCACTGGGCGGCGAGGTGCAGATCATTCCGGCCAGCGATGTGGTGCGGCTGGAAGATACGCCCGAGCAGGTCGGCCCCATGGTGCAGGCCGTCTTCAAGGGCCGGGGGCAGTCGCGCATCATGATGATTGCGCATATGGACACCGTCTACCAGCGCGGCGATGTGGACAAGCAGCCGTTCCGCATTGAGGGCGATCGCGTCTACGGCCTGGGTGTCGAGGACGAAAAGCAGGGCGTGGCGCTGGTGCTGCACAGCATCGCGATGCTGCAAAAGCTGGGCTATGACAGCTTTGGCGAGATCACCGTGCTGTTCAACAGCGATGAGGAGATCAGCTCGCCGGGCTCGCGCCGGCTGATCAGCGCACTGGCGCGCGACCAGGATGCCATCTTCTCTTTCGAGAGTGGCGGCCTGCAGGGCACCCTGCACCTGGCCACCAGTGGCATTGGCGCGATGTTCCTGGATGTGCAGGGCAAATCCTCGCATGCCGGGGCCAAGCCCGAAGCAGGGGTGAATGCGCTGTATGAACTGTCGCACCAGCTGCTGCAGATGCGCGACCTGTCGCAACCCGAAAACGGCCTGAAGCTGAACTGGACCATCGCACAGGCAGGCACCACCCGCAATGTGATACCGCCGCATGCGCAGGCCCAGGCCGATGCGCGGGCGCTGCGGGCTCAGGATTTTCAGGCGCTGCAGGATGCGGTGCAGGAAAAAATCAAGAACCGCCTGCTGTCTGACAGCAAGGTGACGGCCCGCTTTGAGCTGCGCCGCCCGCCGATGCAGGCCAGCGATGCGGCACGCCGCATTGCCGCGCAGGCCAAGGCCATCTACCAGGATGAGCTGGGCATACCGCTGCATGTGAACGATGTGGCGCTGGGCGGCGGCACCGATGCCGCTTTTGCCGCCCTCAACACCCGGGGTGGGGTGGTCGAGGGCATGGGCGTGTGCGGCTATGGCGCGCATGACATGTATGGCGAATACATCCTGCTGGACTGCATTGCGCCGCGCCTGTACCTGGTGGCGCGCATGGTGATGGCGCTGTCAGAGCCGCCGGCCACGCGCTGATCACCGGCCGCCGGAGCCGGGCTGGGGCTCAGCCCTTTTTCTGCAGCATCTTGATGACGCTGGAGAAGTCCTCTGCGCCATGGCCGGCAATGCTGTGCGCCGCATACAGCTGGCGCGCCATGCCGCCCAGCGGGGTGCTGGCCTTCACCGTCATCGCGCTTTCCTGCGCCAGGCCCAGGTCCTTGAGCATCAGGTCGGTGCCAAAGCCGCCGGTATAGCCGCGCGTGGCGGCGCTGGCCTCCTGCACGCCGGGGAAAGGGTTGTAGACCTCCAGTGCCCAGTTGCCGCCCGAGCTGCGGCGCATGATCTCGCTGAGCACCTTGGGGTCCAGGCCATTGGCAACACCCAGCGCAATCGCCTCGCTGGTGCCCACCATCAAAATGCCCAGCAGCATGTTGTTGCAGATCTTGGCGGTCTGGCCCGCGCCCACATCGCCGGCGTGGAAGATGTTCTTGCCCATTTTCTCGAGCAGCGGACGGGCACGCTCGAGATCTGCTGCGCTGCCGCCGACCATAAAGGTCAGCGTGCCGGCAATCGCGCCGCCGGTGCCGCCGGAGACCGGCGCATCGATAAAGCCAATGCCCAGCGCCTGCGCGGCCTTGGCCACTTTCTGGCTGGTTGCTGCCGCGATGGTGGAGCTGTCGATGATCAGCGCGCCCTTGGCGATGCCTTGCAGCAGCCCCGCCTGGCTGCCGTTGCCCAGAAACAGGCCTTCGACATGCTGGCTGGCGGGCAGCATGCTGACGATGACCTCGGCGCCATCGACGGCCTCCTGGGCGCTGGTCGCGGCGCTGCCGCCTTCTGCCACCACCTTGGCCACCGCTTCGCGGCTCAAGTCAAAAGCGCGGACCTGGTGGCCCGCCTTGGCCAGGTTGATGGCCATGGGCGCGCCCATATTGCCCAGGCCGATGAATGCGATAGTTGCCATATTTGTCTCCTTGAAGTGTTATTGCACAGGGTTGTTGGTTGGCATGGATAGGGAAAGACAGCGTCGGATTCATAGTTCAAAGATCGCTGTCAAACACGCTGTGGCGTTTGCGGGCGGCAGGCGTTGGGCCCGCATCGCCAGCCGCTTTGGCGGTTTTTGTTTTTTTCAGCGGCTTGGCAGAGGGGTCGGAAGCGGCCGCCTTGGGCTTTTTCTTCGGTGTGGCCTTGGCACGCGGGTTAAAGGCCAGCGCCGCATCGATCCAGTGCTGCCAGGCCTCACGCGTGGCATAGGCGGCGGGCCCCACCAGAAAATAGCCATCCATCAAGCCCTTGGACGACAGCGGCCGCACTCCCGGCAGTTCTGCCACCTGGGCATGGGTTTCAGGCGCAATGCGTACCAGCAGCTCGTCGTTCTCCACGCCCAGGCACATCTTGTCGTCCACCATGAACACATGGCAGCCGAACATGGTTTTCTCTTCCACCGAGACGCCCACGGCTTGCTCGGCCAGTGCCAGGCGCACGGCGTCGATGAGGCGCAGGGTTTCAGGGTCCAAAGGGCGGCGTGGCATGGTGGGAGGGTGCTTGGGCAGGAGGGGGCAAGGCAGCGCCTGCTCAGCGGATGGCCTCAGGCGCATCCCCATCGAGCATGCGCCGGGCGATGATGACCCGCATGATCTCGTTGGTGCCTTCCAGAATCTGGTGCACCCGGGCGTCGCGCATCAGGCGCTCGAGCGGGTACTCACGAATATAGCCGTAGCCGCCGTGCAGCTGCAGCGCATCGTTGCAGACATTGAAGCCCGCGTCCGTCGCAAAGCGCTTGGCCATCGCGCAGTAGGTGGAGGCATCGCGCGCGCCGGCATCGAGCTTGCTGGCGGCCAGGCGCACCATCTGGCGTGCGGCAACCAGCTCGGTGGCCATGTCGGCCAGCTTGAACTGCAGCGCCTGAAAACTGGCAATCGGCTTGCCGAACTGCTTGCGCTCCTGCATATAGCTTTGCGCCTGGGTGAGGGCGCCCTGGGCCGCGCCTACTGAGCAGGTGGCGATATTGATGCGGCCGCCGTCGAGCCCCTTCATCGCAATCTTGAAGCCTTCGCCCTCGCGGCCCAGCAGGTGGTTGGCGGGGATGCGCACATTGTCAAAGCTGATCACACGCGTGGGCTGGCTGTTCCAGCCCATTTTTTCTTCCTTCTTGCCGTAGCTGATGCCTTCCAGGTGCGCGGGCACGGCAAAGGCGCTGATGCCCGAGGCGCCCGATTGCGCGTCGCCCGTGCGGGCCATCAGTACCAGCATGTCGGTGGCGCCGGCCCCGCTGATAAAGGCCTTGCTGCCATTGATGATGTAGTCATGGCCGACCAGCTCGGCCCGGGTCTTGAGCGAGGCGGCGTCCGAGCCGGCACCGGGCTCGGTCAGGCAGTAGCTGGCCAGCTTCTGGCCGCTGGCAAGCAGGGGCCCCCACTCGTCGCGCACCGCATTGCTGGCCCAGGTGCCCAGCATCCAGGTCGCCATGTTGTGGATGGTGATGAAGGCGGTGGTGGAGGGGTCAACCGCAGCCAGCTCCTCAAACACCAGGGTGGCATCGAGCCGGGGCAGCGCCAGGCCGCCAGCATTTTCGGGGGCATACAGGCCGCAAAAGCCCAGCTCGCCCGCCTTGGCAATCGCCTCACGGGGAAAGACGGCCTCGGCATCCCAGTGCGCGGCATGCGGGGCGAGTTCCGCCTGGGCAAAGGCGCGTGCAGTGTCGGCAAAGGCGCGCTGGTCTTCTGATAGCTCGAAATCCATGGGCTGGTCTCCTGTCTCTTATCGTGCTGCGCCGGGCATGGAAGCCTGGGCAGCAGCGTTTTGTGGTGAACGCGGCTGGCTATGGTTTTTGCAGCAGCTAGTGCGGCGGGCCTTCATGCAGCCAGACCATCAACTCCTTCTTGCGCTTGCCGATTTCGGCCACCAGGCATTCGTGGTAGCGGCGCGGCCAGTCGGGCTGGGCCTCATGCGCGGCCTGCTGCTTCTTGCAGGTGGCAGCACGCTGGCGTATCCAGTCGTTCTGGTCACGGCGCAAGGCCGGACGCTCGTGCGCCGAGAGAATGCGCATCACATCGGCATACAGGATGTTGTTGTCGGTATCGGCTTGCTGAAAGGCCTGCACCGCGCAGGCATTGGTTTGCTCGGTATTGCCGCCGCTCACACAGGCCGCGCCGGCCTGGGCCAGCGCGGTCTGCGGGGCGAGGGCAGCCGAGGCTGCAAAAAACAGAGCCAGCAGCGCTGGGCGGAATGCAAGGAAATGAGGCATAGCCCAGATCATCGCCGCAAAACTGCAGCGGCCCGGAAAAGGCCCGCTGCAGTGCTCGCCAAGTCCGCTTACTTCAGGCTGATGGTGGTGTTCACCCCATGGGCGATGGTGCTGTCGTCAAACCAGCGGGCCGTCACGGTCTTGGTCTGCGTGTAGAACATCACCACCTGCTTGCCGTAGGGGCCCAGGTCGCCGAGCTTGGAGGCGCGGCTGCCGGTGAACGAGAACAGCGGCACGGGCACAGGAATCGGCACATTGATGCCGATCTGGCCGACATCGATCTCTTCCTGGAACTTGCGCGCAGCTGCGCCGCTTTGCGTGAAGATGGCGGTGCCGTTGCCATTGGGGTTGGCGTTGATGAAGGCAATGGCTTCATCGATATCGGCGGCCTCGGCAATGCAGAGCACCGGGCCAAAGATTTCCTGGTCATAGATGGCCATGCCGGGCTTGACGCCAGAGAAGACCGTTGGGCCGACAAAGTTGCCCTTTTCAAAGCCGGCGACGGCAGGCTTGCGGCCATCGAGCTCCAGCTTGGCGCCATCGGCAATGCCGCGCTCGATCAGGCTCTCCACCCGCGACAGCGCCTGGCAGGACACGACCGGGCCCACATCGGTACCGGACTCGGTACCGGCAGACACCTTCAGGGTCTTGGCCTTTTCGACCAGCTCGGGGATCCACTTCTGTGCCTCGCCCACCAGCACCACCACCGACAAGGCCATGCAGCGCTGGCCGGCCGCGCCAAAGGCCGCACCAGCGAGCGCGTTGAGCGACTGCTCCTTGTTGCAGTCAGGCAGCACGATGGCGTGGTTCTTCGCGCCCATCATGCATTGCACGCGCTTGCCGTTGAGCGATGCGCGGTTGTAGACATGGGTGCCGACCTTGGTGGAGCCAACAAAGCTGATCGCCTTGATATCGGGGTGGTCGCAGATCGCGTTGACCGCGTCTTCGCCGCCGTGGATCACGTTGAGCACACCCGGGGGCACGCCCGCTTCCAGGGCCAGCTCGCACAGGCGCATGGTCACCATCGGGTCTTGCTCGGAGGGCTTGAGCACAAAGGTGTTGCCCGTGGCAATGGCCATCGGGAACATCCACAGCGGGATCATGGCCGGGAAGTTGAAGGGGGTGATGCCGGCGCACACGCCCAGCGGCTGGTTCAGGGTGTAGGTGTCGACGCCATTGGCCACGTTGTTGGCCAGCTCACCCAGCTGCAGCGAGCCGATGTTGGCGGCATGCTCGACCACTTCCAGGCCCCGGAAGACATCGCCTTCGGCGTCGGGCAGGGTCTTGCCTTGCTCGGCCGTCAGGATGGCGGCGAGCTCCTTCATATTCTCGCGGATCAGCTGCTGGAGCTTGAGGAAGATGCGGGCGCGCACGCCGATGGGCGTCTTCTTCCAGGTCTTGAACGCTTCCTTGGCATTGGCCACCGCGGCGTTGATCTCTTCGGGCGTGGCAAAAGGCACGCGGGCCAACACCTGCTGCGTGGCAGGGTTGACCACGTCACGCCATTGCGTGGTTTTGGATTCGACCAGTTGGCCGTTGATCAGCAGCTTGACGGTCGGCGCCAAGGTGCTGGTGGATTGCGGTGCGTTCATGTTTTGTCTCCTGGGAATCTAGGGTAGAGAGAGGCGGCAGGTTGCCGCTGGGCAACGCACCGTTATGCACATGGTAGATGTGCGCATTCGCCCAAACAAGAGGTTGGCTGCACAGGGCTGTGCGGCGCTGCACATCCTCGGGGCTGCGGGTGGCCTGGTGCATACTGCGTCGATCACATGCAGCAGGGAGATTTCCATGGGTTGGTTGGACAGAATCGGTCAGCTGTTGGGCGCCAAGGCGCCTGTGCAGGGCGAACGCGCCGCGTCTGCGCCTGCGCCGGAGCCACCCGAGCCCACGATGGACGCATGGCAGGCCTTGTGCATGGCTCTCGGCCAGGCGCTGGCCTTGGACGATAGCGATGAACTCTGGGGCGAGCTGCGGCAGGCGATCGAGCAGCCAGCGCAGTACCTCGATCGCTTTGCCGATGAATGGGTCAACCGGGGCATGGACGAGCCCGCGCATGTGACGCCCTGGCTGGCGCTGGTCGAGGGCCTGCAGCGCCGCAAGCAGAACTTTGAGCTCGATTGGAAGCTGAACATGGATGACGCCATCTGGGCGCTGCAGCAGCTCCAGACCGTGCAGCAGCGGGGGCTGGACTTGCAGGCGCTGGCGGGCAGCCAAGCGCTGAACCACGAGGCCTTGCAGGCGGCGGGTGACTACCTGCGCAGCCAAGGCCTGAGCCTGGTCAGCTTCGACATCGATAGCGACAGCTATCCGCTGTCGGTGCTGGAGGCCAGCGCGGTTGCGCCTTTGCAGGCCTTGGCAGCGCGCGTAGGCGGTAAATTGCTGCCTTTGCACAATTAGTTGCGCAGCATAATAACCTTTTGCCCCTGGCTGGGCTGACGCTGTTTTATCCTTGCGCACCTTCGCGGTGCGTCCGGGCCTTGGCTCGCAGGCCGCACCAACTTTCTCGCTAACGCACTGCGCTTTTTTCTCATGAGCAAACAGGCCCCAGCGGAGCAATCGGGGGCTTCGCCCGGAACCGATGACCTCCAACGCAATCTCAGCAACCGCCATATCCAGTTGATCGCCATCGGCGGCGCCATCGGCACCGGGCTTTTCATGGGCTCGGGCAAGACCATCAGCCTGGCGGGGCCGTCCATCGTGCTGGTCTACGCCATCATCGGCATCATGCTGTTCTTTGTGATGCGGGCCATGGGCGAGCTGCTGCTGTCCAACCTGCAGTACAAGTCCTTTATCGATTTCTCGGACGACCTGCTGGGCCCTTGGGCCGGCTTCTTCACCGGTTGGACCTACTGGTTCTGCTGGATCATCACCGGTATTGCCGATGTGATTGCCATTTCGGCCTATGCGCAGTTCTGGTGGCCTGATTTGCCGCAGTGGGCCCCGGCCATTGCCTGCGTGGCCGTGCTGCTGTCGCTCAACCTGCTGACCGTCAAGCTCTTTGGCGAGGTCGAGTTCTGGTTTGCGATGATCAAGATCGTGGCCATCGTCGCGCTGGTCGGTACGGGCCTCTACATGGTCAGCACCGGTTTCAGCTCGCCGGCCGGGCGCCAGGCGAACATCGCCAACCTCTGGAACGATGGCGGGCTCTTCCCCCATGGCGCCATGGGCTTTTTTGCCGGCTTCCAGATTGCGGTGTTTGCCTTTGTCGGTATCGAGCTGGTGGGCACCACGGCTGCCGAGGCCAAGGACCCGCACCGCACCCTGCCGCGCGCGATCAACTCGATCCCCGTGCGCATCATCATCTTCTACGTCTGCGCGCTGATCGCCATCATGGCCGTCACCCCCTGGCGCGATGTGGTGCCCAGCAAGAGCCCGTTCGTCGAGCTGTTTGTGCTCGCCGGCCTGCCGGCAGCGGCCAGTGTGATCAATTTTGTCGTGCTGACCTCGGCCGCCTCGTCGGCCAACAGTGGCGTGTTCTCCACCAGCCGCATGCTCTACGGCCTGGCGCTCAAGGGCGATGCCCCGCGCTCCTTTGGCCAGCTTTCGGCCAGCAGCGTGCCCTCGCGCGGCCTGCTATTCTCCTGCGTCTGCCTGCTGGGCGGTGCCTTTTTGATGTGGGTGGTACCCAACCTGGTCGAAGCCTTCACGCTGGTGACCACCGTCTCGGCCATCCTCTTCATGTTTGTCTGGTCGCTGATCCTGCTGTCCTATATCAGCTACCGCAAGCAGCGCCCCGCGCTGCACCAGGCCTCCCACTACCGCATGCCGGGCGGCGTGTTCATGTGCTGGGTCTGCCTGGCCTTCTTTGCCGCCGTGCTGGTGCTGCTCAGCCTGGAGTTGGACACGCGCCAGGCGCTGATCGCGACGCCGGCCTGGTTTGTGCTGCTGGGTCTGGCCTACGCCTGGCAGCGCAAGCGCGCCAAAGTCGCCTGATCGGAGCCAGGCACGGTTCCTATCTGCTGCCCCTGTTGCAAATTTGCACAATAATGCTGTGCAACATCGACAAGGGGCTGGCATGGATTGGGATCATTTGCGCTTTTTCTGGGCCTTGGTGCAGGCCGGCACCCTGGTGGGCGCGGCCAAGGCGCTGGGCGTGGAGCACACCACAGTCTCGCGCCGCATCCAGGCTTTGGAAAAGCAGCTCGGCGCCACCTTGTTCACCCGCGAGGGCAGTGGCTACAAGCTGACCGATGCCGGCCGCCAGCTGCAGCCGCGCGCCGAGGCCATGGACCAGATTGCGCGCGGCATCGCGCCGATTGCTGCGAGCCAAAGCGCCGAGACCCCCAGCGGCGTGGTGCGCATTGGCGTCACCGAAGGCTTTGGCACCCAGGTGCTGGCCAAGCACCTGGCCTTGCTGGCCCAGCGCTACCCCTTGCTGACCATCGACCTGCTGGCCGTGCCGCGCATGCTG
Organism: Comamonas sp. MYb396; assembly: GCF_037479555.1. NCBI lineage: Bacteria > Pseudomonadati > Pseudomonadota > Betaproteobacteria > Burkholderiales > Comamonadaceae > Comamonas > Comamonas sp. MYb396. Next base: position 226,948 of record NZ_JBBGYU010000001.1, on the reverse strand, counting down.
CAGCTCTCGCGCCGCGAAGCCGATATCGTCATCTCGCTCGAGCGCCCGGTGCGCGATACCGTCGTGACCAGCCGCCTGACCGAGTACCGCCTCTACCTCTATGGCCAGCGCGAATACCTGGCCCGCCACCCGCTGATCACCTCGACCGAAGGCCTGGCCAGCCACCGCTTTGTGCACTATGTCGATGACCAGCTCTTCACCAAGGAGCTGCAGTTTCTCGACAGCCTGAGCGCGCCGCAGCGCTTTAGCTTTCGCAGCACCAGCATCCTGGCGCAGTACACCGCCGTGCGCACCGGCGCGGGATTGGGCGTGCTGCCGGGCTTTCTGGCTGACAAGGACCCCTTGCTGCAGCGTGTGCTGCCCGAGCAGGCGCAGTTCACCCGCACCTTTTGGATGTCGATGCCGCCCGAGCTGCGCTCGGTGCCGGGCATCCAGGTGGTCTGGCGCTTTTTGCAGGCCACGGTGCAGGAGCAGCAGGACCTGTTGCTGTGCTGAGCGCTGGCGCATAAAAAAACCGGCTGCCAAGGCAGCCGGTTCGTCGCGGATCTGCGCAAGGCTTACATGTTGTTGGGCAGCGCGGTGACGATCTGGGGGAAGAACCAGAGAATCACCAGGGCCAGCACCATCAGCGCAAAGTAGGGTGCGCAGACACGGGCCAGGTAGGTGATCTGCTTGCCTGTCATGCCTTGCAGCACAAACAGGTTGAAGCCCACTGGCGGCGTGATCTGCGCGGTCTCCACGGTGATCACCAGGAAGATACCAAACCACAGCGGATCGATGCCCGCAGCCTGGATGATGGGCAGCACCACACCCATGGTCAGCACGATGGTGGAGATGCCATCGAGGAAGCAGCCAATCAGGATGTAGAAGATGCCCAGCACGATGATCAGCATCGCAGGCGACAGGTTGAGGCTGCCGACATACTCGGCCAGCTGGCGCGGCAGGCCGATATAGCCCATCGACAAGGTCATGAAGGCGGCACCGGCCAGGATCAGCGCGATCATGCAATACAGGCGCGTGGCACCAAACAGCGAGTCCTTGAAGTTCTTCCAGGTGAGCGCGCCTTGCGTCGCAGACAGCACGAGGGAGCCCACCACGCCAATCGCGGCCGCTTCGGTCGCCGTCGCAATGCCCGAGTAGATGCTGGCAATGACCGATGCGATCAGCAGCACCACCGGAATCAGGTGGCGCGACTCGTGCAGCTTCTGCTTGAAGCTCATGGAGCTGTCGGCCTTGGGGATCTTGTTCGGGTTGAGCAGGGCCCAGATGACGATCCAACCGCTGAACATCAGCGCCAGCATGATGCCGGGCAGCACGCCGGCCATGAAGAGCTTGGAGATCGACATCTCCGCAGCAACACCGTAGACGATGAGGATGATCGATGGCGGAATCAGCAGGCCCAGGGTGGCAGGGCCGCCCAGCGAGCCAATGACCATGTTCTCCGGGTAGCCGCGCTTCATCAGCTCGGGCACATTCATCTTGCCCACCGTGGCGCAGGTCGCGGCCGAGGAGCCCGACACCGCTGCAAAAATCGTGCAGCCGATCACATTGGTGTGCAGCAGGCGGCCGGGCAGCAGGTTGACCCAGGGAGCCAGGCCCCGGAACATGCTCTCCGATAAATTTGTGCGGTAGAGAATCTCGCCCATCCAGACAAAGAGCGGCAAGGCCGTCAGGGTCCAGCTGCTGGCCGATCCCCAGATCGTCATCGCCATCGCATCCCCGGCGGCGCGGGCGGTAAAGAACTCCATGCCGAACCAGGCCACACCGGCCAGGGTCAGACCCACCCAGACGCTGCCGCCCAGCAAGATCAGCAGCACCACAATCAGCGCAATGCTGGCGGTAATTTCATTCATGGTGGGCATCCTCCTTGGCCACAGGTTTGCGTTTGCCCGTCAGCTCCAGCACCAGCTCGTCGCAAAAGGCGATAAAAAACACCAGGGTGCCCAGTGCCATGAAAAGTTGTGGAATCCACAGCGGCGTAGCATCCATGCCCACGGAGATGTCATCGATCTCCCAGGATTGCCAGACCAGGCGCGCGGCGTAGAACGCCAAAAAGCCCGAGAGGATGGTTGCGATGCCCAGGGCAATCACTTCCATGGTCTTCAAGGCGCCACCTTTGAGCGCGCCCAGCAGCAGGGTCACGCGGATGTGTTCCCCTTTTTTGAGGGTGCTGGCCAGGGCCATGAAGCCCGCTCCCGCCATCGCGTAGCCGGCATAGGCGTCGGTGCCGGGGGCACTGAAGCCGATCAGGCGGCTGACCACGGTGAGCAGCACCATCACGAGGATGCCGATCATCGACAGCCCCGCCAGCCAGGCAGAGGCGTCATACAGTCCATTGAGTAGCTTGCGCATGCTTGTCATTCAAAGCAGTAAAGGTTGCTGACTGCACAGCCCAGCCGGGGCGGGTGGCCCCGGGCGGACTGCACAGAGGAGACCGTGGCTTACTTGGAAGCCTGGTAGGCGTCCAAAATGGCCTTGCCTTCGGCGCCGGCCTTGTCGGTCCATTCCTTGATCACGGTCTCGCCCACCTTGGCCAGGTCGGCCTTGAGCTGGGCCGAGGGCAGCTCGATGCTCATGCCGCCTTGCTTCAGGGTCGCCAGCGACTTGGCATCGACTTCCTTCGATTCCTTCCAGCCGCGCTCTTCGGCAGCGGCCGCCGCCTTGAGCACCGCTTCCTGCTCGGCCTTGCCCAGCGCGTTGAAGGCCTTCTTGCTCACGGTCACGGCGTTCTTGGGAATCCAGGCCTGCACGTTGTAGTAGTACTTGAGGTTTTCAAACAGCTTGTTGTCGGCGCCGGTGGCCGACGAGGTGATCAGGCCATCGACCACGCCGGTGGCCAGCGCCTGGGACAGCTCGGCCTCTTGCACGGTGGCAGGTTGCGCGCCAATCAGCTCGCCAATGCGGGCGGTGGTGGGCGAGTAGACGCGCCACTTCATGCCCTTGAGGTCCGCTGCCGAGTTGATGGGTTTCTTGGTGTAGATGCCCTGCGGTGGCCAGGCCACCGAATACAGCAGCACCTGGCCTTGCTTGTCCAGCAGCTTTTGCAGCGCCGGCTTTTGGGCCTGGTAGAGCTTGAAGGCTTCGTCGTAGTTGTTGACCAGGAAAGGCAGGCCGTCGACGCCGAAGATCTGCGATTCGTTCTGGAAGCTCACCAGAAAGAATTCACCCATCTGGGCATTACCCGTTTGCACGGCACGCTTGATTTCGGGCATTTTGAACAGCGACGCACCAAAATGGGGAGTGATCTTGAGTTTGCCGCTGGTCGCTGCGTCCACGTCCTTGACGAACTGCTCGTTGTTTTTGGAGTGGAAGTTAAATGGCGCATACGCGGTGGCGAAATCCCATTTGGTTTGGGCAGCGGCTGCGGTGGCAAAACCGATGCTGGCAACCAGGGTGGCGGTGGCACAAAAAACTCGACGCTTCATGACGGCTCCTTCTAGAGACAAATAGGGCGCAGCGAATGCTGCCCGGGATGAATACGATCAACAGCCACAGCAGCGCCGGAAACAACTGCTATGCTGGTGAATTGTTTGCCAAAATTAACAGTTATTGCAAAGTAGCGCTATACGGGGTTTCAACAATAATTAATTTTTGTAGGTTTCAAAATTTCTTTTGTGGGATGTGGTATTGAAATTGTTCAACGATTTTTGATTTTGAGCGAACACGTCCATGCATTTTGCTGTCATAGATTCCTAGGGTTAATACTAGTTTTCTGCAAGCCTGCGCAGTTTGGCCCCTAGGCAGAAGTAGCAGCAGAAGTACCTGCAGAAGTACCTTAAGACCGCCTTAAGGCCCCCAGGATGCCTGCAAAAAGTGTGCGCAAAAAAGCCACCACGGCGGCTGGGGCGCGGTGGTGGCGGGAGCAGGGCAGCGGGGCGCTGGGTGCGCGCTCAGCCTTTGTTGGCGCTGTCCGTGGTGGGCTTATCGGCGGGGCTGTCGCTAGTGGTTGCCAGCGCTGCAGCGCCGGTGTTGCTTGGCTTGGGCGCTTGCCAGCCGATGAATTGGGGGTAGATCGCAGCGACGCCGGCGCCATTGAAATCCCAGCCCTTGCACTGCCCCAGGTGGCGGGGGGGCTGGTCTGATTGGGGGCGGGCAAAGGCCTGGTTCACGCTCTGAAAAGCGGCGGTTGCCATGTTGAACAACAGCTCGCGCATATGGGTGCAGCCCGCAATGCTGCCCAGGTTGGCCTCGATGGCCTTGCGCCAACCCCTGGCCATGCAGCAGCCCACCATTTTTTGCATGGCAGGCAGGGCCAGCGGGCATTCGCCCAGTGGGTGGGCATCCATCGCGACTTCGATGGCAACAACTGTAAGTGTTGTATCAATGGTACAGCGAATCCACATATGGTGAATGGGCTCTCCGGCTTTGCGCTTGCGCTCGCCCGACAGCACCAGGTCATAGGCTTTGGTGTCCACCAGCTCACCTTCGACATCCCAGAGGCCATCCTCGCGCTCGAAGCTGCGGTAGCGCACATCGCGCAAATGTTTGGGGACGCGGTTGGGGACGGGAGACAAAGGCATGGAAAAAGGGTGTCGCGGTGGGATTGTTTTTGTGGATGACCCGGCTTGGTGCAGGCCAGCGCTTGTTTGACGGCGCTGCCATGCCCCCAGTGCTGATCACTATGGGGCTGTTGCTGCGGGCTGTCTGTGCAGCAGGTGACAGGCCGGCTGTGTGCTGCGCTCAGCCCTCCATTGTAAAAACAATCGCGCCGCCGCTGCAGAGCAGGGGCGGCGCCGGGGGGGGGCGGGTGGAGCGCCCCAGTTCGGTATCAACCGTGGCGGATGGCGACGGTCTTCAGCGTGGTGAAGCCATACAGCGCCTCAAAGCCCTTTTCGCGGCCGTGGCCGCTGGCCTTGGTGCCGCCAAAGGGCAGCTCCACGCCGCCACCGGCGCCATAGTTGTTGATAAAGACCTGGCCGCTGCGCAAGCGCTTGGCCACGCGGAACTGGCGGCCGCCATCGCGCGTCCAGACGCCGGCCACCAGGCCGAACTGGGTGGCATTGGCCATCTTGATGGCTTCTTCTTCGCTGTCGAAAGCCATGGCGCTCAGCACTGGGCCAAAGATCTCTTCCTGGGCCAGGCGGTGGTCCACGGGCACATCGCGCAGCAAGGTGGGGGCCTGGTAGTAGCCGCCTTCGGGCGCCTCGTCGACGATCTGGCCTTGGGCGACGATGGAGATGCCGTCGTTGTGCGCATCGCTCAGAAAATCCCAGACGCGTTGCTGCTGGGTCTGGCGGATCAGCGGGCCCAGGTCCAGGTCCAGGCTGGCCGGGCCCACGCGCAGCGCTTCGAAGGCGCTGCCCAGGCGAGCGAGCAGGGTTTCGTAGATGCTGCGCTCGACCAGCAGGCGCGAGCCGGCCGAGCAGGTCTGGCCGGAGTTCTGGATGATGGCGTTGATGATGGTCGGGATGGCGGCATCCAGATCGGCATCGGCGAACACGATCTGCGGGCTCTTGCCGCCCAGCTCCAAGGTGCAGGGGCAGTGGCGCTCGGCAGCCGCCTGCTCGATCAAGGTGCCGATGCGGGGGCTGCCGGTAAAGCTGATGTGGTCCACATCGGGGTTGCGGGCCAGTGCATCGCCCACTTCATGGCCAAAGCCGGTGACGATATTGATCGCGCCGGCAGGAAAGCCCACGTCAGCGGCCAGTTGCGCCACGCGGATGAGGCTGAGGCACGCATCTTCCGAGGGCTTGACCACGCAGACATTGCCCGCTGCCAGCGCCGCGCCCACGCAGCGGCCAAAAATCTGCATCGGGTAGTTCCAGGGCACGATGTGGCCGGTGACGCCATGGGGCTCGCGCCAGGTCAGCACGCTGAAATCATGGGGGTAGGGAATGGTCTCGCCGTGGAGCTTGTCGGCAGCGCCCGCATAGAACTCGAAATAGCGGCCCAGGGCCAGTGCATCGGCCTTGGCCTGCTTGGTGGGCTTGCCGCAGTCGCGCTGCTCGATGGCGGCGAGTTCGTCGGCGTGCTCAATCACCTTGGCCGACAGGCGCATCATCAGGCGGCTGCGCTCGGCCGGGCTGGTCTTGCGCCAGACGTTCTCATAGCACAGGCGCGCGGCCTGCACCGCATGGTCCACGTCTTCGGCGTTGCCGCGCTGGATTTCATCAAAGGGTTGGCCGTCCGAGGGGTCAATGACGGGGATGGTCTTGCCCGACAGCGAGGGCACAGAGGCGTTGGCGATGTAATGCAACTGCATGGCGTTGTTCCGTTCTGGGTGCAATAGGCGGCGGAGTCTGCCAGGCGGCAGGCTCGAAACGGCCCCCACGATAGCGCAGGAATGGGGCTGCGCCTACCGGGATGAGCCCGCGGTTGTCACGGGTTTGACCACCGCATTTGACGATGCGGTTGGCATTTTTTGGGCAATGGCTGGCCAATGCACCTAAAATCACGGGGTTTTGCCGCTGGCGGGCCGCTTTTTGCGCGCTGTCGGCCCTCCATTCAATTGACCTCATAGGAATCGCATGTCCTTCGAAAAACTGACCCCTGGCTCCAAGGCCCCTGATGTCTTCAATGTTGTGATCGAAATCTCGGCCAACTCCGCTCCTGTGAAGTACGAAGTGGACAAGGACTCGGGCTGCGTGTTCGTGGACCGCTTCCTGGGTACCGCCATGCACTACCCGGTGAACTACGGCTATGTGCCCCAAACCCTGTCGGGTGATGGCGACCCCGTGGACGTGCTGGTGATGACGCCTTTTCCCCTGCCTACCGGCGTGGTGGTGCCTTGCCGCGCGATCGGCATCCTGCACATGGAAGACGAGTCCGGTGTGGACGGCAAGGTGCTGGCGGTGCCCACCCAAAAGCTGCTGCCTGCCTACGACAAGATCAACCACCTGAGCGACATCCACGACCTGGTGCTCCAGCAGATCTCGCACTTCTTCGAACACTACAAGGACCTGGAAAAGGGCAAGTGGGTGAAGGTGCTGGGCTGGAAGGGTGTGGACGAAGCCCACAAGGAAATCGTGGACGGCATCGCCAACTACAACAAGTAAGAAGACGCCACCTGCCGGGGCCCTGCGGCACTGGGCAGGCAACGCTGACGAAAGCCGGTTTTTCACCGGCTTTTTGCTTTTGGGCGACGCGCCAGGCGCTAAGCTGGCGGGCATATAAAAGCGAAGGAGCGAGCAAGTGGCCGATATTGTCGATTGCGTGGTGATTGGTGCGGGTGTGGTGGGGCTGGCGGTCGCCCGCGAGCTGGCCTTGGCCGGGCGTGAGGTGCTGGTGCTGGAGGCGCAGGACGCTATTGGCACGGGCACCAGCTCGCGCAACAGCGAAGTGATCCATGCCGGCATCTACTACGCCCAGGGCTCGCGCAAGGCGCGCTGGTGTGTGGAGGGCAAGGCCCTGCTGTATGCCTACTGCCAGGAGCGCGGCATTGACCACCAGCGCTGCGGCAAGCTGATTGTGGCCACGTCGGAGGCGCAACGCGCCAAGCTGCAGGACATTGCCCGCCATGCCGCTGCCAACGGTGTCGATGACCTGGTACTGCTCAGCCGCGAGGAGGCCAGGGCCATGGAGCCCGCGCTGGAATGCGTGGCCGCGCTGCATTCGCCCAGCACCGGCATTGTCGACAGCCACGGGCTGATGCTGAGCCTGCAGGGCGATCTGGAAAACGCCGGTGGCATGGTGGTGTTCAACAGCCCGCTGGCCGCTGGCCGCTGCGAAGAGGGCGGCATCCTGCTGCGCACCGAAGACGGCACCGAGCTGCAGGCCAGGACCGTGGTCAATGCCGCAGGCCTGTGGGCGCCGGACTTGGCACGCAATTTTGCAGGCGCTGATCTGTCGCAGCTGCCAGTCGCCCACTATGCCAAGGGCAATTACTTCAGCTTGAGTGGCCGCGCGCCATTCAAGCAGCTGATCTACCCGGTTCCCGAAGTGGGCGGCCTGGGTGTGCACCTGACCCTGGACCTGGGCGGCCAGGCCAAGTTTGGCCCGGATGTGCAGTGGGTGGACAGCGCCGATGACCTGGTGGTCGACCCGGCACGCGGCGATGCCTTTTATGCTGCTGTGCGCCGCTACTGGCCCGGCCTGCAGGATGGCGCGCTGGCAGCCGGTTACGCCGGTATCCGGCCCAAGATCAGTGGCCCGGGAGAGCCCGATGCCGACTTTGTGCTGCAAGGCCCTGAGGTGCATGGCGCGCCGGGCCTGTTCCACCTGCTGGGCATCGAATCGCCCGGGCTGACCAGCTGCCTGGCCATTGCCCAGGCGGTGAACGAAGCGGTAGCCGAAGAAGCGGCTTGACCGCCGTCAAGGGGCAGGTGCGCAGGACCTGCGATGCGCAGCTAAATGCGACAAAAGCCACAGTTTGACGGCGATAGTCGGAATCTTCTGACAGGCAGGGCTGCATATCGGAACCCGTGGCTGTCGCTTTCTCCGTTAACATGTAACGGAGCTTGCGCCCTGCAGCAGCCGGCCCTGGCTGCGCAGGGTGGATGCGGAACTTTCCTGTAGCCTGACCAAGAAAAGGATGATGAACATGCGTAAATCCAATTTGCTGAGCGATACCGTTGAGAATGCCCAGGCTGATCTGGAAAAACTGGTGAGCGATCTGCGCGGCGTGCTGTCGAGCAAGGACCTGGACGGCGTGCCCGACATCAAGCAACTGCGCCAACGCCTGGAAGACAGCGCGGGTGATGCCCGTGAAGGCGCGGTTCGCGCTGCACAAGAAGCCGCCCGCCAGGCCAAGGAAGCTGCGCTGGCAGCTGACCGCTATGCCCATGACGAGCCCTGGCGCGTTGCCGGTGCAGCGCTGGCCGTCGGCGCGCTGATCGGTTTTATCTTCTCGCGCCGCTGAGCTGAGCCCGAAGCCAGCGTGGGCACCATGGCCGCGCTGGCAAGGCCCGCCGGGCCGACACCAAGAACAAGGGGCACCCAGGTGCCCCATATGCACGAGGAGAGTCCATGAACTGGTTGTCTGTGCTGGGCGTCGATGACATGCTGGCGCGCTTTCGCGCCTTGCTGTCGGAAAGCGCCATAGCGGCTGAAGACCGAATGGATCTGCTGGCCATTGAATGGCAGGAGCAGAAAAAGAACCTGATCTGGCTGGTCCTGATGGGTTTGGTGGTCGCGGGTCTGACCATTGTGGCCCTGACGGTGCTCTCGGGCGCCATCATCATTTCTTTCTGGGATACGCCTAACCGCATGCTGGCCACCTGGCTGGTAGCCGGTGTCTGGCTGGTGCTGTGGCTGGGCGTGCTGGCCTTCCTGTACCTGACCACGAAGAAGGCCGCCAACCCCTTCCAGCTGACCAAGACCGTGCTGCGCCAGGACTGGCAAGCGGTCAAGGGCCGTCTCAAGTAATGCAAGGGACCCAAGCGATGATCAACCCCAGCAAAGACGCGGAGCTGCAACTGCTGCAGGCCACCGACCCGCAAGCGCGAGAAGTGCTGCTGCGCATCCAGAACCAGCGCGAGCGCCTCGATGGCCGCCGCCTGGCGCGTGAGCAAGCCCTGGCGCTGCGCCGCGATGCCACCGGCGGCCAGCACCACCCCATGGCCTATGGCACCCTGGCCGAGCGCCTGATCAGCTTTGGCCGCGAGCATCCGCTGGTCTGCGCTGGCCTGGTGGGCGCCGGCCTGCTGCTGGGGCCGCGCAAGCTCATTCGCATGGCCACCATTGCGATGCCCATTGTGATGAAGCTGCGCCGCAACCACTGAGCAGCGCCACCTCCCTAAATACCGCCATGCCGCCCTGCATGGCGGTTTTTTTGTGCCGCATCGCGCTACGCGTATTCCCGAGGATAGGGACTGCCCGCTTGCTGCCATCGATCTCGTGGCGAAAAATGGCTTTCAAGCGCCGCCGATGTGGGTAGAATGCGCGGCGCGCTGTGTATATACGCATTGCGTGATGCACTTGTCTTGTGCGTGTGGTCTGCCGCTGCAAGCGCTGTCGCTTGGCAGCCAGCCACACGTTGCTGCTCTCAATGCAGGAGCGGTCACAGGCGGGTGCAGCACGTTGGCACAAGACACGGTACAGAACTTGCTTCTCTCGCCCGCCCACTTGGATGGCAAGTGGATCTCACCCCTAAGGAGTTTCTTGATGACTACACGGCGTCGTATTGTTCAAACCTGCCTGGCTGCACTGCCCCTCGCGCTGGCTGGCCTGTCGGCTGCCCCGGCCTGGGCGCAGACCAAGGTGAAGGTCGCGGCGGTCTACACCGTGCCGTACGAGCAGCAATGGGTCAGCCGCATCCATGAGGCACTGAAGGCCGCCGAGGCGCGTGGCGAGATCGAGTACAAGTCCAGCGAAAACGTGGCCAATGCCGACTATGAGCGCGTGATGCGCGAGTACGCCACCGGCGGCGCGCAGCTGATGTTTGGTGAGGTGTTTGGCGTGGAAGCGGCGGCGCGCAAGGTTGCCAAGGACTTTCCCAAGACCGCCTTTGTGATGGGCTCGTCGGGCAAGATCCAGGCGCCCAACTTCAGCGTGTTCGACAACTACATCCAGGAGCCTGCCTACCTGTCGGGCATGGTCGCTGGCGGCATGAGCAAGACCAACAAGATCGGCATGGTCGGCGGCTTCCCCATCCCCGAAGTCAACCGCCTGATGCACGCCTTCATGGCGGGTGCCAAGGAAACCAATCCCAAGGTGGAGTTCACCGTCAGCTTCATCAACAGCTGGTTTGATCCACCCAAGGCCAAGGAAGCGACTTTTGCGATGATCGACAAAGGTGCCGATGTGCTCTACGCCGAGCGTTTTGGCGTGAGCGATGCGGCCAAGGAAAAGGGCAAGCTGGCCATTGGCAATGTGATCAACACCCAGGCGCAGTACCCCGACACCGTGGTGGCCTCGGCCCTGTGGCACATGGAGCCGAGCGTCGAGCGCGCGATCAAGGCGGTCAAGGACGGCAGCTACAAGGCCGAGGACTACGGCCCGTACTCGATGATGAAGTACAAGGGCTCGTCGCTGGCACCGTTTGGCACCTTCGAGAAAAAGCTGCCGGCGGACCTGATCGCCAAGGTGCAGGCCAAACAGGCCGATATCCTGTCGGGCAAGTTCGTCGTGAAGGTCGACGACTCGCAACCCAAGTCCACGGCCAAGTAAGCCGGGCCTGGATTGCCTAGGCGCTGGGCTCTGGCAGCTCGGCGCCACCAACTTCCAGCTCCGGCCCATGCCGGGGCTGTTTTTGTGCCAGCTGCCAGGCCCGTCGCCTGCCCAGCGAACCCAGCGGCCCTTTGCCCATGTCTCCTCCAAGTTCCTCTCCTGTCGTGCTCCAGCTGCACGGCATCACCAAACGCTTTGGCCCGCTGGTGGCCAATGACGGCATTTCGCTGACCCTGCACCGGGGCGAGATCGTGGCCTTGCTGGGCGAGAACGGCGCGGGCAAATCCACCTTGATGTCGATCCTGTTTGGCCACTATGTGGCCGATGCGGGGCGCATTGATGTGATGGGCCAGCCGCTGCCGCCGGGCCAGCCGCGCGCCTCGCTGGCTGCGGGCATCGGCATGGTGCACCAGCACTTTGCGCTGGCCGACAACCTGAGCGTGCTGGACAACATCATGGTGGGCAGCGAATCGCTGCTGCGCCTCAAGTCAGCCAAGCGCCAGGCCCGCGCCAAGCTGGTCGAAGTCGCACGCCAGTTTGGCCTGGTGGTCGATCCTGATGCACGGGTGGGCAGCCTGTCGGTGGGTGAGCGCCAACGGGTGGAAATCCTCAAGGCGCTGTACCGGGGCGCCAAGATCTTGATTCTGGACGAGCCCACCGCCGTGCTGACCCCGCAGGAGAGCGAGGCGCTGTTTGCGACCCTGTCCCAGATGGTGGCCCAAGGCCTGTCGATCATCTTCATCAGCCACAAGCTGGGCGAAGTGCTGCGCGTGGCCGACCGCGTGGCCGTGCTGCGCCACGGCAAGCTGGTGGCCGAGGCGCCAACCGCCGGCACCACCCAGGCGCAGCTGGCGCAGTGGATGGTGGGCGAGGCCGTGAGTCTGCCCGAGCGCCAACCTGCCGCCAAGGTGGGCAATGAGGTCTGCAGCCTGCGCAATGTGCACACTACGGCATCGGCCAAATCCACCGCGCGCGATCGCCTGGTCGATGTGTCGCTGGTGCTGAGGGCCGGGGAGATGGTGGCAATTGCCGGTGTTTCGGGCAACGGCCAGGTGGCTTTGGCCGACATGCTCTGCGGCATGCGCCGCCCGGGCCAGGGCAGCGTGCAGTACCTGGGCGCGCCGATGCCGGCGTCAGCCGTGGCCCTGGTCGCCCAGGGCGTGGCGCGCATCCCGGAAGACCGCCATGGCACCGGCGTGGTCGGTGATCTGCCGGTGTGGGAAAACGCGGTGTCCGAGCGGCTGCGTAGCCCCTGGTTCTCACGCTGGGGCTGGGTGCGCCGTGCGCAAGCTCGCAGCCAGGCCCAGCATGTGTCGAAGCAGTTCGATGTGCGTGGCGGCGGTCTCGATGCGCCAGCCCGTTCGCTGTCGGGCGGCAATATGCAAAAACTGATTCTGGGCCGGGCGCTGCTGGCACCCCAAGGTGCCGAGGGCATGGCGCCACGCCTGATTGTGGCGCACCAGCCCACCTGGGGCCTCGATATTGGCGCGGTGCGCTTTGTGCACCAGCAACTGCTGGCCGCACGCGATGCCGGCGCTGCGGTGCTGCTGATCTCGGACGACCTGGACGAGGTGCTGGCGCTCGGAGACCGCATCGGCGTGATGCACGAGGGGCATCTGTCACCCGTGCTGCCTTTTGCGGACTGGAGCCGCGAGACGATCGGTCTGGCCATGGCCGGATCTCCTATGACAGCGCCTGAGCGCCAGGGCTGAGAGACTGCAATGCGTATAGAAAAAAGAGCAACCCCCTCGAAGCTGGCCATGGTGGCTGCGCCCCTGGGTGCGGTGGTATTTACCTTGGCCATCAGCGGCTTGTTGGTGCTGTGGGCAGGTGCACCGGTGGGCGCCACCTATGTGGCCTTGTTTAAAGGCGCCTTTGGCTCGCTGTTTGCACTGTCCGAGACCTTGACGCGCGCCGTGCCGCTGATCCTGACGGGGCTGGCGGCTGCGGTGGCTTTCCGCGCACGGCTGTTCAACATCGGCGCCGAAGGCCAGCTCTATGCCGGCGCGGTGGCGGCCGTGGCGGTGGGCGGCATGCATGGGGGTACCGGCTTTGAGCTGCCCATCTATCTGCTGTTTCCGCTGATGCTGCTGGCTGCCGCCCTGGCTGGCGCGGCCTTGCTGCTGGGCCCGGCCTTGATGAAGACCAAGCTGGGTGTGGACGAGGTGGTGACCACCTTGCTGCTGAACTTTGTCATGCTGCTGGCCGTGTCCTACCTGCTCGATGGCCCGATGAAAGACCCGATGGCGATGGGCTGGCCGCAGAGCGTGGCGCTGCAGGGCGACCTGGAGCTGGGCAAGCTGATTGCGCAGACCCGTTTGCACAACGGCTTGCTGATGGCGGTGGGCCTGGCGGTCGCGCTGTGGCTGCTGCTGCAGCGGGCCGTGCCGGGCTTTGACATCCGCGCAGCCGGCGCCAACCCCCGCGCAGCGGCCTTTGCCGGCGTGCCGGTGACCCGCACCGTCGTGCTGGTGGCGCTGCTGTCGGGCGGGCTCGCGGGCCTGGCCGGCGCCATCGAGGTGGCGGGCCGCACCAGCTACCTGACCCTAGACATGTCGCCCGGCTATGGTTACAGCGGCATCGTGATTGCGATGCTGGCCGGCCTGCACCCGCTGGGTGTCGTGGCCTCGGCCGTCTTTGTGGCCGGCATGCTGGTGGGAGCCGACAGCATGAGCCGCGCCGTCGGCGTGCCCAATGCGATTGCCGATGTGATCGTGGCCGCCTCGCTCTTGTCGGTGCTGGTGGCCAGCCTGATGACCCAATACCGCCTGCGCAGAAAGTGAGCGCTGTGATGTTGAAACCCCAAAAACAAACGGCAGCGCGAGGTGCAGCATGAGCGATGTGATGGATATTTTGGCCAATGCCTCCTTCTGGGTGGCCGTGCTGCGTACAGCCACGCCGCTGCTGCTGGGCACGCTGGGGGTGCTGCTGTGCGAGCGCGCCGGCGTGCTGAACCTGGGCATCGAGGGCATCATGGTGGCCGGTGCCTTTACCGGCTGGCTGACCGTGTATGCCGGCCACGGCCTGTGGACGGGCGTGCTGGTGGCCGCGCTCACCGGCGCGGTGCTGGGCAGCCTGCATGCCTGGCTGACGGTGGGTCTGGCGCTGTCGCAACACGTATCGGGCCTGGGCATCACGATGCTGGCGACCGCCTTGTCGTACTACGGCTACCGCGTGAGCTTTCCCAAGGTGAACACGCCGCCCACGATCACGCCGTTTGAGGCCATGGACTGGCTGCCGATTCCGATTCTGGGCGACCAGACCGCCTTGACCTTGCTGGCGCTGCTGCTGGTGCCGCTCTTGGCCTGGGTGCTGTTTCGCACGCCGCTGGGTTTGGCGGTGCGCATGGTGGGCGAGAACCCGCAGGCCGCAGAAGGCCAGGGTGTGGCCGTGATGGCGGTGCGCAGCGGTGCGATCATTGCAGGCTCGGCGCTGATGGGCGTAGCGGGTGCGTTTTTGACGCTGTCGGCCTTCAACGCGTTTTTCTTCAATATGGTTAACGGCCGGGGCTGGATCTGCGTGGCGCTGGTGGTGTTTGCCTCCTGGCGGCCGGGCAAGGCTTTGCTGGGCGCGCTGCTGTTTGCGTTCTTCGACGCACTGCAGCTGCGCCTGCAGCAGTCGGGCGATGGCCTCGTGCCTTACCAGTTCTATCTGATGCTGCCGTACCTGCTGTCGATCCTGGCGCTGGTGCTGGTGGCCCGCAAAGCCGCCTACCCGCAGGCTTTGATGAAACCCTACCGCAAAGGCGAGCGCTGAGCCCAGGCTCGCGCCCCACGATGCAGACCCTGGTCTGCCTACCAGGATAAAAAATGCTTGATTTATTGATTCGCAATGCCAGCTTGCCCGATGGCCGCAAGAACATGTCGGTCGCCGTGCAGGACGGCAAGATTGCCGAGGTGAGCGAGGGCCTGCAGGCGCCCGCTGCCGAGGTGGTGGACGCCCAGGGCCTGCTGCTGAGCCCACCCTTTGTGGACCCGCATTTCCACATGGATGCCACCCTGAGCTACGGCATGCCGCGTGTGAACGAAAGCGGCACCTTGCTCGAAGGCATTGCACTCTGGGGCGAACTCAAGCCCCAGCTGACGCACGAGGCGCTGGTCGAACGCGCCTTGGCCTACTGCGACTGGGCGGTGGCGCGCGGCCTGCTGGCCATTCGCAGCCATGTGGACACCAGCGACCCGAGCCTGCTGCCGGTCGAAGCCATGCTCGATGTGCAAAAGCGCGTGGCGCCCTATATCGACCTGCAGCTGGTGGCTTTTCCGCAAGACGGCGTGCTGCGCACACCGGGCGGGCTGGACAACCTCAAGCGCGCGCTGGATCTGGGCGTCGATGTCGTCGGCGGCATTCCGCACTTTGAGCGCACCATGGCCGATGGGGCAGAGAGCGTGCGCATTCTCTGCGAGCTGGCCGCCGAGCGCGGTAAGTTGGTGGACATGCACTGCGACGAGTCGGACGACCCGATGTCGCGCCATGTGGAAACCCTGGCCTACCACACGCAGCGCCTGGGCCTGCAGGGCCGCGTGACTGGCTCGCACCTCACCTCCATGCACAGCATGGACAACTACTACGTCAGCAAGCTGATGGCCTTGATGGCCGAGGCGCAGCTGGGCGTTGTCAGCAACCCCTTGATCAATATCACGATCCAGGGCCGCCATGACACTTACCCCAAGCGCCGGGGCATGACGCGCGTGCCCGAGCTGATGGCCGCGGGCCTCACGGTGGCCTTTGGCCATGACTGCGTGATGGACCCCTGGTACAGCCTGGGATCGGGCGATGCGCTGGAGGTGGCGAACATGGGCCTGCATGTGGCGCAGATGACCAGCCGCGCCGGCATGCAGCAATGCTTTGATGCGATCACCTGCAACCCCGCACGCCTCTTGGGCCTGCAAGGCTATGGCATTGAAAAGGGCGCCCATGCCGACTTTGTGCTGCTGCATGCCAAGGACCCGGTGGAGGCCCTGCGCCTCAAGGCCACGCGCCTGGGCGTATGGCGCCGAGGCCAGCGCATTGCCAGCACGCCGGCACCGGTAGCGACCTTGAATGTGCCCGGGCGCCCTGGCAGCACCACGCTGCTGAGCGCGCGCTAAGCGGCGCCTTTCAGCGCTACTGCAAGTGCTGCTGCAAGTGCTGCTGCAAGTGCTGCTGCAAGCGCTTGCGGATCGGCTCGAACTCCGGTGTCGCGCTGCGCTTGACCGGGTCGGGCAGGCCTTTTTCCATCGCATCCCAGTAGCGCCAGTCCACCTTGGCCTGCCCCAGTTCGTAGTCCATGGCGTCCCAGGCATCTTCGCGAAAGCTGTAGAAGGCCCAGTGGTAGCGCTTGTCCTCGGTATAAGACAGAACATCGTCCAGGTACTGGCTGCAGCTGCCGAGCATGCGCACACAGCCAAACTCTCCCATGACGATTTGCTCCGGCGCAATCGCCAAGGAGCGCGCCCAGCTGTTGACGGCACCCAGGTACTGGGCCACGCGCTGCTGGTTCCAGGGCTGGGTCTTGCCGGCAAACGGCACCTCGCCCGGGTAGCGGTAGGGCTGCTTGCGCTTCATGTTGGGGGTGCTGGTGGCCTGGTAGGGTTCGTACATGTGAAAGCTGTAGAGCACCCGTTTGTCAGCCAGCGCTTCGGGCCAGTAAGCGAAGGCATCAGCCGCACCATACCAGCCGGCATCGACCATGATGGGCGTGTCCGGGTCGACGGCCCGGATCTGGGCAATCAGGTACTGGTAGAACGCGGGCAGGTCGCGCGACCCGCCTTTCGCCTTCGCATACCAGGCCTGCATCGCCTGGGCGCTGGCATGCTCGGGCATGCCGCCTTGTTTTTCGGGCGCGGGCTCGTTGATCAGGTTATAGGCCGCTATGCCTGGCGTGTCCTTCAAGGCGCGGGCGAGGTCCTGCCAAAACTGGCCGGCGGCCTTCCAGTGGGCCCGGTCCTTCCAGATGCGGTCATCGAACTGCCCCTGGTTGTTTTGCGACCAGCGCGACAGCGGCAGGGATAGCGGCGCAATCACCACTTTGAGCCCCGCCGCATGGGCCTTGGCCACCGATGCCTGGAGCGTGGCAAGGTCCGATGCCACCAGCGTCTGGTAGTCGTCCGCATTGCCCATCAAAAAATCGCGCTGCGCAGGCTTCCATTTGTCATACGACAGCCGTACCCAGCTGGCGCCGTAGCCGCGCAGCGCTTCGTAATAGTGGGCATCCGGCGGCAAGCGGTTAAAGCTGTTGCCGCCCCGTTGTGTGGTGGTCCAGAAGGCCGCCAGGTCGGCCGCTTCGGCTGCTTGCACGGATGCGGACAGCGCCATCGCGACGGCCAGGCTGGGTACAGAGATCTTGAACATCGAAGCAGGGCGTTGAAGGCCGGTGACGGGGGATGCGGCAGATGCTATCACTGGTAATGCTTTGATTGATTTCTGTTTGCAACGGGCTTGGGCGCTATTTCTGGCCGCTTTCCGAGGCATATCGCCGGGCCCAGCCCTTGCGCTTGCTCACACAATGGCTTGGCGATCTCGTTGGTGTTGGAGAAAGCCGGAGACCCGGGTGGCGCTTCTGCTTTTTAGGGATGACCAGGCAGGCTTGGCACCGCTTCCTGGCTGCCACCCTCAGTCAGCAGCCATTGCCGCAGCTGCGCAAAGGCGGGAGACTGCATGCGATCGGGCCGGTAGCACAGGTAGTGGCCATGCTCGACGGCGGTGGTTCCTTCGAATGGGGTGACCAGCACGCCTTCTGCCAGTTCGTCTTCGACCAGGATGAGGGGAACAAAGGCGATGCCCAGACCACAGCGCGCTGCCTGAATCAAGGCCGAGTACTGCGCAAACCGAGGGCCCGCAATCAGCAACTGGTGGGTGATGCCATGGGCAGCGGCCCATTGCGACCAGGCGCCCTGGGCTTCTTCATGGTGCAGCAAGGTATGGGCCAGCACATCGGCGGGTTCCTGGATCTTGTGCAGGCCCTGCATCAGCGCGCTGGAAGCGATAACCACGAATTCGCGCCCGGCGATGTATTCGTTGACCACACCGGCGTAGTCGGCTGGGTTGTAGCGGATGGCGGCATCGACATGGGCCGGCAGGTTCTCCAGCGGCGCCAGATGGCGGCTGAAGCTCAAGGTGGCGCGGGGGTGGGCCTGGCGAAAGCGGGGCAGGCGGGGAATGAGCCAGCGGGTGAAAAAGGTCGGCACGCAACTGAGGGTCAGCACATTCGTGTCCGCGCCGGCGCGGACCTCGTAGGTGGCGGTCTCCAGGCTGCGCAGGCTGCCCGTGATCTTGAGCCAGTAGCTGCGGCCCACTGGCGTGAGCTCTACGCCGCGCCCCAGCTTTTGCAGCAGGGCCGTGCCCAGAAAGCCCTCCAGCGAGGCAATCTGCTTGCTCACGGCGCTGGTGGTCACGCACAGCGAGGAGGCAGCCAGGGTCAGGCTGGAATGGCGGGCCACGGCGTCGAGCGCGAGCAGCTCCTGGATGGTGGGGCAGTCCCGTTTCATAGTCTCAGTCAGCGGTTTTGTTGATGAAAAGTAGCCAGAACACTTTCCATTAATTCAATGATTGTGCCGCATTGTCACAGCAATGCAATACCAATATAAGGGCCGATCGCTACACTAACGTGTCTGAAAAGGAAAGTATCCGTTTTTTACTGGGAGACAAGATGGTTCGTGGCATTGCCATCGTCTATGGCCTTTATCTGCTGCTGCCGATGGCATTATTGGCCGTGGGCAGCTTTGGGCAGAACTGGACCAACTCACTGCTGCCCTCCGGATTTACCGGCCAGTGGTACATGCAGCTGTGGAGCGACCCGTCGTTCCGCAAGGGCTTCATCTCCAGCCTGGTGGTGGCGCTGTCCACCTGCGCCATCAACGCGGTGCTGGCGCTGCCGCTGGCCTATTCCCTGCACCAGGGCGCAACGCGTGGCCGCGCCTTTGCAGCCCGCATCGTGAGCGCCATGCCCGTTGCCGTGCCCGCCATCACGCTGGGCTTTGGCTACATGATTGTCTTCAACACCGACACCTTGCCCTGGCTGGGCAGCACACCGCTGCTGATTGCCGCGCATGTGATTGCAACCCTGCCTTATCTCACCAACACCTTGCTGACGGACCTGCGCCACCTTGGCATCGAGCGGCTGGAACAGGCGGCCGCCACCTTGGGCGCGGGCGAATGGCAGCGCTTCAGCGGCATCGTGCTGCCCAGCCTGCGCCAGAGCATGCTGTCCGGGCTGGTGATGGTGGCGGCGCTGTCGATCGGGGAGTTCAACCTCTCCAACCTGCTGGTCGGTTTCCAGAACCGCACCTATCCCGTCGTGCTGCTGCAGGCCTTCTATGGCGCAACCGGCTTTGCCTGCGCTGCCACGGTGATCCTGCTGCTGCTGGCCAGCCTGGCCGCACTGCTGTCTTCTTCTCTTTTGCGTAAATCCCCATGAGCCTGACTTTCCAGAACGTCAGTTACCGCTACCCCGGCAGCCAGCAAGGGCTGCACGAGGTGTCCTTCGACATTGGCCAGGGCGAGCTGGTGGCGGTGATCGGCCCCAGCGGCTCGGGCAAGTCCACCCTGCTCAAGCTGGTTGCGGGGCTGGAGACCGGCTACCAGGGCCGTATTGCACTGGCGGGCCAGGACATGGCGGGCACGCCGGTGCACCTGCGCGGCATCGGCATGGTGTTCCAGAGCTATGCACTGTTTCCGCACCTGTCGGTGCGGGACAACGTAGCCTACGGGCTGGCACTGCGCAAGATGCCGGCCGCACAGCGCCATGTCCGGGCGGCAGAGCTCTTGGAGGTGGTGGGACTGTCCGATTTTGCGCAGCGCGGTGTGCAGCAGCTCTCCGGCGGGCAGCAGCAGCGGGTGGCCCTGGCGCGCGCGCTGGCCATCGATCCGCGTGCGCTGCTGCTGGACGAGCCGCTGTCTGCGCTGGATGCCAGCGTGCGGGGCCATCTGCGCGACCAGATCCGTGCGCTGCAGCAACAGTTTGGTGCCACCACCTTGCTGGTCACCCACGACCAGGAAGAGGCGCTGGCCATGGCCGACCGCGTGGCGGTGCTCAAGGAAGGGCGGCTGCTGCAGATCGCCACACCAAAAGAAATCTACGACATGCCGAACTGCCGCGCCGTGGCGGAGTTTGTCGGGCTCTCCACCATTTTGGAAGGGCAGGTGGCCGCCAGCGGCCGCGTGGACTTTGGTTTTGCCGAGCTGTCCGTGCCCACCGGCAGCCATCGCCCTGGGCAGAAGGTGCATGCGCTGATCCGCCCCGAGCATATCGAGCCAGACCCGCAGCCCGGGCAGACCAATACCTTGCAGGGGCGTCCAGGCGCCTGCCGTTATCTGGGATCGCTTACGCGCTATGACTTTGCGGTGGCAGGTGCGCCGCGCGCCTTCCTGGCCGAAGGCCGGCAGCCGGCAGGCCAGGCCATTGCCATCGCGCCCGAGCACATTCGCTTGCTGGATACCTAAGAACCTGTAAGCACCGCACATCCGTTCAACACCCCACCGACACCGAACTTTTCAACGAAGGAAAACCGCTATGCAACGCCGACATCTCATCCAAGCCGCTGCTGCCTTGCCTTTGGCTGCCCTGGTCCAGCGCACATCCTGGGCACAAGAGGGGGCGGAGCTCTATGCCGGAGAAATAGAACTCTACGAGCTGGCCAAAAAGGAAGGTTTTTGCGTCTCCTTCGACACCGGGCCGGAATGGGCCAACTGGAAGGCCTTGTTTGCCGAGTTCAAGAAGCGCTACCCCGATGTCGAGCTGAGCTACAACGACCTGGGATCGGCAGCTACCGTGGTCGCGCTGGAGAAGATGCGCCGCCGCCCCCAGGCAGACACCGCGTACTACTTCGCGGCCTCGGCCGCCGATGCCGCGAAGAAGGATGTGGTCGCGCCTTTCAAGCCCATCCACTTCGACAAGCTGCCCGAGGTGTTCCGTGAGGCAGAAGGGCGCTGGTTCACCATCCACACCTTGAACATCGCCTTCCTGGTGAACAAGAAGCTGGTCAAGAATGTGCCCACCGGCTGGGCCGATCTGCTCAAGCCCGAGTACAAGAACGGTGTGACCTACCTGGATCCCCGCAGTGCCGGCGTGGGCCAGGTGCTGACCTTGGCCGCAGCCTACGGCAACGGTGGCAGCGTAGACAACGTCAAGCCCGGCACGGACTACCTGGGCAAGCTGCATGCCGCTGGCAACGTGCAGCGCGTGGAGGGCACGACCCCCTATGCCAAGTTCATCAAGGGTGAGATCCCCATCTGGATCGGCTACGAGAATGACGGCCTCAAGGCCAAGCATAGCGATGGCATGGGCGAGGCCTGCGAGGTCGTCATCCCCAAGGAAGCCAGCGTGGCAGCGCCGTACGCCATCAGCCTGGTGAAGGGCGGCCCCAACCCGAACGCCGGCAAGCTGTGGCTGAACTTCATCATGAGCGAGGCCGGCCAGCAGCTGTTTGCCAAGGGCTTTGTGCGGCCTGCAGTGCCGGGCATCAAGCTGCCCGACGATGTGGCCAGCAAGCTGCCGGCGGCAGCGCAGATCCGCCCGCTCGATGTCATCAAGGCCTCGGCCAAGAAGGCCGAGATCGACCAGCTCTGGGCGCAGGCCACGCTGGGTCGCTCATGAGCGGCTGGATCCGCCGTTTTGGCGCCTGGCCTGCCTGGTGCTTCATGGCGCTGTTCTTTGTGCTACCCCTGGCATCGCTGGTGCCCGAGGCCATGGCGGACGGCGGCAGCGCCTTTGCCCGCTTGTGGGGCAACCCGTTGCTGGGCCGGGCCGTGCTGAACACCCTTGTGCTGGGCCTGACCGCAGGCGCAGTCTCTGGCCTGGTGGGCACGGTGATCGCCATTGAGCTGGGGCGCCAGCCGCTGCAGCGCCGGCGCTGGATGATGACCTTGCTCGGGCTGCCGCTCGCCTTCTCGGGCCTGGTGATCGCCTATGGTTTCATCCTGGCTTTTGGGCGCTCGGGCTTTGTCACGCAGCTGCTGGTGGCACTGGGTTTTGACGGCGCCGCTGTGGGCAGCTGGATCTATGGCACCGTGGGCCTGGGCTGCGCCTATGCCTACTACCTGGTGCCCCGCGTGGCGCTGTCGCTCTACCCGGTGTTTGCCAACCTCGACCTGCGGCCCATGCTGGCGGCGCGCACCCTGGGGGCCACGCGTTGGCGCGCGTTCCGCGACACGGTGGTGGCCGAGGTGGCGCCTTCGGTGGTGTCCAACGCCTGCCTGGTGGCTGCCATTGCGATGGGCACCTACGGCACGGCACTGGCGCTGGTGGGGACGCAGCTGAACATTCTTCCGCTGATGCTGTTTGCACAGGTCAGCGATGGCGGATCGGACCTGAGCGTCGCATCTGCCTTGTCATTGCTTTTGATGGCGCTGTGCGTCATCGTCATGGGATTGGGAGACACGATTGCACGCCAACGCGAAACACATGCAGCAGGATCACATTGAAGCGCTGGGCTTGCCGCCCGGGTTGACGGACGCACTGCGGCGGCTGGCCCAGCACCAGGCCAGCCCAGCGCGCCACCGCCGGCCGGTGGGGGTCATCGGCCCCGGTGATGCCGATGGGCAGGTCTATGCCGATGCGCGCCTGATCGCCCGTGCGCTGGCCGCTGCCGGCATGGCTATCGTGTGCGGTGGGCGCGGCGGTGTGATGGCTGCGGCCTCACAAGGCGCCACCGAAGTAGGCGGCGTCGCCATCGGCATCCTGCCCGAGGAGGACGAGCGCCATGCGAATCCCTATCTCAGCGTGGCCTTGCCCACCGGGATCGGTGAAATGCGCAACGCCTTGATTGCGCGCAGCGCCCTGTGCCTGGTCGCCGTGGGCTACAACATGGGAACGCTCTCCGAGATGGCCCTGGGGCTGAAGTGGGGGCGCCCGGTGTTCGTGCTGCACGGCAAGCTGTCCTTGCCCGGCGCGGTGGAGGTGGCGGATGTGCAGCAGATGCTGGGCTGCGTCGTGGACTGCCTTTTGGGTGATGCTGCGTGTGCCTGAATGCCGGCGATGCTGGCGGTGCGGGCGATAGCGCCCCGCATGTTGGCCTGGTTCGTAAGGTATTAGCACGCCCCGCAGGGAAGAGGCCGAAGCTGCAGTTCACGCAAGGCTTGGCGTGTAGCTTGTACGACCTAGGCGTACTCCACCCTCGCCGCTAAATTGGGGAACTCGTTCTGCATGTCGTCCAGTAGCCATGGCCGCGTTTCAGCAGGCGTTGGGCAAAAGCCCTCTGAGCAATATATTTCTACCGAGGGATGTTTACGGTCTGCGCAGCGAGCCCATCGCGCAGGGACATAAAAAATGGCAGCCTCGGCTGCCACTTTTTGTGCCTGGGACCTGTCCCAGGCTTGCACTTGTGCGACTGCCGTATCAGTCTGCAGTAGGCGGCACATAGCCGACGGCCGCATCGGCGCCTTCGCCAAAGAAATGGTTTTCCATCTGGCGGGCCAGGTACTGGCGGGCGCGCTGGTCGGCCAGGTTCAGGCGGTTTTCATTGACCAGCATGGTCTGGTGCTTGAGCCAGCCAGCCCAGGCTTCCTTGCTGACGTTTTCCCACAGGCGCTTGCCCAGCTCACCAGGGTAGGGGGGAAAGTCGAGGCCCTCGGCTTCTTTGTGCAGTTTGACGCAGTTGACCATACGTGCCATGGGAGATGCTTCCTTCGTTGGGTTGACGCTGTTGCACTGGCAGGGTGCTTGCCCGATGCTGCCGCAGTCTGCGGGCGGTTGCCCAGCATGGCCTGCTTTGCCCACACCGCCAACCAGGGTTGGGGCGTTGGCGAGCTTCCTGCCTTGCCAGCCCCGAAACCGGGCCTGGCAGATGCGTTTTCGCGTCTTGTTAATAAGTTTCAGTCATAAAAAACTGAATTAATAGTAGTTTGAGTTTTTATGGCCGCGTTTCAGAATGTGTTCAAGCCTAACAAGCCCTACGACTTTTGCCATTCTGAAAGTGTTCCATGCAACAACGCCGCCACTTTATCAAGTTTCCGATAGCCGCAGCCGCAGTCGCGTCTCTGATGGCGCTGGCGCCCGCAGTTTTTAGCGGCGCAGCCCATGCCCAGGCACCAGCACCGGTGACCTTGCTCAACGTGTCCTACGACCCGACCCGTGAGCTGTACAACCAGTTCAACCAGGCCTTTGCCAAGCACTGGAAGGACACGACCGGCCAGACCGTGACCATCAAGCAGTCGCATGGCGGCTCAGGCAAGCAGGCGCGCGCCATCATCGATGGCATCGAAGCCGATGTGGCCACCTTGGCGCTGGCCGGCGACATTGATGCGCTGAACAAGCACGGCCAGTTGGTGCCGGCCGATTGGCAAAAGCGCCTGCCGCTCAACAGCGCGCCTTACACCTCGACCATTGTGTTCCTGGTCAAAAAGGGCAATCCCAAGGGCATCAAGGACTGGGGCGATCTGATCAAGCCCGATGTGAAGGTGATCACCCCCAACCCCAAGACCAGCGGCGGCGCGCGCTGGAACTACCTGGCCGCCTGGGAGTTTGGCAAACGCAACTATGGCGGTGAAGCCGGTGCCAAGGACTACATCAGCAAGCTGTTCAAGAACGTGCCGATTCTCGATACCGGCGCGCGCGGCTCGACCGTGACCTTTGTGCAGCGCGGCCAGGGCGATGTGCTGCTGGCCTGGGAAAACGAGGCCTACCTGGCATTGAAGGAATTTGGCCCCGAGAAGTTCGAGATCGTCACGCCTTCGCTGTCGATCCTGGCCGAGCCTACCGTGACTGTCGTCGACAAGGTGGTCGACAAGCGCGGCACGCGCAAGATTGCCGATGCCTACCTGCAGTACCTGTACTCGGACGAGGGCCAGGACATTGCCGGCCGCAACTTCTACCGCCCCACGGCCGAAGCGGCCAAGGCCAAGTACGCCAGCCAGTTTGCGACGCTCAAGCTCTTCACCATCGATGAGGCCTTTGGCGGCTGGACCAAGGCCGACGCTGCGCACTTTGCCGATGGCGGCAGCTTTGACCAGATCTACACCAAGAAATAAGCAAGGACGCTGAACCGGCCGCCGGGTACCCCCTTGCGGTTGGGTCCAAGAAGGTGAATGTTATGAATTTTCAGCAACTGCGGGCCGTGCGCGAAGCCGCCCGCAATGGCTACAACCTGACCGAGGTGGCGCATGTGCTCTACACCTCGCAGCCAGGCGTGAGCCGCCAGATCCGCGAGTTGGAAGACGAGCTGGGCGTGGACATCTTTATCCGCGCTGGCAAGCGCCTGACCGGACTGACCCCACCGGGCGAGGCCATTTTGCCGATTGTGGACCGCTTGCTGCTGGAGTCCGAAAACCTGCGCCGCGCCGGTGCCGATTTTCATGCCAGCCGCAGCGGCCAGCTGAGCATTGCCGCCACCCACTCGCAGGCACGCTATGCGCTGCCGCTGGTGGTGCGCGATTTTCGCGAGCAGTTTCCCGATGTGGCCCTGCACCTGCACCAGGGCTCGCCCCGCCAGGTCGCCGAGATGCTGCTGAGCGGCGCGGCCGATATCGGTGTGGCCACCGAGGCACTCACCGGTTATGCAAGCTTGGCGACCCTGCCGGGCTACCGCTGGACCCACTCGGTGGTCGTGCCCCCGGGCCACCCCTTGCTGGCTCAGCAAGAGGCTGGACGGCCATTGACCCTGCAGTCGCTGGTGCGCTTTCCGATCATCACCTATGAGCAGGGCTATACCGGCCGCTCGCATATCGATGAGTCGTTTGCCGCCGCCGAGGTCACGCCCAATGTGGTGCTGACCGCCATGGATGCGGACGTGATCAAGACCTATGTCGAGCTGGGCATGGGCATCGGCATTGTCGCCTCCATCGCCTTTGACGAGGAGCGCGACCGCAACCTGCGCGCCATCGACGCGGGCCATTTGTTCAAGGTCAACACCACGCGCATTGCGCTGCGCAAGGGCGTGTGGCTGCGTGCCTATGCGCTGCAGTTCATCGAGAGCTTTGTGCCGACCTTGAAGCGCGAGGTGGTGTTGCAGGCCGTGTCGGCCACCGCACCGGATGAGGCATCTGTGCAGGCCGCCGCGCAGAAAGCAGCCTGAGTGATCTGCGGGGTATAGAAACTATTACTTCGATAAGCGCACGCTATGATGCACGTTTTTAACGTGTAGATGAGGAGATAGCGAATGCGCAAAACTTTGATGCTCACGGGTCTGGTTGCAGCCATGGCCTTGGCCGGTTGCAAGACCATGGACGCGGGCAACCTGGGCGGTCTGATGGATTCGGGCTCCACGGCGATGAAGGCCATGACACTGACCGATGGCGATGTCGTGGCCTTGTCCAATGAGTCCTGCGCCGCGCTGGACAAGCAAAACAAGCTCGCGCCTGCGAACAACAAGTACAGCCAGCGTCTGGCCAAGGTCGTCGCCAACATGCCGCAAGAGGTGGAAGGCAAGAAGGCCGACTACAAGGTCTACCTGACCAGCGATGTGAACGCCTGGGCAATGGCCAATGGCTGCATCCGCGTCTACAGCGGACTGATGGACCTGATGAACGACGACGAACTGCGCGGCGTGATCGGCCATGAAATCGGCCACGTGGCGCTGGGCCACAGCAAGCGCCGCATGCAGACGGCCTATGCGACATCGGCCGCACGCCAGATTGCTGCGAGCAGCGGCAATGCCACCTTGGCATCGCTGTCGAGCTCGCAAGCGGGCGAGCTGGGTGAAAAGTTTATCCATGCGCAGTTCTCGCAGGCCAATGAGTCTGCCGCCGACAACTACTCCTTTGACCTGCTCACCAAGCAAAAGATGGAGCGCAAGGGCCTTGTCACCGCGTTCCAGAAGCTCGCCAAGCTGAGCGGCGGCAGCGGCAACTCGCTGATGGATTCGCACCCACCGTCGGACGCCCGCGCCAAGGCGATGCAGGCGCGGCTGGACAGCGGCAAGTAAGCCGTCGATAGCCCAAGAGGGGACTGGTGCGGTGCATGCCGCCGCGCCAGTCCCTTTTTTTTTGCGCTCGGCTCCTTTGTCGGCGCCGACCTTCTGTGCTTGGGTGACGCCGCCGCAGTGCACGGGCTGCTATGCTGGCTGCCTCATTCAAAGAGGTGTTATGCAGTTACTGTTGTTGAGCAACTCACGCGCCCCCGATGGCGGCTACCTGACCTTTTGCCGCGAAGCGCTGGCCGCCCAGCTGCAGGGCGTGCAAAAAGCATTGTTCGTACCTTTTGCTGGGGTCAGCCTCAGCTGGGATGACTACACAGCACAGGTGCAAGCGGCGATTGCACACACGGGCGTGCAGCTGGTGGGCGCGCACCAGGACAATGCCCTGGACCAGTTCTTGACCGGGGATATCCAGGCGATCCTCGTCGGTGGCGGCAATACCTTCCAGCTGCTGGCCCAATGCCGCAAGCGGGGCTGGCTGGTGCGCATCGGTGATGCGGTGCGCTCGGGCCGCATGTCGTATACCGGTTGGAGTGCAGGGGCCAATCTGGCGGGCCTGACGATCAACACCACCAATGACATGCCCATCGTCGACCCGCAGGGCTTTGGCGCGCTGGGCCTGGTGCCGTTTTGCATCAATCCGCACTACCACAACAGCCTGCCGCCCGGCCACCAGGGAGAGACGCGCGACCAGCGCCTGGCGGAGTTCCTGGTCGCCAACCCGGACAAGCAGGTAGTGGCTCTGCCCGAAGGCAGCTGGCTGCGCGTGCAGGGTGGCCAGATCGAAGTGGCAGGGCAGTTTGCGGCCAAGCGCTTTGCGGCGGGCAAGCCGGTGGAAGACTTGCCCGTGGGGACTGCGCTGGCGCTTTAAGGCTTGGTTAGACGCGTTCGAAGATGGCGGCAATGCCCTGGCCGCCGCCAATGCACATGGTGACCAGCGCATAGCGGCCACCGGTGCGGTGCAGCTCATGGATGGCCTTGACGGTGATGATCGCACCGGTCGCGCCAATCGGGTGGCCCAGCGAAATGCCCGAACCATTGGGGTTGACCTTGGCAGGGTCCGCGCCCAGGCCCTTGGTCACTGCGCAGGCTTGCGCGGCAAAGGCTTCATTGGCCTCGATGACATCCATCTGGTCGAGCTTGAGGCCCGTCTTGGTCAGCACGGCCTTCGACGCGGGCACGGGGCCAATGCCCATGATCTTGGGGTCCACGCCGGCATGGGCATAACCCACCAGACGGGCCAGCGGCTTGGCGCCGCGCGCCTTGGCGGCGGCCGCTTCCATCAGCACCACCGCCGCTGCGGCGTCGTTGATGCCCGAGGCGTTGGCGGCGGTGACCGTGCCGTCTTCCTTGACGAAGACGGGCTTCATCTTCTGGAAGTCTTCGATCTTGGCACCGGCGCGGAAGTGCTCGTCCTTGTCAAAGCTGATATCGCCCTTCTTGCTTTTAAGGATGACCGGCACGATCTGGCCGGCAAAGCGGTTCTCGGCCCAGGCCTGCTCGGCGCGCTGGTGGCTGCTCAAGGCCAGTTGGTCCTGGTCATCGCGGCTGATGCCAAATTCCTTGGCCACGTTTTCAGCGGTTACACCCATGTGGATGTTGTGGAAGGGGTCGTGCAGCGCGCCGGTCATCATGTCGATCATCTTGAAATCGCCCATGCGTGCGCCCCAGCGGCTGGTGGTGCTGGCGTAGGGCGCGCGGCTCATGTTCTCGGCGCCGGCGCCAATCGCCACGTCATAGTCGCCGAGCAAAATGCCCTGGCTGGCGGTCACAATCGCCTGCAGGCCCGAGCCGCAGAGGCGGTTGACATTCATCGCCGGCGTCTCCTGCGGGCAGCCGCCCTGGATGGCGGCCACGCGGCTCAGGTACATGTCCTTGGGTTCGGTGTTGACCACGTGGCCGAAGATCACATGGCCCACATCCTTGCCTTCAATGCCGGCGCGGACCAGCGACTCCTTGACGACCAGCGCACCCAGCTCGGTCGGTGGAACATCCTTGAGGCTGCCGCCAAAGGTGCCGATGGCAGTGCGCACGGCGCTGCAGACAAGTACTTCACGGGACATGGAAAGGTCTCCTGTTTAGGTTGGAATGGGCATGCAAATGTTGCCTTGCAGCATTATTGCCAGCCAGGCGGCCCATGTGCAAACCGCAGGCGGCCAGCGCGCACCTTGGTGACAGTCCATGGCGGGCATGGACCCTTTGGTGCGCGCCGTGGTTCAAGGCTCGCGCACGTCGGCGATCACGTTCTGGCCAAAGTCGGCGCGGTCGAGCCAGCCCAGTACCTTGGCAGCGGCTTCTGCCGGGCTGCTGAGCTTGCCGCCCTCATGCAGGCCCTTGAAGTTGCCCACATCGGGGAAGGCGCCCGCATCGGCATTGCGCAGCTGCACCTGCATGTCGGTATCGATCACGCCGGGTGCGAGCGAGACAATCTTGGCGCCATGGGGCTTGTGGGCTTCTTCCAGCGCCACGCAGCGTGCATAGGCATCCATGCCGGCCTTGGCGGTGCAGTAGGCGGCCTGCGATGCCATCGGGCGGCGGCCCAGGCCGGACGAGACATTGAGCACTTTCTTGGGCACGGTCCAGCTGTCGGTCGCACCCAGAAACACCCCCGTCAGCGCCATCGGCGCCTCCAGCCCCACGCGCAGCGCATTGCGCAGGTCGGGTGTGGCCAGGTCGGACAGCGGCGCGATCTGCGGAATCACGCCGGCGTTGTTGATCAAGGTGATGCTGGCCCAGTCGCTGGCCTGGAGGCTGCGCAGCCAGTCGCCCAGGCGCTGGGCGGCGGCATCGGTATCGCCCAGGTCCTGCTCCCACTGGATGAGCTGGTCCGGCGATGGAGCGGCAGCGGCCAGCGCGCTGGAGCTGCGGCGCGCAATGCTCAGCACGGTATGGCCCTTGGCCAGAAGTTGCTGGCCCATGGCCAGGCCCATGCCGCGCGAGCCGCCGGTGAGGATGGTGAGGTGTTTGGTGGTCATAACCGGCTATCGTAACGGCAGTTGGGCCTGGGCGTTACGGCGTTTTTCCCGGTGGCCTGCACAAGCGCGGCGGCTTGGTTAGGATGGGCAGCTTTGGAATCACAAAGACAAAGGAAGCACAGCATGAACCAACCCAAAGTAGCCATCGTGATCGCCGGTGGATCCGGCATGGGCGCAGCGGCAGCACGCCAGTTGCACCAGGCCGGGTATGCGCTGGGGATTATGTCGTCCTCGGGCAAGGGTGAGGCGCTGGCCCGGGAGCTGGGCGGAGTGGGCGTGACGGGCTCCAACCAGAATGTGGCCGACATGCAAAAGCTGGTGGATGCGGTGATGGCGCGCTATGGCCGCATCGATGTGCTGGTCAATGGTGCCGGCCACGGCCCCAAGGGCGATCTGCTGTCGATCAGCGATGAGGACTGGATCAAGGGCCTGGAGGTGTACTTTCTGAACGTGGTGCGCGCCACGCGCCTGGTTGCGCCCATTATGCAAAAGCAGGGCGGCGGCGCCATCATCAATATTTCGTCGGCCTGGGCGTTTGAGCCGGCAGCGCTGTTCCCCACCTCTGCCATGGCACGCTCCGGGCTGGCGGCCTTCACCAAGATCTTCTGCGACGAATACGGCAAGCACAACATCCGCATGAACAATGTGCTGCCCGGCTGGATCGACAGCCTGCCCAAGAAGGACGAGCGCCAGGCAGCGGTGCCACTGCAGCGCTACGGCAAGGCCGACGAGATTGGCGCCACCGTGGCCTTTTTGGCCTCCGAGGGGGCGGCCTATATCACCGGCCAGAACATCCGCGTGGATGGCGGCCTGATGCGCCACGTCTAATGCGACCCGGCCGTTCCAGCACGGCCGTTAGAAATCAGCCGCCAGCCGGCAGTCCAGCCACTGGCCGGTCACCGGGTGGGCAAAACCCAGCTGCTGCGCCTGCAGCAGCAGGCGTGGCGCCATCGCCTGCACTGCGGCGCTGGCATAGAGGCCATCACCCAGCATCGCATGGCCGATGGCCTGCATATGCAGGCGCAGCTGGTGGGTGCGACCGGTCAGCGGCTCCAGCCACAGGCGCGTGCTGCCGGCAGGGATGGCGGGCAGGGCGGCCGCTTCCTCCGCATTCATCGCCCGCCACCAGGTCTGGCTGGGCTTGCCCATCTCCCCATCCACCCGCTGCAAAGGGCGGCGCTCCCAGTCGGCGATCAGTGGCAGATCGACCAGGCTCCAGCGGTGGCCATCCTGCGGCATCGCGGCATGCAGCGCATGGCTGGGTGGCAGCGGTTGTGCAGCGGGGCTGCCGCAGACGACGGCGGTATAGCGCTTGCGCACGGCGCGGGCCGCAAAGGCGTCGCCCAGCGCACGCTGCACGGCCAGGCTGCGTGCCATCACCACCAGGCCCGAGGTGGGCTGGTCCAGCCGGTGCACCACCAGCGCATCGGGCCATTGCTGCTGGGCCCGGGCGCTCAGGCAGTCCTGCTTGTCTTCTCCCCGGCCGGGCACACACAACAGGCCCGAAGGCTTGTTCAGCACCAGCAGGTGCTCGTCGATGTAGTCGGGGATCAGCATGGGGAAGGGGGTGAGAGCGCAACGCCCGATTCTAAGTGCTGCAGCCTAGGTGACAGCGCGCAGTGCGCGTTGCGCGCCGCAGCCTGTACTGTATGCCTCGTCATAAGCTGCAGGCATTTGCTCATGCAGCCCGCTGGCAGTGCGGGTTGCTACGATGCCCTTTGCCGCGCGCACGCGCTATAAAAACAGATGCATGCCGGTGGTGGTATGTGCAGCCTTGACTGTGCGCCGCCACTGGCCATACCACAAGGAGACCCAATGCTAGGCCTGATGCAAAAGCAGCAACTGCTGACCTCCAACCTGCTGGAGTTTGCGGAGCGTTACCACCGCGATACCGAAATCGTCTCGCGCCGAGTGGAAGGTGATATCCACCGCTACACCTATGGCGATTTTGCGCAGCGCGCCCGGCAGCTGGCGCAGACCCTGGATGGCATGGGGCTGGCAGCGGGCACGCGCGTGGCGAGCCTGGCCTGGAATGGCTACCGCCATATGGAGCTGTACTACGGCGTGGGCGGATCGGGCCGGGTCATCCATACCCTGAACCCCAGGCTGCACCCGGACCAGGTGGTCTGGATCGTCAACCATGCCGAAGACGAGGTGCTGTGCTTTGACAGCTGCTTCCTGCCTATCGTGCAAGCCATCCACGCGCGCTGCCCTACGGTGCGCCTATGGGTGGCGCTGTGCGATGCCGACCAGTTGCCTGCCGATGCCGGCATCCCGGGCCTGGTTGCCTACGAGGCCTGGATTGCGGCTGCCGACGGCGCCTACCAGTGGCCCGAGTTTGACGAAAACACCGCTTGCGGCATGTGCTACACCAGCGGCACCACGGGCAACCCCAAGGCGGTGCTGTACTCGCACCGCAGCACCGTCTTGCATGCCTATGGCGCCTCGCTGCCCGATGTGATGGATATCTCCTCGCGCGATGTGGTGCTGCCCGTGGTGCCGATGTTCCACGTCAACGCCTGGGGCCTGCCGTTTTCCGGGCCGCTCAATGGTGCCAAGCTGGTGTTTCCCGGCCCGGCGCTCGATGGCCCCTCGGTCTACGCGCTGATGGAGGCGGAAAAGGTGACCTTTGCCGCCGGCGTGCCCACCGTCTGGCAGATGCTGCTGAGCCATGTGCAAAGCCAGGGCCTGCGCTTTAGCAGCCTGCAGCGCACCATCATTGGCGGCTCGGCCTGCCCGCCAGCGATGATCAAGACCTTCCAGGAGGACTATGGCGTTACCGTGCTGCATGCCTGGG
Source organism: Comamonas sp. MYb396 (assembly GCF_037479555.1). Lineage (NCBI taxonomy): Bacteria > Pseudomonadati > Pseudomonadota > Betaproteobacteria > Burkholderiales > Comamonadaceae > Comamonas > Comamonas sp. MYb396. Next base: position 194,303 of record NZ_JBBGYU010000001.1, on the reverse strand, counting down.
GGATGACCGAACTCAGCCCGCTGGGGACCGTCTGCACCTTGAAGCACAAGCACCTGGAGCTGCCGGCCGACACCCAGGCGCAGCTGCTGGCCAAGCAGGGCCGGGTCATCTTTGGCGTGGACATGAAGATCGTCGGCGACGATGGCCAGGACCAGCCCTGGGATGGCAAGACCTATGGCGACCTGCTGGTGCGCGGCCCCTGGGTGGTGGCGGACTACTACCGCAGCGAGGGCGCCTCGCCGCTGGTCACTGATGCGCAGGGGCGCGACTGGTTTCCCACTGGTGACGTGGCCACCATCGATGCCGATGGCTTTATGCAGATCACCGACCGCAGCAAGGATGTGATCAAGTCCGGCGGTGAATGGATCAGCTCCATCGATATCGAGAACATTGCGATGGCGCACCCGGCCGTCGCCATGGCTGCCTGCGTGGGCATGCCCCATCCCAAGTGGGACGAGCGGCCGGTGGTGTTTGTCGCGCTCAAGAAGGGCGCCGCTGTCAGCGAGCAGGACTTGCTTGCCTTCTACCAGGGCAAGATGGCCAAGTGGCAGATCCCCGATGCCGTCATCTTTGTGGAGGCCATTCCGCTGGGTGCCACCGGCAAGATGCTCAAGACCCGGCTGCGCGAGCAGTTCAAGGACTATGTGCTGCCGGCTTGACGGCCCCTTTGAACAACTCGATGAACCTCTTTTTCAGGCATACCAGGAGGCCTTTGCATGACGCGCAAGATTGGGCAATTATTGGATCTGACCGGCAAGACGGCCCTGATCACCGGCGGCTCACGTGGCCTGGGGCTGCAGCTGGCCCATGCGCTGGGTGAGGCCGGTGCCAAGGTGGTGGTGACCAGCCGCAAGGCCAGTGAGCTGGAGGCCGCGGTGGCGGAGCTGAGCGGCGCTGGCATCGATGCGCGCTGGATCGCCGCCGACTGCGCGGTCGACAGTGAGATCGAGCGCCTGGCCATCGAGGTGCTCGAACGCGTGGGCAATGTGGACATTTTGGTCAACAACGCCGGTGCCAGCTGGGGGGCGCCGGCAGAAGACCATCCGGCCGCTGCCTGGGACAAGGTGATGAACCTGAATGTGCGGGGCTATTTTCTGCTGTCGCAGCAGCTGGCCAAGCGCTGCATGATTGCGCGCCGGCAGGGCGCCATCATCAACCTGGCATCGATTGCCGGGCTGGGCGGCAACCCGGTGGGCATGAAGACCATCGCCTACAACACCAGCAAGGGCGCGGTCATCAACTTCACCCGCGCGCTCGCTGCCGAATGGGGGCATTACGGCATCCGCGTCAATGCCATTGCGCCGGGTTTTTTCCGCACCAAGATGGCCAATGGCCTGATTGACCAGATCGGCGAGGATGCCATGACGGCCGGCGTGCCGCTGGGGCGCCTGGGCGGGGATGATGATTTGAAGGGCGCTGCCGTGCTGCTGGCCAGCGATGCGGGCAAACACATCACCGGCCAATGCCTGGCCGTTGATGGCGGGGTCAGCATCGTCACGGCAGGCTGACTCGGACAGCTTGACCCGGTCCCGGAAATTTAAAGGGCTGCCCTTAATGGGCAGCCCGCTTTCCCTGTATCAGCTGTGGTCCGTCTGCGCCAGGTAGAACCACTCGCGGTTCACGGCGGCATCGGGCTGGGGGAAGATCACGCAGCCATCGAAGGGCGCCAGAATCTGGCTGCCATCGGCGCGGGTCGCGAGCAGGTCACCCTGGCTGAACGGATCAAAGTTCTGCCACTCCTTTTGCATGCGGTCATCGGCGCTATGGCGCATGAACACCTGGCGCATATGGTGGGTGGTGTACTGGGCGACGGGCTCGACGGTCACATCGGCCATCTCCAGCAGGGCCAGTACGCCAGCGATGCAGCGGTCGGCCACCTCGATGGCCTGGGGCTCTTCGTGTGAGCCCGATTCCACGGTGATCGCGTAGCCCCCCCGGCTGCGCATGAACTCATTGGTGCCGATGCCATGCTCGGGACGAATCGCGCCGCCGCTGGCCTTGACGGCTTGCTCATACACCTCCAGCCAGCCTTGCACGATGACGGGCAGGCCCACGGCCTTGGCAAAGGCCTCTTCCTCTTGCTGGCGGGCAAAGGGCTCCAGCGCGCCGGTGTTGTTGAGCGGGCCGGTCATCGCAAAGGCCCGGCCTTCGCCGCTGTAGGAGTGCAGATCGAGCAGCGCATCATGGCTCTCCAGCAGCGGTGCCAGTGCATTGACCATATGGTCTTCAAAGTTCTGCGGCTGGGCCTGGGGCACAAAGTTGCGGTTGAGGTTGCGGTCACCCTCGCGCTCGTTCTTGATAAAGGCCTTGGGGTTGGCCACGGGCACCATGGTGAGGCGCCCGCGCTTGAGGCGCACCTGGCCGGATTCAAAGCGCTCGATCCAGCGGCGGATCGCATGCGTGCCGCTTTGCTCATTGCCATGCACGGCGCCAAAGATCAGCAGCGAGGGGCCCGGCACGGCGGACGCCCAGCCATAGCTGCGCAGCGCAGCCGGTTGCTCGGCAGAAGGGCTGTGGTCCTGTTGCGGGATATGGAAGCGAGAGACGGTCATTGCAGTTTTCCGGTGTGATGGCCTGCCAGCCCGGGCCGCTGCGTCACAAGCCTTGCATCCCGCCAGGGGCTGTCGCACCAGAGCAGGGCGCAAGGTTTATACCCACAACCGTGGGGCAGGGGGCGGCGTGTGCCATTGGCCCCAGCGCGTGGGTGCCAGCAGCCATCCTACCGCATAGTGCGCTGCAGGCGGCCGATTCTGCTATCAATTTTGATACGCAAAGCAACGGTTACTTAATCAGCTCGGTGCGCCGGGCAGCCAAAAACGAAAAAGGCTGCCGAGGCAGCCTTTGCGAGAGCGTGGGCCATTTAGCCCAGCACGCTTATGCGGCGCGGGTGAACACCAGGTCCCAGACACCATGGCCCAGACGCAAGCCCCGGTTTTCGAACTTGGTCAGCGGGCGGTACTCGGGCTGCGGCGCGTAGCCGTCGGCCGTGTTCTTCAGCTCGGGGTTGGCCGAGAGCACCTCGAGCATCTGCTCGGCATAGGGCTGCCAGTCGGTGGCGCAGTGGATATAGCCACCGGGCTTCAAATGGGCGACAAGCTGGGCCACAAACGGCGCCTGGATCAGGCGGCGCTTGTTGTGCTTTTTCTTGTGCCAGGGATCGGGGAAGAACACATGGATGCCGTCGAGCGAGCCCGGCTGCAGCATGTTCTCCAGCACTTCCACGGCGTCGTGCTGGAAGATGCGGATATTGGTGATGTCCTGCTCGCCAATGCGCTTGAGCAGCGCGCCCACGCCCGGCTCATGCACTTCGCAGCACAGAAAGTTGTCGTCCGGGCGAACGCGGGCGATGTGCGCGGTGGCCTCACCCATGCCAAAGCCGATTTCCAGAATCACCTTGGCCTGGCGGCCAAACGCCGCCTCGGCATTGAAGGCCTCGCCGGTGTAGGGCAGTACATAGCGGGTGCCCAGCGTCTCAAAGGCCTTGGCCTGGCCGGTGGTGGTGCGGCCTGCGCGGCGCACGTAGGAGCGGATGGTCTTGGGATGGGCCACATCCGCAGGCGCATGGCCGGGCGCACTGCTGGCATCGCGTGCGTTGGTGATGATGGGCTCGGGCACGGGGCCAGCAGCAGGCGTCGAAGAAGATTGCATGGTCATGGAGGTGCCGCTCAGCACAAGCGGCAGGGGTGGCGCTTGCCCGGCAAGGGGCACTGGGCCGCGTCAAAAAAGGGGCTATTGTAGATTTTTCCAGTCTGCAATGGCAAAACGCTGGGCAATCGCCGTGTGCGCCCGCTGCCATCTGGCTGCAAAGTCGCTGCCTATAATGCCCTTTTCAATGTGACGTCTGTCGTGATTGCAGGTCTGTGTGCGACAGGAAACACGGGGTAGGGGCTCGGGAGCGCAGCATGTTGCCTGGCCGCTTTCTGCCCCATGGGTTCCGGTATGGGCCTGCCTTTGCGCCAGCATCTGGAGCAGCATGGACATCCTTTCGTCGTTGGAGCTGATCGTGCGCGACCTCATTGCGCCGGCGGCCGCGCATACCGATAGCCAGGCGGTCTACCCGCGCCAGGCGCTGCAGGCCTTGGGTAGCCAGGGGCTGCTGGGCCTCATCAGTGCCGCTGAGGTAGGCGGCATGGGCGCAGGCCTGCCCGAAGCCGTACAAGTGGTCGAACGCATTGCCCAGGACTGCCCCTGCACGGCCATGGTGCTGACCATGCACTACTGCGGTGTGGCACTGATCGAGCCTTTTGCGGCCGAGGACACGCGCCGCGCCATTGCCCAGGGCCGCCACATCACCACCTTGGCGGTGTCGGAGACCGGCTCGCGCAGCCATATCTGGGCGCCAACGGGTACCGCCGCTGCGCAGGGCCAGGACGTGGTGCTGCTCAATGCCCAGAAAAGCATGATCACCTCGGCGGGCGAGGCCGATTCCTATGTCTGGATCTCGCGCGCAAGTACGGGCGAGGGCAATACGCTGTGGCTGGTCGACAGCCGCCTGCCTGGGCTGCAGATTCCGTCGCGCTTTGATGGCATGGGGCTGCGCGGCAATGCCTCGTCTCCCATCATCGCGCAGGATGTGGCTGTGCCGCTGGCCTGCCGCTTGGGCGAGGATGGCCAGGGCGAGGACGTCAAGGCGCGCTACCTGATGCCTTACTTTCCTACCCTGATCGCGACCACGTCGGTCGGCCTGATGCAAGGCGTGCTGCGCCGCGCGCTGCAGCATGTGGCCCACACCCGCTTTGCCGAAAACGGCAGCGGCCTGGCCGATCTGCCCACCATCCGCGCTTACCTGGCCAAGGCCCAGCTCAAGGCCGACCAGGCCCGCCTGCTGCGCGATGACGCCGTGCAGGCGGTGCTGGCCGGGCGCCCCGATGCCAAGACCCGCCTGCTGCAATGCAAGGCCGCTGCGGCCGAGGCGGCGCTGGAGGTGAGCGATACGGCGATGCGCGTCTGCGGCGGCGCAGCCTTCCGCAAGGACCTGGGCATTGAGCGGCTGTTCCGCGATGCCCGCGCGGCCTCGGTGATGGCGCCCACCACCGATGTGATCTACGACCTGCTGGGCAAGGCGCTGTGCGAGGCCGCAGCCTGAGCCCCCGTGACCCAACCAACCGGAGAGACATGCATCCATGACCGCTTCCTACACCACCCTCAAGATGGGCGCCGTGGCCTATGCGCCCAAGGTCATCACCATCTGGGAGGGCTTCAAGGCCCATTTCATCGAGCAGGGCCTGTACTTTGACTATGTGCTGTATTCCAACTACGAGTCGCTGACCGAGGCGCTGATGGATGGCACGGTGCAGCTGGCCTGGAACTCGCCGCTGGCCTTTGTGCGCGCCGAGCTGATGGCCCGGGCCGCCGGCCAGCAGGTGCGCTCGATTGCGATGCGCGATACCGACATGGATGTGCAGTCGCTGCTGGTGGTGCGCGCAGACAGCCCCGCCCAGACCCTGGCTGACCTGCGTGGCCAGACCCTGGGCTTTGGCGCCATTGATTCGCCCCAGGCCACCTTGATCCCCCTGGACCACCTGCGCCAGCACGGCCTGCTGGCCGGCCAGGATTTTCAGGCGCGCCGCTTTGATGTGCTGGGCGGCAAGCATGGCGACCATATTGGTGGCGAACGCCTGGCGGCCAAGGCCATGGTCGCCGGTGAGATTGCGGCGTCCTGGATGGTTGCCAAGAACTACCTGGCCTTTGCCGCCGAAGGGACTCTGCCTGCAGGCGCGACGCGTGTGCTCGATACCTCGCAGCCTTTTGACCACTGCAATATGACCGCCGGGCCCAGTATCAGCGCTGCCGATGCGGCGCGCTTTACCGAGATCCTGCTGGCCATGTCCTGGGATGACCCGCTGATTCGCCCCTTGCTGGAGTTGGAAGGCCTCAAGGTCTGGCACCCCGGCCGTGCTTCGGGCTATGTGCCCTTGGCCCGTGCGGTGCGCGATGAGCGCTTCTACGATGAGGCGGGCCGCATCCTGGCGGCGGACTACCGGTACTGAGGCCCATGGAAAAACCGCCAGCCCCCTGCAGCAGTACGGGCCCTGCAAGCCCAGGCCAGACCGACCCCGCGAGCTTGCCGCAGGTGGATTTGGGCCGGCTGGGCTTTGATGCCGGTGCGCACCTGCTGGTCAAGCACGGCCTGGCGGCCGTGCCCGTGGGCGAGTCCATCCGGGTGAGCGGCCAGGCGCCGGGCTGGCAGGCGCAGTTGGCCGCCTGGTGCCAGGCCCAGGGCCATGCGCTGCAAACGCCTACCGGCTGGCTGCGGCAGCCGGCCTTGCTGGTGCGCCGTGGCAGCGCGCAAGCGGGCCGCTGGCGCGATGCGACGGTGGCGGGCCACAGCGATGCCAGCCAGCCCGGTGCAGTGGCGGCACAGGCCGACCCGGCCTGGGGCTTGGCAGCGCGCGGTGCCGCAGTGGAGGCCGGGGCACCGGCCTTTGCCTTTCGCCTGCAGGACAAGGCCGAGTTCTGGACCGACCAGGCCGGAGACCTGTATGCCCAGGCCGTGGCTGCGCAGTGGAATGCCGACACCGATATCGACTGGGCGCAAGCGCCAGAGCCCCCGGCGGTGATCGAGGACGCCATCGTCCAGGTGATGACCTATATGGTCGAAAACGAAAATGCGGCGCTGATTGTGCCGGCGCGGTTCTTGGGCGAGCTGCATCCGCATTACCGCGAGCTGCAGGCGGCGCTGGCGATCCAGGTGGCCGATGAGGCGCGCCATATCGATGTGTTCACCCGCCGTATCCGCCGCCACGGGCGTGAGCCGGCGCTGTCCACTGCTGGAGGCCAGGCCTCGCTGCAGAGTCTGCTGGCGGAAAAGGATTTTTCGGTCGCGGGCTTTTTGCTGTCGGTGCTGGGCGAGGGCAGCTTTGTCAACCTGCTGCAGTTCTTGCAGACCTATGCGCCCGATCCATTGACGCGCCAGATCTGCCGCCTGGCCGCCCGTGATGAGGCCCGCCATGTGGCGCTGGGCATGTCGCACCTGCTGCACCGCCTGAAGCTGGAGCCCGATTTTCGCCACCGGCTGGCCCAGGCGGTGGAGGCGCGCCATGACGCGTTGGCCGGCACATCGGGCCTGAATGAAGAGGTGTTTGATGCGCTGATTCTGGTGGGTGCCGGGGCCTTGTCCGCCGATGCGCTGGCGCTGGGCAGCCAGCGCGTGCAGCAGCTGATGCAGGACATGGCCGATGGCCGCTACACCAAGCTGGTGCGGCTGGGCTTTGAGCGTGGCCATGCGCAGGAGCTGGCCTCCTTGCACACGCGCAATTTCATGTAGTGGCCAGGTGGCGGCGCGCCCATTGCGCCGTCCAGTCGGCCAGCGCATCGGGGATGGAGCTGGCCTCGCCCGCCTCCAGCCCCAGGTGCTGGGCGGCCTGGCGCAGCACGGCGATGCGCTGCTCGGCACTGTCCACCACGACGGCCGGCGCGCCGTACTGCTTGGAGAGCTTTTCGCCATCGGCCTGCAGCACCAAGGGCGTGTGCATATAGCGCGGCGCCGGCAGGCCCAGCGCGCGCTGCAGCAGCAGCTGGCGCGGGGTGTTGTCGGCCAGGTCAGCGCCGCGCACCACATCGCTGATGCCTTGCGCTGCGTCATCGACCACCACGGCCAGCTGGTAGGCCCAGAGGCCATCGGCGCGCTGCACCAGAAAATCGCCCACGCTGGCGGCCACATCCTGCTGCATGGGGCCCAGCCAGCGGTCTTGCCACCCCAGTTGCTGGTCGCTGTGCAGCACTGGGTGGTCGGGCGTCGGCGACAGGTCATCTTGGGCCGCGGCGGCGCTGGCATGCTGCTGGTAGCGCTGGGTATGGAAGCGCCAGCTGCGCCCGGTCCTGCCGTGCAGGCCATCGCGGCAGGTGCCCGGGTAGGGGCGCTCGCCATGGCGCTCATGCACATGGCCCTGGGCGGCAAGCGCGGCATCCATATCGCGGCGCGTGCAGGCGCAGGGGTAGGCCCAGCCAGCGGCCTGCAGCTGCGCCAGGGCCTGGGCATAGAGGCTATGGCGGGCCGACTGCCACTGCGGCGGTGCATCGGGGACCAGCTGCAGCGCATGGAGCTGGCGCAGGATTTCCTGGTCCATGCCCGGCGGGCAGCGGGGCGGATCGATGTCTTCGATACGCAGCAACCAGCTGCCGCCATGGGCGCGGGCATCGAGCCAGGACGCCAGGGCCGCCACCAGCGAGCCCGCATGCAGCGGGCCGGTGGGTGAAGGGGCAAAACGGCCGGTATAAACGCGAGAGCTCATGGGAGATCAAGTGTAATGCCGCTGACCAGCGCGCAAAGCCGTTGCCCGGTATCGGCAACGGCTAACGATGGAGAGAACGGAAAAGCGGCCCGCCGGCGGGCGGGGGCGCGCGGGGGGTTTATTTGGGGAACCCCAACACCAAAACCCAGGGGTTGGGGTGGGGCGAGGGGGGCCCCCCCCGGCGCCCCCCCCCCCGCCGGACAGCCCGTCGACCA
>NZ_JBBGYU010000001.1:0-185844 GCF_037479555.1 Comamonas sp. MYb396 | reverse complement strand
CCCCCCCCCCCGGGCCCCGGTCCCGCCCCCGCCATACTGGCTCCCCCCCCCCCCCCCCCCCCCGCGGGCGGCGGCCCCCCGCGCTGTGCTTAGAGTCGCTAACACGATCCAGCAAACCGAAGGTTTGCGGTTGAGACTAGGCGTCCCCGACTAGGCGCCCTGCCGCAGGCAGTACAGACGTACGACAAGGCAGGGTACCGACGTATCAAGGGTTGTGTTAGCGACTCTTATTCGCCGAGCACGGCCAGCGCGAGTTCCAGGCCGGAAACAAAGGCGTCTTCGACGCGGTAGCCCAGGCACCAGTCGCCGCACAGGCCAATGGCGCTCGTTGCATTCCAGAGGTGGCTGCGGGGCTGGCCCTTGGCATCCTTGGGCAGCGGGTTGATGGTCTTGGCATATCCCCACTGCACCACGCGGATGTCGCTGGGGGTGGCGCGGATGCGGGTGAGCTCGGAGAAGGCCTGCAGCATCTTGGCAGCGACGCGCTGGGGCTCGTCGTTCTCATGCTTGCGCGCCCAGTCGGGGCTGGCCTGCACGGTCCAGCGCTCGACCTTGCCGCGACCGGGCTTGGACGACTCGCGCGAGAGCCAGGTGATGCGGGGGTGTTCGGTGCGGGCAGCATTCCACTGCGGGCCCATGTTGGTGATGCCGGGGTCCACCGCATGCGCAAAGGTCAGCAGCAAGGTCCAGCTCGGGGCGATATAGACATCGGACAGCTGCCAGTCGTCAGGCACATGGGTTTCGCTGTCGGCCAGCAGCTCTTGCGCTTCGGGCGAGGGGATGGCCAGCACGACGCCATCGAGGCCCGCATAGACATGCACACCGCCATCGATATCTTCGGTGCGCAGCTGCCACTGGCTGGGGTTGAGGGCATCGCGCTCAAAGGCCAGCGCGTATTCGTTGAGGCGCACATCGAGCGGCGCGGCCCAGGAGGCGAGCAGGCTGTCCATCGTGGGCACGCCAATCAGGTGGGCTTCCATGCCGCGCTGGGTGGTGACGGCGACCTTGCCGGTGGCATCCAGGGTGCGGATGGCGTTGACGCTCCACTGGCGGGTGACATTGGGCGTGCTGTCCAGCGCCAACTGAAAGCGCGGGTCGCGCACCGTGAAGAACTGGGCGCCCACATCAAAGCTGCCATGCGCGCTATGGCGGCTGGCCATGCGGCCGCCCACCTGGGGTTGGGCTTCGATCACGGTGACCTGGTGGCCCGCTTGCTGCAAGGTGCGTGCGCAGACCACGCCGGCCATGCCAGCGCCAATCACCGCATAGTGCTTGCGGCTGGCCAGGACAATCTGGGAAGAGGAGGCTGATCGTTTGGGTTTGGGGGGAATGCGAGAAGACATGAAAGACTTTCTGTACTGTTTCGGCAAACGATAAGGCGTCATAGATGGCTGCGGGTGCAGCGCCATCTGAAGAACCACTCTACACGGTGTGCAGGCCCATTTTGCTCAGGATTTATCCCACATAGTGATTGCTCAGTAAAGAAGTGCGTGTGGCCTCGGACTGCAGCTGGTCCAGCCACCACTGCAAAGCCTTGCCCGGGTTGGTGCCGCGCCAGGCGTAGCGCAGCTTGATCTTGCGGGGCGGGCGCATCAATTCGCGCTCGACCAGCTGGCCGCTGCGCAGATAGGGCAGGGTCATGTTGTCGGGCAGAAAGCCCCCGCCAATCCCGCGCAGCTGCGCCTGGAGCTTGGCCTGCATGGTGTCCACCGTGAGCACGTCCTGGCCGTTGATCACGCCAATGGTCTGGCCCTGGCCGCTGCGCGAGGAATCGGCCACCGCAATGATGCGGTGCTGGCGCAGCACCTCGTCGCTGATCGGTTGCATCTCGTCGGCCAGGCGGTGGTGGGGAGCTACGACATAGCGAAAGGTGATCTCGCCCAGGTCCAGCTGCTGCAGGCCTGCGACGTGGGAGGCATCGACGGCAATGCCAATGGCCAGGTCGGCGCGGCCCGAGCTGAGCGCTTCCAAGGTACCAGCCAGGATGGAGTCGGTGATCTTGAGCCGGGTGGGCGGCGCAATCGTGTAGAAGGCCTCGACCAGCTCCAGCAAGGTGGTGCGCGAGACCACGCCATCGACGGCGATGCGCAGCTCGGGCTCCCAGCCGGTAGCCACGCGGCGCACCCGGTTGGCCACCGCATCGACTTCGGCCAGCAGCCTTGCGCCCTCGCGCAGCAACTCCTGGCCCGCTTCGGTGGGCCTGGCCTGGCGCGCGCTGCGGTCAAACAGCAGCACATCCAAGGCATCTTCGACCTGGCGGATGCGGTAGGTCAGGGCGCTGGGCACCAGGCCCAGCTGGCGCGCCGCAGCGGCAAAGCTGCCGGTGTCGGCCACCAGCTGCAGCAAGGCCAGGGTATCGGGGGTGAGGACATCGCGATCACGCAACAAGGCCATTTTGACGGTTCTTTCCTACATGCGGCTGTGGGCAGATCGGTAAATCTTCGCTGCTGAGGCCGGCTTGGTTCAGGCCTGAAAACCTATTGGCGATTCCTAGGCGGTGCAAGGAGACCGTTCATACGTTCTTGAAAAGCCCATCAGATTTTTTGAATGATGCCATCAAAACCGCTGCCCCGCAGGCAGACACTGCGGTTTTACAGTCATGGACATGGTGATGAACAGCGCAATGTGCGCCGTTTGCCAGACAGGAGATCAAAAATGTTGATGGTTCGTAAATCTGCTGATCGCGGCCATGCCGACCATGGCTGGCTGCGCTCCAACCACAGTTTCTCGTTTGCCGGCTACTACGACCCCCGCTTCATGGGCTGGGGCAATCTGCGTGTGATCAATGAAGACCGGGTGGCCCCGGGCAAGGGCTTTGGCACCCATGGCCACCGCGATATGGAAATCATCAGCTATGTGCTCGAGGGCAACCTGGCGCACAAGGACAGCATGGGCCATATCGAAGGCCTGCCACCGGGCGATGTGCAGCGCATGAGCGCCGGCACCGGCGTGCAGCACAGCGAGTTCAACCATGCCAGCGGCCAGGAAACGCATTTTCTGCAGATCTGGATTGAGCCCGATCGCAAGGGCATTGCGCCCAGCTATGCGCAAAAGACGTTTTCGGATGCGGACAAGCGCGGCCAGCTGCGCCTGGTGGTGTCGCCCGATGGCGCAGAGGGGTCGCTGACGATGAATGCCGATGCGCGCATGTATGCCGGTTTGCTCGATGGCGATGAGGAGGCCAGCCTGCGCCTGTCGCCCGGACGCAAGTCCTATGTCTATGTGGTGCGGGGCGATGTGTCGGTCAACGACCAGGCGCTGCACACCGGGGATGCGGCCTATCTGGACCAGGAGACCTCGCTGCGCCTGGCGCAGGCACGCGATGCCGAAGTGCTGGTGTTTGACCTGGCGGCTTGATGTTCGCGGGGGCGCTGCCATTTAGGACAGCGCCCCGTGTGGGGTAGGTGTGAGTGGTGGTGTTATTTCAAGGAGAAAAAAATGAACGCATTGCAAAATCCTTTGGCTCTGTTGGGCCGTATTCTGATTGCCTGGTTCTTTGTCATTCCGGGCTGGGGCAAGCTGACCGGCTTTGCCGGGGCCGTGGGTTACGCCCAGTCCGCAGGCATGCCGATGCCCGAAGTGGGCGTGGCCGTGGGCCTGGCCATTGAGATTCTGGGCGGCCTGGCGCTGCTGCTGGGCCTGGGCACGCGCTATGCTGCCGCTATTTTGGCCATCTTCACGCTGGCCGCCACGGTGATTTTCCATGCCTACTGGGCGGTGCCCAAGGAGGCCATGATGGTCACGCAGTTGCTGTTCAACAAGAACATCGCCATTGTGGGCGGTCTGCTCGCCTTTGCCGCCTTTGGGGCCGGTGCCTGGAGCCTGGACGCCAAGCGCCACGCTGCTTGATCGTGCACCGCATGCCGAGCCGGACAGCCTGGCTGTCAGGGCTCGGTCTTGAGCGCCGTCTTGCGCAGACCGTCATCGACGGCGCGGCGCTCATCAAACACAAAGCAGCTGCCCTGGTAGCCACTGCCATCGGTTTCTTCAAAGTACTTGAGGATGCCGCCTTCGAGCTGGTAGACATGGGCGAGGCCTTCTTCCTGCATCAGGATGGCGGCCTTTTCGCAGCGGATGCCACCGGTGCAGTAGCTCACCACGGTCTTGCCTTCCAAGTCCTGGCGGTGCGCGCGCAGCTGCGCGGTGAACTCGGTGAACTTGCGCAGCCGCCAATCAATGGCACCGACAAAGGCGCCTTCATCGACCTCATAGTCATTGCGGGTGTCCAGGGTCACCACCGGGCGGCCCTGGTCATCATGGCCTTGCTGCAGCCAGCGCTGCAGATCACGGGGGTTGACCGATGGCGCCCGGCCATTGGCAGGGCGAATCGCCGGGTGGTCCATGCGGATGATCTCGGGCTTGACCTTGACCAGCATCTTGCGAAACGGCACCGTCTGCGACCAGCTCTCCTTGGGCTGCACATCGGCAAAGCGCGGGTCCTCGCGCAGCGCATCCACCCAGGCATGCACGGCCTCGGCGGGCCCGGCCAGAAAGAAATTGATGCCTTCCTCGGCCAAGAGCACCGTGCCCTTGAGCGCCAGATCGGCCGCGCGCTGGGCCAGCAGTTCGCGCAGCGCCTCACAGTCAGGCAGGCTGACAAACTTATAGCAGGAGATATTGAGAATCGAGGGCACGGTGGTTTCTGGCAAAGCTTCGGGGGATGAAATAGCCGCCCGTGCCGGAGCGCATGGCGGGCAGCTATTTTAGCCAGGGAAGCACGCGCCGCCGGTCAGGCCCTTGCGACAGCGCCCGATCGCTAGATCGAATACTCGATGCCGTCATCGCTGTGCGCGCGGCTCATCGCCTGCAAAAACTCGGCATCGGTGCGGTACATGCGCAGATGCGGGTTGTCCTGCAAGAGGCCGGCGCGTTTGAGCCGGGCTTCGACGGGCAGCTTCATGCCGACGATATGCAGCATGCCGCCGCGCTTGGCGGCCATGCGCTCGAGCCGCACAAAGGCCTCGACACCGGTGATGTCGATCTGGTTCATCGGCTGGGCCAGCAGGGCGAGCTGCCGGTAGTGCCCATGCTGGGCCCAGACATTGGCGGCGCGCTCTTCCAGCGCAGCAGCCGAGGCAAAGTCGAGCTCCGAGTCCATGCGCAGGGCCAGCAGATCCGGGGCCAAGGGGGGCAACTGCCACAGATGGCGGTCGCGCAGGCTGCCATCGGGGTGCAGGCCGACTTCGACAATGCGGGGATGCAGGCGGTTGTAGAGAAAGTAGCAGGAGCTCAGCAAGATGCCCGAGAGCACGCCCCAGTAGATGCGCGGCGCCGTCAGCAAGGTGATGCCAAAGGTGGCCACCGCAATGCAGCCTTCGATGCGGGAGATCTTGAACAAATAGAGCAGGGCGCGCGGCTTGACGAGGTTGGCCACGGCCGTCATCACAATGGCGGCCAGTGCCGCCTGCGGCACATGGTAGAGCGCGGGGATGAACCACAGCACCACGGCGACGACCAGCAGGATCGAGAAGATATTGGAGTAACCGGTCTTGGCGCCGGCCAGCAGGTTGACGGCCGAGCGCGAGAACGAGGCACTGGTGGCAAAGCTGCCAAACAGGCCGGCGCTCATCTTGGACAGGCCTTGGGCCACCAGCTCCTGGCTGCTGTCCCAGCGCGTGCCTGCCTGTTGGTGTTCCACCTGGGCACTCGAAGCCGTCTCCAGCGCACTGACCAGCGAGATCACCAGCACCGGCATGACGAGCAGGCCAAACTGCGACCAGTCCAGCATGCCCGGCCAGACCAGGTGTGGCAGGCCGGTGGGCAGGTGGCCGACCACGGCGCCGCCCTTGTCGGCAAAATCGGTGGCCCAGCTGATCAGGCCGGTGCAGCCGATGACAAACACCGCGGAGGGAAAGGCGGGACGCCACTTTTTGCCCACGACCAGGATGGCAATGCTCGCCAGCCCCAGCAGGATGGAGCGCCAGTCAAAGAGCCCCAGCGAGGGGTTGTCCCAGACCGTGGCCCAGTCGCTGCGCATGCCCAGCAAACTGGGCAGCTGCGAGGCCAGAATCAGCAGCGCAGCGGCCTGGGTGAAGCCAGCCAGCACCGGGGATGTCACCAGATTCAGCAGCCAGCCGGCGCGCACCAGGCCCAGGCTCAGCTGCACCAGGCCAGCCATGATGGCCATCCAGGCGGCCAGAATGACCCACTGGGCCGAGCCGGGCTCGGCCATGCCGGTGAGCGAGGCGCCAATGAGCAAGGCGCTCAGTGCCGTGGGCCCGACGCCCAGCCGTGGCGAGGGGCTAAAGAGAATGGCCACGGCCGCGGGAATGATCGAGGCATAGATGCCGGTGATCAGCGGCATGCCGGCCAGATGCGCATAGGCCACGCCCTGGGGCACCAGCATCAGCCCCACCGTCATCCCCGCCATGAATTCACCCCGCAAGAGTTCTTTGGTCGGCTTGGGCCAGCGCAGGAAGGGAAAAATTCGGTAAATCAGGGAGGGCTGCATGGCAGCATTGTCGCCGCATCGACGCGCGCTTGCAGCCGGGCACTTGCGCAAGGGTGACTGCAGCCGCAGTGCCCAGCCCCATCTGTGAAGAATTGCCAAGGCCGCGTGTCTTGCCGGTATAGCTTGCTGCCGCTTGTCGCAAAGCCTTGGCACGCGGCCTGGCTGCCGTCACAATGGCTGGCACGGCCAGCGCCATGCTGGCCGGCTCCAGCCCCTTTCCTGTGCCTGCCTTTGTGTCTGCCTTGGCGCCCGCTTCCCATGCACTTGATCCGCCGCTCCTCCACTGCCAAAAAGATTGCTGCCTGGGCCTTGGTGCTCGCGGCTCTGGGCGCCGCCGCCGCCGCGCTTTGGCAAGGCGGGGCCTTGCAGCAGGCCTGGCGCTGGAGCGAAGGGCTGGGGCAGACGCTCGATGCCTCGGGCCAGCGGGCGAGCCAGGCGGTGGAGCGCGCAGCGCAGGCCAACCGCCGGCGCGCCGACGATGATGCGATCACCTCGCAGGTCAGCGATGCGCTGGCCGCCTCGCAAAGCGATGAGCTCGCTGCGCTGCAGGTGGAGACCTCGCACGCGATGGTCACCTTGCGCGGCACGGTATCGTCCAGGCCCTTGCTGGACCGGGCGGTGGCGCTGGCCAACAGTGCCATTGGCGTGCAGGGCGTCTTCAGCCTGATCCAGGTGCGCCCGCAGGCGCTGGGTTGACGGACGTGGGCAAGGCCCCCCCAGCCCCTGCCTGGCCCATGGCCTTAGTCCCCGTGTGGCCTGCAGCTAAGGCGCTTGGCCGCATAATGCCGCCCAACACCGAAGGTGCCGGTTTTGCGCGCAGAACCGGGCACCGCTCTTCTTATCGGGCGGCTTTGTGCCTGCCTTTCTCTACCTCTGTTCGCCGCCATGCACCAGCACGACCACTCCCATGACCACGACCATGGTCACTGCGACCACGCGCACTGCCAGCACCACCATGCCCACGGCCCCAAGCATATTTATGTGTATTCGCCCTCGGGCGCCGTGCGCGATAAAAAGGCGTTCAAACGTGCGGTCAAGCGCCTGGAGGCCATGGGCCACCAGGTCGAGGTGGACCAGGACGCGCTCGCATCCAGCACCCGCTTTGCCGGTGACGACGACACGCGCCTGGCAGCGATCGCCCGCGCCTGCGCCAGTGGTGCGGATGTGGCGATGATCAGCCGGGGCGGCTATGGGCTCTCGCGCCTGTTGCACCGCCTGGACTATGAACAGATCGCCAAGGCCGTGGCCTCGGGCACACGCTTTGTCGGCCTGAGCGATTTCACCGCCCTCCAGCTGGCGCTGTATGCCAAGACCCGTGCCATGACCTGGGCCGGCCCGGCCCTGGTGGGCGATTTTGGTGCCGAAGACGGCGTCGACGACATCATGCAGGACTGCTTTGAAGACCTGCTGAGCGGCGCGGGCGAAGGCGCGGGCTGGCGCCTGGCGCCAGAAAAGGCCGGTACGGTGACGGGCGCTTCGGCCTCGGACGATATCTACATCCCCAAGGCCACGCTCTGGGGCGGCAACCTGGCGATGATTGCCTCACTGGTGGGCACGCCTTACCTGCCCAAGGTCAAGGGCGGCGTGCTGTTCATCGAGGATGTGGGCGAGACGCCCTACAAGATCGAGCGCATGCTGACCAGCTTGCTGCACGCGGGCGTGCTGGCCCAGCAAAAGGCCGTGGTGTTTGGCCAGTTCAGCGACTACCAGCTGAACGCGCATGACAAGGGCTTCAAGCTGGCCAGTGTGGTGCAGTGGCTGCGCACGCAGATCGAGGCCCCTGTCTTTACCAACCTGCCTTTTGGCCATGTGCCCACCAAGGTGCTGCTGCCGGTAGGCGCCCAGGTATCGCTGAGTGTCGAAGGCCGGGATGCACTGATTTATTGGGGCCATCAATAACGCAAAGCGCGGGCTGCGCCTGGGTGCCAGGCCCGCCCAGCCATATACCATGCGCCCTGGGCGCGGGCTTGTGAAAAGCCAGGGGTTTGCGCCTGTCTGTTGGAATCTAAACAATTCGTAAGTTCGACGACGGCGTCAGGACTGGTCGCAGGCCCTGGTTTGCAGTGTAATATGCATGGTCGCTATTGATGCATAGGCTGGCGTTGCTCCTGGGGAGGAGGCGACCCCAGCCGTAACAAGAAAATCCATGACAACTGTCGCCACCGTGGTATTCATCGATATCTCGGGCAGTACCGCATTGTTCGAAACCTTGGGCAATGAGCGTGCTGCGCGAGCAGTCGCGGGCATGACGGATGCTTTCAAGCAAGTCGTCGTGCAGGCGGGGGGGCGGGTGATCAAGACCCTGGGCGATGGTGTGCTGGCCATCTTCAACAGCAGCGCCCTGGCCGTGAGCGCCATGACCATGCTGATGCGCCGCCATTACGGGCAGTGGGACTCCCTGCCTGCCTCGCAAAAATTCCATGTACGTGTGGGCATGAGCACCGGTGAAGTCGTGCTGATGGAGGGCGACTGCTATGGCGACTCGGTCAACATGGCAGCGCGCCTGTGCGAAAAGGCCGGTCACCGCGAGGTCTGGGCCGCCGCCTCGACGATGGAGTCTGGCGCCCGCGCCGATACCGTGTTTGTGCCCATGGGCTGGATGGATGTGCGCGGCAAGGCCGAGCAGCAAATGCTCTACCAGGTGCAGTGGATCGAGCCCGAAGCCCAGGAAGTGGTGACCGCGTACGACTCCGTTTTGCCGATGAAGCCCGAGGCCGTGGTGCAAATGCGGCTGCGGCTGGCATCGGGCGGGGTGGAGCGCTTTTTCAGCACCCAGGAGATGCCGATTTTTGTCGGCCGCTCATCGGACTCGGAATGGGTGGTGCTGGACCGGCGCGTCTCCCGCCAGCATGGCCGTATCGACTGGCGCAGCGGCAATGTGATCTACACCGATCTGAGCCGCTATGGCACCTGGGTGAGCTTTGGTGCCAACCCCGCCACTGCCGTGCGACGCGAGTCGGTGCAATTGCATGGCGTGGGTGTGATGTACTTTGGCGTATCGCCCGAAGACCCCACGGCGCCCAGCACGGCGTTTTCGGTCACGCCGGTCTAGGCAGGCATGGCAGGCTCGGCATGCATGCGCCGAGCACCTCCAATTTATGGCGTTTGCAGCGCTGCCAGCGCCGTGTTGATGCTGGCCGCATCGGTCGGGCGCACCACGCGGGCCACTTCCTGGCCATCGCGCAGCACCACCAAGGTGGGCCAGAGCTTGATGCGGTAGCTGCGGCCCAAGGGGCGGCCGGGGCCATCTTCCACTTTCAGATGCGCGATATCGGCGCGCGGGGCCAGCGCCTGCTCGATCAGGCCTTGCGCGCCCAGGCAATGCGGGCACCAGGGCGTGCCAAATTCCAAAACAGTCAAACCGGGCTGGGTGTCGATGGCGGAGCGCTGGGGCTCCTGGCTGAGGTGCTGTGCCGAGTAGGTCAAAAGGCGGCTCCAAAGTGGGAATGCTGATCTGATCCGTTATAGCACTGGCGCAGCCCGCGTCCGTCAGCGCCAGTCACTTGTGTGGCGCTGGCATGTCCTGCAGCCGGGCCAGCTCTTCGGGCGTATTGGCGTTGTAAAAGGCCTGGGCATCATCAAACTGCACCAGCCAATGGCCGTGTTGTGCTGCCCACTGCCGCAGCTTGCGCCCGCCGCCGGCGACAAATTGCCGAACACTGTCTGCCAGGCTGGCATGGATCAGGCAGAACGTGGGCTGCAGTACCGGGTGGTCGCTGCCCGCCCCCTCTGGCGGAGTGCAGGCCATCGCGACGGGGCAGCCCTGGGTGGCCGCAGCTTGCGCCAAGCGCTGGGCCAGGTCTTGCGGGAAGTGCGGCGTGTCGCAGGCCACCGTCAAGAGCCAGGGCGTCTGGCAGGCCGCCAGGCCGGCGGCAAAGCCTGCCAAGGGGCCCGGGAAGGCTTCGGTCTCTGGCAGGCGGAGGTCTGGCACCACTGGATAGCCCAGCGCGCGGTAGGCCTCTAGGTGCCGGTTGGCATTGATCAGCACTGGCCCCACTTGGGGCTGCAGCCGCTGGGCGCAATGCCATGCCAGTGCCTGGCCGCCCAGCAACTGCAGGCCTTTGTCAGCACCGCCCATGCGCGTGCCCTGGCCACCGGCCAGCACCAGGCCGGTGATGTGTTCAAGGGGAATGGCGGATGGGAAAGAGGGCATGGTCGGCAAAGGCAGCAGGGTTTCAGACCCTCTGATTGTGGCAGCCATCAGAAGCGGGCAAGCCGCTATCAGCCGCCGATATAGCTCATCTCGACCCGCTGGCGCTGCAGCGCGATCTCCGGGTGCTGGCTGCGCTGCTCGCTGTAGTTGTCGCTGCGCTGGCCCCAGACCTGGGCGATGGCCTCGCGCAAATCGCTGTCGCTGGCGCCATTGCGCAGCATCGCCCGCAGATCCCAGCCTTCGCTGGCAAACAGGCACAGGAACAGCTTGCCCTCGGTCGAGAGCCGCGCGCGGTTGCAGTCCTGGCAAAAGGCGTGGGTGACACTGCTGATCAGGCCGATCTCGCCGAGGCTTGGGTCATGCTGGCCGTTGGCGCCGACATAGCCCCAGCGCACGGCAGTCTCGCCAGGCGCAGTCGCAGACAGCGGGGTGAGTGCAAAGGCGGACTGCAGGCGCTCCAGTACGGCGTCCGACGGCAGCACCTCTTCGAGCCGCCAGCCGTTGGTGGCGCCCACATCCATGAATTCGATAAAGCGCAAGGTCACGCCGCTGCCGCGAAAGTGCCGGGCCATCGCGACGACCTCATGGTCATTGACGCCGCGCTTGACGACCATGTTCACCTTGATATTGGCAAAGCCCACGGCCTGCGCAGTCTCAATGCCTTCCAGCACGGTGGCGACCGGGAAATCCATGTCGTTCATCTGGCGGAACAGCGGGTCGCTCAGGCTGTCGAGGCTGACCGTCAGGCGCTTGAGCCCGGCGTCTTTGAGGGCACGTGCCTTGCGTGCCAGAATGGATCCATTGGTCGTCAAGGTCAGGTCCATCGGCGTACCGTCGAGCGTCTCGAGCTCAGCCAGCTGGGCGATCAGCGCTTCCAGGTTCTTACGCAGCAGCGGCTCGCCACCGGTGATGCGCAGCTTGCCAACGCCCAGCTGGGCAAACAGGCGCGCGGTGCGGGTGATTTCCTCAAAACTGAGCAAATCGCGGTGCGGCAGGTACTGGTGGTCCTTGTCGAACACATCCTTGGGCATGCAGTAGCTGCAGCGGAAGTTGCAGCGGTCCGTCACGCTGATGCGCAGATCCCGCAGCGGCCGTTGGCGCTGGTCACGCACCGCACCGCCGTGCGACAACGAGGCACCGGCTGGCGTGGGCATGGCCAGACTGGCGTCATAACGACGCAGGTCAACCAGGGAAATGACGGGACGATCCATAGCGGAATGGTACTAGAGGCCGCCTTCCGATGTGCTGTTGCGGGTATGCGCTGCATCAGCAGTTGGCGAAAAGTAGCCATCCTTGTCTGCCAGGGGCCGGACTTGGTGTATGGTTCGCCCCCTTGTTCTCTTTTGCTTTGTTTTTGCCATGACCTTGCCCAGCCACTCCTCTTCTTCGCCTGCCACAGTGGATGTCGCAGTCATTGGCGGCGGCCCGGCTGGTCTGATGGCAGCACATCGCCTGGCGCAGGCCGGTTTGCAGGTGACGGTCTATGACGCGATGCCTTCGGTAGGGCGCAAGTTTTTGCTCGCCGGGCGCGGCGGCCTCAACCTGACCCATTCCGAGCCGATGGCGCCGTTTGTCGGGCGCTACGGGCGCCAACAGGCCGTCGTCGCGTCCTGGCTGCAGTATTTTGGCGCGGCGGAGGTGCAGGCCTGGGCCCAGGATCTGGGCATCGAGACCTTTGTTGGCACCTCGGGCCGGGTGTTTCCCAAGGACATGAAGGCCGCTCCCTTGTTGCGCGCCTGGCTGGTGGCCATGCGGGCCGCTGGCGTGCGTTTTGCCATGCGCCACCGCTGGCTGGGCTGGGACGCGGCCGGCGCACTGCGCTTTGCCGCCCCCGATGGCGAGACCGCCGTGCAAGCGCGCGCCACCGTGTTGGCGCTGGGCGGCGGCAGCTGGGCGCGGCTGGGCTCAGACGGCGCCTGGGTGCCGCTGCTTGCGCAGGTGGGGGTGGAAACTGCCCCGCTTGCACCGGCCAACTGCGGCTTTGATGTGCGCATGCTGCCGGCCGCCGATGGCGAGACGGCACCCGGCTGGTCGCCGTTTTTCGCCAGCAAGTTTGCCGGCCAGCCTTTCAAATCCGTGGCCATTCGCTTTGATGACGGCAGCGAGGCGGGTTTTGCACGCCGTGGCGAGTTTGTCGCGACGGACAGCGGCGTCGAAGGCAGCCTGGTCTATGCGGTGTCTGCGCTGCTGCGCGATGCCATCACGGCCCTGGGCAGTGCCACCTTCCTTGTTGATCTGCTGCCTGACCACAGCGCCGAGCGCGTGCTGGCCGAAGTGCGCCACCCGCGCGGATCGCGCAGCCTGGCCAGCCACCTCAAGAGCCGGCTGGGCTTGGATGGCATCAAGGCTGCGTTGTTGTTTGAAGTGCTGGGCAAGGAGGGCATGCAGAATGCCGAGCTGCTGGCGCGCACCATCAAGGCCGCGCCCATCACCGTGGTCGCTACGCGTCCCATCGATGAGGCCATCAGCACCGCCGGCGGCGTGGCCTTTACCGCGCTGTCGCATGACCTGATGTGCCATGCCCGGCCCGGGCTGTTTTGCGCGGGGGAAATGCTGGACTGGGAAGCACCGACGGGCGGCTATCTGCTGACGGCGGCCTTGTCGAGCGGCGTGCGGGCGGCGCAGGGCGCCGCGCATTTTCTCAAGGGCTGAGGCAGCCAGGGCAGCGCTGCGTTATCAAGAACAAGACGCGGCTGCCAGCCCGTTTTTGAAGTGCAGCATGACGCAGGCGCGTGCCGCGCTGCTGTCCTGCGCGGCCAGCGCCCGCATCAGCGCGCGGTGCTCCTGCAGCGACTCCTCGATGCGGCCGGATTTGAACAGGGAGTTGTGGCGGTTGAGCTTCATCACCTTGCGCAGATCGGCCACCATCTGGCTGAGCCATTTGTTGTCCAGCATCTCCAGCACGCGCATATGAAAGCGCTCATTGGCAATAAAAAAGGCATCGCGCTCATCGACAGCGGCTTCCAGCGCGTCATGCAGGCCTTGTAGCTCGGCAATCTGTTCGGCGCTGGCGCAGCAGGCCAGCTCGGCGGAGGCATCGCTCTCGAGCAAGGCCAGCAGGTGGTAGACCTGGAGCAGGTCTTTTTGCGACACCTCAGTCACATAGGCGCCACGGCGCAGCTTCATCGTGACCAGGCCCTCGGTGGCCAGCACCTTCAAGGCCTCGCGCAAAGGCGTGCGGCTGATGCCTATTTCTTCGGCAATCTTCAACTCATCGATCCAGCTGCCAGGGGGCAGTTGGTGCGCAAAAATACGTTGCCGCAGTAGCTCGGCAACGTCCTGGTACAGCGCGCGCGGCGCAAAAGTGGGAAGGCTCATCGGTGGCGCCATTGTACAGAAGGCGACTGAAATTCAAAATTCTGCATTCATAATTATGAATAATGTACACTTGCCTGGCGGCCGTGGGTAGGCCAATATGCACTGTCTATAACGTATCCCGAGCTTGAGACATGACTGATTCCGCGAAGCACAACACTGCATCCGAGTTTCCCAAGGCCGACCGCGCCGCCTGGGACAAGGCCGCCAGCAAATCCGCCCCCGGCGGCGATGTGGGCAGCCTCGATTGGCTGACGCCCGATGGAATCACGGTCAAGCCGCTCTATACCGCTGCCGATACCGCCGACCTGCCGTTTGCCGATACCTTGCCGGGTTTTGCACCGTACCTGCGCGGCCCGCAGGCCACGATGTACGCGGTGCGGCCCTGGACCATTCGCCAGTACGCCGGTTTTTCGACCGCCGAAGAATCCAATGCCTTCTACCGCAAGGCGCTGGCTGCGGGCGGCCAAGGCGTGTCGGTCGCGTTTGACCTGGCCACGCACCGGGGCTATGACAGCGACCACCCGCGCGTGACCGGTGACGTCGGCAAGGCAGGGGTGGCGATCGACTCGGTCGAAGACATGAAGGTCCTGTTCAACAGCATTCCGCTGGACAAGGTTTCCGTGTCGATGACGATGAATGGCGCGGTGCTGCCGGTGCTGGCCGGCTATGTGGTGGCCGCCGAAGAGCAGGGCGTGGCGCAGGACCAGCTCTCGGGCACGATCCAGAACGACATTCTCAAAGAGTTCATGGTGCGCAACACCTATATCTACCCGCCCAAGCCGAGCATGCGCATCATCGGCGACATCATCGAGTACACGAGCCAGAACATGCCCAAGTTCAACTCGATCTCGATCAGCGGCTACCACATGCAGGAAGCCGGTGCCAACCAGGCGCTGGAGCTGGCCTTCACCCTGGCGGACGGCAAGGAATATGTGAAAACCGCTATCGCGAAGGGCATGGATGTGGATGCCTTTGCCGGGCGCCTGTCCTTTTTCTGGGCGGTGGGCATGAACTTCTACCTGGAAATCGCCAAGATGCGTGCCGCCCGCCTGCTGTGGTGCCGCATCATGACCGGCTTTGAAGCCAAGAACCCCAAGAGCCTGATGCTGCGCACCCACAGCCAGACCAGCGGCTGGAGCCTGACCGAGCAGGACCCCTACAACAATGTGGTGCGCACCACCATCGAGGCCATGGCGGCCGTGTTTGGTGGCACGCAATCGCTGCACACCAATGCGCTGGACGAAGCGATTGCGCTGCCCACCGAGTTCAGTGCCCGCATTGCGCGCAACACCCAGCTCATCATCCAGGAAGAGACCCATATCACTAATGTGATCGACCCCTGGGCCGGCAGCTACATGATGGAAAAGCTGACCCAGGACATGGCCGATGCCGCCTGGAAGATCATCGAAGAGGTCGACGCGATGGGCGGCATGACCCAGGCCGTGGACAGCGGCTGGGCCAAGCTCAAGATCGAGGCGGCTGCGGCGGAGAAGCAGGCGCGCATCGACTCGGGCAAGGAAGTGATTGTCGGCGTCAACAAGTACAAGCTGGCCAAGGAAGACCCGGTCGACATCCTCGAAGTGGACAACGTCAAGGTGCGCGACAGCCAGATTGCGCGCTTGAACCAGATCAAGGCCACGCGCGATGCCGTTGCCGTGGACAAGGCCCTGGAGGCGCTCAGCGCCGCTGCCGAGTCGGGCGAGGGCAACCTGCTGGACCTGGCCATCCAGGCGGTGCGGCTGCGTGCCACCGTCGGTGAAGTCTCTGACGCGCTGGAGAAATCCTTTGGCCGCCACCGCGCCGATACGCAAAAGGTGACCGGTGTCTACGCCGCCGCCTATGACTCGGCCGAAGGCTGGGACAAGCTCAAGGACGAGATCGCAGCCTTTGCCGAAGCCCAAGGCCGGCGCCCGCGCGTGATGATTGCCAAACTGGGCCAGGACGGCCATGACCGGGGCGCCAAGGTGGTGGCGACCGCCTTTGCCGACCTGGGCTATGACGTGGACATGGGCCCGTTGTTCCAGACCCCCGAGGAATGCGCGCGCCAGGCCATCGAGAACGATGTGCATGCCGTCGGTGTCTCGACCCTGGCCGCCGGCCACAAGACCCTCGTGCCCGCGATCATCGAAGAGCTCAAGAAGCAGGGCGCAGACGACATCATCGTCTTTGTCGGCGGCGTGATCCCGGCGCAGGATTACGACTACCTCTACAACGCAGGCGTCAAAGGCGTCTATGGCCCGGGCACGCCGATCCCGGCCAGCGCCAAGGATGTGCTCGAGCAGATCAAGAAAGCGGTTGCTGTCTAAATCGGTATGGGCAAGGGCAAACAAGCGCCTTTCTGGCAAGACTATGTGAAGGCTCTTGTCATGATGTTCGTGGAGCCTGTCCTTGGCATTCTGTATCTGTACTTGTTGTACCGGGTGCTCACTTTGCCAGCTTGGGGCCAGGTTGTCGTCGGGCTGGGCGTGTGGGTTGCACTGGGTTATGGTGGCTACTTGCTACACCAAAAGATGAAGAAAGGCTTGGAGAAAGCATGAATCTCTCCTTTGCCCCGGTTGCCGACAGTGATTTTGAAGCGCTGTTTGCGCTGCGCGTGGCCGCGATGCGCCCGAGCCTGGAGCGGCTGGGCATCTTCAACCTGGACCATGCCCGCAAGCGTTTTGAACGCCAGTTTGCGCCGCAGTACATGCGGCATATCTGTGTGGACGATGGCGCAGGCTCGCAGCGCGTCGGGCTGCTGACGGTCGTGCCCTATGAAGATGGCCCGCTCAAGCTCCAGCATCTCTATCTGCTGCCGGCCTGGCACAACCGCCGCATTGGCGACTGGGCCCTGCAGCAGGTGCAAGCCCAAGCGCGGCAAGAGGGCCGGGCGGTGTGGCTGGAGGTGCTGAACCAAAGCGATGCGATCCGGTTTTATGAGCGCCATGGCTTTGTGCAGACGGGCGGCGATCCGATTGACCTGTTGTACCAGTGGACCCCGGCGTAGAGGTAGTGGATATGGAGTTGGCGATACAAATGATGGCGGCAGGCGCCCCTGTGGCAGGGGCACTGTGGCAGTGTTTTGACAGGGCGGCGGCATGAGTAGCGATGTTGCCGAGCGCGTTGCCGCCATTACGCAAGGGGACAACCCGGCGCTGCAGCGGCGCGCGATGGCCAAGGCCATCACCTTGCTGGAATCGACCCGCGCCGACCACCGCGCGCTGGGTGATGCGCTGCTGACGGCGCTGCTGCCGCATACCGGCAAGTCTTTTCGCCTCGGCATCAGCGGTGTGCCCGGCGTGGGCAAGTCCACCTTT
Organism: Comamonas sp. MYb396; assembly: GCF_037479555.1. Taxonomy (NCBI): domain Bacteria; kingdom Pseudomonadati; phylum Pseudomonadota; class Betaproteobacteria; order Burkholderiales; family Comamonadaceae; genus Comamonas; species Comamonas sp. MYb396. Next base: position 168,626 of record NZ_JBBGYU010000001.1, on the reverse strand, counting down.
ATTGAAACCCTCGGCCTGTATTTGATTGGCAAGGGTCTGCGCGTGGCCGTTCTGGCGATTGACCCGTCGTCCACCGTGTCAGGCGGCTCCATCCTGGGCGACAAGACGCGCATGGAGCAGCTGTCGATGCGCAGCGAAGCCTATATCCGGCCCAGCCCGTCGAGCGGCACCCTGGGGGGGGTGGCAGAGAAGACGCGCGAGGCGGTGCTGGTCTGCGAAGCGGCGGGCTACGACGTGGTGATGGTCGAGACCGTGGGTGTCGGCCAGAGCGAGATAGCGGTGCATGGCATGACCGACATGTTCTGCGTGCTGCAGCTGCCCAATGCCGGCGATGACCTGCAGGCCATCAAAAAAGGCGTGATGGAGCTCGCTGACCTGGTGGTCATCAACAAGGCCGATATCGACCCGAATGCCGCCACCCGTGCGCAGGCGCAGATCACCTCCAGCCTGCGCCTGCTGGGCATGCATGGCAGCCATGACCATGCGGCGCGCGGCGCGCTCTGGCAGCCCCGGGTGATACAGATCAGCGCGCTGCTGGGCGATGGCGTGGAGGCCTTTTGGGATGCGGTCAGCAGCTTCCGCCAGATGCAGACCAGCAATGGCTGCCTGGCACAGCGGCGCGAGAAGCAATCGCTCGCCTGGATGTGGGAGCGCATTGACCATGGGCTCAAGCTGGCGTTTCGCAGCCACCCTGCCGTGCGCGATATGCTGCCTGCTGTGCAGCAGCAAGTCGCTTCGGGCCAGTTGGCGGCATCGACAGCGGCCAGAAACCTGCTGCAGGCGCAAAGCAGTGCGGCGATGATTCACAAAGCGGATTGAGCCGGGCGGCGAGCCCCGATCAAGACAGAGAGACAACCTAGCAAGCTTCAAGGATGGAACATGCAAGATATCTTGGAACAACTGGAGAAAAAGCGTGAACTCGCCCGCCTGGGCGGCGGGCAAAAGCGCATCGATGCACAGCACAAGAAGGGCAAGCTCACGGCGCGCGAGCGCATCGAGCTGCTGCTCGACGACGGCACCTTCGAAGAGTGGGACATGTTTGTCGAGCACCGCTGCACCGACTTTGGCATGGAAGAGACCAAGATCCCGGGCGACGGTGTGGTCACCGGCTACGGCATGATCAATGGCCGCCTGGTCTTTGTCTTCAGCCAGGATTTCACCGTGTTTGGCGGCGCGCTGTCTGAGACGCATGCCGAGAAGATCTGCAAGGTGATGGACCAGGCGATGAAGGTGGGCGCGCCGGTCATCGGCCTCAACGATTCGGGCGGCGCCCGTATCCAGGAAGGCGTGGCGTCGCTGGGCGGCTACGCCGACGTGTTCCAGAAGAATGTGCTGGCCTCGGGCGTTGTGCCGCAGATCTCGATGATCATGGGCCCTTGCGCCGGTGGCGCGGTCTACTCGCCGGCGATGACCGACTTTATCTTCATGGTCAAGGATTCGAGCTACATGTTCGTCACCGGCCCCGAAGTGGTCAAGACCGTGACGCATGAGCAGGTCACGGCCGAAGAGCTGGGCGGCGCCGTCACCCACACCAGCAAGAGTGGCGTGGCCGACATGGCCTTTGACAACGATGTCGAGGCGCTGATGATGCTGCGCCGCCTCTACAACTACCTGCCGCTCAACAACCGCGAAAAGGCGCCGGTGCGGGCGACGACCGACCCGGTCAGCCGCGCCGACATGTCGCTCGACACCCTGGTGCCCGAGAACCCGAACAAGCCCTACGACATGAAGGAGCTGATCATCAAGACCGTGGATGACGGCGATTTCTTTGAACTGCAGCCCGAGTACGCGAAGAACATCCTGATCGGCTTTGCGCGCATGGCCGGCCAGACCGTCGGCATTGTGGCCAACCAGCCGCTGGTGCTGGCCGGGTGCCTGGATATCAAGAGCTCCATCAAGGCCGCCCGCTTTGTGCGCTTTTGCGATGCATTCAACATCCCCGTGGTCACCTTTGTCGATGTGCCCGGTTTCATGCCCGGCACCAGCCAGGAGTACGGCGGCATCATCAAGCATGGCGCCAAGCTGCTCTATGCGTACGCGGAATGCACGGTGCCAAAAATCACCGTCATCACCCGCAAGGCCTATGGCGGTGCCTATGACGTGATGGCCTCCAAGCACCTGCGCGGCGATGTGAACCTGGCCTGGCCGCAGGCAGAAATCGCGGTGATGGGCGCCAAGGGCGCTGTCGAGATCATCTTCCGCGAAGACAAGAACGACCCGGACAAGCTCTCCAAGCGCGAGGCCGAATACAAGACCCGTTTTGCCAACCCCTTTGTCGCTGGCGCCCGGGGCTTTATCGACGATGTGATCCTGCCGCACGAGACGCGCAAGCGCATCTGCCGCAGCCTGGAGATGCTCAAGAACAAGCAGCTTGAGAACCCCTGGCGCAAGCACGGCAATATCCCGCTCTAAACGCTGCAGGCCCGGATGCGCTCCACCTTTGTCCCACCCCGCATGGCCGCAAGACGGCGGGCGCAGCACCTGCTGGCGCAGCGCTGGCTGGCGCAGCGCCTGCTGTGCGCAGCCATGGCCGGCATGGGTGTGGCTGCTGGCGCGCAAACCCAGCCTGGCATGCCGGCAGCGCCGGGCAGCAGCTGTGGGGGGGGGCGGGGGGGGGCCCCGGGCCGCCGCGCGGGGAAAGGGGTGGGGTAAGACGGGGGGGGGGGGGAACCGCCAGTGCCAGGCGCGGGCCGGCGGGCGGGGGGGGCGCCGCGCGTGGTGGGCGCAGCCTGGGCGGGCTGGGGGGGGGCGGCGGGCGCGAAACCCCCGCCGGGCTGGCGGGCCGCGCGGGGCTGCTGGTGTGGGGCGCGCTGGGGCGCGCCACTGGCCCAGTCCTGGCAATACGTGTTCTCGTACCAGGGTGGCTGTGAAAACGGCCTGGCCCAGGGCGAGGGCCGGGCGCAGTGGCTGCCGCGCAGCGATGCCGGGGCGGCGCCCATTGTCTGGCAGGGCCGCTTTGACCGGGGCATTTTCCTCAGCCGCCCGGCCGTGCGCGCCGCCAGGCCCTTGGCCGACAGCCAGGTGCTGCTCGATCTGGGCCCCTTGGCAGACAGCGAAGGCAAGGGCGGGCGCCTCTGGGTGCAGGCGGCATTGGACGGCAACACACCGGCCGATGCCTGCGCACCGATGGCGCTGCATGTGCTGGTCGATATCCATTCGCCGCTGGGCTCCGAGCAGGTGGCGCGGCAATGGCTGCAGGCGGCCTTGCAGCACTGGCAGCGTGCCTGCCCGGCTGCCGCGCAGAACCTGGTGCGGCTGATGCTCTACCAGGGCTTTGAGCTGGCGGCGGATGCCGATGGCCATCTGCCCGCGCCGGTGGTGCGGGCCACGGCTTCGCTGCAGGGGCGCGAGCTGCTGTTCCAGCAGTACAGCAACAACGCAGCGGCCCAGCAGCAGCACAATGCCGGTCAGCCCGAGCAGCAGCGCGAATACAGCGCCAACGCCCAGCGTCTGCAGGCGATGGTGCGCCAGTACCAGGCACGGCGCGTGGTGGACCTGCCGACCTTGGACAAAAACCTGGTGGGCTTGCGCGGCCAGGTGGTGCTGGTGGGCGTGCGGCCCGAGCGCATCCTCTCGCGCCGGCTGGCAACGGTGCGCACCGCGCACCGTGAAGGCTGGGACAGCACGGCAGCCGTGGTCGAAGGCCCTGAGATTGCCCGCTGGAGCAAGGACAGCCGCCTGCTGGCGGTGAAAGTGCAGGGGCGCTCGACCGATGTGCGCACGCAGGACCAGGTAATGCTGCAATTGCTCGGCAGTGTGCGCTGCAGCGAGATCGATTGCGAAGACTATTTGCTCATGCCCGGCGGGCAATGGGCGCATGACAAGGCGCTGCCGTAAGCACGGCAGCATGGTGGCCAACCGAAAGATTCAACCAAGAGACGACAACCATGTTCAGCAAAATCCTGATTGCCAATCGCGGCGAGATTGCATGCCGCGTGATCGCCACGGCCCGAACCATGGGCATCCAGACCGTTGCGGTCTACTCCGATGCGGACAAGGAAGCGCGCCATGTGAAGCTGGCCGATGAGGCCGTGCATATTGGCGCAGCGCCCAGCCGCGAGTCCTATCTGCTGGCCGACCGCATCATCGATGCGGCGCGCAAGACCGGCGCGCAGGCCATCCATCCGGGCTATGGTTTCCTGTCCGAGAACGAGGCCTTTGCCAAGCGCTGCGAAGACGAGGGCATTGCCTTTATCGGCCCCAAGGCGCATTCGATTGCTGCGATGGGCGACAAGATCGCCTCCAAGAAGCTCGCGAACGAAGCCCAGGTCAACACCATCCCCGGCTACAACGATGCCATCGAGAACGCGGAAAAAGCGGTGGGCATTGCCCAGGGCATTGGCTACCCGGTGATGATCAAGGCATCGGCCGGTGGCGGCGGCAAGGGCCTGCGCGTGGCCTACAACGACAAGGAAGCGCTCGAGGGCTTTACCGCCTGCCAGAACGAGGCGCGCAACAGCTTTGGCGATGACCGGATCTTTATCGAGAAGTTCGTGCAGGAGCCGCGCCATATCGAGATCCAGATCCTGGGCGACAGCCACGGCAATGTGGTCTACCTCAACGAGCGCGAATGCTCGATCCAGCGCCGCCACCAGAAGGTGATCGAAGAGGCACCATCGCCCTTCATCAGCGATGCCACGCGCAAGGCCATGGGCGAGCAGGCCGTGGCGCTGGCCAAGGCCGTGCAGTACCAGAGCGCCGGCACGGTGGAGTTTGTCGTCGGCAAGGACCAGGACTTCTACTTTCTGGAAATGAACACCCGCCTGCAGGTGGAGCACCCGGTGACCGAATGCATCACCGGCCTCGATCTGGTCGAGCAGATGATCCGCGTGGCCGCGGGCGAGAAGCTGTCCTTCAGCCAGGCTGATGTGAAGCGCGATGGCTGGGCGATCGAATGCCGCATCAATGCCGAAGACCCGTTCCGCAACTTCCTGCCATCGACCGGCCGCCTGGTGCGCTTTGAGCCGCCCAAGCAGACCATGTGGCAGGCCGATACCGCCCATTTGCAGGGCGTGCGTGTCGATACCGGTGTGTACGAGGGCGGCGAGATTCCCATGTACTACGACTCGATGATTGCCAAGCTGATCGTGCATGGCAAGGACCGCAACGAGGCGATTGCCAAGATGCGCGAGGCGCTCAACGGTTTTGCGATCCGCGGCATCAGCTCGAACATTCCTTTCCAGGCCGCGCTGCTGGCCCACCCCCAATTTGTCTCGGGCCAGTTCAACACCGGCTTTATCGCCGAGCACTATGGTCAGGGCTTCCATGCCGAGGATGTACCGCACGAGGACACGGATTTTCTGGTGGCGCTGGCGATGTTCCGCAACCGCCGCTACCGCGCGCGCGCCTCCACCATCAGCGGCCAGATGCTGGGCCACCAGCTGCGTGTGGGCCACAGCTACACGGCGGTGGTGCTGGGCGCCGAAGGCCAGCACAGCTTTGTCTCGGCCGAAGTGACCGATTTTGACGACGAAGCCCGCGTCTGCAAGGTCAGCATTGGCGACAAGATCTACCAGTTCAGCAGTGAAGCGGTGCTGCGCGATGTCGTCACCCACGGCACTTGCAACGGCCAGCCTTTTACCGCGCAGATCGAGCGCGGCACGGCCAAGAACCCGCTGGCCTTGCGCGTGATCCACAATGGCACGCAGCGCGACATCCTGGTGCTGTCGCAACGCGGCGCCGAGCTCTACCAGCTGATGCCCTACAAGGCGCCACCGGATCTGTCCAAGTTCCTGCTCTCGCCCATGCCCGGCCTGCTCGTCGATGTGGCGGTGCAGCCCGGCCAGAAGGTGCAGGCAGGCGAGAAGCTGGCCGTCATTGAAGCGATGAAGATGGAGAACATCCTGTTTGCCACGCAAGACGGCGTGGTGAGCAAGGTGAGTGCCGCGAAGGGCAATTCGCTCGCGGTGGACGATATCATTCTGGAATTTGAATGATCTGACTGCTTGGCGATGACGCAGACCCGCTGCCCCGCAGCGGGTTTTTTTGTGCAGGAGCGAAGCGTGTACGAGAGGATGGGAATGCAACGAGCTTTGTTGGCCGTGGCCGCGCTGATGCTGCTGGGGCTGGGTACCGTGCCCTTGGCGGCCGGGCACTTGCACCTGGGGGTGCTGGTGCCGGTAGGGCTGGGCCTGGCGGGAGGCTATCTGGTTTGGCGCTGGCCGGCGGTGCAGTCCTGGCGCGCCGCAGCGCCTTGGCGCCGCGCTGTGTGGCGCGCTGCCTGGCTGGGTTTGGCCTTGTGGGTCGCCAGCGTGGGCTGGCTCTGGCAGCGCATTGCCGGCCTGGGGCAGATGCCCGCGACCACGCCGCAGGTGGCCGCGATTGTGGTGCTGGGCAGCGGCACGCAAGACGGCAAGCCGCGCCCGGCGCTGGCGATGCGGCTCGATACCGCTGCGCAGCTCGTGGCCTTGCAGCCCCAGGCGGTGCTGGCAGTGACCGGTGGGGTGGACTTTGGGCAGGACGAGAGCGAGGGCGCCATCATGGCGCGCTACCTGGCGCAGAGCCACGGGCTGGACCCCGCCACGATGGTGGTCGAAGAGCGCAGTACCAGCACCGTGCTGAACCTGGAATGGACCGGCCCGATGCTGCAGCAGCGCGGGGTGGATCTGGCGCAGCCGATTGCGATTGTCAGCAGTGATTTTCACCTCTGGCGCGCGCTGCAGATTGCCCGCAGCCAGGGCTTTAGCCATCCGATTGGCGTGGCGGCCCCCACACCGTTGCTGACCCGGTTCAATGTCTGGCTGCGCGAGTATTTTGCGGTGGCCAGCAGCTGGGCTTTGGGCGAGTGGTAGAGGTGTAAGCCCTTTGAACAGGTTCTTAGGTGCTGGCGCGCCGCACCAGGTGGTAGCCCAGATCCAGCCGGTTCTGTGCCACCGGCTGGTCTTGCAGCAGCTGCAGCAGCATGGTGGCGGCCTCGGCGCCAATGGCGCTACGGGGTGTGTGGATGGTGGTCAGCGGCGGCACCATCTGCGCGCTGCCGGGCAGGTCGTTGAAACCGGCAATTGCGATTTGTGTGGGCACGGCCAGGCCCAGGCGGTTGGCGGCCAGCAGCGCGCCCTGGGCCAGGTCATCGTTGCAGAAAAATACGGCATCCACGCCACCGCCGAGCTGCAGCGCCTGATCGAGCAACTGTGCACCCAGGGCCAGCGACGAGCGCTCGGGGCTCAGAATCTCCAGACCCGGATCGGCCAGGCCCACGCGCTGCAAGGTCTGGCGGTAGCCCTGCAGCCGCTGCATGACGCGGGCATCGAGCTGGGCGCCGCAAAAGGCGATACGGCGGTAGCCTTGGGCCAGCAGGTGTTCCGTCATCGCCGCCCCGGCATCCAGCTGCGAAAAGCCCACGCTGTGCAGCTGGGCCGCTGCGCTGTCAGGGTGTAGCTCCATCAAATGCACGCAGGCCGTGCCACTGGCTGCCAGCAGCTGGGCGCTGCCGGCGCTGCGCTCGTAACCGGTCAGCATCAGGCCCGCAGGCCGCATCGGCAGGTAGGCGCGCAGCAGCTGCTCTTCCTCGGCTGCGCTGTAGTGCGACACCCCAATGAGCAGGTGGTAGCCGGCGGCAAACAGCACCTTGTGGGCCGCTTCGATCAGGTCGACAAACAAGGTGTTGCTGAGCAGCGGCACGATGACCAGTACCTGGTTGCTTTTCTGCGAGGCCAGCGCACGCGCGGCCGGGTCGGGCACATAGCCCAGGCGCAAAGCCACCTCGCGCACCTTGTCGGCCAGCGCAGCGGCCACCCGGCGCTCGCCGCGCAGCGCGCGGGATACCGTCATGGGGCTGACCCCTGCGGCATCGGCCACATCCTGCAAGGTGACACGCCCGCTGGCACGCGAGCGGCGGCTGTTGGGCTCGGCAGCCGGCGCGGGCAAAGGCGGGGAAGGGGGCAGGGGCAAGCGCATCTCCGGTCGGTTCAGCAAGCAATATCCGGTATGATAGCGCTATCCCAACATGCTTGGGAAGGAAGGCGGTGCCTGCAGGCGTGGCGAGAACAAGACTGATGGTTTGAATCGGCTTGCTCAAACTACGTTGTCTAAGGGCAGTGCTTATTTTTTACCTGTATTGGATAGCGCTAACCCAATGACCATGTCCTCTAGTGATTCTTCGCGTCGGCGTCCTGTAGCGTTGGTGGTGATGGGGGTGTCGGGATGCGGCAAATCCAGCGCCGGTGAAGCCATTGCGCTGCACCTGGGTTGGCGCCTGGTCGAAGGCGACAGCTACCATGCGGCCGAAAGTGTGGCCAAGATGCAGGCGGGCATTGCACTGACCGATGCCGACCGCGCTGGCTGGCTGCAACGCCTGGCGCAGTTGCTGGCCGAAGCGAATGATGGCCAGGGGGTGGTGCTGACCTGCTCGGCGCTCAAGCGCCAGTACCGCGAGCTGTTGCGCGCCTCCCAAAGCCGGCTCGGCTTTGTGTTTCTGAATCTCAGCTACGACACGGCGCTGGCGCGGGTGCAGCAGCGTGCGGGGCATTTTTTCTCGCCCGAGTTGGTGGCCAACCAGTTTGCCACCTTGGAAGACCCGCGCGATGAGCCCCAGGTGCTGACCGTGGATGCCGATACCCCGCTGGACCGCATTGCCCAGCAGGTGCAGCAGTGGCTGGATGCTCAGCAGCCTTGAGCGCTGACAAAGCATAGTGCCAGCGCTGCATGCGGCTGCTGTGCTATAAAAATTACATAAATAAAGGGGAAGCTACGGCCTTCCCATGATGCAAAGGACTCCCATGATGCAGATCCACCCGGTTCTTCAAGCGGTCACTGACCGCATCCGCGCCAAGAGCGCTGCCACGCGCAGCGACTATCTGGCCCAGGTTGACGCCATGGCCCAGCGCCCGCCGCAGATGCGCTCGATGGGCTGCGCCAATGTGGCGCATGCGGTGGCCGGCGTGCCGGTCAATGACAAGCTGCGCATTGTCGAGGTCAAGGGCCCGAACGTGGGTATTGTCACGGCCTATAACGATGTGCTCTCGGCCCATGCGCCGCTGCAGCGCTACCCCGATATCCTGAAGGACGAGGCGCGCAAGCATGGCGCGACCGCGCAGGTGGCGGGTGGTGTGCCTGCGATGTGCGATGGCGTGACCCAGGGTATGCCGGGCATGGAGCTGAGCCTGTTCAGCCGCGATGCGATTGCGATGGGCACCGCCGTGGCGCTGACCCATGACACCTTTGATGCGGCGCTGATGCTGGGCGTCTGCGACAAGATCGTGCCGGGCCTCTTGATTGGCGCGCTGCATTTTGGCCATCTGCCGATGGTGTTTGTGCCCGCCGGGCCGATGACCTCGGGCCTGTCCAACAACGACAAGGCCAAGGTGCGCGAGCTGGCCGCCCAAGGCCTGGTCGGCCGCGAAAAGCTGCTCGAAGCCGAGATGGCCGCCTACCATGATGCGGGCACCTGCACCTTCTACGGCACGGCCAACAGCAACCAGATGCTGCTCGAAGCCATGGGCCTGCATGTGCCGGGCAATGCCTTTATCAACCCGGGAGATGGCGCGCGTGAACTGCTGACCCGCGAAGCCATGCGTACCGTGCTGGGCATCACCGCTGGCAAGCGCTTTGCGCCGATTGGCCGCGTGGTCGACGAGCGTTGCATTGTCAACGCGATGGTGGCCTTGCTGGCAACGGGTGGCTCGACCAACCACCTGATCCACTGGGTGGCGGTGGCGCGTGCTGCCGGTATCGTCATCGACTGGAATGATTTTGAGCAGCTGTCCTCGGTCGTGCCCTTGCTGGCGCGCGTCTACCCCAATGGGGCGGCGGACGTGAACCAGTTCCAGGCGGCAGGCGGCCCGGGCTATGTGATTGGCCAGCTGCTGGCTGCAGGCCTGATGCATGGGGATGTGCTGACCGTGCGCCCCGAGGGCCTGGCGGCTTACGCCACGGTGCCGCGTGTGGAGGCGGGCCAGCTGGTCTGGCAGGCGGCCACCGAATCGGGTGACGACAGCGTGCTGCGCCCGGTGAGCGCGCCTTTCAGCCCTACCGGTGGCCTCAAGCTGCTGACCGGCAACCTCGGCCGCAGTGTGATCAAGGTCAGCGCCGTGCCGCTTGACCGCCATGTGCTGCGCGCGCCGGCCTGGGTGTTTGACTCGCAAGATGCGCTGCAGGAGGCCTTCAAATCGGGCGCGCTGGAGCAGGCCTGCCAGACCAATGGGCACAACGGCGTGGTCTGCGTGGTGCGCTGGCAGGGCCCGCAGGCCAACGGCATGCCCGAGCTGCACAAGCTCACGCCACCCTTGGCCGTGCTGCAAGGCAAGGGCTACCAGGTGGCGCTGGTGACCGATGGCCGCATGAGCGGCGCCTCGGGCAAGGTGCCCGCTGCGATCCATGTGTCGCCTGAAGCACTGGCCGGTGGCCCCTTGGCCAAAATTGAGAGCGGCGATATGGTGCTGTTGGATGCTGAAACCGGTATCATGCAGGCCGAAGTGGATGCCGCCGTTTGGGAGGCACGCCCACTGGCCACGATACCGGCCGAGCAGCTGCGCGCCAATGGCCGTGGTCTGGGCCGAGAACTGTTTGCCGGATTCCGGCGCAATGCGCTGAGCGCAGAAGAAGGAGCCTGCACATGGCTGAGCAACTGACCGCCTTATCGATCATGCAAGACGCACCGGTGATCCCGGTGATCGTGCTGCGCGACGTCAACCACGCCGTGTCCATGGCCAAGGCCCTGGTCGCTGGCGGTATCCGGGTGCTGGAAGTGACCTTGCGCACGCCCCAGGGCCTGGCCGCCATCGAAGCGATTGCCAAGTCCGTGCCGGAGGCGATCGTGGGTGCGGGTACCGTGCGCAATGCCGCCGATGCGCGTGCCGCAGCGGCGGCAGGGGCCCGCTTTGCGGTCAGCCCTGGCTACACCACGAGCGTGGGTGAAGCCTGCCGCGACGCGCGCTTGCCACTGCTGCCCGGCGTGGCAACCAGCAGCGAAATCATGCAGGCGCAGCAAGACGGCTTCAATGAGCTGAAGTTCTTCCCCGCGCTGCAAGCCGGTGGTATCAACATGCTCAAGGCCTGGCAGGGCCCCTTCGCCGAAGTGCGCTTTTGCCCCACCGGGGGTATCACGACGGCCAATGCGGCAGAGTTTCTGGCGCTGAAGAACGTCGTCTGTGTCGGAGGCTCCTGGCTGGTGCCCACCGACACCCTGGAGCGCGGTGACTGGGAACACATCACCTTGCTGGCCCGCGAGGCCGCTGCCTTGCCACGCAAGGCCTGACACCACCGCCATCAGAGCAATTCCAGGCGGCCATCCATGCCGCCTGCTGGCTGCGTTCCATACCGCATCCCCATTAGCGGGATGAACATTGATCCATAGGCCATGCTGCTGCGGTTGCTCCATGCAATGCGCCGCAGCGCTGCACCTGGGCGTTAGTGCGCAGCGCCGGGCATGGTGTTTATGCCACGGGGCCGGGCACAGGCCTTGCGAGCACATGCCAGCAGGCATGCAGTGCTGGCTTGTATGGTGGCCGCTAAAAGCAGGGGATTGGGCAGAGGAGCAGGGCGGTGCCTGGGGGCGCGCCTTTAGTCCTTGGACTGCGCCTGCTCAGCATGCGGCTGGTTGGCTGCGTCTTCCGTCCAGGCCTTGTAGCGGCCCGAATGCGGCTGGAACTGCTGCCCGGGGAACAGCGTCCGCTCGATATCGCGCAGCACTGTCATCCCCACACCATTGAGCTTGAGCAAGCGCTCGGGATACGCTTCAACCACCTGATCCACCGTGGTGATCGCATGTCGCCCCAAGCTGTTGAGGGTTCTGCGAGAGAGCCTTTTGTTCAGAAGCAGTTCAGTAGCCATGGGATCATCAATCTATAAACAAAGCGGCAACGTCTGTCGTTGGCGTCAAGACTGAGGGCCGCGTCCCGTTTCGCTGGGAGTGGCTATGCCCCAAGCCTGCGCCGGTGCGGACAGGAGTGGATACAAATCATGCTAAATCGCATTTTGTTATTCACTGATTCTATCAGCTTATAGCTAATTTGTAACTCAATGATGGATCATTTCCGCCGATGCAGGATTGATTTATGCCGGATTAATGTAATTAAATGTATTTGGTTGGTTATACTGGGGCGGTCCGGAGAGGGTATCGGCTGCTTTTCTCCCAGGCGCTATTCTCCTCCTAAAAAAAGAATCTCCAGAGCAACTATCCTTTGACCAATCAGAGGGTAATCGCTGGATCTGTCGCCTGGGCTGCAGAAAAAATTCCAGCGATGGCTTGGGGTTGCCGTGGCAACATCGCGCTGTCAAGTTGAGTTATTACACAGGTCTATCGCGCTATGTAATTCATAAAAACGGTTAAAGTAAGAATTAACTGACAGTATCTATACCAATACCTGCCCAACGCGCCATCAAAGCCTTCTCCATGCCTGGTTATGCCCGTCCGTAAAGCCTCGTCGCTGACGATCACCCTGATTTTGCCCTTTGTGATGCTGATTGCATTGCTGACCGGGGTGCTCGGCGTGCTGTGGTACTGGACGGGCAGCAAGACGGTATCGATGTTGTCGCAGCAGCTGATGGTGGAGATGGCCGAGCGCATCAGCCAGGCGGTGGACCGGCACATCTTCAGCTCGCGCTCCATCATCGAGGCGAGCTTTCCGGCGGGCCTGCAGGCCCCCGAACGCATCGAGGACGACATGCCGGCGCTGCGCACCCGCCTGTGGGCTGCCACATCGCTGACGCAGCGCCAGGGCGACTATGTCTTCTACGGCAACCGCCATGGGCAAGGCATCGGCCTGCTGCGCAGCAATGAAACCCAGGCGGAACTGCGCATCAAGCTGAACGCGCAGGATGTGCGCAGCATCTACCTGCTGCCAGGCATCCAGGCCGAGCCGATCTTCCTGTCCAAGGAATCCAATCTGTTTGATCCGCGCACGCGTCCCTGGTACCGGCTGGCGCAGGGCGTTGTCGGCCATATCTGGACACCGGTCTATATCGACTTCAATGCCAAGGACCTGGTGATGACGCGGGCGCGCCGGGTGTTTGGTGCGGATGGCCAGCCCACGGGTGTGGTGGCGACCGATGTCTTTCTGAATGAGCTGCGGCTTTTTGTCGACGGCCTGCATTTGTCAGAGGGTGCCGAGGCTTTCATCATGGAGCCCAATGGCGACCTGATTGCCGGCACGCGCATGGACAATATCCGCTTGAACGGCGAGCAGCCGCCCAGCCGGGTCAACGCCGCCAGCGCCGGCAACCCCTTGCTCAAGGTGGTGTACCGGCAGCTGGTGCACGAGTTTTCGCAGTCCAACGAGGTGGCACGCACGGCGCTGATCTTTGATGCCAAGAACCATGCGATCGAGGTGGCCTACCGCCGCGTGACCGATGAGGCGGGCCTGAACTGGCTGGCCGTGGTGGCCGTGCCGCACCAGCAGATGCTGGCCGGCATCCGTGCCCATGTGGTGCTGGTGGTGGCCTTGGGTCTGCTGGCCCTGGGTATTGCTCTGGCACTGGGTTTGCGCATCTTTGGCGGCCTGGCCAAGGACATGCGCTCGCTCACCTATGCGGTACGCCGCGTGGGGCAGGGCGAGATCGATGTGCCCATTGGCGTCGAGCGCAATGACGAGATTGGCGAGCTGGCCAGCAATGTCCACCATATGCGGCATCGCTTGTTTACCGATGCGCTGACCGGCGCTGCCAACCGCAGCGCGCTGAACCATATTCTGGAGACCTTGACCCGGCCGAACGCGCCCAAGCAGGCGGTGTTTGCCATTCTCTTTATCGACCTCAACCAGTTCAAGCCGCTCAACGACCGATGGGGCCATGAAAACGGCGATCTGGCCTTGATCGAGGTGGTGCAGCGCCTCAAGGAAGTGCTGCGCAGCAATGATGTGCTGATTCGCCTGGGCGGAGACGAGTTTGTTGCGGTGCTGCAAGGCATCCACAGCGATGAGCAGATCCAGGTGGTGAAAGCCAAGATCCTGGAGGTTCTCGCCCCTGCGTTGCAGTCGCTCAAGGGCTTGCCTGAGGGCGAGGTCGTTCATCTGGGCGCCTCCATTGGCCAGGCGATTTATCCGATCGATGGGGCCGATCCGCAAAGCCTGCTTAAGCATGCCGATCTGGACATGTACAAGAACAAGCAGCACAACGGCCATAGCCGCTGATCGGCCCGATCGCGCTTCGAATGCAAAAAAGCCAGGCAGGTGCCTGGCTTTTAGGATGTAGCGGGCGTTACTGACAGACGCCCAGGCCGGTATTAACGCAGGCCGCCGCCGGCGCTGCTTTCGGCGCGTTGGATGAGTTCAATCTTGTAGCCATCAGGATCGGTCACAAAAGCGATCACCGTGGTGCCGCCCTTTACCGGGCCGGCTTCGCGGGTGACATTGCCGCCATTGGCCTTGATCTTTTCGCAGGCAGCGTAAGCATCGGGCACGCCCAGGGCGATATGGCCATAGGCGGTGCCCAGGTCATAGCTCTCGGTGCCCCAGTTGTAGGTCAGCTCGATCTCGGCCTGGCCAGGGTTGCCGTCTTCGTAGCCGACAAAGGCGAGCGAATACTTGTACTCGGGGTTTTCCGAGGTGCGCAGCAGGCGCATGCCCAGCACCTGGGTGTAGAAATCGATGGAGCGCTGGAGATTGCCAACGCGCAGCATGGTGTGCAAAAGACGCATGGGGTTTTCTTTCTTGTAAAGGCAGCGGCAGCGCAGGGCTGCCGCAAGGAAGAAGGCCGACCTTCAGGGGCCAGCCAGAGCCATCCGAGTGTAGCGCCGCACAGTGGCAGGCTGCAGCCCACAAAGCACAACCCCTGCACGGGGCAGGGGTTGCAAGTACAAGCGAGGTGGCGAGAATTACTCGACCTTGGCCTTTTCACGCAGCTCTTGCTGGTACTTCTGGATTTGTTGCTGGCGCAGTTGCTGCTCGATCTGGGGCTTGACTTCGTCAAACTTGGGCAGTTGCGCTTCGCGCACATCGTCCACACGGATGATGTGGTAGCCGAACTGGGTCTTGACCGGGGTATCGGTCATCTGGCCCTTCTTCAGCTTGGTCATCGCTTCGGAGAACTCAGGCACGTAGTTGGCAGCATTGCCCCAGTCCAGATCGCCACCGCGCTGGCCCGATCCAGGATCCTTGGACTCCTTCTTGGCCAGGTCTTCGAACTTGGCACCCTTCTTGATTTGGGCGATCAGGGCCTTGGCCTTGTCTTCGCTGTCCACCAGGATGTGGAAGGCGTGGTATTCCTTGCCTTGGTTGGTCGCGACGAACTTGTCGTACTCGGCCTTGGCAGCCGCGTCAGAGATGGGGTGCGCCTTTTCGTAGGCGGCAAACAGCTCCTGGGTCAGGATGCCTTGGCGCGCCAGCTCGACCTGGCCCTTGAAGGACTCGGTCGCGTCCAGGCCTTGGGCCTTGGCAGCCTGGGCATAGATTTCGCGCTCAATGATGGCTTCCTTGATCTGGCCTTCTTGCTCGGCGCTCACCGGGCGACCGCTGCGCTCCATTTGTTCCTTGAAGGTCTGCAGCAGGGACGAGGGCACTGGCTTGCCATTGACGATGCCAATGTTTTGGGCCACTGCAGGCAGCGCGGCTGAACCAAGCAGGGCAGCTGCAACCAGACCGGACAAGAGCTGTTTTTTCATGCGAAATCCAAATTGTTTATCTATGAAGGAAATATACACCAGTGATTTCATTGTTTTGGTGTATGCAGGACTTCAATGGCAAGGGCATGTAAACCCGCGTCAATGAATGCTTGGAGCGCATCATACACAAGCCGATGCTGGGCTATGCGTGATGTGCCAGTAAATAAGGGTGAAGCGATGCGCAGCCGGAAATGGGTGCCAAATCCGCTGCCATTGGCGCCCACATGGCCGGCGTGCAGACCGCTTTCGTCGATCACTTCCAACTGGGTGGGCGAGAGTTTGTCGCGCAGCACCGCTTCAATGGCGGTGGCGGTAATGTCCTGGGCTTGCATAGAGAAAAGGGGAGTAGCGCGGTCTGGCGGGGAGCCTGACTGAGAGGCAGCAGGCTCAGGCCGCAGATCAGGGTTGGTCTTCCGGGTTGTGCTGGATGTGGCGGCTCAGGTACATGGCCTGGCCCAGCACAAAGACCAGCATCAGGCCCAGGCCGCCGAACATCTTGAAAGTGACCCAGGTGTCCAGATCAAACTGGTAGGCGACCCAGATATTGACGATGCCCATAATGGTAAAAAAGATCGCCCAGCTGTAATTGACCGTGTTCCAGACGGGCTGGGGCAGCTGCACTTGCGCCGACATCAGCTTTTGCATCAGGTTCTTGTTGAAGAACCACTGGCCGCCCAGCAGCACGGCCGCCATCACCCAGTACAGCACGGTGGGCTTCCACTTGATGAAAGACTCGTCGTGGAAAAGCAGGGTCGCGCCGCCAAACACCACGATCACGCCCAGGCTGATCCATTGCATGGGTTCCACCTTGCCGACCTTGAAGCGCAGGTAGGCGATTTGCGCAATGGTCGCCACAATGGCCACCCCGGTGGCCACAAACACGCCCCAGACCTTGAACGCTGCGAAAAACAGCAGGATGGGGAAAAAATCAATCAAAAATTTCATATCAGGCGATGCGGGCTGTGCACGGCATGGCTCAAAAGCCGGAGCGCGGTGCGGACAAGAGAGCAGGGCTTTGGGTGCTTGTGTGTGGTTGAAGAGCGCGTCTGCAGGCAAGCCGCCAATGATACGCGAGCTATTTTGCGGCCAGCTTAAGCCGGGCTGAAGTGCTCGCCTTGGCTTGCCGGGGTGTCAGAGCGCGGGCGGCAGCCAAAGTTCCGCGCCGCGCTTGCCCCCGGCCTGTCATGGCAGGGGCAAGCCTGGCATTGAACAGGTTCTTAGTCCTGCTTTTCAAAGTCCAGCGCAGCCGAGTTCATGCAGTAGCGCAGGCCGGAGGGCTGGGGGCCGTCCGGGAACACATGGCCCAGGTGGGCCCCGCACTGGGCGCAGACCGTCTCCACCCGCACCATGCCATGGCTGCGGTCCACGTTTTCCTGGATCGCGCCGGGAACGGCTTCGGAGAAGCTCGGCCAGCCGCAGCCCGCGTCAAACTTGGTGTCGCTGTCAAACAGCTTGGCGCCGCAGCAGATGCAGTGGTAGCTGCCATCGGCCCAGTGGGCCTCGTACTTGCCGGTAAAAGGGCGTTCGGTGGCGGCATGCCGGGTGACCTGGTAGGCCACCGATTCGGCTTGCTTGGATGCGAGTTCGGCCTGCCATTGGGCATCCGATTTTTGGACGGGAAAGCTCATGATGAACAGCTGATTTCAATATGTTGCGCCCAGTCGGGCGGGAGGGCGGCCAGGTCTTCGCAGCCGGGATGCTCTGCATATGGTGTTGCGAGCACGGTTTGCAAGCGGGCAAACGGTGCCCAGTCGCCCAGCTGGGCGGCGGTGATGGCTTGCTGGCCCAGGTGGTTGCGCAGCACATAGCGCGGGTTGGCGGCAAACATGCGCGCAGCGGTGGCTGCTGCGTCGCCGGGCTGCAGCAACGCCTGGTACTGCTCGCGCCAGGTCTCAAAGGCCGCATCGCCATTGAACCATGGGGCCAGCGCCGGCAGGCGGTCATCGGCCACCGCTTGCGACAGCGCACGCCAGAACAGGCTGTAGTCGGTGCGGTGCTGCTGCATCAGGGCGAGCAAGGGGTTGACGACAGCGGCCACCGCTTCGGGCGCGGTGCTGCGCGCAGGATCGAGGCCCAGCTTGGCGCCCAGCGCCCGCTGCATCGCAGGCTCCAGCGCGGTTTTGTAGCGCTCCAGCGCGGCCAGGGTGGTGGCCTCGTCTTCAATCAGCGGCAGCAGAGCCTGGCCCAGACAGAACAGGTTCCAGTAGGCCACCTGCGGCTGGCGGGCAAAGGCATAGCGGCCACCGGTATCGCTGTGGTTGCAGATATGGTTGGCGTCGTAGTGGTCCAGAAACTGGAAGGGGCCGTAGTCGATGGTCAGGCCCAGAATGCTCATATTGTCGGTGTTCATCACGCCATGGCAAAAGCCATGGGCCTGCCACAGCGCAATCATGCGCGCGGTGCGCTCGGCCACCTCGGCCAAAAACGCGGCATAGCGCTCTGCGCTGCCGCTGGCGTGTTGGGCAACAGCTGGCATGTAGCGCTCGGCCACATAGTCCGCCAGCTTGCGCAGGCTGTCCTGGTCATCACGGGCGGCAAAATGCTCAAAATGGCCAAAGCGCACAAAGCTGGGCGCCACGCGGGCGACAACGGCAGCGGTCTCCACCGTCTCGCGGTAGATGGGCTGCGGGGAGGTGACCAGCGACAGCGCACGCGTGGTGGGCACGCCCAGGCCGTGCATCGCCTCGCTGCACAGGTATTCGCGGATGGACGAGCGCAGCACCGCGCGCCCATCGCCCATGCGGGAATAGGGCGTCTTGCCTGCGCCTTTGAGCTGCAGCTCCAGGCCCTCGGGGGCAGTCGCCGATCGGATTTCGCCCAGCAAAATGGCCCGGCCGTCGCCCAACTGGCCTGCCCAGTGGCCAAACTGGTGGCCGCTGTAGACACTGGCCAGCGCATCCATGCCCGGTAGCAGCGCATTGCCGCCCAGCACCTGGGTCGCCTCGCTGCTGGCCAGCCATTCGGGGCGCAGCCCCATGTCCTGGGCCAGTGCCTCATTGCGCGCATGCATGGCCAGCTGCGGCATCGGCGTGGGTTGCAGCCGGGTGTAGAAGACTGGCGGCAGGCTGGCAAAACCGTTGTGCCACTGGGCGCCGGGCTGCAGGGCAGGGGCTGCTTCGCTCGGGGTGGATGCGGTGGCAGCAGTAGCCGCCGGGCGCTTAGACATGCTTGAATCCATGCAGCCATTGTCTGCCTTGCGGCTTTCCCTGCGTGGCCCTGTGTCTATACCGCAAGTCTGGCCCCGCAGGGCGCAGCGCAGCGGCGGCGCAACATTATTTGACCCTGCCCAGGGCGCAAAACCGCAGCAGCAGGCGCTTTTGTCCCTGGTGGGCCAGGAGGGCCGGTTATTATGTCGGCCTGAGTTCTACCGCTTGCTTCATCAGAAGAGATCCCTGGGCCCTCGGGCACCTGCCGGCCATGCCGGGCCAGCTCCACCTTGCGTGGCCCGGCCCGCTTGCGACAGCGCCAGGCAGGTGATCGCCGCCCATCCAAGAGAAAACGAGCACTGTGCGCCTCAATTCCATCAAGCTTGCTGGCTTCAAATCGTTTGCGGAGCCCACCAATTTCATGCTGCCAGGGCAACTGGTGGGCGTGGTCGGCCCCAATGGCTGCGGCAAGTCCAACATCATGGATGCGGTGCGCTGGGTGCTGGGCGAATCCAAGGCGAGCGAGCTGCGTGGCGAGTCCATGCAGGATGTGATCTTCAACGGCACCACGCACCGCAAGCCCGCCAGCCGCTCCAGCGTGGAGCTGGTGTTCGACAACAGCGACCACCGCGCCGGCGGCCAGTGGAGCCAGTACACCGAAATAGCGGTCAAGCGCGTGCTCACGCGCGACGGCAGCAGCAGCTACTTCATCAACAACATGCCGGTGCGCCGGCGCGATGTGCAGGACGTGTTTCTGGGCACGGGCCTGGGCCCACGTGCCTACGCCATCATCGGCCAGGGCACCATCAGCCGCATCATCGAGTCGCGCCCCGAAGAGCTGCGCCTGTTCCTTGAAGAGGCCGCTGGCGTCTCCAAGTACAAGGAGCGCCGCCGCGAGACCGAAAACCGCCTCAACGACACGCGCGAGAACCTGACCCGGGTCGAGGACATCCTGCGCGAGCTCAATGCCAACCTCGACAAGCTGGAAAAGCAGGCCGAGGTGGCGGCCAAGTACAACGCGCTCAATGCCAGCGCCACCTTGAAGCAGCACCAGCTGTGGTTCCTGAAACGCAGTGATGCCGAGCAGGAGCAGGAGAAGGTGCGCATCGATGGCCTCAAGGCCGTCAATGACCTGGAGTCGCGCCTGGCCGATCTGCGCCATGTCGAGGCGGATCTGGAGACCATCCGCCAGTCGCACTATGCTGCAGGCGATATCGTCAACCAGGCGCAGGGCAAGCTCTACGAGGCCACGGCCGAAGTCGGCCGGCTCGAAGCGGAAATCCGCTATGTGGTTGAAGGCCGCCAGCGCGTGGAAAACCGCCTGGTGCAGCTGGCCGAGCAGATTGCGCAGTGGACCATTCGCAAGGACGAATCCGAGGCCGAGCTGGAGAACCTGGCCGGCCAGGGCATGGATGCCGAGGAGCGCGCCGAGATGCTGGCCGCTCAGCTTGAAGAGCAAAACCTGCAGCTGCCCGATATGGAAGAGGCGCTGCGCCTGGCCCAGCAGCGCGCCAATGAGCAGCGCAGCTCCGTCACCCAGGTGCAGCAGCAGATCCAGGTGCTGGCCGCTGAGCAGCGCAGCCTGAACGAACAAAGCCGTGGCCTGGAAGTGCGCAGCGAACGATTGCGCAGCGACCGCAATGCGATGGCCGCGCCCGACGAGACCCGTCTGCTCAACCTGCAGCAGCAAAACGAGGAAGCGGCCGAGGCCGCCGAGATTGCCGAGGGGCGCCTGCTGGAGCTGCAGGACAGCGTGCCCCAGCTCGATGAAGCGCGGCGCAGCAAGCAGCAGCAGGTCAACCAGGAAGGCGCCAAGCAGGCCGATCTGTCGGCGCGGCTCGAGGCCCTCAAGGCCTTGCAGGAAAAGGTCAAGACCGATGGCAAGCTGCAGCCCTGGCTGGCCAAGCATGGGCTCGATGGCTTGCAGGGCCTGTGGAGCCGCATCCAGGTCGAACCCGGTTGGGAAAACGCCCTTGAAGCGGCACTGCGCGAGCGCCTGGCCGCGCTGGAAGTCAGCCGCCTCGACATGGTGCGCGGCTTTTTGGGCGCAGGTGCCCAGGATGCGCCACCCGCCCGCCTGGCTTTCTACAGCGTGCCCCAAGCACCGGCCGCAGCTCCTGCTGGCAAACTCGCGCAGCTGTCCGATTTGCTGCGTGTCCATGATGCCGGCCTGCGCGCCGTGCTGGTCGACTGGCTCTGCGGCTGCTACACCTGCCCCAGCCTGGACGAGGCACTGGCCCAGCGCAGCCGCCTGCAGGCGGGTGAAACCATTTTTGTGCCAACCGGCCATTCGGTGAGCCTGCACAGCGTGAGCTTTTATGCGCAGGACTCCGAGCAGTCGGGCATGCTGGCCCGGGCCCAGGAAATCGAACATCTGGAAAAGGAGCTGCGCGCCCAATCGCTGATTGGCGAAGAGGCGCGCAATGCGCTGGTGCGTGCCGAGAGCGCCTATGCCGATGCCTCGCAGCGCCTGGTGGCCGTGCGCGCCGAGGCTGCGCAAACCCGCAACCGCGCCCATGAGCTGCAGGTCGAGACCTTGCGCCTGACCCAGCTGGCCGAGCAGGCCCGCGCCCGCACCGCGCAGATCGACACCGACCTGGGTGAAGTGGTGCAGCAGCTCGAAGAGATCCAGGAGCGCCGGATTGCGGCTGAGGCCCGCTTTGAAGAGCTGGACATGCAGCTGGCCGACAGCCAGGAGCGCCATGCCCAGCTCGATGAGACCGTCTATGAGTCCGAGCGCAAGCTTGCCAGCGCCCGCGAGCAGCTGCGTGCACTGGAGCGCCAGTCGCAGGAAGCGGTGTTTGGCCAGCGCAGCATGGAAGCGCGCCGCGCCGAGCTCAACCGCACGATGGAAACGGCGTTGCAGCAGGCCAAGGCCCTGGGCGATGAACAGCTGCGCGCGCAAGAGGAGCAAAAGCGCCTGAACGACGCGGCGGCGCAAGGCGGCCTGCAAGATGCGCTGAACCTGAAGATGGAGCGCGAGAAGGACCTGGCTGCGCGCCGCAGCGAGTACGACGACCTGACCGCCCGGCTGCGCAGCAGCGATGAGCGCCGCCAGCAGTTTGAGCGCGAGCTGCAGCCGCTGCGCGACCGCATCACCGAGTTCAAGCTCAAGGAGCAGGCCGCGCAACTGGGCCTGGAGCAGTACACGACCTTGCTGCAGGAAGCCCAGGCTGATCTGGAGGTCATCGCCGCCTCGGTCAAGGACGGCCAGGTGCGCCTGACCGGTCTGCAGGGCGAAATCGACCGCCTGCACCGCGAGATTGAAGCGCTGGGCGCCGTCAATCTGGCTGCGCTCGATGAACTCAACCACGCCCGCGAGCGCAAGACCTTCCTCGACTCGCAGATGGACGACCTGACCCAGGCCATGACAACCCTGGAAGACGCGATCAAGAAGATCGATGCCGAAACCCGGCAGTTGCTCTCGGGCACGTTTGACACCGTCAACAGCCATTTCGGCCGCATGTTCCCCGAGCTCTTTGGCGGCGGCCAGGCCAAGCTGATCATCACCGGCGACGAGATTCTGGACTCGGGCGTGCAGGTGATGGCCCAGCCGCCGGGCAAGAAGAACCAGACCATCCATCTGCTGTCGGGCGGCGAGAAGGCGCTGACCGCGATTGCGCTGGTGTTTGCGATCTTCCAGCTGAACCCGGCGCCGTTCTGTCTGCTCGATGAGGTGGACGCGCCGCTCGACGATGCCAATACCGAGCGCTATGCCAAGCTGGTGGCCTCGATGAGCCGCAGCACGCAGTTCCTCTTCATCAGCCACAACAAGATCGCGATGGAGATCGCCCAGCAGCTGATTGGTGTGACAATGCAGGAGCAGGGCGTCTCGCGCATTGTGGCCGTGGATATGGAATCTGCCTTGTCGATGGCCGATTCGGCGTGAAAGATTTTTAAAAACGAAGTCGTATGAGTAATTTTCAACTGGCGTTGGTGATCACCTTTGGTGTCATTCTGGTTTTGTACATCGCCTACAACACCTGGTCGGCACGCCGCAACGAGCCCAAAAAACCCCGGCCCGAAGAGCCCGGCCAGAGCGGCGACTCCGAGCTGCGCTACGAGCCCGGCTTTGATGGCCGCGCGGCATCGTCAGCCACCGGTGACCCGGTGCTCGATGCCCAACTGGGCGGCCAGGGGCCCCGCTTGAGCGGCCACAGCGCTGATGCCTTTGGCGCAGGCGCGGTGGCGCGCAGCGGCAACCCCGGTACCTACCTGGGCGACCGCCAGCAGATTCTCGACCCGCTCACCGATGCGATCGCGACCATCCATACCGACGGCATCGTCTCGGGCAATGCGGCCATCGCGGCCATGCCCAGCAGCTTTCGCGCCGGCAACAAGGCTTTCAACATCGAAGGCCTGAACGAGACCAGCCAGACCTGGGAGCTGCCACGCGCCGGCGCCCGCTACACCGGTTTCCAGGCCGGCGTGCAGCTGGCCAACCGCCATGGCCCGATGAACGAGATCGAGTTTTCCGAGTTCGTCACCAAGGTCCAGCAGTTCGCCGACAGCATTGGCGCGGCGCAGGACACGCCCGACATGCTGCAGGAAGTGGCCCGCGCCCGCGAGCTCGACGCCTTTGCCAGCGAGCATGATGCGCAGCTGGCCTTTATGCTGCGCGCCAAGCGCGCCTCCTGGAGCCCCGGCTATGTGGCCCAGGTGGCCGCCAAGCATGGCTTTGTGCCCGCTGGCCCTGGCCGCATGGTGATGCCTTCGGGCATCGAGCAGATGCCTGCCATATTGGCGCTGACCTATGACGCGCAGGCCGCGCTGGCCGACGACCCGGAAGCCAGCGCCTTGCGCGATGTGCTGCTGAGCCTGGATGTGCCGCATGTGGCGCGCAGCGAAAAGCCTTTCGACAAGATGCGCACCGCTGCCGAGGCGCTGTGCGCCGAGATGGACGGTGTCATCTGCGACCAAAATGGCACGCCCCTGCCGATCATGGTGGTCGACCCCATCGCCCAGGATTTGGAGAACCTGTACGACCAGCTCGAGCAGCGCGACCTGGCAGCGGGCTCGCTGGCCGCAAGACGTTTGTTCAGCTAAGCCGCCAGCGTTTTGCCAAAGGCTGCCTGTGCAGCCTTTTTTGCGTTCTGGGCGCCGCTGTTTACGCAATGAATGCGCGGCTTTGGCCGTATAGTCGCAGGCATCAGACCACGCAGAGCCCCGCGCTTTGCCAGATTTTCGGAGTCAAGCCGCATGGCTGAGAATATTGATCTTTTCGCGTCGCCCGCTGGCGATGCCCCGCAGGATGCCGCCGCCGAGGTGCAGGCCTTGCGCGCGCAGCTGGAGCAATGGGCGCATGAGTACTATGTGCAGGATGCGCCCACGGTGCCCGATGGCGAGTACGACCGCGTCTACCAGCGGCTCGAAGCACTGGAGAAAGCCCATCCTGAGTTGCTGAGCCCGGACTCGCCGACCCAGCGCGTGATCGGCGCCATTCTGGACGGCCTGACCCCCGTGCGCCATGCGGTGCCGATGCTCAGCATCCGCACCGAGACCGACAACGAAGCCAGCGGCGCGCAGGCCTTTGATACGCGCATCCGCAAGGAGCTGGGCCTCGATCCCAGTGACCCGCCGGTCGAGTATGTCGCCGAGCCCAAATTCGACGGCCTGGCGATGAACCTGCGCTACGAGGGCGGGCGCCTGGTGCAGGCCACCACGCGCGGCGATGGCGAAGTGGGCGAGGACGTCACCCACAATATTCGCACCATCCGCCAGATACCGCTGCAGCTGCGCCAGGATGCCGCCGTGCCACCCGTGCTGGAAGTGCGCGGCGAAGTCTATATGCGCCGCGATGATTTTGATGCGCTCAACCGCAAGCAGGAAGCTGCTGGCGGCAAGACCTTTGTCAACCCGCGCAATGCGGCAGCGGGCGCGGTGCGCCAGCTTGACTCCAACATTACGGCCCAGCGTCCGCTGTCCTTTTTTGCCTATGGCCTGGGTGAGGTGACGCCGGTGGCCCAGGGCGGCATGCAGTGGGACAGCCACTACGCAATGCTGATGCAGCTGCGCGCCTGGGGCTTTCCGGTGGCGCCGCAGGTCTGCGTGGCCAAGGGCGCTGATGAGCTGGTGGCCTTTCACCAGCGCATGGGTGCCGAACGCGCCAACCTGGGCTACGAGATCGATGGCGTGGTCTACAAGGTCAACAGCCGCGCGCTGCAGCTGGAGCTGGGCTTTGTCAGCCGTGAGCCGCGCTGGGCCGTGGCCCACAAGTACCCGGCCCAGGAGATGGTGACGCGGCTCGAAGGCATTGAAGTGCAGGTGGGCCGCACCGGCAAGCTGACGCCGGTGGCGCGTCTGGCGCCGGTGTTTGTTGGTGGCGTCACCGTCACCAACGCCACCCTGTCCAATGTGTTCGACATCCGCAAAAAGGGCGTGCGGGTGGGGGACGATGTCATCGTGCGCCGCGCGGGCGATGTGATCCCCGAGGTGGCAGGACGGGTGCCTGGTGCGCGGCCGCAGTATGTGCCCAACTTCTCGATGCCTAGCCAATGCCCGGTCTGCGGCAGCGATGTGGTGCGTGAAAAAGGCGAGGCCAACCACCGCTGCACTGGTGGCCTGTTCTGCGTGGCCCAGCGCAAGGAGGCCATCCTGCACTATGCGCACCGCCGTGCGATGGACATCGAAGGCCTGGGTGACAAGCTGGTGGACCAGCTGGTCGACAGCGGCGTGATCCGCAGCCTGCCCGACCTCTACAAGCTGGGTATTGCGACCTTGTCGGGCCTCGAGCGCATGGCAGAGAAGTCCGCACAGAATGTGCTGGCGGCGCTGGAGTCTTCCAAGAAAACCACGCTGGCCCGCTTTGTGTTTGGCCTGGGCATTCGCCATGTGGGCGAATCCACCGCCAAGGATCTGGCCAAGCACTTTGGTGTGCTCGACGCGATCATGGATGCCTCGGTCGACGAGCTGCTGCAGGTGAACGACGTGGGCCCGGTGGTGGCCAACAGCCTGCACACCTTTTTTGCGCAACCGCACAACCGCGAAGTGGTCGAGCAGCTGCGCGCTGCGGGCGTGCACTGGGACGAGGCGGTGCCTGCCGAAAAGCCCGCGCAGATTCTGGCTGGCATGACCGTGGTGCTGACCGGCACCTTGCCCACCATGGGCCGTGATGAAGCCAAGGACCTGCTCGAAGCCGCAGGCGCCAAGGTCTCCGGCTCGGTCAGCAAGAAGACCCATTACCTGGTGGCCGGCGCCGATGCGGGCAGCAAGCTGACCAAGGCGCAGGAGCTAGGCGTGACGGTGCTGGACGAGGCAGCGATGCTGCGGCTCCTGCAAAACGGCGCGCCTTGATCTGACGCAAACTGCACGGCAGGCAGCGCTGCCTGGCAGCTGCTGCAGCCCTTGGGATAGGGGCTTTCTCTGACATTGGCATGCGCCAGATGTCAATACGATGAAAAATACCAGTGGCTGCGATCCGGCGGCCCTGCTTTTTTTATGCAGAGGAGATGCCGTGAGCTATACCCTGAGACAAGTTCAGACCTTGCTGACCAAGCCTGAGTTGGAGCTGTTCCAAGCCAGCCGTGCCAATGCGATCAAGGATCTGACCGAGCGCCAGCTCAGCAGCAAGATCACCCGCAGCCGTACCTTGCGCGCCAAGTACCGCGATCTCTACCAGCGCCAGACGGTCAAAACCCAGAAGGGATCGGCCGCTGCGCGCCGGCCTGCGGGCAATGAGAACAACCGCACCGAGCTCAAAGCCGATGTGATGCAGGACCTGCTGGGCCGTTTTGAAGAGCGGCTGGCCAAGCTGCAGGCCACGGCCCTCAAGGGCGCGGCAGGCGCAGCCGCCAAGCCTGCAGCCGCCCCTGCGAAGGCGGCCAAGAAGACTGCAAGCAAAACAGCAACGAAGACAGCAAGCAAGACCGCAGCCAAGCCGGCAGTCAAGGGCGCTGCGAAAAAGCCGGCTACCAAGTCTGCAACGAAAATGGTGGCCGCCGCGCCGCGCAAAGCAGCCAAGACGGCCGTGAAGGCGCCCGCAGCCAAGAAGCCAGCTGCGGTCAAAAAACCAGCGGCCAAGTCCACCAAGGCCCCTGCGAAGAAGGCGGCAGCAGCGCCCGCCAAAGCACGCAAAACGGCTGCTGCCAGCGCCCAGGTTGGCGGCAATGCTGCAGCGGCTGCGCGCGGCGCGGTGCCTACGCGCCAGCCGGCAGCGGCCAGCCGGGGCAACCCCATCAAGGCCCAGCCGGTGAACAAGAAAATCAAGGCTAGCGGCCAGTCCAAAACCCGGGCGGCACAGGCCAAGCGCGACAGCCGCTAAATAACCAGTCCATCAAAAATGCCGTACCCGCTGTTAGCGGATACGGCATTGTCATGTGGGCTGGCGTTGCCGCACCACGCCCTGCGCAGGAGGGCAGCTCAGCGACTCAGGGCTTGGTCTTTTTGGCAGCCGGGCTGGGCGCGGCGGCTGGCTGCTGCGCCTTGGCGTAAGCCTTGGTCATCATCTCGCGCAGCAGGCCCGAGCTCGATTGCTGCATCATGCGGTTGATGTCGGCCTGCTTGCTCTGCATCAGTTGCGCATGCGGCGATTGGGGGCCTTGGTCGAGCAAGGACTGCAGCTGGGCCTCGTTGAAATTCTGTGCGTAGGCGGCAGCCAGCTGCGTGTCCCAGCGCTTTTGGTAGTCGGCTGCGACCGAGCGCGTGGCCGCAATCATCGCCTGGCCCGCTTGCTGCTGGCCCATCTTGTCGACCAAGGCCTGGTACTCGGGCGATTTGGCCGCAATCTGCAAACCCACCTGGGGCAGGCTGTGGCCAAGCTTGTATTTCTCGACCAGGGCCAGCGCCATGTCCTGCAGCTTGGCGGCATGGGCGAGGCCTGGCAGCCAGGCGCTGCTGGCCGCCACGGCGGGCAGTACCAAGCTGCCCAGCAGGCGGCGGCGGACTGAGGAGGTGCGGGTGAAGGTAGAAGTCATGGGTGGCACGCTGGTCAGGAAGTGGTCGATGGGGTGGAGGCTTGGGCGGCCTTGGGGGGAACCAAGGGGCCGGCGGGCGTCTCCAGATCGATCACATGGATGCCGAATGCGCCGCGCTTGCGGTCTTCAAAATAGCGCTGCAAGGTGACCTTGACGGTGCGAAAGGCGATCTGGTCCCAGGGGATCTCGGCCTCGCTGAAGAGCCGCGCTTCGATGGTCTCCCAGCCGGGCTTGAATTCGGTGCTCTGCAGCTGGGCCAGGTAGAACAGGTGTACCTGGCCGACATGCGGCACATTGACGAGCGAGAACAGCGGGCCCATCGTGATGTCGGCGCCGGCTTCCTCATCGGTCTCGCGCTCGGCGCCCTGGCCGGTGGTCTCATCGAGCTCCATAAAGCCGGCCGGCAAGGTCCAGTAGCCTTTGCGCGGCTCGATATTGCGCAGGCACAGCAGCACCTTGTCGCCCATATAGGGGACGGTACCCACCACGTTCAGCGGGTTCTCGTAGTGCACGGTATGGCAGGCGGGGCAGATCGCGCGGATCTTGGTGTCGCCATCATCGGGCAGGCGGTGCTCAACCTGGGTGCCGCAGCGGCGGCAAAAATCAACGGGGGCGCGTGAGGTCATGCGGTCTATTGTGCGTCAAGGTCGCGCTGCTCGCGGCCAGGGACGAAAAAAAGCGCCACCGCAGTGGGTGGCGCGTTGTCCTGGCCTTACACCAGTTCGATCTTCAACGAGGGCAGGCCCGTCACACCGCCTTCGAGCACATCGCCCTTGACGACAGCGGCCACGCCTTCGGGCGTGCCGGTGAAGATCAGGTCACCGGCTTGCAGCTCCCAGGCTTGCGAGATCACTTCAATGGTCTCGGCAATGTTCCAGATCAGCTTTTGCACATTGCTGTGCTGGCGTTCGGCGCCATTGACCTTGAGCCAGATCTCGGCGTTGTTGACATCACCGGCCTGGGCGGCGGGCACCAGGGCTGCGATGGGCGCACTGCCTTCAAAGGCCTTGCCGATTTCCCAGGGGCGGCCTTGCTTTTTCATCTCGTTTTGCAGGTCGCGGCGGGTCATGTCCAGGCCCACGCCATAGCCCCAGATGTGCGCGGCGGCGTCCGCTGCAGCAATGTTCTTGCCGCCCTTGCCAATGGCCACCACCAGCTCGATTTCGTGGTGCAGGTTGCTGGTGAGCGTTGGGTAGGCGATCTGCCCAGTGCTGCCGGTAGCCACGGGCACCACCGCGTCGGCGGGCTTCATGAAGAAGAAGGGCGCCTCGCGACCGGTGAAGCCCATTTCCTTGGCATGATCTTCGTAGTTGCGGCCCACGCAGTAGACGCGGCGCACGGGGAACAGCTGGTCGCTGCCTTGAACAGGTACGCCGGTTGGCGAGGCTGGAGGGATGACGTATTGGCTCATGCTGGACTTTGGTTGGAGGCGGGAGAAAACCGCCCGGTTGAAGCGGTGCCAAAAATTATGCGGCAAAACAAAGCAGCCTGCAGGCTCCCAGGCACAGCCCTTGCTGGTCTTGGCATGCGAGACAGCGACAGCTGTCATGCGGGTGACTGGCCCACCCGCAGTTGCACCGCCCTGCGTTATGCTCGGTCGCCATGAAGCTGCACAACTATTTCCGCTCGTCCGCGTCCTACCGGGTGCGCATTGCGATGCAGGCCAAGGGCCTGGCCTATGACTACCTGCCGGTGCACCTGGTCAAGGCCGAGCACCGCGAACCCGCCTTTGCCAGCCATGTGGGCGACGCGCTGGTGCCCGCGCTGGAGACCGATGACGGCCTGTGGCTGAACCAGTCGCTGGCCGTGATCGAGTGGCTGGACGAGGCCTACCCGCAAACGCCTTCCATGCTGCCGGGCAATGCGCTGGCCCGTGCCCGCATCCGTGCGCTGGCCCTGCAAGTGGCCTGCGAGATCCACCCGATCAACAACCTGCGCGTGCTGGCCTACCTGACCGGCGAGCTGGGCCACAGCGATGCTGAAAAAACCCAGTGGTACCAGCACTGGTGCCGCACCGGGCTGGAAGCCTTTGAGCGCCAGCTGGTGCTGCTGGCGGCCGAGCGCCAGGCGCAAGGCCTGGCACCATCGCGTTTTTGCTGGGGCGATAGCCTGACGATGGCGGATTGCGCGCTGGTGCCGCAAGTCTTCAATGCCCAGCGCTTCAAGGTCCATCTTGAAGGCCTGCCGCTGACGATGGCCGCCTACGAGGCGGCCTTTGCGACCGATGCGGTGCAAAAAGCCCAGCCCGCCGCCTGCCCGGATGCCCAGCCATGAGTGGCGCTGCGTCCACCCGCTTTCCGGCTGACTGGCTGCTGCCCCAGTGGCCTACGCCACCGGGCGTGTTTGCGCTCTGCACCACGCGTGGCGGCGGTGCCAGCAAAGGCCTGTTTGGCACCACCAACCTGAGCTTTAACGTGGGCGATGTGCCCGGCCATGTGCAAAGCAACCGGCTGCTGCTCGCCCAGGCCATGCAGGCGCTGGAGCAGCAGGGCGGCTACGGTGCCGACCAGACCCGCCCCCGCCAGCCGGTATTTGTGCGCCAGGTGCACGGCCGCCAGGTGCAGGTGCTGGGCGAGGGCGGCGGCGCTGAGCAGCCGGCCGATGCCAGTGTCAGCGATGTACCCGGGCTGGGCTGCACCGTGATGGCGGCCGATTGCCTGCCCGTGTTGTTCTGCCACCAGCAGCTGCCGGTGGTAGGCGCCGCCCACGCCGGTTGGCGGGGCTTGCTGGGGCAGGACGGGGTAGGGGTGCTGGAGAGCTGCTTTGCCGCCTATGCCGATCGCGTGCGCCGGCAGGCGGGCCAGGCTGGCCTGAGCGATGCCCAGATTGCCGCGCAAACCATGGCCTGGCTGGGTCCTTGCATCAGCCAGCCTGCGTTTGAGGTGGGTGCCGAGGTGCAGGCCGCCTTTGTGGGGCCGGATCCAGCTTGCGCGCCGCTGTTTGTACCCGGCAAACCGGGCAAGTTTTTTGCCAACCTGAGCGGCCTCGCCCGCCACCGCTTGCAGCGCTTGGGCCTTGGGGCGTTGTTTGGCAATGACGGCAGCCAGGACTGGTGCACCGTGGCCAACAAAGAGCGGTTTTTCTCGCACCGGCGAGACGGCTCGCCCGGCGGTGGCACCGGGCGCTTTGCCGCCTGCATCTGGGTGGCCTAAACGCTCTGCTATCGCCCAAGCTTTGCTACTAAAGTACTCATTTTTATTAAAATGAGTACTTTAGTAATCTTTTTGCATCTGAGTGTGCTATTTAATCTACTCATTTCATCAAAAAAGAGTAGAATATGCAGCATGACTACCTCTTTGATGGCCACCTTGGTGGCAGCCCGCAAAGCCCAGCAATTGACCCAGGCCCAACTGGCCGAACAGGCAGGGCTCTCGCGCATGGCGGTGCAGCGCACCGAAACCGGCGATGTGGACCCGCGCTACTCGACCGTGGCCGAAATGGCCCGGGTGCTGGGCATGCAGTTGGTGGCGGTGCCCGCTGATTTGCTGCCCGCGCTGCAGGCCTTTATCCAGTCGGGCGGCAAGTTTTTGGGCCAGCCGACCGGTGCGGAAGCCCCCCCTTCGGTAGTAGACAGCCTGGCGGGCCGCAAGCCCTGAGGCAAGCTAGGCGCAAGCGAGGCACTGAATGAGCACCTCCATCCGCTACCTGCGTCTCTATATGCACCTGCCCGGCAGCATGGGCGGTGGGCGGCGTGCGATTGGCTACCTGTCGCAGTACGGCGATATCCTGCGCGTCTCGTTCGAGGAGAGCTATATCGCAGATCCAGAGCGGCCTGTGCTCTCGCTCAGCTACCAGGGCGCGACGGAGGCAGACACCCAGCGCATCCTGCATGCCGCGCGCGACGCCCGGCTGGTGCGCACCGATGGGCGCTGGCCGGTCTACTTTCAGAACCTGCTGCCCGAGGGCCATAACCGCCAGCGCCTGGCCGCTGAGCGGGGCTGCTCGCCCGATGACGAGTTTGAGCTGCTGGCCGCTGCCGGCCACGACCTGATGGGTGCGCTGGAAGTGGAGCCCGTGCCGCGCGACGAGGCCATTCCCGACGTGGTGCGCCACTGGCACACCTCGCAAGGCCTCGATGTGCTGGAGCCCGGTTTTGTCGAATTTCCGGTGGCCGATGCCGCGTCGCTGCCAGGCATCGTCACCAAGTTCAGTGCCGTGCAGGATGGCCGGCGCTATACCGTACGCCGCCGGGGCGCGGCGGGCAGCGTGATCCTGAAGCTGCCCAGCACCCAGCACCCCGACTTGGTGGCCAATGAGTACAGCTGCTACCAGCTGTGCCAGGCCTTGGGGCTGACAACGGCCGATGCACAGATCATCAGCCGCGCACAGGCCGATCTGCCCGAGCACCTGCCGTTTGACGAGATCTTGGCCGTGCAGCGCTTTGACCACCTGCCAGACGGCACCCGTGTGCACATGGAGGAGTTCAACCAGGCCCTGGGCTATGCGCCGCGCCACAAATATGGCAAGGGCCTGCAGCAGGACTGGCCGACGATGCTGCGCGTGCTCGATCGCCTGAGCCCCCAGCCCGTCGCCGATACCCGCGAGTTTTTGGCCCGCACAGTGGCCGCCATCCTGATGGGCAATACCGATGCGCACCTGAAGAACTGGGCGCTGGTCTACCCTGATGGGCGCCAGCCGCGCCTGGCTCCCGTCTACGACTGTGTCTGCGTCGCCGCCTTCTTTGAGGGTTCGGCCCCGCAACAGTACGCCGTCAACAAGGCCATTGACAGCAGCATGCGGGCGCTTGGCTGGGACGATGTGGCGGCCCTCCTGAAGGCCGCCGGTCTGCTGCGCGTGCCGCGCCATATCAGCCTGCTCAAGGACATGGTGCGGCAGGCGCAGAGCGCCTGGCCCGCCTTGCTGGCCCAGGCCCCTGCCGGTATGGCCACCGTGGTGCAGCAGCGTTTGCGCGGGGGCGTGGCCATCGCCACGCTGTAAGAACCTGGTCAAACAGCGCCGCCAGCGTATTGCCCGACTGGCTGTCGCTTGTATGTCAGGGTTTGCCCCAGGGCAGCGCCCAAAGGCGGTATGCTCCACGCTTGCCTGTTGCTGGAGCCTGTGCTGTGCTGCCCTTTGAAGTTGAAATTCCCTTTGTCAGCCACCTGGGCTTTAGCTTGCACCGCTGGGAAAACGGCGAGGCGGAGCTGCATTACCGGGCCCGGCCCGAGCACCTCAACAGCTACGAAGTCACCCATGGCGGTGCATCGATGACCTTGCTTGATGTGACCATGGCCCATGCGGCGCGCAGTGCCATCCCTGGCAGTGGCGCGGTGACGATCGAGATGAAAACCAGCTTTATGGCGCCAGCCAAAGGCGCCTTGGTGGCCAAGGGCAAGCTGCTCTCGCGCAGCAGCCGCATGGCCTTTTGCGAGGCCTGGCTGTATGACGAGCAGGGCGCCTTGTGCAGCCATGCAACGGGCACGTTCAAGTACGTGATGCCCGAGGTGGTGCAGTCCTTGCAGGCCGCCAAAAAGCAGATCAAGACCGACTGATTTCCGCGCGTGCGCAATGCGGCGCTAGAGCGCAACTGGGCCTGTGGCCGCTGTCCCCAGGCCCCCGATAGATGGACAGAACATGCCAAAGCCTTCTTCGACGCTGGACCAGCTGAGCTGGTCCTTCCAGCCCTTTGCGGCGCTCAATCTGCAGCAGCTGTATGACCTGCTGCATGTGCGCTGCCAGGTCTTTATTGCCGAGCAGGTTGCCTTCCAGGACCTGGACTACAAAGACCAGGACGCCTGGCACCTGCTGGGGCGTGATGCGCAAGGCAGGCTGCAGGCCTATATACGGGTGCTGCCGCCGGGCCTGGCCTATGCAGAGCCGTCGATTGGCCGCGTGGCCGTCATGCAGGCGATGCGCGGCACGGGGGCTGGCTGGGAGCTGATGCGCCACGCGATGGCCGAAACCGACCGTCTGTGGCCAGGCACCGCCATTCGCATTGGCGCGCAGGCCTATTTGCAAAAATTCTACGAAGGCTGCGGATTCGACGTTGTCTCGGAGCCCTATCTGGAAGACGGCATTCCCCACCTGACCATGCTCTACCCGGGCAAGCCCCAGGCGGTGGAAAGCGTCGCCGTATGAAAACTGCCCATCCACACATGCCGGTGATCTGCCATGGCTGAGGCGCGCATGCAACCGGCCTCGCTGAGCGAGGGTCTGCCCATGCCCGAGCGGCGCCTGGCGATGCTGGTCATCGTGCTGGGCCTGATCGTGGCCGTGCTCGATGGCAGTATCATGAACCTGGCGCTGCCCACGGTGGCCAAGGAGCTGCAGGCGTCGCCTGCCGAGGCGATCTGGGTCATCAATGCCTACCAGCTGGGCACCTTGGGCCTGCTGCTGCCTCTGGCAGCGCTGGGCGAGCGCATTGGCTACCGCAAGGTCTACCTGGTGGGGCTCGTGTGTTTTACGCTGGCATCGGCCGTGGCCATGCTGGCCCAGTCGCTGTGGCTGCTGATTGCAGCGCGCGGCCTGCAGGGCATGGGCGCGGCCGGGGTGATGGCCGTCAATGCCGCACTGGTGCGCTTGACCTACCCGGCGGCCAAGCTGGGCAAGGGCATGGCGCTCAACTCACTGGTGGTCGCCATCTCGTCGGTGGCCGGCCCTGGTGTGGCGGCATTGATTCTGTCGGTGGCCAGCTGGCCCTGGCTGTTTGCGATCAATGTGCCGCTGGGCATTCTGACCCTGTGGCTGGGCCGCAAGGCCTTGCCGCGCAACCCGCAGCAGCTGCTGGATGCACCGCATGCCAAGTTGACGCCGATTGATGTGGCGCTGAATTTTGCGATGTTCTCGCTGGTGTTTCTGGGGGCCGAGCGTATCGGCGCACGACATGGCATGGAGTCGGGCGGCTCGTCCGCCTCAGGCTGGCTGATGCTGGGCTTGGGCCTGCTGCTGGGCGCCTGGTATGTGCTGCGCCAACGCAAACTGAGCCTGCCTTTGCTGCCGCTGGACTTGCTGCGCATTCCTGTTTTTGCGCTGTCCATGGGGGCATCGATTGGCGCCTTTGCGGCGCAGATGCTGTCCTTTATCGCGCTGCCATTCTTGCTGCTGGACGCGCTGCAGCGCAGCCATTTTGCCGCTGGCATGCTGATGACGGCCTGGTCGGTGGCGATTGTGCTGGTGGCTCCGCTGGCGGGGCGGCTGATCGGCCGGGTAGAAGACGGTCTGCTCGGCGGCATCGGCATGGCGATTTTGGCGCTGGGCCTCTTGAGCCTGGCGCTGCTGCCAGTCGACCCGAGCGACCTCAACATCGGCTGGCGCATGGCCTTGTGCGGCCTGGGCTTTGGGCTGTTCCAGTCACCCAACAACCACACCATCGTGACCTCGGCACCGCTGGCCCGTGCCGGCGCGGCCAGCGGCATGCTGGGCACGGCGCGGCTGACCGGGCAATCGCTGGGTGCGGTGCTGGTGGCCATCATCTTCACCCTGTGGCCGGTGGCCAGCGGCCATGGCACGACGGTGGCGCTCTACCTGGCAGCCGGTTTTGCCGCGATGTCGGGTGTGTTCAGCAGCCTGCGGCTGCGGCATTCAGCGCATTAAGCGCATTAAGCGACTTTAAGAGGCATCGGGCGGCGGTGGGGCAGGGGCCTGTTGCGCCTCGGCTTCGGCCCGGTGGCGCATGCGGCGCCGCGCAGGGGTGCCGGCGATGAACAGCAGCAAACCCAGCGGCAGCGCGCCATACAGCAGCAAGGTGAAAAAGGCGCCCAGCAGGCTGCCCTGGGGGCTGGCGGCCTCGACCACCGCCATCAACACCACCACATACAGCCAGGCTATCGCTATCAGGTACATGCCCTGGAATTTACCCGAACTTGCTGCCCACCAGCACACGGCTGCCATTTTTTGCGCCTAAGATGCACACAAGCCCATGCCCAACATGGAGCCTGTTCAGGGAGACGACGATGACGCAGCAACCGTATTGGGGACTGGGCAGCGACCAGTTCCAGCAACTCAGCCAGATGACCCAGCAATGGATGGAGCGCATGCAGTCCATGCAGACCATGGCATCTCCCTTCAATGCGGTAGGCGCACCCCAGGGCTTTACCGCCGGTCTGGGGGCGCTGCCAGCGGGCACGCCCCCCGTCAGTTTTGACATGGCCAAGCTGCAGGCCATCCAGGCGCAGTACGCGCAAGCGGCCTTGGCGCTGTGGACCGAAGGCGCCAAGGGCGAGGTGGCCTTGCCCAAGGACCGCCGCTTTGCCGGCGACGCCTGGCAGCAAAACCCGGTCTCCACGTTCACCGCGGCCAGCTATGCGCTGCATGCCAAGACCATGATGGATATGGTCGATGCGGTGCAAGGCGATGAGAAAACCCGCGCGCGTGTCCGCTTTGGCGTGGAGCAGTGGCTGGCAGCGACGGCGCCCAGCAACTTTCTGGCCTTCAATGCCGAAGCGCAGCAAAAGGCGCTCGACACCCAGGGCCAGAGCATTGCCCAGGGCCTGCAGAACATGCTGGCCGACATGCGCCAGGGCCATGTCTCGATGACCGATGAGTCGCTGTTTGAAGTCGGGCGCAATGTGGCCACCAGCGAAGGGGCGGTGGTCTTCCAGAACGAGCTGTTTCAGCTCATCGAATACAAGCCGCTGACCGCCCAGGTCTATGAGCGGCCGATGCTGTTTGTACCCCCTTGCATCAACAAGTACTACATCCTCGATCTGCAGCCCGACAACTCGCTGATCCGCTACAGCGTGGCCCAGGGCCACCGCACCTTTGTTGTCAGTTGGCGCAACCCGGATGCCAGCCTGGGGGGCAAGGGCTGGGACGACTATATCGGCGGCGCGGTGCTCGAAGCGATCGAGGTGGTCAAGGCCATCTCCGGCAAACCCCAGATCAACGCCTTGGGCTTTTGCGTAGGCGGCACGATGCTGGTCAACGCGCTGGCGGTGCTGGCGGCACGCGGCGATGACTCGGTGGCCAGTGCCACCTTGCTCACCACCTTGGTGGATTTCCAGGACACCGGCATTCTCGATGTCTTCATCGACGAGAACTTTGTCAAGTTCCGCGAGCTGACCATGGGCCAGAACGGCCTGATGCCCGGCCAGGAACTGGCCTCGACCTTCAGCTTTCTGCGCCCGGTGGACCTGGTCTGGAACTATGTGGTGGGCAACTACCTCAAGGGCGAGACACCACCGCCCTTCGACCTGCTGTACTGGAACAGCGATTGCACCAACCTGCCTGGGCCTTACTACGCCTGGTACCTGCGCAATTTCTACCTGGAAAACAAGCTGGTGCAGCCCGGCGCGCTCAGCGTCTGCGGCGAGAAGCTCGATGTCGGCAAGATCGACATGCCGATCTACATCTATGGCTCGCGCGAAGACCATATCGTGCCGATTGGCGCAGCCTACGCATCCACCCAGGTACTGGGCGGTGACAAGCGTTTTGTCATGGGTGCCTCAGGCCATATTGCCGGTGTTATCAACCCTCCTGCCAAGAACAAGCGCAGCCACTGGCTGCGTGAAGACGGTCAGCTGCCGGCCGACATCGACGCCTGGATCGACGGTGCCGATGAGCTGCCCGGCAGCTGGTGGACCGACTGGAGCCAGTGGCTGGCCCAGCATGCCGGCAAAAAGGTGGCTGCGCCCAAAAGCTATGGCCGTGCGCGCACCGACTACCGGGAGCTGGAGCCCGCCCCCGGCAGCTATGTGCAAGCCAAGGCCTGAGCTGGAAACCATAGCGGTCTGGTTGCAATTGCAGGGTCGCCAACCCCATGCTGCGGTGCAATAATCTGCAGCGCAGGGCCGTCTGAGACAACGGCATCCGTGCCCATTTTGAAAAGGAAGAATCATGGAAGACATCGTCATCATCTCCGCCGTGCGTACGGCAGTTGGCAAGTTTGGCGGCTCGCTGGCCAAGGTGCCTGCGACTGACCTGGGTGCCACTGTCATTCAGGAAGCACTGGCCCGTGCCAAGGTGGGCGCCGACCAGGTCGATGAAGTCATCATGGGCCAGGTGCTGGCCGCTGGCGTGGGCCAAAATCCCGCACGCCAGGCGATGATCAAGGCCGGCGTGGACAAGAAGACCCCGGCGCTGACTATCAACGCCGTCTGCGGCTCGGGCCTCAAGGCGGTGATGCTGGCAGCGCAGGCGGTTGGCCAAGGCGATGCAGAGATTGTCGTGGCCGGTGGCCAGGAAAACATGAGCCTCTCGCCCCACGTGCTCAACGGCTCGCGCGACGGCCAGCGCATGGGCGACTGGAAGATGACCGACACGATGATCGTCGACGGCCTCTGGGATGTGTACAACCAGTACCACATGGGCATCACCGCCGAGAACGTGGCCAAGGAATTCCATATCGACCGCGACAAGCAGGATGCCTTTGCACTGGCCAGCCAGCAAAAGGCAGCGGCTGCGCAGGACGCCGGCAAGTTCGACGAAGAAATCGTCACCGTGCAGATCCCGCAGCGCAAGGGTGACCCGGTGGCCTTCAAGGCCGATGAGTACATCAACCGCAAGACCAATGGCGAAGCGCTGGCGAGCCTGAAGCCCGCTTTTGACAAGACCGGCTCGGTGACGGCCGGCAATGCCTCGGGCCTCAATGATGGCGCCGCTGCGCTGGTGATTGCCAGCGGCAAGAAGGCCAAGGAGCTGGGGGCTGAGCCGCTGGCACGCATCGCCGGCTTTGCCACCGTGGGCCTCGACCCCAAGATCATGGGAATGGGCCCCATGCATGCCGTGCGCAAGGTGCTGGCCAAGACCGGCTGGAAGGCCGAGGAGGTCGATCTGTTCGAGCTCAATGAAGCCTTTGCGGCCCAGGCTTGCGCGGTGAACCAGGAGCTGGGCCTGGACACCAGCAAGGTCAATGTGAACGGCGGCGCCATTGCGATCGGCCACCCGATCGGCGCATCCGGTGCGCGCATCTTGGTGACTCTGTTGCACGAGATGAAGCGCCGTGGCTCCAAGCGCGGCATCGCCGGCCTGTGCATTGGCGGTGGCATGGGCGTGGCGCTGGCGGTGGAACGTCTCTAAGCCGTTCTTCCCCCGCATCGCTTGCATCGCAACCGCCTCTCGGGGCGGTTTTTTGATGTGCGCCCGTCGCCGCGCAAGACAGGGCTGAGGGCTTGGAAGGGCTGGTGCTTGTTCCGTCATTGAGGGCCATTGAACTGTCATAAAAATACCTGACTATGGCTGTCTGCTTCGTGATAGGGTTTGCGAGGATGCGGCGCGAAAACGATCAAAACCGCGCGTTAATCAGGCGCGTTTTTGTTGCAATAGCCGGTCAAAATCGCCGAAATTAAGGGCTACTGCAAGAAATTGTTCGCTTGGCGTAAACGAGCGTTTGCACACCTCGTTTCTTGGTTACAGTGGTAGTGCACAGGCATTTCAAGCAAAACCAAGGAGATGTGAATGAGTCAAAAAGTGGCCTACGTAACCGGCGGTATGGGAGGCATTGGGACGGCCATTTGCCAGCGTTTGCACAAAGATGGATTCAAGGTGATTGCGGGCTGCGGGCCCACGCGCGATTTCCAAAAATGGCTGGGCGAGCAAAAGGCGCTGGGCTATGAGTTCCACGCTTCGGTAGGCAATGTCGGCAACTGGGAATCCACCGTCGAAGCCTTTGCCAAGACCAAGGCGGAGCACGGCAGCATCGATGTGCTGGTGAACAATGCCGGCATTACCCGCGACCGCATGTTCATCAAGATGACGCCCGATGAC
Organism: Comamonas sp. MYb396; assembly: GCF_037479555.1. Taxonomy (NCBI): domain Bacteria; kingdom Pseudomonadati; phylum Pseudomonadota; class Betaproteobacteria; order Burkholderiales; family Comamonadaceae; genus Comamonas; species Comamonas sp. MYb396. The sequence goes on along the minus strand of NZ_JBBGYU010000001.1, from coordinate 129,390 downwards.
TGGCAGGCAGTGATCGAAACCAACCTCAACTCCATGTTCAATGTGACCAAGCAGGTCGTCGCCGACATGGTGGAAAAAGGCTGGGGCCGCATCGTCAACATCAGCTCGGTCAACGGCGCCAAGGGCCAGGCGGGCCAGACCAACTACTCCGCTGCCAAGGCAGGCATGCACGGCTTCTCGATGGCCCTGGCCCAGGAGCTGGCCGGCAAGGGCGTGACCGTGAACACGGTGAGCCCCGGCTATATCGGCACCGACATGGTCAAGGCCATCCGCCCCGATGTGCTGGAGAAAATCGTTGGCACCATCCCGATGAAGCGCCTGGGCGAGCCCACCGAGATCGCGGCAATCATCGCCTGGCTGGCATCGGAAGATGGCGGCTATGCGACGGGTGCCGAGTTTTCGGTCAATGGTGGTTTGCACACCCACTGATCGCCACAGCAGCTACCCATGAAAAACGCGCCTCATAAGGCGCGTTTTGTTTTGTCTGGAGCGGGTGATGGGAATCGAACCCACATTATTTGCTTGGGAAGCAAGAGTCCTACCACTGAACGACACCCGCGTTTTGTATGCCTTTGAATTATCTGGGTTTCTCCATCTAACTCTCTATCGTTTATGGGGTTTTTCTGAATTCCTAGCAAATTTCCTTCGCTTTGAAACCCATCAGAACTTATCTACACTTACGATAGTGGCGTAGGTTTCGGCGTAGGTTTATTTTCTCCTACGCCTGGCAGTGTTGAACCTACGCCAAAGCATGTGAGGAATTCTACAGTGCATTTCGATCCAAGGGCAGCAAAGCAACTGATGGCGGGGCAGCACCTACTGGTGGCTGGGTGCCAGGGCCTGCGTCTCGAGGGGTCTGCTACCCGGAAATCTTGGACATACCGATATAAGGATGTCGCCGGAAAGATGAAGCAGATCAAGCTCGGTGAATGGCCTGCCATGAGCCTGGGCCAAGCAACCACGGCGTGGCAAGAGCTTCGTGAGAAGCGAGGAGGCGGCATTGACCCTGTGGCATTGAAGCGAGAACAAGCCGCAGGGAAAACACACGAGTCCGTCAAAACCGTAGCCCAGCTGCTGAGTCGCTTCTGCGACCATTTAGACCGCATCCGTCAGCAGCAAAGTGCGAAGGCAGCGCGCGCTGCGATGGAGGAAATGCTTGGCCAAGAGCCGCTGTTTGCTAGCTCTGCCCCTGCGGCCATTGATCGGGCGACAGCCTACGCCATACTTGATGCACGCCGCGAGTTTCCTATGGCTGCGAAGAAAATGCGGGCGCTATTGGGCCAGGCCTGGGACTGGGGCCTAGATGCTGGCTTGATCCCTAAGGACTCCATGAACTGGTGGCGGATGGTTCTCAAGGGGCAGTTGAAGTCAAAAGGGAAAATCATTGATGGCAAGCACGTTGGGGCCAAAAGGCGTGTGCTGACGCGAAGCGAGTTACGCGTTCTGTTGCCGTGGGCGCATGCAAACATGCCGGATAACCAGCGCGATGCGACCTTGCTCTACCTCTACACGGGCATGCGAGGGGCCGAGATTTTCAGCCTACGCACAGAGTATTGCCGGGTTGAGGATGGCGTGATGTGGGTCACATTCCCTGCGCACCTGCTGAAAATGGAGCGTGACTCCGACACCGTTGATCACCGAGTCCCATTGGTTGGAGTGGCGCGGGACATAGTCGAGCGCAGGATTGAAAATGCTTGGGAGGGGTGGCTGTTCTTTACCAAGAACGGAAAACCTCGGCAGTATGGAAGAAGCACTTTCTCTACCTACGTTTACGGCCTGATGCCAGGGAGCGAGAAAGTGAAGAGACGGGCCAGCGAAGGCCTGATCTGCCCTGTGACAGACTGGTCGCCTCATGCACTGCGCAGAACGGCTCGGACCCTGTTGAGCGCAATCGACTGCCCAGAGGATGTCGGTGAAGCCATTTTGGGGCACAAGCAGGCCGTCATGGTGGCGAGCTACAACCTGCATACCTATGATGAACAGAAGTTGGTATGGATTCCTCGGCTCGCCGAGCTTGTGGATGGACTCGGCGGCCGACCAGATTAATCGGCATCATCGTCCTTAGGCTTTCCAGCTCGGCCATAGCCTGAGTTTTTCGGCGGCAAGCACTCGGAGGCCGGCCGATTCATAAGCCACTCTTCAACCTCGCGGGCGACATAGGCCACGCGGCGGGCGCTCAGCTGTCGGAGCTGGGGGAAGAGTTGCTGACGGGTGAGCTTTTCAACCTGAGACACAGAGAGGCCAACGGCCTGGGCTGCCTGCTCTGGTGTGTACGCCAAGAGAGGTACTGTTACGGCTGACATTCAGTTCTCCAAAAAATCACCCCGCTCATTGGCGGGGCTCGGGTTCGTCTTGTTCGCGGATGGGTGCTCGTTTGTCACCCCATTTGCGGGAGCGTTTGGTGGTCATAGTTACCGATCGGGTAGATTTTGGGTAATTGCCATCTGTGCTTGGTCATTTCTTCCCGTTCGGGAAGAGCCTGGGGTTGCGGGGAGGGGCTGCCAATGGGTGGGTTGGGCGAGCCCTAGCGGCCAGAACCAGCTCCCGTCGATCTTTTCATAGAAGCCCACCGAGATGCGGCCAGTTGGACCCGAGAGCAGGATGCGTTCGCCGTCCCGTGGCGCAGTCTCGATAGGCTGCCACCCATCCGGCGCAGCCTGCCGCGCTGATAGCTGGGCCTCCAGGAAGGCGATGCGCCCAAGGATGGCCTCAAGGTCAGAGGTCAGGAGCAGTGCTTCTGCCTCGTCTCCAACATCGAATCCGTGTATGTGATCGCGAGATAGCCCTCTAGAGGCGCGTCGACGGTCGATGTATTTGCGCACACGCAGCGCTTCGGGCTGTGCTTCTCTGCAGCTGCAGGGCCCGATGCCGTGGCCATAGCCGCCCAATGCCTCGCAGCCGGGTATGTGCTCTTTCTTGTCGGTCATGGTGCCCTCACTTGTAATAGGTGACGCCGTCATCGCAGGTCCAGCCTGTTTTGCTTGGCGTCGTGGTCATGCCATAGACGGCTTTGCCGCTTGTGTCCATGGCGAAGGTTGGCATGACAGAGCCGTCGATGCGCGAAGTTACCTTGCAATCATGGGCCGCCTTGAAGGCCTCCCACTCCTGCTTCTCGTTGTGCCCAGCCACCAGGGCCAGGGGTATGCATACAACGATAGCCAGCACTAGGAGGCCCCAGACCAGATTTTCAAACCAGTCGGTCATGGTGCTTCCTTGGGGGCGGGCTGGTCGATGCGCTTGAAGTCGATGACCCATACCCAGGGGTTCGCGGCCCAGTCGCCGCCAGTGGATTCCCATAGTTCGCTGAACGCCCGTGCGTAGGCGCGGTCAAGCCCGTGGTATTTGGTTGCGTCCACGCCTTCAGCCTTAGCGTCTTCCTCGCTGATGGCCTGCAGCCGCTCAACGCGCACGCCGGTAATTTCAAGCCAGATGCGGGCAGCGTGCTTGGGCATGTGGATGCTGGGCCTCCAGCGCTCACATAGACGGCCTTGGGTTGTTCCGTCTGCTGCATACACGAAAGGGCCGTCTTCATCGCGGATAGCGGCCTGCGCATGCACTCCGTAAGCCCATGTCTCGCGCACATAGATGCGGTAGCCGGGCTGGCCCAAAGGGCATGCCCGATGAATGACATGCTGCGGCTCCCCCTCCAGCACCAAGGCGCCGGGCGCATACCAGTTTCCCAAGTCAGGGTGCCGCACATCTTTGGCGATGCGGCGGGTCTGCGTCTTCTGGCCGCTGAGGATGGCGCGCACCAGCGGCGCCTTGAACATCAAGCCGGTTTCTTTCATCTCAATCCTCCTTCTTGGCCTGGTCGGGCTTGAACCCGCTGTAGTTGAATAGCGGAACCCACTTGTATGGACCGCAGGTAACTTGGGTCGCGGGCCATGAGGCTGCCTCTCCGATCTGTCGAAACCAGAACTTGATACTCACCTTCACTTTGTGCCAGAACGGCTTTGCGTGCCACTCAGGGCTGGCAGTGCGAATGATGAATATCAAGTGGCCGGTTGCATACATTGCCAACCAGGTCAACGGGTAGATGATCCGGACCGCTAGGTAAAGAATGCCAACTATGGCAAGCGCATAAAGTGAAATGGTCCAGATCATTGGTTGCTGTCCTTCTGTGGCTGGCCCCGCCGCCGGCAGCGCTGTTCAAGCTCCTGCTGCCACTGGGCTAGGTTGGTAGATCGGTCCCGGTAGATCCGGCAAGATGGGTCGTGGGTGTTGATGCACACCACATGGGAGAGGTCAGGGTCCAGGTCGCGGGCCCGAGCCTCGCACTGCTCCAGCGGCATGGTGTCGCCAGCGGCACCGATCAACCCTCTGGAGATGAACACGAGCAGCCAGATGTCAGGCATTGGGCTGGCCCTCCCTATGTTGGGCGCGCTGGGCGGCTGGATCCAATTGCTCGGAAACCCACTTGCGCATATGCTGCCAGCGGCCGCCGCCGGGGTCGCTGTGATAGACCCGGCGCCACGGGTGGCGCTCGTCGCGGTAGGGGCGCAGCGGGCCGCAAATCTCCACTTGCTGATAGTCATAGGGCGTGTAGTGCTCGTCGTTCAGGTAAACGATTTCGCGCACCATCGCCTCCGACAGCCCGAAAGCCTTGGCCACGGCTGTCCAGTCCTCGGGATCAATCTGCGACATATCCATGCCGCGCGATTGGCCCAGGACGCCCAGCGTGCAGAATTCGCCGTCTGCGGTCACCAGCGAATGCGCTGCGAGCGCCTTCACCGGCATGGCGTCCATGGCCTCGGCCAGCGCCTGCAGGGCAGCTTGTCCGCGTTTGCCTTGCAGTGCGCTGCGCACCGCGCCCCGCCAAAGGTTGATGCCTTCGCCTTCGTCGTTGTATCCACTGCGGCTCATGCTGCACCATCCTTCCCGGCTGAGGCATTGCCGCCTTCCTGGGCTGCAGCCATGGCGGCGTCGATAGATTCGCGCAGGGTCTTGTGGTCGTACTCGCCGCCGTGTGTGGCTTGCCATGGGCCAGCTGCCATAGCCGGCAGATGGAGGGTGTAGAAGGCCGAATAACCACCATCGCGGGCCTCGCGGCGCTTTTGGGTTTCCAGAAAATCGAGCCGTGCCGCATCCAGCGCATCAGCGGGCTGGGCCTGGGGTGCGGTGTAGAGCTTGGCCCCTGCAGGAATCATCTTGAGCATTTCCACGTCGTGGTGGCCATGCTCACCACAGTCGATGGTGCAACGCCCGTGATAAATCATCACCGGCTCGGCCAGCACCTCTGCCGGGTCACCTGCCGATGAATCCTCGGTAGCTGGAGGTTTTGGGGTGGCGTTGAGACCTGCCGGTTGGCTAGGCGCTGGCGTCCAGTGCGTGTGATAGCCTGGCCAATCAGAGTCGCAAGGCATGCCAATGAAGGGGGCTTCGCCTGCCCAGCTATGACCGCACCATGCCCACCATGCAACTGCGCCATCATCCTCATGCCACTCAGCAAGCGACCGGGCGATCAATGGCACAGCCACTGCTGCGGGCGCTGCCTGTGCTGCCACTGCCTCGGCCTCAGCGTTCGGCGCGTAATAGACGGCCATGCCAAGAGCCTGAGCGACATGAGCCTCCAAAGTGGCACCGCGAGATTTCGACCAGCCAGGCAGCAGGTAGATGGCGCAGCAAGTCGAGAGCTGCTGCAGGTCGGTGTGCATGTAGTCCGACCACTGCGCACCATCCAAGATCCCATGCTCAGCGGGGTTTTCGACATGCCAGCCCTCGGCGCGCAGCTCATTGGCAGCTGTATTGAATGCCGGGAAATTGAAGTCGGGAAGGCCAGTCATGGGGCCCGCGACATAGATGCGATTGGCCCGATGCTCGGCCAACGAAACGCCGGCAGTCTTGAGGGGAGCGGAAGAGCTGTTTTCATTGGACATGGGATGCTCCATAAATCTGTGCCTCGTGGGCGAAATTGGCGCGCACCAGGGCCTCGGCCAGCTTGCCTGCCAGCACCCGGCGGTCGGTGGCTTCGGCGTGGGTTTGCTCCGGCCAGGTGATCGCCAGACCATCGCGGCGCGCTACCAAAAATAGGCGCTTTCGTATGGTGGGGGTTCCATGGTCGCTCGCACGCAGCTCGCGCCAGTCCACCTGGTAGCCGTGGGCCTTCAACTGGCGCACGAACGATTGGAAGGTCTTTCCCTTGCGCGCCGGGTCTGGCCGGGCTTTGCCATCCTCGCCCACGATCAGCGGGCCCCAGGTCTGGAATTCTTCGACGTTCTCCAGCATCAGCACGCGCGGCTTGCACACCGCCACCCAGCGCATGCCCACCCAGGCCAGGCCACGAATGCGCTTGTTCATTGGTGTGCCGCCCTTGGCCTTGGAGAAATGCTTGCAGTCTGGGGACAGCCAGACCAGGGCCACCGGCTGGTTGCCCGTCACCTCGGCCGGCTTCACATCCCACACGCTCTCGCACAGGTGCTTGGTGTGCGGGTGGTTGGCCGCATGCATTGCCAGGGCCTCGGGATCGTGGTTGATGGCGATGTCCACCGGCCGCCGGAAAGCAGCCTCCAGTCCGGTGCTAGTCCCGCCGCCGCCGGCAAAGTTGTCGATGATGAGTTCGCCGGGGAAAGCCAGCGGGAGGGTAAAGGCGTCACGTTTCATGGTGCTGGGCAAAGGAGAGCCCGCCTCGATTGCTCAGGGCGGGCTGTGAATAGGGGCCCACTGGGGGCGGTGGTTAGCCAGGAAGCTGGCCGGCGTCGAGCTTGTCTTTGATGGCGTCGGTGCGCTTGTTGTAGGCGTTGGCGCCCAGCATGGCCTTGAGAGAGGATTGCAGCTCCCGGCGAGTGCATTGCGTCTGCATCTGGTTGGCAAGAACCAGGGCTGTGTTCACCGTGTCGTGCTGCTCGGCGGTCATAGTCCAAACCCCGCCAGCTAGGCCTTCAATCTTCACGACGCGCATCACCAGCCTAGCCGCCTCGAATTCCTGCACCCCCTCATTGAAGTGCTCTTCATTCAAGAGCCGCGCCCAGTTGATCCGCATCATGACGGTATGCCAATCAGCTTCTTCGGCAGTGCCGGCGAGAAACTTGTCTGCCGATTGGGTGGGGATCAGCATCATCTGCGTCTCGTCTTGGGCGCTGAATCGCATGGTGATCGGCATCTGGATGTGCCCAGCACCACGGCGCGGAGGCTTTGCCCGCCTGGCGGCCCTGCGCTGCTCCCGGTTCATCATCACTTCCATGGCTATCTCCGGTATTCCAGCTCTTTGCCTTCGTATTTGCCGAACACTGTGGCAGTGCAGATTGGCGCCTTTTCATGAGGCACACTGATGTGGCGCTGGATCTTGATTCCCGCCGGCATGACGATCTTGGCTTCGGCCGGCAGCGAGAACACCTCTCGTCGCAGCTTGACCTGTAGCTGCTGATGCGCGCCAGGAGCACGCGGGAGGCGGGCCATGCGCTTGCTGGCCGTCCTATCCGAGATACCCAACTCCTTAGCCACCTGCTTGGCGGTGAAGCCCTTGGAGCGCATGGTGATAAGGCGCTGCTCCATCTCGGGAGTGAAGACTATTCGCTGTTTCTTCATAGAAAAACCGCCTCTTGGGCGGTCCTGGGTTAGATCACTGAATACAGACGGAGGCTGCGGCGCATGGGGTCGGCGAAAGGAATATCGTCGTCCATGTCGTCAAATCCGCCAGGGGCACGAGGCGTGTAGGGCATCGGCGTTGGGGCTGGGCGTTGGGCCTGTCGCGGTGCCGGGGCAGGTGCTGCTGGGCGCTCCTGCTGTCCATAGCCCTCGTCGCCACCGCTTTGCCCCGATTCGCCGCGCTGGCCCAGCATCTGCATGCTGTCGGCGCGAATCTCGGTGGCATAGCGCTCCTGGCCGGTGGACTGGTCGGTCCACTTGCGGGTGCGCAGGCTGCCTTCTACGTAAACCTGGCTGCCCTTTCGCAGATACTGACCGACAATTTCAGCCAGGCGGCCATTGAACACGATGCGGTGCCACTCTGTGGCTTCCTTGTTCTCGCCGCTGTTCTTGTCTCGCCAACGGTCGGTGGTGGCGATAGTGACGTTGGCCACCTGGTCGCCCGAGGGGAAGGTGCGGATTTCAGGGTCGCGGCCGAGGTTGCCGACGATGATGACTTTGTTGACGGATGCCATATAGGCCTTTCAAAAATACCCGCCGCCCGACGCGGCAGGTGTTGGTTAAGCAGGTTCCAGCTCTCGCGCTACAACGTGCGTTTGGTCAAATTCCTTGATTGCTTCGCGGTAGTAGTCGCGGGCCGCTTCCACTTTTTCCTTGATGGCGCGCTCCTTTGCAAAATCACGCTCAAGTACCCAGGATGTCAGCCGGTGGTGCTCCGCAATGTGGCTCACGATGTGCATCTGCAGTGGCTCGTAGCCAATCAAGCGCTCCGGGGTGTCCACCAGTGCATAGTTGACCTCCCATTCGTCAGCGTCCCACAGCATCATGTAGCCGCGCATCTGCCATTCGTAGATGCGGTCTTCGCAGTCCTTTACCCAGCCGGGAAACGTCTTGGCGGACCACGATGATTTGAGGTCGTGCCCTCGTTTGCGCTCAGCGTCGTAAAGATCGCATTCGCCAGTAATCAGGCCATTGCTGCGGCGCTCACTGTTCTTGGTAAGCGCTAGACCTCGCACGCGGTTCAGGAGGGCGATGGATTCGTTCTCCACTTCCAGACCCTTTTCGGTTTCTTTGCTGGAGAATTCGAAGTCAATCCCGAAAATCTCCTGCTGGGCCAATTCCCGGATGTACGTCTTGGCTCCGACCGACAGAATGCCCTCAGCCTTGGTCTTGGGCTCGGTCATGATCTTGCCTAGGCTTGAGCACCGGATGAGGATTTCACGCATTTTCAGACTCCTTTAGTTCAGCGCCTCGCTTTTGCACTGCGGTGGCGAATGCTGAGTAGCCGTCTTTATCCCGGCTGGACTGGAAGACTTTGACGCCTTCCTTCATGATCGCGCCGACTTCATCGCGGGTTTTGGCAGCGGCCACCTTGGCAATCCACTCATCCCGGATCATCTGGATTTGAGTCTGCCGCTCATCCTCTGCAAGGTGCTTGACCAGCTCTGCGTCCAAGTCTTCCAGGTCTTGGCTGAACATGTCAGATGCAGCTGTGACGTTTAACACCATCGCGATCTTCGCCCGTTTGCAGGCCATCTTGAGGACGGTGTTTGCGAGGTCGGCCGGTTCGGTGCGAACCTGCTGCACGGTATAGTGCCCGCCTTGTTTTCGTCCGAACTTCAAGCGGCGATGCGTTTCAGGGGTGATGTCGAACTCTTCCTTGCATACTGCCTTGCGCCACCGGTATTTCTCCTCATCGGTAGAGCACTCGCCCAGCCCAGAGCCCAGCGGAATACCTGTGGTTTGGTGCTCGCCAACGCAGTTCACGCGGTAGCGGATCACGCCGTTGGATGACAAGTCTGTCACTTCATACTTGTCCGCGATGCGGAAAGTCATGCACAGCACCTCGGCGCCGGACTTGAGCAGGGTGGGCTTTTCTCCAGCGCCGGGGATGGCCCCGTAGTGCACATTCGGCTTCATCACAGCCTGCATAACCTGCTGCACAGTTTTCGCGTGTGCAACGACTTCTGCAGTAGGGTTCGCGCTTCGGGCGGGAACCATGCTGACTGCTTCAACTTCAACTACAGCGTTCATGGCTTACTTTCAGTAGGCAATCGAAACTGCCGGGATGGATTTCTTGGCAATGAGGGTGACTGCCAGCTTGGCGCACTCTTCGGTCATGCCACCTTGCACGAAGGCTTCCAGGGCGGCGCGGTTGATGGCGGTCTTGTGGGCCTTGTCGCGTTCACGGCGCTTGGCCTCCGCAGCTTCGGCTGCCGCTTGGGCTGCTACGCGGCGCTGCTCTTCTTCAACAGCCGCTGCGGCCCGGCGCTCTGCATCAGCCTTGGCCTGCTGCTCGCGCTGTACAGCCTCGGCTTTCTCACGCTCTGCACGCTCGGCGGCCAGCTTCAATTCCAGCTCGCGGCGTTCGGCTGCAGCCTTGGTTTCTTGCTCGCGCCGAATTACAGCTTCTCGCTCGGCCTGGGCCTTGGCCTCGGCTTCACGCTGGGCGCGTTCTGCTGCTTCGCGGGCAATGCGTTCTTCACGCTCCTTTTGATCGCGGGCGGCTGCTTCGGCGCGGAGGCGGGCGAGTTCGGCCTGCTCGGCTTCGTGCTTCTCCCGGGCCGCGATGGCTGCATTCAAAGCTTCCAGCGCCTTTGCTTTCGCTCGGTGCGCCTCTGCCTCGAATTCTTCGAGGTGATCGCCGATGGCAATGGCCTCTATCTCTGCGAGGCGCTGCTTGAGCGTCTCAGCATCAACACCCTCGAAACCCTGTCCAAAGAATTGGATGCGATTGATGCAGCTTTGGTGCTCTTGCTTTCGGGCTTCCTCGGCTTCCTCCCAAGCGGTCAGTGGGGCGCGCACTTCGTCTTTCCAGAGGTCAAGCAGATCGCGCATTCGCTTGCGTTCGGCATCGATCTTCTTTGGCACATCCTTGAGGTCGGCGACTAGGTCCTTGCCGATGTTGTCCAGCGCGGTCTTTCCCTTCGCCACCTTGTAGGCGATGGAAGCAATCGCGTCGCGGCCCTTCTTGGTGGTCACATCAGGCACAAAGGCGTCCAGCTCGGCCTTGATCTGGGCTAGGAATGGGTCCAGGCCCATGGGCGTGCTGTAGACCTGCAGCGCCGTCTCGCTGGGCGGCAACGCGATGAGGTCGGTGTTCTGTTCTTTCATAGTTCTTCCTCAGCTAGCCACAGCGCCCAGGCAGAGCGCGAGCAAAAGAAAAGCCGCTACAAAGAGCGGCTTGGGGGTGTAGTGGATGTACTTGATGGGTGGCACTACTTCTTCTCCTGCAGCGCTTGTAGGCGCCGGTACTTAGTAAAGGTCTTGCGGATGTCGGTTGCAACGGCCGGCACGTAGCGGCTGGGCTTCTGGCCTCGCTCGGGGCACAGTGCTCGGGTTGGCATGGTCAGCATGGGGGTGGTGGTCATGGACTCAGCTCCTGTGGAATGTCCACGGTGCCGCCCAGCTTGCTGGCCACGTAGCAGCGCATGGCAGCGGTGAGCAAGGTTGGTCCGTAGCAATCACGGGTCTCGGCAAGCCCGTTTTTGTCTCGGCCAGGGATAAGCGCTTGCCATCGGAATTGCTCGGCACGACCCTGCATGTGGTTTGTGCTGATGAGCTCGCGCTCGATGATTAAGCCCGCGATCTCCCAGGTCGAGCTCGGCTCGTAGATCACATGGTCTTGGCGGAACGGGTTGTTTGGCACCAATTGGCAAACAACCCTGCCTCCCTCGAATCGAAAAGCTCGATATCCCTTGAAAGTGGAATCGAGCGTCATGGTGGGGAAATGCTCGTGAGCGTGCTTCCACGCCCCAGCCATCGCCACAGCGTAGTCGAGCGCTGCGCCGGTCAAGTCGGCAGTCTTAATGGTGGTCGTTGTCATGCTGGCCTCACCACAAGCCCGCCAACGGGCCCAGAGAACAAAGAAAAAGCCGCATCAGTTGCGGCTTGGCGAGGGGGGAAGGGGAGGCTCACCACGGAGCCTAGCTTGTAGATGAACATGGGGGCTCCTGTTCCACTTTGATCGACTGAACGGCGTACTCATACTGGCGGAGCGAGTTAACTCCCCGCGTCTCTTGGTATGCCCTTGCCGACTTCCTTGTGGAAAATAGCTTGTAGACATGCCACTCGGACCAAGTCACTCTTCGGCGGCGAAATACTGCATAGACACGCATGTCAAACCCCCTGCCAGTCGTCGGCGAACAGGCCTTCGTGCTTGGTGTCGTTGATCGAGATGGAGTAGCGCTTCATTTGGCCTCCCGGGCTCGGAGCATGGCGTCGGCAACTTCGTAGGCTCGCTCAGCTGCATCGACGCAGGTTCCTTTGCGTTCCGGGTTCGCATACATGCCCTGCACGGCCGCCGAGGCGAAGTAGTCGCGCAGCGTCATGCCCTCAGCGAGTCGCTTAGCCACCGATTCATGGCCCGGCTTGCTGGCAATGAATGGGTCGCAGGGGGAGGCGGGTCCGCCGTTTGGCAAAGAATCTGGATTCATCTCACACCTCCTTGTGTTTGGCGAGAGCGGCGCGGGCGTCGTGTAGCGCCTCGCCATAAGCAGTCACCTCATTTGCGGCCAACCACTGTTCAATGCGATACCGCATTTCACGATACCCCTCCAGCAGCTCCCGAGGGCTCAGGCCGCACTCGTGGTGGACGGTGCCTGCTTCGGCGATTAGGGTGGCATCGGGCAGCTCAGCGCCCGGCTGTTCGCGTGTCGAAATGCGCGCAATCACCTGGTCGGCGTCATTCCAGATTTGCATTAGCTCTGACCCTGGCAGCGTAACGACCCGCCACTTAGTTGCACTCGTCATCTTCAATCCCCTCGATCTTGAATTCCCATGCGCTCAGCTGGCCAGAAGTGGGCAGGAGCAGGGCATGAAAGGCTGTAGTTGATGTGCAGGTGAGCGGCTCAAAGTCTTCGTCGCCTGGGCGCTTTGCGCCGATGCGGTAGCCGTCTGCCAGGGCCCGGAGGTAAGGGGGCGTTCGTGTGTTCTTGGAGCATGGCTATTACTCCTCGGCCTGGTCGCAGGCCCTGCGCAGCTCGTCGCCGCCGCCAGGGATGAGCTGGTCGAACTTGCCGGCCTCGGCCAGGACCTTCTCGATCAGGGCATCGATCTTTCCCTGCAGACACTCGACTTCTTCCTGCACACTGGGAGGGGGCTGTAGGCGCAAGTAGCTGTCCGGCTCGCCGCGGGCGTCATGCCGATGCTGGGCCTCTGCCAAGCGTTCCATGTTGGACAAGTCACTCATGGTGCTTCTCCTTTGCGAATCTCCATGATTTCGACCCTGGTCCACCCAGCCTTCTCTGCAAGCTCGGCGCACTGAGCGGCAGCGTCATGGATCGAATAAGGCTTGCTGCGCACAGCCTTCCGCCGCGCCTTCTGCATCCACTCAAGCGGATTGAAGTCAAGGATTGTTTTTCCAGCGGCCCTGGCTTCAAATGACTTCTTCTTATGCTCTTGCTCCGCGTCCTCAACTGCGCCAGGCGGAAGGCCCACGACGCGCCACCCCTTGTGATACGGATCAAGGTCAACAGCCTTGGATTTCGACTTGGCTACAGGCGCAGTGCTTACTGCCTGACCAAGGTAGTTCACGAAAGTAAGCATTGAAGCCTCCAATATAAAAAACCGCCCGGAGGCGGCGAAGCCAGCGTGGTAGCGCTGGAGTGTGTTTAGTGAGTATCCAAGGCATCAAATGGGCTGAATTGATGCCTTTGGGTTGCTTAGGTGGCTGCCTTGTGGATGACCCCGGTCGAGCGATTCAATTGAGCACCGAGGGGCGCCAATCTTCCTTTTCTTGCGCCTCATCTGCCTTGCGCCTCAGCTCAGCCTCCATGAGGCGGACAACCCAGCCATTGAGGCTGACATACTCTCGTTTGGCTTGAGCCTTGGCAGCGGCCTGTATGTGCGCTGGCACTCGCAGGGTGAAAGTCACAGATTCATCGTCCATGCGTCTCTCCATAAAGCAAAAAGCGCCTCGGTTGAAGCGCCTTGTGTTTTCCCTCTGATGTCGCCCAGAGGGGTGCGCCGATTGCTGGATGAATAAAAAAAAGCCACCGGTTAGGGTGGCCCAAATGCCCGCAGGGTAACGGGCGGGAGGGATTTGTTGTGGCATGCACTTTTTAAGTGATGCCAATGACTTGCGATGATCCTAGGCAACATGAAGTGCTGAATTTTGTCTCCTATGTGAAGCGCTGTGTAACATTTCGCTACAAGGCTGATCCAAATCAATAGCAGTCTCAGCAAGGCAACTTTTGATTTGCCCCTCGTGAGAAGGGCCCGGCAGCACGTCCTTGGCTATGTACAACCCGCGTCACTACTGCGGGCGTGTGCTGCTGCTGGCATCGACCAGCTATCCTGATTGACCGCTCAGGGCGCGAGTGATGCTTGTTTTGATCTAGCCCAGCTGGGCCAACTGGTGCGCAGGTATTGGTTCAAGCGCTCCCTACCTTTTTGTTCTGCCGGTAGATCACAGGGGCAGGTCTTTCGACTGTTCATCCTTCGGTCTGATGTGATTGGGAGAGGCGGGCAGGGCGCTACTCCTGCAAGGTGTTTCGACTTCACGCCATCCTGTGGCGTAGAGCGGTCTGCGGCCCCCTACCTACCTTCATGGCTTGGATTTCTGAGGTGCCATTCATTCCTCTTTGCGTGTCTCCGTCGCACCACGCCGCCGCCTCTCCAAATCACACCAGGAGAGCTACAGAGAGATGCGGGCAGGACGCTACTCCTGCTGTGCGTAAGCCGTGCCCGAAGGGTGCATCCTCGCCAGAACACAGTCCCCAGGAATCACTGCTGCGTGTCTGCTTTCCACGCCGCCGCATCTCTCTGTAGCCCTCGTTTTTTAAAGAAGGGGAGTTAGCTCGATCACTTCACACCCATCGCCTGGTGCAACTAGCTGCGCTCCACTGGAGCTAGACCTTCCTCTTGCATCGAGTCGGTTCAGGGGACGGTTCGCTACCCCTTTGGTCGTTTCGCGTTCGTTGCTGCGATAGGTGAATTATCAGAATTCCGAATCTAGTTGTCAATCAGTTTTCCGAATTATTTTCAGAAAATTCGTTTCTTGTAGCGCTGGGTCGCGTCCCATCAAGGGTTGCGGGCGAAGCAATTTAAATTTGCGCAAACCACGATTGCGGCAGTGTCAAATTGCGGTTGCGTTACGCAAAGTACTGTGTAACACTGTATGTGCATACAGTATTTTAATCATGAGCACAGAACAAAAAAAGCTACTTGGAAGCAGGCTCAAAGCAGCAAGGACAGAGGCCGATGTGTCACAGGACTTCGCTGCTGAGACTCTGGGTGTGACGCGACAGTCAGTGTCTGCGTGGGAGAGGGGCGCGAGCAGCCCGTCTGCGATTCAGCTAGGCCAGCTAGCTGCGATGTACTGCACTTGCGCGCACAAGTTGTTGTTTGGTGAACCATTCCAACCAGTGCAGCTAAGCGGCCTCCTGCGAGGCGGGAGATTCGATTTCAAGAAAACAGTGAGAGGACCAGCATGACCGAAGCAGAGATCTTGGGGAAAATTCGCGCTAGTGATCTGCCGCAGCCGAAACCGCGCGATGTAGGCGCCTTCTACGCGGCCTGGTTGGCTACTGTTTACGGGCGCTTGACGCCGGAGCAGCAAGAGCAGGCCATCCAGTTAGGCGGCGTCATCCATAAACGGACATTGCGAATGGTGCCTGTTCTTGGCTCGGTAGGGGACGACGGAGAAATTACAGGCTTGAACTTGGGACATGACGGAGCCCTTGGTACTAAGCCTGTCTTCTAGCCAGCGAAATAGATCAACCCGAGTGCGGCACGCTGGTCTTCTTGGTGGAGCGCTTTGCCGCAGCTGGGACTTTGGAAGGGGGGTGCGCGCTTGGCTTGACGGCGTTGAACGGGTCAGCCGCAGTGGCTTTCTTCACTGTTTTGCTGTTGTTATGGGCGTCGTTCATGTCGATCAGCAATGCATCACGCTGAGCATCGCTTGCCAGCCCTCTAAACAACATGACAAGTTGCGCCTCCAGCCCTGAGAGCTGCGCAAAGCTTGTAGCTTCTGGCGCTCCCTCGCCCCAGAGCAGGTATTCCGGCCGCAGCCCCAACTCGCGGCAGATCTTGATAAAGGCGCCGGCCCGAGGCTCGGCCGAGCGCCCTTTGATCAGCTCGTTCAGAGCTGGTTGACCAATCCCAACGGCAACGGCTAACTCCTTTTGAGTCTTGCCGCGATGCTTCAGCCACCAGTCGAGGCGATCACCGAAAGAATCGAAGTGAGGGATTGAGGTCATGCAGCAATGATCCACTGAGAAAAATTCGGTTTTCTGATTGACAGGCAAATTCGGATTGCTGATAATTGGCGCATGAAGCCAAGTGATCTCATATCTTTTTTCCGAACTGCAACTGGTGTAGCTCGTGCACTTGGTTGCGCACAGTCGACTGTGTCGGAGTGGGTTGCAAGCGACCAGATTCCAGAAGGCCGCCAGTATCAGGCGCAACTGGCCACGAATGGACGGCTCAAAGCTGACCAGCCCGCACTTCGCAACACGGTTAGGCCTCGCCTCTCAAAACGCAAGGAGGCTGCATGACCGCGTCACGCCTCCCATTGCCTATGGCATATGCAGACCCTGCATTTGAGGCCTGCATCGCAGTGGCCCTGGACACCCCAGAACTCATCACGCAGTTTGACCGCCTGTATGGCGCGCGCCTGATGAGCGGAAAGCCAAGCAAGGCTGACATGCGCGGCTTTGTGGGTTTCGTCCATCGCTGCCTGTACCTGGCTGTCTCGGACGAATGCATCCACTCCATGCGCATGAAGGCTGTCAGCTTTCCTCACGGCGCAACACCACCCTGACGCCGCACACGCCGCGCCATAGCACGCCGAGCAGCACCACTCACAGGTAGCTCAGCCCCCGACACCTCTAACCGAAACACCGGCCGGGCCACACCGGCACTGTCTACCAGGATCAAGCAATGACAGACCATTCCGAAACTCCGATGTTCGCCCGGGCCCGCAACGAGGCTCGCGAAGACACCGAGCTGCGCCTTGACATTCCCAAGTGGGTCATGGGCGTCATTGATGCCGAGGGCATCGTCCGTGGCAGCGCCTCCAGCCGCAAAGAGGTGGTCAACGAAATCTTGTCTGTGTGGGCAGAGCGAAAGGTCCATGACGCAACTGTAGTGCTGCGCCTTGCAAATGTGAATCCGGCGCCTGTGGATTCGAAGGCTGGCAGCCATGGCTAAGCAATCCGACCTCTTCGGCCAAGCGCCACGCTCTTTCGAGAACGATGCCTACGGCTTCCTGATCGCTTTTGTGAAGCGCGCCACGGGTCCGTTCTGCTCCGAAGACGTGACGCTTGCTGCAGTTGCCCAAGGCATTGCGCCGGCCGACATGCGTAGCTGGGGATCGATCTTCACCCAGGCCGCACGCGATGGCTATATCCGCCGCTCCAAGACCGCGTTTCGCCGCGTCATGGGCAACAACACTTTGACTTTGGGATGGGAGCGGGCATGAGCGCCAACCAGACACCCACAGTCGATCGCATCGTCCAAGAAGTTGCGGATGAGGCCAACGAGCTGCGCATCAAGGCTCATGGTCTTCTCTTGCAGGCCGCGATGCTCGACCACGATCGCACTGGAGATGAAGCCTACCGCCGCGAAGCCCAGTTCTGTTTGAACGTCATGAAGGCAGGCATCTCGTTGCGATCGGCAGAGAAAAGGGCGGCCATGTCTGCCCAGATTGATAGGGGGCTGTAATGGCAAACCAATGGTTCCGCATGTACGCGGAGTTTGCAACAGACCCTAAGGTCCAAATGATGGCTGAAGCTTTGCAGCGTCGTTTGCTCATGCTTTTGTGCATGCGTTGCGGTAACGACCTTGTAACGTTACATGACGAAGAAGTAGCGTTTCAGCTGCGAATCAGTAACGCGGAATGGGTTGAAACCAAGGCTGTTTTTGTCGGCAAGGGCTTCATCGATTCCAAGCTGAATTTGCTCAATTGGGAAAAGCGTCAATTCAAAAGTGATAGCAGCAAAGACCGTGTGGCTAAGCATCGCGCCAAGGCTAAGGCAAATGCGGTGGGTGATGTAACGTTACAGGAACGGCCGAGTAACGCTCTAGAACAGAACAGAACAGATACAGATATAGAAGCTAAAGCTTCTTTGTCGACAGCTGCGCTGCCCGACTGCCCACATGCCGAACTGATCGACCTCTTCGCTGCAAAGCTTCCGACCCTACCTCAACCCAAGTCCGAGATGTGGGGCGGTGCCCGCGCTAAAGCCTTGAAGGCCCGGTGGGTCTGGGTGCTGACGGCCAAGAAGCGCAGCGGCGAGCGCTACGCCACCGACAAGCAGTCCGCGATGGACTTCTTTGCCCGCTTCTTCGACTACGTCTCCGGCAGCGACTTCCTGTCCGGCCGCAACGGGCAATGGACGGGATGTGACCTGGCTTGGCTGGCCAACGAAACCAATTTCGCCAAGGTCATGCAGGGCAACTACGACAACAAAACGACGGAGGTGGCATGAACTTCGAACCACTCGATCAGCTGGCAAACCCAACTGAGCGCCTGAGCTCGATCCAAGTCGAGCAGCGGC
This sequence comes from Comamonas sp. MYb396, assembly GCF_037479555.1. NCBI lineage: Bacteria > Pseudomonadati > Pseudomonadota > Betaproteobacteria > Burkholderiales > Comamonadaceae > Comamonas > Comamonas sp. MYb396. Next base: position 111,304 of record NZ_JBBGYU010000001.1, on the reverse strand, counting down.
TGCTGTCCATGTTCATGCTGCCCAACGTGAACCTGGAAGAAGTCGCCGCCGGCGTGACGGCGGAATCGTTCTACTTCGAGCCCAACAAGCACATTTTCTCGGCCATCCAGTCCTTTGCGATCGGCGGCGAAGGCTTCGAGCTGGGCGCGATGCTGGAAAAGCTCAAGGGTGTTGTCGATTTCGTTTACTTCAACGAGGTGGCTAGCTGCAACGACCATGGCACCTACGGCATCTCCCGGCTGGTCAAGCTGCTGTTGGACCTGCAGCGTGCTCGCCAGCTGTATAGCGCGAGTGAGCAAGTGTCCGCCCTGGCGTTCGAGGATGGATCGATTGACGATCGCATCGATCGGGCCCAGGCCGTGTTGTCCGGCCTTCAACAAAACGAGTCCATTGAGGATTGGGTTGATGCGTACACGGCCGCGATGGAGCACACCGCGCTCATTGAGCAGCGCGAGCGTGGCGAAATCGTGGGCATGGCCTCCGGGCTGAGCGATTTGGATGAGATGCTGGACGGCGGCTTTGTGCGTGGCAATCTGGTGGTGGTGGGCGCCCGCCCAGCCATGGGTAAGACCTCGTTCGCTATGTCGATCGGCCTGCACATGGCGTCGGAGTACCACACCGGCATGTTGTCCATGGAGATGCCGCATTCGGACCTGCGCGATCGTCAAACCGCCATCCTAGGCCGGATCTCGATCGGCAACATCAAGCGCCCCAAGAGGGGCCAGGGCCTGGACTGGGATGCGGTTGTCGACGGAGTGGAGCGCGCCCGCCACCTCAAGTGGTACGCCTCCGACAAGTCGGGCCTGAACATCCTGCAGGTGCGATCGATGGCACGCCGCTTGAAGCGATCGAAGGGCCTCGATGTCCTGATCGTGGACTACATCGGCCTGATGAGCGGCCTCGACCCTAAGCAGTCCCGCGCCTACCAGATCGAGGAGATCACACGCGGCTTGAAGTCCTTGGCCAAGGAGCTGGACATCGTTGTGGTGTGCCTGGCCCAGGTGAACCGAGGTGCCGCAGAGAAGCAAATGCAACCGCCGGGCCTGCATGAGCTGCGCGACTCCGGCGCGATCGAGCAGGACGCGGACGTTGTGATGTTCCTGCATCGCCCGATCGCCGCGAACCCAAGCCTTGATTCGCAATGGCAGAACTACGCGGTTTGCCGGGTCGCCAAGAATCGCCAGGGCCGCACCGGTGATGTGCACCTGTTCTTCCATGGCGAATCGACCCGCTTTGAGGCATGGGGTGGCTCGCCGCCGTCGCTCACCACCGCCGTAGCTGGCAAAACCTCCAGAGGATTCGATTGATGACCACGCAGAACCAAAACACGGACCTGACCAATCGCCAGCGTGAAGTCCTGGACTACATGCGCTGCTTCCTTCTGGAGAACGACCAGTTGCCGCCGATGCATGCCATCGCTGAGCACTTCGGCCACCGCTCTCCAAACAGCGCTCAGAACCACCTCAACGCCCTGGAGCGCAAAGGCTTCATCGAACGCAATGCAGTAGGCAAGTACAGGTTTGTTCGCGACCGCGTGTTGGCGGCTAATGAGGAGGCTAAATGATCAAGCTGCGCCAGACCATTGAATGCAAATGCACCAAGTGCGGAAACGTATGTCCTAAGGATGAGTTTCCACAGAGGTCCCCAAACAGGAGTCGCTCCAAGACCTGCATTCATTGCACACGCAGGTTGACAGCGGAGCGGAACAAGGCCTACCGGGAGCGGAACAAGGATGAGATCAACAAGCGCCTTGCGACACGCAGAGCTGCCAAGCGAGGACTACAAGCCCGGGAGGCCCAGTGACATGCACCCAATGCAACGCAATAGCCGTCCACCGGTGCGACCCAGCGACAAGGCCAATGTTCAACCCGGCATGCCTGTGGTGTGGCGCAAGGCAGATCCAGTACATCCAGCGCGTTCTGGCGATCAGCCGGGATGCCAAGGCCAAAGAGTGCAGGGGCGTGCTGGAGCGATGGATGGAGCTGGGGCACAGCGAGACGGAGCTGAGGAATCTAGCAAAGCAGGGTGCCTGGGCTGTGGCGCCTGCAAACACAAAGGGGTGAGGGGATGAAACCAAAACTGATCAAGAGCAACGGCATCTGGCACTGCGCCCTGGTGTCGGCACTGCGCGGGTTTGTGGGCCTGGGCAGCACGCCGGCGGCGGCATATTCGGATTGGCAGACGGGAGGCGCTCGATGACCGCTGCACCAGCGCCCAACTCCGTGACCCTGGGGATCGACCCCGGCGCAAACACCGGCATGGCCACCTTCGTCGCTGGCCAGCTGGTGTCCCTGGATACGGTCGAGCCTCAGCAAATCGAGCGCTTCATCCGCGCCAAGGGCCCCGCTCGGGTCATTTTCGAGGACAGCCGCCTGCAGTCGCACACCTGGACCAATGCGCCCAGCCGCGGTGCCGCCGCCAAGATGGCGCGCAACGTCGGCCAGATTGATGCCTGGTGCAACCTCATTACCGCCTTGTGCGCGGAGCTCGGCATCCCGGCCCACGGTATCAGCCCGGCGGGTAAGGGCAAGAAGCTGGACGCCGAGGCCTTCAAAAGCGTGACCGGCTGGGCTGGCAAGACCAACGAGCACGCCCGTGACGCGGCGATGGTGGCCTGGCCATATCGGGGAGCGCGCAATGGCTGAGCTGGCATTCCGCGCTGAGTGGCACACCGCCGACCAAGGCCGGGCAAACTGCCGGGGCGCTTTCCTGCCATGGGTGGGTGAGCAGCTAGCCGCCGGCCGCGCGCTGGTGATTGAGGCACGCCTCTGGGAGGACGCCAAGACCGACCGACAGCGCAAGTATTACCACGGCGTGGTGCTCAAGACCATCGCGCAGCAGGCGCGCCCGAATGGCCAGGGCTTCGAACTCAGGACCTGGAAAGAGCATTTCCGCGTGGACTTCCTTGGGCACAAGACCGTCACCACGGTGAACCCGATCACCGGCCGCAAGTCGCGCCGCCGCCAGCGCATCAGCACCGAAGACCTGGGCATCCGGGCTTACAGCAAGCTGATTGACCAGGTGCAGGCCTTCGCCGCCACCGAGTTGAAGGTGACTTTCCCGGCGAGCTTTGACCAGTGGGAAGCAGCCATTGCCCGCGGCGATGTGGATCCTGACACCGGGGAGATTCTGGGATGAAGCGCAGCGGATTCAAGTCCCGGACCTGGGCCCCAGCAGCCAAGGCTGTGCACCAGCCGTTGGCCAGCGCGCCGAACTACGCGCCCGCGACCGACGCAGCCGCACCGGTGGAAAAGGGCGAGTTCCTGCGCCATGAGGCATACCGCCGGACCGTGGCAAGCCTGCCATGCTGTGCTTGCGGCATCGTGGGGTACAGCCAGGCCGCCCACGCGAACCACGGCAAGGGCGCGGGGCTCAAGACCGACGACCGCACCTGCTTTGCACTGTGCTGTGACCGCCCAGGGGTGAAGGGATGCCATCCCAAGTTCGACCAGTACGAGCTTTACCCGAAGGCAACTGCCGCCCTGGTGGCCGAGGCCTGGGGCGCCGACACCCGCCGCAAGATCGAGATGAAGGGCCAATGGCCTGCAGATCTCCCGAAGTGGCCAACAGACCAAGTAGAAATTGAAACGAAACCGGAGGTTCTATGACTGAAAAACTGACAGAAGCCAAAGAGCGCACCGCAAAGGCCCGTGTCTACGAGGCAGTCTGGGAGCTCTACGACATGGAAGCCCCGATCACCCGTGATGCAGTCGTCCGCCAGACCGGCCTCAAGACTGTGACGGTTGATGAAGCCCTGAAGTCTCTCAAGCGGGATGACAAGATCATCAGCATCGAGCGAGGGCTTTACGCGCCGGCCGAAGAGCCTGAGCAGTCCGAGGCCGTGAGCGTCACCATTCTCCCCAGGGGCTACGCCAAGATAGAGAAGGGCGACCAAGTGATGTCGCTGACCCCAGGAGAGTGGCGGCGCCTTGCACCGTTGGCAGCTGGTGCCTCGGCCCAGGCCGCAATCGTGGAGCACAGCCACCTGACAATGCGCCTAGCCGACCAGATCGAGAAACTGAAACGCGAAGTAGCCGGGCTTAGGGGGCAGCTGCAGGTGGATGGGCGGCAGATGGCGATGGAGATGTGAGCTAATGAGAAGGCGGAGCAGACTTTTCTCGAATTGCTTTCAGTTTGGTCTCTAACTCTTTCTCTAGCTTTTTCTCTTTCATTATCTTGCCTTGTTCAATATTATCAAAGCCTCGCACAATCAGATAAATACCAGCGGTGAGGATTGCGATGAAATACTCAGGGTTTGCATTGTTGATGTTGGCGCCGTTAGCGAATGTTCTATACATGGCAATTAAAGTGCCGGCCGCGATTTCAGTGATTCCCCACAAAATTCTATATTTTCTCCGCACGAGATAAAGCACGCCTCCGACGCTAAGTGCGAAAATTCCCGTTAATGCTATAAATTTATTGGAGGGCTCGGCAGGAATTTTGGTGTACCAGTCAAAAAGTTTGAATCCAAGCGAGGTTATGGAAATGGAAATAGTCGTACAGATGAGCAGCCATATACCGTAGCCCTCCCAATTAATGCTTTTGTCATTTTTATCCTCTATGTATTGATAAATAAATGCTACGAGAGATGTTGATAATGACAGTGTAAAAAAGATCGACGCGGTTACGTATAAAGGCCGCCCCCATATTATTATTATTGAAATTAACCAAATTATTGCTATAGCTCCCTGAATGTATGGTATTGGGTCAACTCTATTCATGTAGGGTGGTACATAGCCTTCAGGCGCGCCAGGAATTGGGTCAAACTTCTTTTTAGCCATTTGTATTGAGAGAGTTGAACTAGCGATTTCTTCTTGGGTCATGCTGTGCGAACGAGCATTCATAAAGTAAGTATGCCATCGCCCCCTCGTAGGGTTCGACTCTTAGGCTCCATCCCTCAACACTGAGGGCATGGCAACACAAAAGCCAGGCGCCAAGCCTGCGACCTCCAAGAAATCTAGCACCAAGCCCGCTGCCAGGAAAAAGGTCGCGGGCGTTGTTGCGTCTGCCCGCCCACCCCATGCTCTAGACCGCTCGGTCATTGATACGGTCTTGGAGAAACTGGTAGAGGGCAACAGCCTGCGATCCATCTGCGCAGAGAAGGGGATGCCGGCCATGGCTACCTTCATGCGCTGGCTGGCAGAAGAGGGGGAAGAGGGCGACAAGCTCCGAGAGCGCTACGCGCACGCGCGCGAGGCCCAGGCGGAAACCATCGCTGAAGACATCCTGACCATTGCTGACGAAGAGTGCACGATGGTGAAGGCCAGCAAGCATGGCAGCAGCGATGACGGCGACGGTGAAACTGAGGTGATCTTCGACGCCACAGCCGTTGCCCGCAACCGTCTGCGCGTGGATGCCCGCAAGTGGTTGCTGTCCAAGCTGGTCCCGAAGAAGTACGGCGACAAGGTGCAGGCTGAGCACAGCGGGCCGGGCGGCGCGCCCATTGCCATCCAATCCACAGTGACGTTTGTTGAGGCACCTGCGCGCGAGGAAGGCGACGAATGAGCGCCCCTCTGTCCATCAACGTCCAGATCCCCGCCAAGCTCGCAGGCCTGTACAAGCCCTGCCGGTACAAGGTGATGAAGGGCGGCCGTGGTGGCGGCAAGTCCCATGGCGTGGCCGAAGTGCTGCTGGAGAAGGGCGCCCGCAACCCACTGCGTATCCTGTGTGCCCGGGAAATCCAGAAGTCCATGCGCGATTCCGTGCACCGACTGCTCAAGGACAAGATCGTCAAGCTGGGCCTGCAGGCGTTCTACGAGGTGCTCGACACCGAGATCCGGGGCGCCAATGGCACATTGATCGTATTTTCCGGCCTGCAGAGCCACACCGTGGACTCGATCAAGTCCTTTGAAGGTGTGGACCTGGTGTGGGTGGAAGAAGCCCACGGGGTGAGCAAGAAGTCATGGGACACCCTGACGCCAACCATCCGCAAGGACGGCAGTGAAATCTGGCTGACCCTGAATCCGGACATGGAGACGGACGAGACCTACCAGCGGTTCATCGCCACGCCGTCCCCGGACACCTGGGTTTGCGACATCAACTGGCGCGACAATCCCTGGTTTCCTGATGTGCTGAACGAGGAGCGCCTCAAAGCCAAGCGCTCCATGCTCAAGGAAGATTACGAGCATATCTGGGAAGGGAAGGCGCGTACGGTATCCGCTGGGGCTATCTACCGCTTTGAAATCGAAGCCTTATACCAAGATCAGCGGGTTGGCATGGTGCCTCATGACCCCCGTCTGCCAGTGCACACCGTGTGGGACTTGGGCTGGAACGACGCCATGACCATTGCCATGGTCCAGATCGGCGGAGCTCAGGATGTGCGAGTCATCGACTACATCGAAGACAGCCATCGCACGCTCGACTGGTACGTGGCCCAGCTCGACAAACGATCCTATCGCTGGGGATGGGACTACCTGCCGCACGACGGCAACACCGGCAATTTCCAGACTGGCCAGACCGCTGAGCAGAAGCTCAAGCAGCTCGGCCGGCGCCAAGTTAAGTGCAATCCAGCGCTAAGCGTAGAGGAGGGCATCAAGTCTGCCCGCCTGCTGTTCCCTCGCTGCTACTTCGACAGGAACAAGACCGCTCGGCTGCTGGAGTGCCTTAAGCGCTACCAACGCGCCGTCAACAGCAAAACCAATGAGCCCATGGGCCCGCTCCATGACGAATACAGCCACGGCGCGGACGCCTTCCGCTACCTGGCCATGTCCGCCGAGCACATGTACCGCAGCCAACAACAACGACCGATAGCCACAAGTGCAGCCTGGACCGCACACGATCCGGAAATGGGGTATTGAAATGCAAGCCACTACAGACGAAGCACAGCAATCCAGCGCGCACGACCGCCCCGACCCAATGGCCGACAGTGGCCGGGCATTCCTCAACACATTGCTGTCCAAGCGCAAAGAGGCTATCGCGGGTCGCAGCGGCTCGGGCATCGAGGAGGAATGGACCGAGGACGAGGAGCACTACCAAGGCATCGATGATGCCAACCGCGCCTTCCAGAACGCCAACCAGCTCTACGGCAGTCGCAAGACCGCCATTCTCAATGGGCGGAGTGCGAACAAGGCTGACGGTGCCCGGTCGGTGATCTTCATCAACATCACCCGCAGCTACACCGACGCCGCCAGTGCCCGGGTGGCTGACATGCTGTTGCCTATCGATGATCGTTGCTGGGAGATCAAGCCAACTCCCCTGCCGCAGCTTTCACCGACAAAGCTTGCACAGCTGGCCCAGCAGATGGGTGGTGTAGATCCCGGCCAGGTTCAGGACCAGCTACAAGCGCAGCAGGCTGAAGCCTTGGAATCTGCCAAGCGCATGCAGGACGCAATCGAGGACCCATTGGTCGAGTCCAACTGGCATGGAGAGGTGCGCCAGGTTATCGAGGATGCAGCTCGGGTAGGCTCCGGCGTACTCAAGGGGCCGTTCCCAGCGCTTCGGACTGTGCGTCTCACCCAGAAGGACCCATACACTGGGCTCACCGCGATGGTGAAGGTCGAGGAAATCCAGCCGGCCAGCAAGCGCATCGATCCATGGAACCTGTTCCCCGATCCATCGTGCGGAGAGAACATCCACCACGGCAGCTACACCTGGGAGCGCGAATGCATCAGTAAACGCCAGATCAAGGAGCTGCTGGCCGACGATAGCTATGACGCGCTCGCGCTTGCCGCCGCCCTCAAAGAGGGCCCCAGCCGTGTTCGTGAAGGCACTGAGGCGACCTACCGCCCGGGTGACGACGAGTACGAAATGTGGATCTTTTACGGGTACTGCGCTCGCGACCACCTCGCTGCCATCGGGGTGGAGTTGGAAGATGACGACGAAGATCGCGTGCCCACCATGGCCGTTCTCATAAATGATCGCTTGGTCAAGTGCGTGATGAGCCCTCAGGAGAACGGTGAGTTCCCTTATGACGTGCTCGCCTGGCAGCGCCGTCCCGGCATGCCTTGGGGTATGGGCATCAGCCGCCAGGTCCGGACGACCCAGCGCATGCTGAACGCAAGTGCCCGGGCCATGATGGACAACAGCGGCTTGTCTGCTGCCCCCCAAATCATCATCGGTAATGGCGTGACGCCGGCGGACGGCAACTATGTATTGCGGCCTGGCAAGGTCTGGCGTGCAGAAGCGGATGCAACGGTCACAGATGTACGTGGCGCCTTCAACGCGTTTGTGGTGCCGTCGGTGCAGAACGAGCTGATGAACATCATCAATTTCGCGCTCAAGATGGCCGAAGACACCACCGGCATGCCTGCCATGCTTCAAGGTATTCGCGGTGATGCGCCCAACACCCTTGGCGGCATGCAGATGCAGAACAACAACGCCACCAGCGTGCTGCGGCGCCTAGCCAAGCGGTTTGACGACTACATGACCGGGCCGCACATCCGCCGCTACTTTGACTGGATGATGCTCTACAACGAAGACGAGAGCCTCAAGGGTGATTTTGAGGTGGACGTGCGCGCATCCTCCGCCTTGGTGGAGCGTGATGCACAGCAGCAGTTCCTGATGTCCATGCTTCAGGCCGCTGCCAACCCAATCTACAAGCTCGACCCAGCCAAGCTGGCTGCAGAGCTGTGCAAGGGCCAGCGCCTCGACCCGCAAAACTTCCAGCTCGATGAGGCAGCAATGCAGGCACAGCAGCCGGCTCCTGATCCAACCTTGGAGGCTAAGGCCAATCTCATGCAGGCCCAGGCCCGCAAGGCGGATGCAGAGGCCACCAATGTCGGCATGGAGACCCTGTATAGCGGTGTTCAGACTGCGCAGGTCATTGCGGCCGTGCCTCAAGCGGCAGGACTGGCAGATGGCCTGGCCCGCTCTGTTGGCTTCGTGGATCAGGACCAGTCGCCGATCTACCCAGCGGCAGACACCAGCGAGATCCCGCCGATTGCGCCTGAGAACAACACCGATCCCATGCACCCGGGTAACCCCGTGAGCCCTGATATTGGCTTCCAGCAGGGTATCGAAACTCCAGGCCCGGATGGCGTCGTCTAGCTGAACCCCTTGCAGGGTTCGACGGCGACCCTATGGCCGCTGACACTCATTTCATGACAAAGCAGGAGATCGACTTTACTTCCCCGACGTGGAGATCTGTTCAGCAGTTCGCTGAGGAAAAGATTGCCACGCTGAGGTCGCAGAACGACTCTTTTGCGTTGGATGCAGCTGCAACCGCCGTAACGCGGGGGCAGATCGCAGCCTTCAAGTCGCTACTGGCTCTGGCTGAAAAGCCAGACCCGGAATTGATCGCCAACGTTGGTCCCTCTTACTGACCTTGGTGGAAGTGAATCTAAGGAGTGCATGACGCATGGATGAGCAGCAACAGGAGCTAGCAGCGTTTGAACGCGGCTTTGCTGAGGCTAGTGGTCTTGAGCCCCCCGCGCCGGTGACACCGGTTGCCGAGGCCCCTCAAGAGCCTGAGACCCAGCCCGAGCCGCAGGAGCCAGAACAGCCTGCTGAGGTTGTCCCAGAGCCAGAGGTGAAAGCAGAGGCCGCGCCTCCTGCAGAACCCGAGCAGCCGCAGGATGACCCAGAAGTGTTTGAAGGCTTCAAGCGCAGCGAACTAAAGCGCTTGGTGGAAAGCGCCTCCGAGGTGGAGTCGCTCAAGCTGCGACTGCGCAAGGCTGAGGGGAAGGTGGGCGAGCTTAATGGTCGCCTGCAGCAACAGCCCCCAGCCGCGCCAGTTCAGGCATCGCAACAGACCTCTGTGTCGGTTGAGGATTTGCCCGAGCTCAAGCAGCTTGAGCAGGACTACCCGGATGTGTATCGCGGCATCCAAGCGTTGATCAAGTCCCAGCAGTCGCAGCCACAGGCAGCCCCGCCCGTTGCGCCGCAAGAACCAGTGGCCACTGGTCAAGCGGAAGCGCCGGCCGAGCCCGACCGTGTGGCAATTGAGCTTGCTGTGATGGATCGCACTCACCAAGGGTGGCGTGAAAAAGTCCAGTCCCAGCCTTTTGGCTCGTGGCTGGCAGCCCAAGGGGATGAGGTGCGGCAGGCATTCCAGTCTGCGAGCACCGCTGAGGAATTGGCCAATGTGGTCAATGGCTTTGACAAGTGGACGAGTGGACGCCAAGCGGCAGCTGACAAGGCAGCCAAAGGCCAACAGCGTCTGCAGCGAGCCGTGACACCCACTGGCAGTGCTCAGCGCCCCCAGGCCGCGCCAACGGAACACGAAGCAATGGAAGCTGCGTTCAGGCGCACTTTGGGGCAGTAGCCCCGCAAGGAGTTAAATCATGGCTCAATTTAAGACGACCGCTCCAGCGGAGCGAATTGGCAAACTGAAGGGTGAGATCCTGGCACACGCCGTAGCAACGGAAGTGCTGGGCATCACTGGTGTGCAGCGAGCGCTGCCCAAGAACAACGGCCGCACTGTGGTGTATCGCCGCTATCTGCCGTTCGGTGCTACCAACACCGACTGGAACACGCGCAACCGCCCCGTAGTGAATGCTGTGGCTCACGAGTTGACAGAAGGCGTCACGCCCACGGCCGACACGCTGATCCCTCAGGACATCACCACGACCATCAAGCAGTACGGCTGCCTGTATGAGCTGACTGACCAAGTGGTGGACACTTACGAAGACGACGTGCCTGCCGAAATGAAGAAGCAGTGCGGCGAGCGCGTGGGTCTGCTGCGTGAAATGATCCGCTACGGTGTGATCAAGTCCTGCACCAACGTGTTCTACGCAGGCGGCTCTAGCCGCGCTACGGTGGACGCCAAGATCACCCTGAACGTGCTGCGCAAGGTGTCCCGCAACCTGCAGGCCAATCACGCCAAGCGCGTAACCGGCATTCTGGCTCCAAGCGTGGACATCGCCACCAAGCCCGTGGAAGCGAGCTACCTGGTGTTTGTGCACTCGGACGCTGAGGCTGATATCCGCGATTTGCAGGGCTTCGTGCACGTCAGCGCTTACGGCAGCCGCAAGCCTGTGCATGCACAAGAGCTGGGTTCTTGCGAGAACTTCCGCTTCATCACCAGCCCTGAGCTGGCCCCGTACGCAGGTGCGGGCGCTGACATCGGCGCCACAGGTCTGATGGGCGGCACCAAGGTGGATGTGTATCCATTCATCGTGGTTGGTGAAGACGCGTGGGGCCAGTTGGCTCTGCGTGGCGCGGATTCGGTCGATCCGACCTACATCCCGCCCGGCGTCAAGGACAAGAGCGACCCGCTGGGCCAGCGTGGCTACGTGGGCGCCAAGTTCTACATGCAGTGCACGCTGCTCAATGAGGGCTGGATGGCTCTGATCGAGGCAGGCGTCTCCGCCCTGTAAAACCACAAGCCCGGCGCTCTCCTGGGTGCCGGGCATCTCAACCTACCGGATTTTCACAATGGCAACACGCAAACAGATCGACGCAGGCGCAGAATACCTTGGTGCAGAGGAGGTCCGCACTGTTGGTGAAATCGGCGGCCATGCTGGCATCGATGTGGTGGATAAGCCGCTGCCAAAGAACGCACTCGACATGGAGGCGTTCATGAACGAGGTTGTCACCATCGTGGTGAATCCTCCAACCGACGCAGATGACCCGACCTTGATCCAGGTGGGCGTCAATGGCGTGAACCAGTTCATTCGTCGCGGTGATGCCGTCGATGTGAAGCGCAAGTATGTGGAGGTGCTGGCACGCTCCAAGCGTACCGACTTCGCGCAGACCCTTGATGAGCGCCTGGGTGAGCAAGGCTTCAACAGCCTGCGTTCCATGCACAGCCTGCGCTATCCGTTCAGCATGCTTCGCGACCCCAATCCCAACGGCGGCGCCTGGCTGACTGCCATCCTGCGCGAAGCACGCTAACGCTGAGCCATGACGCTGCAGGAATTGATCGCCAGCTACCGGGCACAGAGCCTGGATAATTTCGAGCCTTACCTAGCCGATGACAAGCTGCTTGGTCACTTCGCAAGTGAGGCTCAGGTCGAGGCCTGCCGGCGCGGTCAGCTGCTTGTTTCCACGGTCACCATTCCTGTCGCCGTAGGCGCTCAAGAAATTGAACTGCCAGCGACTGCGATCCGCGTCATCCGCTCCTCTATCGGAGGCAGCCCGCTGCAGGAAATCACGGCGGACGGTATGGACGAGTATTTCCCAGGTTGGCAAGACGATGCGCACCAAGGAAAGCCGCGCTACTTGGTGTCCGGCGTGAACACTGGCCGCCTGTGCATTTGGCCGGTGCCTGCGGAGGCTTTCACCATTCGGCTGACTCTGCAAAATCTACCATCCAAACGGCTGGTCAACTGCAACGATGCCCCAGAAATCCGCCCAGAAACTCATCCTGCCCTGGTCGATTGGATGCTCCATCGTGTTTACAGCCGCACTGATGGCGATCTGATCGACCCGGCAAAGGCTGCTGCATCACTTGCCAGGTTCGAAGCAGAATTTGGGCGCAAGGCCAGCGGCCGCAATGAACAGTGGGTGCGACAAGGCGATGGGTTGATGCCCGGGCCTATCGCATGATCCGTCAAAGGTAAGCATGGCGACGAACGAACAGCGCCGTAGTCTCATCGACCAAATCCCCATGGATTCATACCCGGCGCCTCAAGCCCAGGGTGGCAGTGGTGGAGAGAGCCTGATTGCTCGCCTCATGGGTGCAGGTCCGTCCAACTCGGCTGCAGCGCCTGCGTCCCGGCGAGCGCTGATAGACGCGGCCTTTGACGGCGCAGTGGACAAAGCTACCGCTCCAGCCGTCCCAGGTGCCTTACGCGATGTGGCTGGGCGCGGATTGGCAGCATTTGCTGGTGCACCTGTGGATGTGGCTGCGATGGCCATGGCGCCGATGGGCTACTCTCACGCCGCCCCGGTAGGTGGATCGGAGTGGATTGGCAAGCAGATGGAGCAGGTTGGCGCGATTTCACCCGAGCGCCGCCCGGCAGCAGAGCTGATCGCCAACCTAGCATCTCCCGCTGCGCTACCTAAGGCTGCAGCCTCCGGTCTTTCTTTGATTGCGGCCATATCCCCCGAGGGTAAGGCGCGTCTACTGGCCGACCTGATGGCGGGCAAGGGTAGCGGCACTTATCGGCTGGGGGATGTAACGCCTGGTCAACAGAAAGCCTTGCAACGTCTTGGTACGCCGCCAACCGAGTCGCGCGACGTAATGATGACTGATGCGGCCGCTGCGCACATGCTAGACCGGCGGGTGAACCAGGATGGCTTTTCCCCTGAAGAGGTAGTCCGCTTTGCTGAGCAGGCCATGCAGCCACGATCAAGCGCTTGGGTTGATCCAGCGGCGAAAGCTCATAAGCCTGCATTGTCCAACAGCGGATTGCGCGATCCAGTGACAGGCAGGTCTTACACAGCGCATATGCCAATGGCGCCAAACGGCGAGTCACTGGATGTTGTGACGGTCATTCCGAGAGGACTCCCCGCCAGAAAGACAAAAGCCCCTGAGTAGGGGCTTCGTCTGGACAATTCTGAAGGGGGTGGTTCCGAACTCCACCTCTCGTACATTTTGGTCAAAAAGACCAACATTGACAGGGCACAATCAGATCATCACTTTCAGCGTCATTTCGCTGACAGTTGTATTGTCGCACAAAGCTAAAAACAAATAAAGCTCTCTTCTGAGAGCTTTAGATGGGCCATTTACCTTGGGGTGGCTCCGATTTCCGTCTCTCGTACTTTCACAGTCCCTGGGGGACCGCCATTAACACTGCACAACCTAGCTAGCACTACCTGTCTGGGACACGGTCCTTGAATTATGCCCCCTACAGGGTTAGACCGCCAACCGCGCCCATCAGACACTGCAGTCTGAACTATCGAGGGTGCACAGCATGGCTTGGACAGACGACCAGCGCAAATCATTAGTAGGGCAGCTTCCCTTTTCCAACAGCGTCGAAGCGCCGCGCCCAAATTCCTTCGGCGATGCTGCGGGAGCGTCTTCTAATCCAGGGATGCGGCAGGTGGCCGCGCCTGCGCCTGTGCCGGCGGCGCCCGTAACCGCGCCCGCTCCAGCACCAGCAGTCGCTCCAACTTCAACGCCTGGCACGCTTAGCCGAAACCTCGCGCAACACGCACCAAGCCCGGCAGTCACGCCTGCGCCGTCCACTACCGCGCCGGACCCCAGCAACACCATGGTTGGCCGGGCGTTCGCCAACTCGACCCAGAGCAACGCAGTCCGCTTTGATCCAGCAACGAATACCTACAGCGGCGGCAACGTTGGGGGCGACATCTCCTTGAACGGTGCTGCTCCAGCTTCCTCCACGCTTATGTCGCGTGCATTCGGCAGCGCTCCGCCTTCTGCTGTTGCACCAGCGCCGACTACAGGGCAGTCTCTGATTGACCGTGCATTCACCGCCCAGCCTGGAGGCCAGAATCTCCCTCAATTCAGCGCGCCTCAGGTAGCACACAGCGGCAACGACTGGGAGGCTGCCAACAACCTACGTAACCTGGCTGTGTCGGCCAGCTCCATCACAAATAATGGCGGTCGCTACGATTCTCGCCAAGGCCGAGCCAACGTCGGGCCGTCTCTGGCGCAGGCGGCGTACATAGATGCGCAACGCGCGGATCTCGCTGCCCGTGGTGAGCAGCCGCGCCTGGATATGGCAACCACCCAGGTCAACGCGGGTCTGCAACGCGAGGGCATGGAGCAATCCGGCAACCAGCAACGCTCCCTGGTGCAAGCCGCTATGGACCAGCAGCGTAACCAGAACGATCTGACGCGCACCTCGATGACGGAGGATGGGGCCAATCAGCGGGCAGTGCTGCAGACTCTGGGTGGCATCCAAGAGGCGCAACTGCGCGCCAATGCAGCTAAGTCGCCGCCGCCTGGCTACCGCTCGCTGGCGAATGGAAACTTGCAAGCTATTCCTGGCGGCCCGGCTGATTTGTCGGTGAGCAAAGAGGGCCAGCAGCAGACGAAGGACACGCAGGATGTGTTCTCGATCCTGGACCAAGCTCGGCCACTTCTTGATACCGCAACTGGCAGCTACGCAGGGGCAGCAGCCGACCAAGTGGCGCGTGCGTTTGGCGTGTCCACGGAAGGCGCACAGTCTGCCGCCCAACTCAAGGCTCTGCAGGGAGCGTTGGTGTCGAAAATGCCAAAAATGAGCGGTCCTCAAAGTGACAAGGACGTTTTGCTCTACCGAGAGATGGCCGGTCAGATTGGTGATCCCACGATCCCTGCTGACCAGAGACGGGCAGCCATGAAGACAGTTGAAGACCTGAACCACAAATATTTGCCGGTGGCCAGTGATGCCGCGACTTATCAAGCGCTGCCATCTGGCTCATATTTCAAGACCGCTGACGGATCGGTGCGGAGGAAGCAGTAATGGCCAATCCCTGGGATAACGACGAGATCATCCGTCCTGCACCTTCGCAGCCAGCCGCGGCGTCCGCTCCTGCCGCTTCACCAGTGACCTCCTATGAGCCTCAAGCCACTCAAGCCCAGCCGGATAGCGCGCCACAAACGCAAGCAGCTGCAGCGCCAAGCACGCCGCCTGTTGCGCCTGCTGCAAATCCCTGGGTCAACGACGTTGTAATCCGGCCCGCACCAGGAGCGAAGGCTGTAGCGCCTGCTGCCGGACCAGCGTCCAACCCGCCGGCTGCAGAGGCGTCGTTCGGCGACAAGGTGGCGCGCGGCCTCGGGCTGGGCACTCGCAGCTTGGCGCAGGGTTTGGCCAGCGTCCCTGCGATGGTGACAGACACATTGATTGCCCGCCCGCTGAACGCCGCTGCAGACGCAGTGATGGGCGAGGGGAACGGCCCGCGCCTTCAGATGCTCAAGGAGGCCGTCGGCAACTTGGCAACGGAGGCCGGCCTGCCTCAGCCGGAGACAAGAAGTGAGCGCATCGCGCAGGACATTGTGGAAGGTGGCGCAGGAGCTGTTGGCGGTGTGGGAGCGGGGGCTGTGCTTTCCCGCGCAGCATCGCCAATCGTGAGCGCGGTGGGGCAGGGTCTTGCAGAAGGCGCGGGAATGCAGGTGGCTAGTGGCGCCGCCGCAGGTGCTGGCTCTGGCGTTGCTCGTGAGAGCGGTGGCGGCGAGGGCGCACAGTTGGCTGCTGGCCTGGTCGCAGGCCAGTCGCCTACTGTAGGGACGTTTGCTGGGAAAGCAGCGATCCGTGGTGCCGTGCGCGGCGGCGAAGCAGGTCGGCAGCAGATGGCCGAGAACATCAAGACCTTCGAGGACGCCGCAGGCATCACGCCAACCCTGGGCCAAGCTACGCAATCGCGAGGCATTCAAGCTGCCGAGACGGCGCTGGCCAATGTGCCTGGCAGCTCTGGATTCATGGCCCGCCGTGGAGAGGTGCAGGCCAAAGCCTTGCAGGATGCTGTCGATGACATCACACAGAAGCTTTCGCCCAATGCCAATGGGTGGGGCGCTGGCGAGGCAATCGCCAAAGGCGTGGACACGTTCAAGAACAATGTGAAAACCGTGCAGAAGAACCTGTACGACAAGCTGGACGAGCACATCCCAGCTCAGACACCAGTACAGGTGGACAGGACGAGGCAGGCACTCGCTGACCTCAACGAAGGGATTGAAGGCGCTCCCCACCTGTCACAGTTCTTCCTCAATTCCAAGATCAGCAACATCGAGCGAGCCTTTTTGGATGACCTCGATAAGTTCGCCAAGGTCAACGTGCCAGCCGGCATGCAGGGAATGGGTGTGGCTCCACAGGCTGGAAATCTGCCATACCAAGCTGTGCAAAAGCTGCGCACGATGGTTGGATCGGAGATCGCTGACGCATCGCTGGTCGCCGATGTACCCCGCAGCAAGTGGCGCGCGCTGTACGCAGCGCTTAGCGATGATCTGGGCACTGCCGCAGAGGCCGCTGGACCAGCAGCACAGCAGGCATGGACTCGCGCAAACCAATACACCAAGGCCAGCATTCAGCGTCTGGAGCAGTTGGAGTCGGTCGTCGCCAAAAACGCACCCGAGAAGATTTTCCGTGCGGCTACTAGCGGGCTGTCCGACGGAGGTACGCAGATAACGAGGGTGATGCGTTCAATGCCGGTCGAGAACCGCCGCGAGGTGGCCGCCGCTGTTCTGCAACGCTTGGGCCGGGCCCGGAACTCTGCGCAGGACGAAATGGGTGCAGCGTTCAGCCCTGAATCCTTCTTGACCAACCTGGCAGCAATGTCCGCGCCTGCGCGCAACGCGCTGTTCGCCAACTCAGGCTTTCCGGGCCTGCGTCAGCGTATCGAGACGATGGGGAAGATGGCTTCTTTGCGCCGCGAGGGGGCGCAGGTGTTTGCGAATCCTAGTGGGACTGCGCGGCAGACAGCGTTGCTAGGCGGTGCGGCAGGCCTTGCAGGCGCAATCGCTACAGGGAACATTCCTATGCTGATGGGGGTAGCCGCTACATCAGCGCTTGGCCGTGGCCTAGCAGGAGTAGTCTCTAACCCTGCATTCGTGAAAGGTGCTGCAAGAGCAACCGAACTCAACCCCGCCACGCCCGCAGCCGCAATCAACGTAGCGAACCAGGCCACGCAAACCGAGTCCCCGATCTACACCAACAAGACCAGAGCCAACCTGGAGGCCAGCAGGCAGCGCATGAAGGCTGTAGAGGTGCCAGGGGGGTGGAGGCTGGTGGCGAGGTGAGGGCCCAATAGTGAGAACCACACTTTGGATGTAGAAAGTTAGTGCAATGATGTGCACCTTAGTGCATCAACAAGCAATAAGTGGCAAAATGACACTATGACGCCTTCGTAGAGAGTGCGTTCACAGACACAGACCACAGACACAGACCCCAGGACGCTTCCATGGCAACTACTATCGTTTCTCGCTCAAGGACACACACATCGCGCGATGCGGTGTGGATGAGCAATGGGCGCTTGGTAAGTCACGGCATCGGTGAGCCGGCCATCAAGAAGGAAATCGCGGCCAAGCGCGAAGAGCGAAGCAAAGATCCCCAAGCGATGATCCGGGAATACATCAAGCGAGGAATTCTCACTGCTGGCGGTAACGTCGCGCGTCGCACCGGTGTGCGTTAATCGTGTATCAGCGGTTGCCCAACTGGGTTCTTGGCTTTCACGGATCTGACAAAGACACGGTAGATGCGATCTTAAATGATCCAAAAAAGCACTTGAACAGCAGTGCGAACGTGCATGACTGGCTGGGTGACGGCATCTACTTTTGGGAAAACGATCCAGCAAGAGCGCTTCAATTCTCTAAAGAGCGCATGAGGTGGAAGGGGATCGTTGATAAAGAGCCAAAGGTAATTGGTGCGATTATCGATCTTGGCTTGTGCCTCAATCTCTTTGAGCAGCCTGCTTTAAACGAGCTTGCTGTGGCTTATGAGGATCTTGAATTCGATTTCCAAATTATGGAAAAGAATCTTCCTGTCAATTCTGAACCTGGGAGAATTTGGGCTCGCGACCTTGACTGTGCAGTAATAGATACCTTGCACGTTCTTCGGGAGCGTGAGGGTCTTCCTAGGTATGACTCAGTAAGGTCCTCTTTCCAAGAGGGAGCTGCTGCCTTTCCCGGGACAGAATTCAGGAAAAAAAACCACATTCAAATTGCTGTTCGCAGTACGTCGTGCATCAAGGGATATTTCCTTCCCCGAGAATAGAAGTTGATTCAACAGCCCTCTAATGAGGGCTTTTTCATGCCGACCTCAAGCTGACGACTTCTTGAAACGAGGGCTCTCCTTGAGTTGCTGATGTCGGGAAACACGACACCATCGCTCGTCCGTGCGTTAAAAATCCCGCGTCTGCGGGCTGCTGGGTGGGGTGGATGGTGTCCAGGAGCTGGACATCATCGGCTAAGTGGGCGTGGAAAAGCCCTCGGGTGAGGGCTTGTTGGCGTTGGGTGGGTTAGCGTCCGAATATCATCTGGGCGACGCCAAAGAGCATGAGGCCTATTGCCGCGACAAGTCCAACTAGGCAAACAATTCCGACGAGGCCGTTCCAGAGGAATGCCCGCTCTTCCTTATCCTTCACCTGCTGATCAGCACGGCGCAGAAGCTCCATGCTTTCCTGGTAGGTAGGTGGTCGTTTGAGGGGGTCGAACTTGGCCATGGGCCAGATAATACCCCAGGAGGCCAGGAAGGTGCTAATTCGGTCCTGCGCCTTGGACCATGGGCCGGCTTCCATATGCTTGGCCGCCAAGAATAGGGCGCCCTCGAGCTCCTCCCGCGATATGCTGCCGTCCAACAGCAGGCCCTCTCGGATCAGCCGGCCGCGTGTGGCAAGGAATGCCTTCTGCCAGGCTCGGTCTGGCCGCAGCGTGCCGGTCTGGTAGCAGATCAGTTCCTCGGCGGCATAGGCTGCTATCTCGTCCGATTCCTGCCGCGCCGAAAGCTGGTAGTTGCCTTTGCCATCCACGTACGTCTGCCGAATATGGGTCTGCAGCTGCTGCAGACCCTTGTCCCCCGACTTCGCCCCGTTCTGGATGCCGCGCATGAAGGTTGGCCACTCGGCGCCCAGCCACTTGCGCATGCCGTAATGGCCGACGGCTTCGTGTGCAAGGGTCTGAGCAAGGGTGTCAGGCATTTGCTGAGCAACAACATGCACCTCGCCTCGATAAAACAGGCCTCGGACATCATCTGGCACCTGCACTGGGAGATGGCGGGCCGTGGGTGCAATGTGGACCTTAGGCCCGCGCTGCCAGCGCGACGTGAACCAGTTTGTGATGGCTGTGGCGTATGTTGAGTTCATTGAACGTGTTGGCTGGAAGTGGCAGACGGATCGCGAAAATTAGCCATGCAACTCGCGCCAGAGCTTGGAATTCTTGCGAGGCAACTTCACGATCTTGGATTTGAAACGCTGGTAGCCAGAATCGTCAGCAGCGGTATCAAGAGGGCTCACCGGCTTAGCCCTCAAGATGATTAGCAGTGCCCCGGCTAGCTCTACCATCGCATTCGTCCGGTCCCGGGCTGGCATCTCTTTAACGTGGGCAATCTGTCCATGGATGGCGGTGATGCTGTGGTAAAGGGCTTCTTGCGCTTGCTTCAAGTTAGTGTGTGCTGTACTATTCATGACGGTTCCCGTTCGTTAGAGTTCGGTTTCCTATTGAAGCGCTCAGCAAGGTCCAATTTGCTGGGCGCTTCGCCTTTTCTGCATTCATTGCAGCCCCGCATTCGGGAAAATGGTGCCTAGGTCGATGCCGTAGACCTCACTCCATGCCTCTGCCGGCCAGGCCTTAACCTCGCCGTAGCGTGCGTCCGTAACCTTTTCAGCTTCCAGGCCCTTGGCTTTGCAGAAGTCGCGCAGAGGGCGCCAGTCCTGCTTGCCAAATTTCCGGCCGACAGCTTTCTCAACAGCAATGATCGTGGCGTGTCGCATGTTCCGCCCCAGCTGCTCAGTGAGCCGGTTGACTTGGCGCATAGCTGCCGATGCCGTGGCCATCGCCGTTGCTTCACGACGACTTCCGATTTCCGCCTTAGTTGCAACCGCTTGATCGCGCTCAGCCTCAGCTTTCAGACGAGCTTCTTCTGACTCCATTGCAAGCTTGAGAATGTCCATGCGGGAGAGAGCGGCCGGAGTGTTCGTAGTCTGCTTGGCCTCAAGCTCCTGCCAACGATCAACAACCCGGGCACGATGTTCATCGCTGTAGCCTGCAACAACAAGATGAGTGTCTCGTTGGATGAGGTCGTAAACATCGATCGGGCGGCCCCCGGTGTTCTCGCGACGAGTATTACGACTTGATCGTAAAAGGCCTTTGTTGAACAAACGTTCGATGGTGCACACCACGTCGTTATGGCGTGCTGCAACTAGATCTGCGATCTCGCGACTGCTCATAGTTCTTGGCGCTACGGCAGGGGTCATGATGTTGTTCATACTGCGGCTCCTGTTTTTTGTTGAGCTTCTTCAGCTGCCCGACTTTGTTCCAAGCGGACGGTGATTTCGCTGTTGAATGAGCGACGGTTATCAATTGCCCTATGTTTCAACCAAACTTTGAGGTCTTCTGGAAGTCGCACCGGCGAGGGCGCGCGTTGTTTGTTTCCTTGCATACTTTCCTTTCGATGAACCACCGTGATCCATGGCTGAATTAAACCACGGTGATCCATCATTTGCAATACCCACATGAACCACTGTGGTTTATGATTAGCGAATGAGCAGAGAAGACCCACAAATGAAGATCCGGCTACCTTCGGAGCTGAAAGACAAGATCGAAGAGGCTTCTAAAGAGGCTGGCCGCAGCATGAACGCGGAGATCACCAGTCGCCTCGAAGGTAGCTTCGAGACCTCTCATACGACCGAGGAACAGGCTTTTCAGGATGGCTTTGAGTTGGCCAGCTTGCGCATTGAGAACGCAAGACTGAAAGAACAGCTCGATGCAGAGCGCATGGAGTTCTTCAAGAGTCGCAAATCAGCTGATGCAGTTGGAAAGATCTTGGACCAACTTCCTGCGGAGCTTGTCAGTCACTATGGCCTTCATCTCTATGAATCCGAACTTGACAAGGCTCTTGCCGAGTTAGAGAAGGTCTACGATAAGGCTGGACCAGCAAATGATGCTCATCAGGAGTTGTTGAAGTCAGAGGCTTCTCCTGGACCAATCAGCAGATCAAGCGAGAAATTAGCGCGCTTGGACAAGCGCATCTATGAGTTGAACGAGCAGATTCATTTACTGAAGCAGTCAATCAGTGGCATTCACACATACCGTAAAGTGAATGGTCTACAAGAGCTGCGCAACGTTTCTTCAGTTGCCGTATTGCTAGATACGAAATGGAAGGGTTGAGTCCTCTCCGGAGGACCTTTCTATTTTCCGAGCAGTCCAGCTCACCCTAGTCACCTCAAGCCAAAACCATGAATCTTTTCCCAGAAGATAACAGCGGCAAAGCAGCTTTTGCATTATTTGAAGAGCAACGGAAGAATCTTCGCCTTAATGGAGCGGTTAGCGAATTGGCGAAGATGAAATTGGCAGCACTACCTGGCGCTTCAATGAATCCAGCATTTCAGGAATTCTTGGACGTTCAGAAGCAGCTAAAGAGCGCTTTTGCTCCGAATCGAGCCTGGGAGGCGATGACTGGAAAAATTCCTGACAGCCTCAGAAGGATGGCTCTCGGCGATGCCTATAGAGGCGTGAGCGACTCATTGGCGCTAATGGATGATTTGACCGGAATGAGAGGGGTTAAGGCGCTCAGTCAGTTTTCTGGCTCGGATTATGCCGGCAAGCTATCGATCTTTCGTGATTCTTTCTTTCAAGACGAAAGCTCACCAGCTGAGTTGATGAAGAAGTATGCCAAGCTAGCTGGTGATGCATATGCTGGTCACATGAATCCTGCCATTCAGGCCTTCATGGACGCCCAGAAGAATCTGCAAAATCTAATACCGAATATTTCAGAAATGGATGACTCATTCTTCGAGCTTAGCGACGAAGACGAAGCTGAGTTAAAGCATGCGGCTCCGCTAGTCATTGCAGACAAGGCTAACCTTGAAGATATTAAGCAGTTTGTTGAGAAAGCTACAGCAGTAATAGCCAGGCAAGAAAGTCCGGCCATCCAGCTGTATCTGCTGGCTATTTATAGAAGTCAAATCTTTGGTTGGATAATGGGTGCAATTATTAGCACTTTAATGTCCCATTATGCACCATCAATCCTGGGCGGCAGTCCTCAAGCGGAGAAGAAGGCAGTGCAGGAAAATGCAAGAATGCAATTCGGCTCTCCGGAATTTCTTGGTGCTTATAGATTCGTATCGGCCAGAGAATTAGCTATCCGCCAAAACCCGCGCTCAAGATCGCCATCCGTGGGGAGCTTGAAATTCGGATACACAGTGGAGGTGCTGAAGAAAGAAGGCGACTTCACACTGATCCAGTGGCAAGGTAAGGGCGAGCAAGCCGATGCGCAAATTCAGGGCTGGGTCTTCTCTCGTTATCTAGAGAAATTCAAATAGGCAACTCAGCCCTCTCCGGAGGGCTTTCTTTGACATGGAGAACGAATGGACTCAGCAGTCTGGGGAATGATTGGAACGCTCGCCGGTGCTGTAGTTGGTTCAGCGGCAAGTATCTTCGCGACTTGGAGAGCCAGCGCTGTGTCGTACCGAATGCACGACGACAAGCAGAAGCAGGAGCGCATTGAACGAGCCAAGGAGTTTCAGCGAGTCACGCTGCTTGATCTGCAGGAGTCACTTCACGACCTCGCAAGGATGGTCTCGAAAGCTCATGAAGAGCAGGATCTGGCTTTTAAGAGCAGCGGAGAATGGAAAAGTGACGTTCTCTCAGCCGAAGTCAAAGAATTGAAGCGGATGGCGTTTCGAAAAGTCACCATCTTGGTAGAACGAGTCGAAAACGCACAACTCCGGTCGGATGTGAAGGACTTCAAATCATACGTTTCACCGCAGATGTCGATACAGAATCAAGCGGAAGCTCAAAAATTACAGCATGAGATGATGGAAATATTTCGTCCGCTAATCGAGAAAACAGGCACCGTCCTCCGCAGCTACTACTGAACGCGCCTTGGCGCCTCAACTGCAGTTCCAGAACGCTCCTGATCTGTGGCAAGCCTTCCCATTGGGTCCGGTCATGTAGTCCTTGTTGACCTGGTGATAGGTGCCGCCCTGGTTGTCAGTGCATGTCCAGCCATTGCAAGAAGTGATCTCAGTCGGTGGGGTGCTCTTGATCCTCTCCCGGGCTATCGCTGCCTTTTCCTCGCGGGTTAGAGAGCCTTTGGTGGTGAGCGTGCTTTTAACGCTGGCATTGCGCTCGGCCAGGTTCTCCTCGTAGCCTTTGTGTTGGGGCACAGATGGGAGTTGCTGGTATCGCGGCTCTGCCATTTGTGCAGCTTGTGCGCGACGCTCCTCCCTATCCCGCCGCTCTTGCTTATCCAGGTTTGCTTCATAGGCCTGGACATCGTCGTTGTAGTTCTCCTGCAGGCTTTTCTTACGCACCAGCAGATCCCCGCACGGCTTATCTGAAAGCAGGAGCCGGCCGTTCTCATCCTTGCATTTGTAGATCTGCGCCTGGGCAACGCCGGCGATAAGTAATCCGCACGCTAGAAAAACTTTTGCTAGTTTCATTTCAGTCCTTCGTGGGACTGGCTGCCTTAGGAGCCTGCCTCAAGCCTTCTACTGTGGCACGCAACGCCGTAAATTCCTTGGCTTGCATATCGATTTGCTGTTGTTGCATGGCAATCTGCTGCCGCAATACATCTGTCAATTCTTGATGCTGGTTTGCACGGCTTTTGTCCGGTTGAGACGCAGCCCAGTACTGAAACGCGGTGGCAAGAATGGTGACTATGACTGAAACAAAGACTGCAGCCCAAGCTTGGTTAGACGATTTTTTCGCACTAGCTTGACTAATTTGGATCTGACTCCGCCACGCAGGAAGTATCTCGGCCAGCACAGTCTCTTGTAGTTCAGACATCCGCATAGCCATGATCTTCATGTTTTCAGACGCTTCTAGAGTCGCTCTACCAATTGGCGTATTCTCTGGAAGCATGGGAGCGGAAAGCTGTATTCTCTCGATTCCACTGACCACAGATCTATCCGGCACATGTCGCCGCTGACTTGCGCTGATGTCAGGAGTGTTCAATTCTCGGCGCACCTGAGCAGCTGTTTTGGTGGCTTGATCTTCTTGCATTAGGCGAGATGCATCGAAAGATTTAAGCATTTCGGCATCACGTAATGAACGCATTCCATCCATCTGTCGAGTGAACTTCTCCAACGTATCCTTAGCCATGAAGTCGTAGCTTGAAGATAAGGATTCCTTTAGCCTATCGCGGTCGGTCTTAAATTGATCTCGTAGCCTTTGTTGGGCTGCTATAACTTCGTTGCCCAGCTCCACCGCGCCTGCACCGGGGGACAACTCCTTCCAATTACGACCTTTATTCTGTTGAGCGACAACTGGCGACAGACGCTTGTGATCTTCGTCGGTCAGGCCTGCGAAGTCAGCATCGCTCAGCGGCTCCTTGTTGGTCTTATCCTCTATTCGGCTAGAAAGCTGTTTGATGGCTGCAAGACCAAGTTCAGTGGGGTCGCTTCCTTCGAGTTGTCGCCAATCCGAAGAATTCATGCCGCGTATAAACAGTGGGCCGATAGAAGTCTCTACGGGCATTTTTTCAGGAATAAAGTCTTCTAAATTCATATTAATTTGCAGCAAAGGGTAGAGCTATTTGGAGAGTGTACTGTTCTCACCCCCCGTAGGGTTAGCCCAACTCCCCTCATCCGCCGAAGATGCAGAAAAGCCGCCTCGGTGGGCGGCGTGGAGAACACAACGTGAAATTACGCAAGATCCCTGGAGGTTGGCAGGTCGAGCCCGAAACAAGCTGCGAGGAAGCCCACCTCCGCTACTTGCTTGAGAATTTGACGGGCCACAAATCTGCTACTCATTCAAGCGCTAAAGCGGTGGCAGGAGCGCCTCCAGCCAATCGTTCACTTCGGGCGGGCCAAATCCCGTGTACGGCCGCCCAAGCGTAATGATGTACAGGGTGTCGTCTCCATCGAGCAGCGGTTTCAGGAAGTCATAAACCTCAGTCGCGGTCATAGTTGTATTGATGGCATAGGACGACTCGGAAAGCATAGCCCATGAAAACTCCTTGATTTTTTCAAGGATGGGCGGCCGAGTTGTCTCATTGTTGAGATCGTAGGTTATTAGGTAGGTTGCCATTTAGATTTGCCTCACTCGAGAAGTCCAAAAGCAGTCATCCTACCCAGTACTTCTTACTCGTATCTGTCAGCCCCCGCGTAGGGTTCGTCAAGCCAAGTCGCTTGGGCAACACTGCCCTACATGCGCCCAGCCACAACTATTGAGCACCAAGCCGCAGCCAGAAAGCGGGGCGGGTAATGGCGCGCACTGTCAGCCTCGGCGCCATTCTGGGCCTCAACAACCGCCTGCCTCCAACGCGCATGGAGGTGGCGCTGCCCAATCGCACCACGGCCGCATGGCTGCAGGTGGCCACCAACATCGACCTGACCGCCAGCGGCTTCATCCGGCGCCGAGAGGGTAGTGCAGTCGTGGATGGAGCAGATTGCCACTCCATATGGGCTGACAAGCTTGACGCATACATGGTGCGCAATGGCGACCTGGTGCACATCAAAGTGGGCACGCTCGCGCAGACCGTGGTGCAGAGCGACCTCGGTTCGTCACCGGTTCAGTACGCCCGCTTGCCTGATGGCATGGTGTACTGGACCAACCGCTACCAGATCGGCCGCTTGGCAGGTGCGCAGGCGCGCCGCATCATGACTCCCACCCCCAACCCCATGCCGCAGGTGCAGGCCGTGGCCGGCAGCTTGCCGCCCGGGCGCTACCAGGTGTGTTTCACCGCGCTGGGCCCGGAAGGCGAATCGCCCGCGACTGAGCCTCAGGCCGTGGCGCTGCCCAATGGCGGAGGCATTGGAATCGCGGGGCTGACGCCCGGCACGCTGGTTTATGCCACGGGGCCAGACGGCGAGATCTTCAACGAGATCGCACCAGGCGACTACCTGAGCCTGGGCAATACAGGCGCTGCTTGCAGCGGGCTAATGCTGAAGGCCATGCCGCCGGGCGCCGCACTGGCGCATTACAAGGGCTCGCTGTTGGTGGGCAGTGGCCGCTTCCTCTACGTGAGCGAGCCATTCGAATATGGCCGGGTCAATCTGGGCCGCGCCTTCATCCCATTCCCTGCTGATGTGACCGTGATCGCTCCTTGCGACGACGGCTTCTACCTGTGCGCGGACAAGACCTACTGGATCGCTGGCGACCCCCTGGCCACTGCGCCTGTGGTGGTGCTGCCATTCGGTGCGCTTCCGGGCTCGCTGGCCTACGACCCCAACGAGATGGCCGTGTATTGGCAGAGTCCCCGAGGCGTGGTGGTGGGCCGGCAGGGCGGCCAGGTGTCCACGCCCCAGGACGAGGCGCTGGAGTTCTGTGAGGCGGCATCGGGCGCGACCCTGGTGCGAGAGCAAGACGGCGAGGCGCATGTGCTGGCGGCCCGCTTTGATGTCCAAACAATCCAAGAGGTGTAGATATGGCTTTGTTCTATCCGGCTGAGGGCCGTAGCTATTTGATGAGTGCCGGTGTCCTGGCGGGCGCGCCCGTTGCCCAGTGGTACGTGGCCCTGTTCGAGGGGGACTACGAGCCCCAGGAAGACGATACGGCTGCGAACTTTGGCGCGCGGGCCACTGAGATGACCGCCTATGCAGAAACCACGCGCCCCAAGTTCGTGGGCACGGCTGCGGTTGGCGGATCCACCAGCAATGCGGGCGCAGAGGCGAAAGTGACGATGAACGCCACCAAGAAGGTGAGCGGCTTTGCGCTGCTGTCCAGCGCTGGCAAGGGCTCGGCCACCGGTGTCCTGCTGGTCATCCAGCGCCTGTCTTCGCCGCGCACCTACAACCCCGGCGATGTGGTGACCATCCCCGTCGGCCTGCTGCTGGAAAACGCCGCCTAACCCCTGAACCCCTGAGGAGCAACCATGCCAATATTTTCTACCGGCTACCGCAATGCGGCTGCCAATGCTGCACTGGGTGTAGCGCCATCGGCGCCCATCATGGATGGCTGCGTCATCATGCTGTACGCAGGCAGCCGGCCAGAGACTGCCGATGAACCAGTGGGCGCGGCGACACTGATCGCCACCTTCTCCACCGGTGGCACGGGCGACCCGCTGGCCTGGGATGCAGCTTCGGGCGGCTCGGCCTACAAGATGCCTGGGGATGTGTGGTCGGCCACTGCGGTGGCGTCCGGCTCGCCGACGTTCTTCCGCTACCAGCTCCCCGACGATGACGGCACCCTGAGCAATACGGCCATCCGCATTCAAGGCCGCGTGGGCCTTGTGTCCGATCCGGCCGCTGACCTGGCGCTGAGCAGCATGGCCATCGTGAACGGTGCGCCGCTGACCATCGACGCCGCCAGCGCGACTGTGCCAGCCAGCATGTAAGGAGGGCGCATGGCTGAAGCCTTCCATATCCGCGATGACTTCAATGGCGGTGGGGTTCTGAACAACCACGCACCGCAAATCCAGGAGGGCGCTGCACAAGGCCTGCGCTGGGATGCGTGGGACATTATTGAAGATGATGAGACGCAGACCGGGTGGCTTATCGCAGATGGGCGGATTCTTTTCCGCGAAAACTACTATTAAGACAGCCCATGGCCTTTCTTCCGCTCCCCACCACCAGCGGCCTGCAAATTGAGTTGCAGGCGACCATGCTCGCCGAAGAGTCTCCTATCAAGAGACATTGGCTGCTGCTGCAGATTGACCTTGGTGCAAGTGGCGGTGTTGATTTGTACATGTACCAGACCGGCATTGCCAAATGGGTAGTCAAGTCGAACAGCGCCACGATCATCGCGCAGGCCGAGTTCCGCTATAAGACCGGGCTCGTATCAACCAACGATTCCTTCGTCATCAGAGTGGAATGGTTGGACGCCGGCCTATTTGTAAACGTGGACGGACTGCCGTATGCCGTAGGGGTGGGTTCGTCTTTTCCTGTGGATTTTGTGGGCGCCATCTTTAATCTGGAGGTGGCTCTATTCGGTGGCAGTGGTCAAGAAGTTTTAGGGATTGACTACGTTGATATCACTTCGCCGGGCGAAGCTGCGCCAGAGGCCTTCTGGACGGATTTGCAGAAGACCCTCGAGGTGGTTTGATGGACTTCAACAAGCACCCCCATCACCGAGGCGGCAATGGCAGCAACACCGGTGACAGGCAAGCCCGCTTCCTTGATGGCCTGGGCGCGCCAGCGCTGCGCAGCCGCAACCTGGATGGCTCCCTGTCTGTCAAGGTGGGTGAGCGCCTCTATGTGGATCCAGCCAGCCAGGTGGTAATCGAGGGGTTTTTCACTTCGGGCGTACTGGTGTCGGGCGAATCAGGGGTGTTCACCAGCGACAGCCCCTTGCGAGCGTTCAAGCCGCGCGGCCGGCTGCCGTTCTCCAGCGTGGAGGGCGGAAATTTCCAGGATCAGGGCTATATCGCGAGCCACAGCGATGCCACGGGCTACGTGGTCGACAACCAGTTCACGGGCTTCACGCCTGATTTTGATGTGGCGGCCAATGCTGGCGGTGGCAGCACCCTCACCATGGCAGCCATCGTGACGGGAGCTGTGTACCGCACGCGCAATGGGGCTGCATTCTCCACTGACTTCACAGTCTACAGCTGCCGGGCCATCCCCGAGGCCATGAGCGGCAGCATTCTGGACTCGGTGCGCGTCATGCCCGGGCAGTATGTCCTTGTGGACGGCGTGCGCACGGGCTTTCGCGGGGCGTCCTTTGTGACGCTGGAGGCGCTCGATGGCCTGGGCGCCGGGCACTACTGGCCCAATTTCCTGGGCGTCAAGCGTGACAACACCGGCTGGAATGGCGAACTGCTGGGCCTGCCCTACACGATGATCGCCATGCACCAGCTGCTAGTCCTCGGGCCCGGCCGCTACCTGCTGGTGATGCGGTGCATGCGCAGCGTGCGCAGGCCGACCCTCAGCAACAACCTGAGCATGCCGGTGGCAGTTGCACAGTTCACCAAGGACGCCGGCCGGACCTGGGATGCGGTGGGGAGCTTGGCCGCTGCCGCCGATGAGTTCGCCACGGTGATGGCCTTCCCCCAGCAGGTGGGTGACGGAGCAGGGGTGGGGGAGTCCGATCGCTACGCCAAGTATTTCAATGACGCGAGCTTCTACACCAGCTTCAGCGCCGCGGCGCCAATATCGGCCACCCGGTCGCTGGCCCTCATGATGGTGACCTACAACGACTATGCCAACAGTGGCGGCGAGGTGGTGCCGGGCCAGCCCATGATCGGCAAGCTGCGCACACGCATCAAGGTGGTGCGCATAGACACTGCCGGTGCTGGCTCGATCACCGCGGCGCAGACAGTCTTTCATGGCCGGCAGCTGGAAGGCGCGGCCAGCCTGGGCGATGTGCTGCCCACCGGTGACGGCATGCTGTTCTGGCTTCGCGATGTGGTGGCAGATGACCCCGACGAGAACGCATGGCAGCAGACGCCGAGCAAGCCCTACAAGATCTACTTCACGGCCAATGGGGCCGATTTGCAGTTTGTGGGCTACATGCCGTTTCCTGCTTACCGCACCGGCGTGCCTTGCTACATCGATGCGCAGACCATTGCCTGCCCGATGTACGCCGATGGCGCGCACTGGCTATACCTCTCGCGTGATCGCATGGCGACCTGGTCGCGCGGTGCCCTGATTACGCGCAGCGGCTCGCCGCCCGTCATCAACGAGGCCGACCCCATATCGAGCGCCACCATGCGCAACTTTGCCAAGGTGACCCGCTTGTGCACGGACACAGGCGCGCCCATCAACAGCCACCCGCAAGCGCCATGGATCATGGATTGCGCGTACCAGGCTCCCCAATAGGCCACGCCATGCAAAACCGACTGATCAAGAAAACGATCTACATCCCAGAAATCGTGGGCCAGCGTGCACGCTCAGCGAGCCCAGCTCGAGATGTGTACGAGATGCGCGAAGTCTGCGGCGTGACGAACGTTACAACCCCGGGGGCCGGGCACTTTGAATTCATCGGTGACCCGAAGAACCCCAACGGGCGGCAAATTGCCATCTGGGTGCCTGACAAGGGCGGTGACACCCAGACCAACACCACGACCAGCCATTCGTGCCGGCAGGAGCGGGTGCTGGTCCACTATCCTGCAGTGAGCGCTCTGCCGTACATCGCGGCGCGGCCAGCCAGCTTTGACTACGGGCTGTCCTGGGAGGCGGGCGCGCGGTCGGTGCGCTTCATCCTCGGTGATGGATACGGCCAGTTCCAGGCTCTTGAATCGGTGGTGGGGGCTGTGTGTGGCCTGGTCAAGTACAGCGGATTTGGCATCTACAACGAAACCAGCGTGGACTTTGGCTTCTACCTGACCAAGGGCACTGCCCGTGTGATCGAGAAGGGGCAGCTCAAAGGTGCTGCTCGCCGCTACAGCAAGGACACTGTCCTCAAGGTGGACTGTACCGACGGCGAGATCACCTATTGGCTTGATGATGAGAAGGTCTACACCAGCGCCGAGGAGAGCGTGGCGGAGGCCCTGTGGATGCAGGCCAGTCTGTTCTCGGGCCAGGACGAGGTATTCAACCCGGCCTTGGTGCAGGTCGGCGAGCTCAACCCCGACCCGATCACCTGCCAGCTCAATCTCAACCTGGGCTGCGTCAACATCGCCGCGCGCCGTGGCGGCGTCTTGCGCCTGCGCATGGCAACGCCCAAGACCTACTTCTCGCGCGGCCGGCTGGCGGCGCCCTCGTATGCGGTGCTCGGTCTCACCTTCCCGCATCCCGTCCCCACAGTGTTTGGCCTGACCGGGGCCGTGGGGCAGCTCTCGCTGGGCCTGGCGCCAGTAAATGTCGCTGCATCCGACAGGCCCATTGGCCGCCTGCGGCTGGATCTCCCGGCGCATTGGATGTACGGCCGCAGCTGGCCCTATAACGAGTTGCCTGACACCTTCGGGCAGTTGATTGCTACAGGGCAGGGCAGTCTGACCGGCCAGGTGCGCTTGCCCACCAAACCCATGCGGGCGCAGCTATCGGGTGCGTTCTTGCCCTATGGCCAGATGAAGCTGCCCACCGTCGTCATGCGCGGCGCGCTGGCGGGCAGCATCGACCCCCGCGCTGAGGTGACGCTGCCCACCGTGCCCATGCGTGCGGTGCTCTTGGGCAGGATCTCGGTGCTCACGGGCCTCAACGAAGTATTCGCCATGAATAACACTGGCGGTAAGCCTGGCGGCACCAGCGTGTATGAGAGCTACCCCTTCAACAGCTTTGCCCGCATTGGGGGCAAGTACTACGGCGCCAGTGCCGATGGGCTCCATGTCCTGGAAGGCGAGAGCGACGCCGGCAAGGAGATCGAGGCGAGTTTTGGCTTTGGCCAGATGGACTTCGGCAGCCCGCAGGTCAAGATCCTCAGCTACTGCTACCTGGGCGCGGCCGCTGGCTCCATGCGCCTGCAGATCGACTCCCTATTGAACGGCCGGCCCGCCAGCTACACCTACCCGGCCAGAGGCCATGGCTCCAGCATGCGCGAGATCCGCTTTGACTTGGGGCGCGGCCTGCGCAGCGCTTACGCCACTCCCACTTTCTACAACAGCAACGGCGATGCGTTCGACGTGGACGCCGTGCGCTTCGTTGTCAACGAATCGAACCGGAGGATTTAAACCATGCCTATTGTCACTATTCCGCCCGGCGTCACGGGCCCGGCCCTGCAAACCACCCAGGTCATCAACGCCAAATGGGATAACGCTGTGGGTTGGTTCAACCAAGCCTTTGATTTTGGTGGGGAGGCCATGGCCCAGGTCGGCACTGCGCCGGTGATCGGGCAGCCCAGCGTGGTGAAGAACTTCAACCTGGTGGACCCACCCTCCAACCTGAGCTTCGATGATCCCAACGCCGCCATGGCGTACTTCGATGCCAAGAATTCGGAGATCTCGGCCCAGATCGATGAGGCATTCCGCTCCATGCTGGGCGAGGCCTTCCCCGATATGTCGATTCTGGCCGAGGCCCTGGCTTGGTGCCGGCGCGCCATCACGCAAGGCGGGACAGGGATCAACACCAATGTCGAGGCAGCTCTCTGGGAGCGCGGCCGCTCGCGCATCCTGCGCCAGGCCGACCGGGACACGGCGAGCACCACCGAGCGCTACGCCCGCGCTGGCTGGCCTCTGCCGCCGGGCGCCATGCTCCATGACACGGCCTTGATCCGCCAGGACAGCCGTGACAAGCTGGCCGAGCAAAGCCGGGACATCGCTATCAAGAGCTTTGAGACTGAGGTCGAGAACGTGCGCTTCGCCGTGGGCGCGGTGTCGGACATGTACACCAAGGCGATAGGGGCCGTGGGCGAGTATGTGAAGGCCATCACGCTTGGCCCGCAGCTGGCCGCCCAGCTCTCCACCTCGATGTCGGGCCTCAAGAACGAGGCCGCCCGCACCCTTGTTGCCCTATATCAGGCGCAAAACGCCGCCATCGACCCGCTGCTGCGCCTGTCCATTACCGATGCCGAGCTCAAGACCCGCGTGGCCGAGGCCAATGCGCGCTTCAAGCAAGACACCGCGCAGATGCGCGTGCAGACCGTGCTGGCCAACGTCAAGATGATGGGCGACTCTGCGGCCGCCAGCTTGAACGGCATCGGCGCAGGTGTAAGCAACACCATGAGCACCTCAGTGACTGGCTTCTGACCTTACACCCCTGTGGGGTTCGACGGGGGAGGGCTGTTTGCAGACACTGCAATGCATGACAGCGCCCGCCTATCTCTGCCGCACCATTAATCAGGGAGCCACGTTCCGCGAACAGGGCTTCCAATGGGGCGTCTATCCATACCCTGTGCACAAGATGAACGGGGAGTGGATCAATACGCAGACTGGCAAGATTGCGCCGCGATCTGACTTCATTCCCTTTGACTTGACCGGCTGCACGGCCCGTATGCAGCTTCGCGCCGATGTACTCGCCCCTGATGTGCTGTTTGAAATGACGACAGAAAACGGGCGCATTGACCTCAGTGCAGGTAGCGGGTGGGTGAACTTCTTTATTGATGCTGAGACGACCTCTGGCTTGCCATACGGCCAAAACCCGCCAGCCTCCTGGTGCTCCGCCGTGGGTCAGCTGGAGATTCAGCACCCCAATGGCGATGTATCGCGGGTAGCTGAAATTACCTGGAGCTTGAGCCCGGAGGGTACGCGATGACCTGCGAGACCCCCGTCATCATCGATTGGCAGCCTGGCAGCATTCTGGTCGAAGGCTCCCGATGCGAGATGGTCGTCGACGTGCTCGAGAAGACGGAAGTCGTTATTGCCCCGGGTGGACAAGGCCCGCCCGGGCCCCCTGGCCCTCCAGGTGGTGGCGCCGATGAATATGTGACTCGCACTGCTGGCCAGACCATCAGCGCCAACCGTGTGCTGTATGACCGGGGCGGCATTGTGTATCCATTGGGCCAGGCGGACGCCGAGAACATCTACGCCATCCTGGGCCTGTCCGTCTCGGCTGGCCAGGCCGGCGCCCAAATTTCTGTGCAGCGCAGCGGCACGGTGACCGACTTGGGCTGGTCCTGGGCCTATGGCCGCGTATACCTGGGTTCCAACGGCCAGCTTACCCAAACCCCGCCTTCCAGCGGCTTTTCTGTGCTGATCGGCTTTGCAGCCACTGCGACCAGCATCAATCTTTCAATCAACGATCCAATCGAGGTGTGATATGCCACAAGGTTTTTTGGCCCTGGTGGGCGGCAAGGTAAAGCAGATTTTTGGCATCGCCACTTCGGCGGGCGCCGCAGACGCGGGCAAGATCCCGGCGCTCGATAGCGCAGGCAAGATCGACATGAGCATGATGCCAGCGGGCATCGGCGCCAACACCAAGATCGCGCCGGCTTTCGAGGCCTTGGGCGCGGGCAAGTTCGTGAACCTTTTCTCTGACGCGGGCACGCTCAAGGCACGCCTGGCCGACAACTCCAACAACCGGCCGGCCCACGGCTTTGTGCTGGCTGCTGTGGCTTCTGCCGCGAATGCGACCATCTACCCGCTCGATGTGGCCAACACGGCGCTCACCGGCTTGACCTTGGGCAACGACTACTGGCTGGGCACAGCAGGCGATGTGACGCTCACCCCTCTGGATGCCACCGACGTTGGCAACGTGAACAAGGTCAACCAGATGCTGGGGACGGCAACGAGCGCGACTGAGCTGCGTACCGAAGACTACGGCTTCCAGATCCTGTAAAGCTCATGCCCATCCGCAAGCCACTGGTCCTCAAGGGCGGTATCCCGCAGCAGCTGCCTGCCGGAGATGCCGTCGTGGCGCCGACGCGCTTGGTGGCGGTGCGGATGGCTGACGGCGTGACCGTGCGGCAGGTGACGGTGGGAAGTGCCGGGCCGGCCATGGTGGTGTTGGCGGATGGCTCCAGTGCGGAGGTGGTGGCGGCAAATGCAGCGGTCTGGCTGCTGACGCAGGATCCGACCCCGCCTGATCCGGTGGACCTTTCCGGAAAGCTGGACGTCGATTTCAACGGGTTCACCGATGGCGTCGCTCCACAGGTGACCGACCTCTGGCCGGTGCGCCGGGGCTCATCCACTTTCAAGCTGACGGTGCAGGCGCTGCTGACCTGGTTGCTGGGCTCGGCCCGCAACTGGCTTGGGGTCCAGACATTCTCATCAGGAGCCGTGCTGGGCGAACTGTCGCCGATTGTGAAGTGCAAGGTGATCGACACAACCATGACCAGTAGCACGGCCGGTGTGGATCTGGTTGCCCATGGCTTGGTTCAGGCTGACATACAAGGCGTTCACGGAATGGTTCTTTCCACTGCTGGCCACTGGGTCGGTATGAATAGCCAATACACCGATTCGCAATGGGTTTTCGCAGTGAGCGCTACTCATATTCGTGCTGCTGTTACTGCGGCTAGCAGCTCGGCAGTCACTGGCCGGGCGGCCCGTTTCTTCATTTTCTACAAGGGATGACCTATGACTACACCCCTTAAAGCAGTAGCTGCCGGCGGCAATAGCGCTGAGCTGCGCGAGTGGGTTACTGGGGATTATCTGCCAGTGGCCAATGGTGGCACGGGCGCCACGACTGCGGCGGCAGCACGGAGCAATTTGGGCTTAGGCGCTGCAGCAGTCGCGGCCATTTTGGGCACCGTTTCTCAGTCTGGGGGCGTTCCCACTGGTGCGATTTTCCAGACTGGAAGTAACGCGAATGGGGAATTCATCCGGTTTGCAAGCGGATGGCAGATTTGCTCTAGATCCTCTGCTGTCACTTCAATCTCAGGAGCTGCAGGTTCAGTATTCGTAAACGGGGCGGCGCTGGGCCCATACAGTTGGGCGGCTGCCTTCTCTAGCATTCCTCGTGAGATCTATATAGGTCATAAATTTGACGGTGCAGCAAATCATTGCTGGGCTGCTGCAGCCTCCAAAGGCAGCACAAGCCAATCAGGGACTTTTCAGCTGTTTCGAGCAAGCTCTTCCTCTGAAAATTTCTACGTCGAAATGATCGCTATTGGACGGTGGTTCGAATGAAAATCAGTCTCTCCCCCCAAGTTCGCCACGATGCGCTGGAAGTGCTCAAGGCTGGCGACAAGCTCACGGTCAACGGCGAGGCGTTCGACTTCACCCAGCTTCCCGAAGGTGCCGTTCTGCCAGCAGCTGCCGTAGACTGCGAATTCATCATCGGCGAAGTGCGCCGCGAAGGTGGCGAGCTGCAGCTGACCCTGCTGCTGCCCATCGCCTGGGACGCACCACAGAGCTGCGCCTTCCCTGAGCCTATCCTCAACCCAGCAGATGGCCGCGTGCCCCTGCCTACCGACGAGGTGCCCAATGCCTAATATTGACTGGGACCAGCTCAAGACGGCCGAGCAGATTGCCGAGGACGACCTCCGCGCGCGCGTGCCTGCCGAGATCAGCCGCGCACAGGGCCGGGCGATCCTGGGGCTACAGGGCCTCACCCAGGGTGTTCTCGACTACATGGCCGGTATCACAGACGACCAAGAGGCTATGTGGGCTGACCTGGCTTGGAACCACACCACCACCTGGCGCCGCTTCGACTCGCCGTTTCTGACCAAGGCCGCAGCTGCACTTGGTCTAAGCGACGATGCCCTTGATGAGATGTTCATCGCTGCGGCGGAGATCGTTATCTGATCCTCCCCCGCGTAGGGTTAGACGCAAGAGGCTGGGCCCGGGATCATGCGATCCATGCCCAACCAAATCCACGACTCCACATCTGATGTGGCAACCCCATGGCTGCAAGCGCTGGGCGCAAAGCTCAACGTTTACGCAGCCTGGTTTCTAAGCCTGTTCGGCACTGTGACGCTGGACAAGCTGGTTGCCCTGTCTGGCCTGGTCCTGGGCGTGGCGGGTTACTTGATGAACCGGCATTACCGGCGCAAAGAAGACCGCCGCCAGGCCTTGCGGGCAAAGCGTGACGACGAACAAGCCCGGCGCCTGCACATCAGTTGGGTGATGGATATGCGCGCCAAGCATTCTGAGTCGTACCTGGTGGCGCAGTTGGGCGATAACTGGGCGGACTTCATCAAGCTGCCGCCCAGCGGCGACACGGATCTGGGGGCTTTGTCATGAGCAAGATCCCAAACGCATTGCGCGCTGGCCTGATGGCGCTGGCCGTGCTGACTGCAGGCGGTGGCGGCTATGTGGTGGCTGAGCGCGAGCAAGCTGCCGCCCAGGCCATGGCAGAGCAGAATCAGTACATCCAGGCCGTGGCCGCTGATCCTGGCACCTCCCAGGCGGTCAAGATCGCCATGGTGATGGGCAGCTACTATGAGAGCAGCTACCGCCACATTGGCACACCCTACGTGGACAAGCTGGGCAAGGGTCAGCCGCTGACTGTCTGCAACGGCATCACAGGCCGCGACGTGGTGGCTGGGCGCTACTACACGCCGGCAGACTGTTACGCGCTCGAGCGCAGCCGCTACCTGGCGGCCGAGCGTACTGCCATGGGTCTGTTCAGGCTCTGGTCCACCTACACCCCACTGCAGCAGGCCGTGTTCATCGACTTCGTATGGAACAAGGGCGAGGGCGCGCTGTACACCTCAACCTTGCTGCGCAAGGCCAATGCTGGGGATGTGGTGGGTGCCTGCCGAGAAAACCCGCGCTGGAACCGTGGCACTGTCAATGGGGTGTCTGTGGTGCTGCCTGGCCTGCTGGCCCGGGGCGATGCCAACGGCAAGATTTGCGAGGTGGGACTATGAAGCCAGTGATGCGAAAAGACGAGGAGCTGCTGCGCTTCAAGTGCCCAGGGTGCAACGCCTCCCACGCGGTTCAACATGGCAGCGACTTTGGTCCTAACTGGGGCTGGAATGGCTCGCTGGAGAAGCCGACGCTTACGCCATCGGTATTGGTGACTTACCCAGGCGCTGATGCCGGCCGCGATGGCGCCCCGCCTGCTGTGTGTCATTCCTTCGTGACAGATGGCCGGATCCAGTTTCTGGGAGATTGCACGCATGCTCTGGCTGGCCAGACGGTGGCGCTGCCCGATTGGACTGATTGGGTGGCGCCATGACCTGGCAGATCAAAGCCGCTTTGGCGGCCATCATCGCCGCTCTGGCCTTCTCCGCCGGTTGGGGGGTAAAGGGCTGGCAGGCCGGCAAGACCATCGCCGAGCTGCGCGCCGAGCAGTCCCGGGGCCAGGCCAGCCGGGCCGAAGCCGCTCGCACCGTTGAAACCCAAACCGCGATCAAGGAGAGCAAGCATGCCCAAGACACGATCTACAACGCCGATCGACTGGCAAACCTCAAGACTGGCATTGATGTTGATGTGCGCGCTGAGCTTGCCCGTGCTGAGCGCCTGCACCGCGACACCGACAGCCGAAGTGCCACTTATCGTGCGCAAGCCCAAGCCGACGCAGCTGCCCGCAGCGATCTTGCAGATAAAGCCGCAGCCCTCGACCGAAAGCTTGGAGAAGGGATCGAAGTGGTCGCAATCCTCGGGCGAGATCTTAGGCGACGAGATGCCGAAGTAGCCGCACTGTGCGACCAGGTGAACATCGAGCGCCGGCTGAGTGGTGACGACAGCAACCAGGCCTGCAGTCAGAAATAGAAAGAGCCTCCCCGGCGCCGCTACGGCACTTGGGAGGCTTTTTTTCGTTTCAGATAGGGTTTCGGATGACACCGGCCGGATGCGTGCCCCTGTACCTTGGCGCCAGGAGGCTCCAATGTGCAATCGCTACCACTCCCCAGACGAAGGCTACATCCAGCAGTACTGGCGGCTGAACCCCCGGCAGTTGGGACTGGGCGCCCGTGACGTGTTCCCGCGCTCGCCTGGCGGATTCATCCGGCGCGCCGTGGATGATCCCGGCTACGGCAAGGAGCTGGCTGTCGGCCGGTGGGGCCTGATCCCTTGGTTCAGCAAGACGCCCGACATCAAGTACAGCACCAACAATGCCCGGGCCGAGGAGGTCGCGGACAAGGCCAGCTTCAAAGACCCGTGGAAGCGCGGCCAGCGCTGCATCATCCCGGCGGCCACCTTTGACGAGCCGTGCTGGGGGCCTTATGAGGCGCAGTTTGAGAAGTGCGAATGGTGGCGCTTCAAGCGCGCGGATGGCGACCCATGGGGTCTAGCCGGGCTGTGGAATATCTGGACAGATCGGGCCACAGGCGAAGTGCATGAGAGCTATACGATGCTCACACTCAATGCTGACGGTCACGAGATCATGGGGAAGATGCACAAAAATGAGATCAACCCCGATACCAAAAAGCCACTTCCCATAGACCAGCAAGACAAGCGGAGTGTGATCCCCATCGAGCTGGCCGATGTGGACCAGTGGCTGGAGGGCTCGATAAAGGATGCCCAGGCGCTGCTGAAGCTCGCACCGGTCGAAGTGTTCGCGGCCGGGCCAGCCTAAAACGGGACATCTGGGGCGAGGCTGTCGTACAGATCCTTGTCCACCGCGACCGAAACGGTGTGTAGCACCATTGTGCCCAGGACCGGCATGGCCTCTGGCCGATCCAGCTTGATGCCGTCCCAGCGCTCATGTTCCTGGGTCTGGGACCAATCATCCCCATCCTTGATGTGCCACCGCCAGTATCTTGATTGAAACATAGACACCTCCAAAAGACTGTATATTTATACAGTAAATGGAGCAAGCTATGGAAGCAGTCAGGAAATTTGAGCCGGAGGATTTGCCGGGCATCTACAGGACCGTGGCGAGCCCTGGAATGCCAACAGATCTTGATGGCAGGTCTAGGGTTGGGGTGGACCTATACGTGCTGCAGCTTCAGTTTTGCGGCGCGTACCTTTGCTCCACGCTCTTGAGAGGCAGGGCGCCGACCTTTGGGGTGGTGATTTCATCGCAAACACCCTTTAACGGCTACCAGGCAGGGATCTACAAGCGCGGGGATCTGATGAAGCTGGTGAACTATCCGCTCGAGCAAGCGGAGGTTTGGAAGAAGCGAGAGGATGGCACCATGCTGTTGCGTGGTGAGCAGTGGGATGAAGGGGAGTTCAGCCGGTGGCCGCAGACTTGGATTTGCGGGCGCAATCCTTCGGCGGTCGCTGCGGCGCTTCGCGGGATGTCGGCCTGGCTGGATAGGGAGTACGCGAAGGTGAAGCGGCCGCCCTATGCGAATGATCGGCCGAGATAGTGAGTAGGGGGTGGTTGTGTGGCGTAGGTTTTGGCGTAGGAAACTCGGCTTTCCTAGCAATTTACCTGCAGGGTTACGTCCTACCACTGAACGACACCCGCGTTTGCTGACATTGTAGCCATAGAAATCGCAAGACCCGCTGCGCTGCTGCCGCGTTGGCTACAGTCAGGTTGTGTGACTCAGTTTCCCTTTTTGCCAGGGAAAGCCCAGGCCTGCTTTTTCTCATCGAGCGGCTGCAGCTTCCATTTCTCCAGTTCGGCGTCGCGCTCGGTCTCGCGGCGCACATCGATGCGGCGAGCCGTGTGCTTGGCAACGACGGCGAGTTTTTGCAGATCGGTATCGCGCAGCGTCGGATCGGGCTCGGTGCTGAAGCAGCACAGGGTGCCGTAGATCTGACCATCGGCGAGGATGATGGGGGTGCTCAGGTGGGCGCCAACGCGGAAAGGAGTGGCAGGGAGTTTGGCCGACTCGATGTGCTCTGCCGCATCATGCACCAGTGGCGGCAGGCGGCCGTCGAGCACGCATTGGCAGAAGGACTGCTCCAGTGAGGAGCCGCCACCGGTCTCGATCAAGGCCTTGTCGGCGCTGTGGTCCACATGCTTGAAGGTGCGCTGGCCATTGCGGATCTCGGAGACAAAGATCACGTCCATTTTCAGATGCTCGCGCAGGCCGTGCAGCACCTCTTTGACGTTCTGGTCGATCAGGTCATCGGCGCCTTCGGCCGTGGCCACCAGCAGCTCGCTCATCGATACTTCCAGCGCGTCAGGTGCGTAATCCCATAAATGAATGGCCATAGTTGTTCTCGCTATTTCCATGCGCTACCCGTTAGCGCATCCCGGTCGCGTTTGATGATAACGGCACTGAAAAGCGTGTGCATCCCTGGCAGCAGGATTGAATTACTCTTTTACATGGAAGCGAGCGCACACGCGGTGCTAGCTCCGCCAACCCGGATTCAAGCGGACTCGTCGATCCAGGTCAGGCGGCCCTGGCCGAGCTCATTCATCCTGGCGACAAAGTCAGGCGCCTGCGACGCGACCAACTCGATCTCGGCAAGCACATCATCGCCGTGGCTCACCTGCAGTAACTGCGCGTTGGCGCTGGCAACCTCGCGCCGCATGCCGCCTTCGAGCGCATAGGGCAGGCGGCATTGCAGGCGGGTCATCGCCTGGCGCTCGATTTTTTCTGCTTTCAGCATCGCCTGGGCAATGGCGTCGGTGTAGGCCCGCACCAGACCGCCGGCGCCCAGCTTGACGCCGCCAAAATAACGCACCACGGTCGCCAAGGCGCCTTCGATCTGCTGGTGGCGCAGCACATCGAGCATCGGGCGGCCGGCAGTGCCGCTGGGCTCGCCATCATCGACCGCGGCAGACTGCCCGCCCGCCATCAACGCCCAGCACACATGGTTGGCACCGGGGTGCTGCTCGCGCAGGCTCTGCACAATGACCAGGGCTTGTGCACGATCCTGCACAGGCTGAACGCAGCCGATGAAGCGGCTTTTCTTGATGAGCAATTCGCTGTGAACGGGCTGGGCCAGGGTGTAGGGCATGCGTTGCGTGGAGAAGACGTTTGCTTACACTGTCATGCGTCAACGTCGCCTAGATGTCATGCGTTAGACACATATCATTGTTTCAATGACGGGAGCGCTCCAGTGATGGAGTGGCTTGCCGCAGCGGAGACCTCAGGCGCAGCCAGGCGCGAGTCTACCCCGATTTTTCCAAGAACCATTTCATACCACCGACTGACACATTACCCGGGAGCGACCATGCAACACCAACTGCAAACCAATTTGGATTCCTTGAACAACCATGGGTTCGGACGTGCAGGTTTGGAGACGCCCGCCTATGTGACTGAAGTATTGGCAGCCCTGCCAACGACCCCCAGTGCCAATGACGATGGCAGCTATGTGGACCTGGCCCAGCGCGTGCGCGAAGGCGGTGAGTGGTAAGGCGCTGAGCAAGCGCGCCAGGATGGGCTACCGGTTAACAGACATCACCCGTATCGCGTAACCGCCATAGGCAGCCTGGGCTGCCTTTTTTATTTGCGGTGCCATGCCCAGCCATGCGACAATGATGGGCTATTTGATGCAGCGCAAAAAATGCGGTTTTAATACTCTTTGCTGGTGGCCATAGCCCTAGCCAGCCAGGGGCCGGTGATTATCCAAGCCTGGCGCCGCGCTGCAATGCCTTGACCGCCCTGGTCTGAACTGGGGCCTTGCCCCCGCAGATGCTTCCAAATACATAGCATCAATACCCGTACAAGTGCGCGCTACGGGCTATTTTTTTAGAATATCGGACCCCGCCACCCTGGCGCCGAGCCCCGCGTGCATTACTCCACGACTGTTGTTGCCCATGTCTGCCCCGATTGATGTTTCTTTTTTTGAACGTGCTGCCAAGCCGCTGACCAGCTACAAGCCGTACTGGGCCAAGCGCTTTGGTGCTGCGCCATTTCTGCCGATGAGCCGTGCCGAGATGGACCAGCTGGGCTGGGACAGCTGCGACATCATCCTGGTCACCGGTGACGCCTATGTGGACCACCCCAGCTTTGGCATGGCCGTCATTGGCCGTGTGCTGGAGGCCCAGGGCTTTCGCGTGGGCATCATTGCGCAGCCCGATTGGCAAAGCGCCGAGGCCTTCAAGGCGCTGGGCAAGCCCAACCTGTTCTGGGGTGTGACGGCGGGCAATATGGATTCGATGATCAACCGTTATACGGCTGACCGCAAGATCCGCTCCGACGACGCCTACACGCCAGGCGATGTGGGCGGCAAGCGCCCGGACCGCGCTGCCATCGTCTACAGCCAGCGCTGCCGCGAAGCCTACAAGGATGTACCGATTGTGCTGGGCGGCATCGAAGGCTCGCTGCGCCGCATTGCGCATTACGACTACTGGAGCGACAAGGTCCGCCGCTCGATTGTGGTGGACAGCAAGTGCGACATCCTGCTCTACGGCAATGCCGAGCGCGCGCTGGTCGAAGTGGCCCACCGCATTGCCGCGCGTGAGCCGGTCGAGAACATCACCGATGTGCGCGGCACCTCGTTTTTCCGCCGCGCATCGGAAGAGGGCTGGTTCGAGGTGGACTCCACCACGGTCGACGAGCCCGGTGAGGTCGAGCCCCATATCAACCCCTACATGACGACCAGCGAGCAGGCCGAAGCCCAGGGCCAGAGCTGCGCGAAGGAAGATGCGGAAAAGCAGGGCGCTGACGCGTCCACGGCCGCGCCCGCCGCAGCGGCCTGTGGCACGGCTGCAGGCGCTGCCAGCACCAGCGCACCCACGCTGTCGAATGTGCAGCCGCTGCAGTTTGTGCCCAACCTCTCGCTGCGCCACAAGTCCAAGATGCCGGCGCGCGACCGCACCGTGCTGCGCCTGCCCAGTTTTGAAGAGGTCAAGAGCGACCCGATCCTCTACGCCCATGCCAACCGCGTGCTGCACCTGGAGACCAACCCCGGCAACGCCCGCGCGCTGGTGCAGGCCCATGGTGAAGGAGCCACGGCCCGTGATGTGTGGATGAATCCGCCGCCCATTCCGCTGACCACCGCCGAAATGGACTGGGTGTTTGGCCTGCCCTATGCGCGCAGCCCGCACCCGGCCTATGCCGACGAGAGCGGCAGCCACGAAGGCGCGACCAAGATCCCTGCCTGGGAGATGATCCGCACCTCGGTCAACATCATGCGCGGCTGCTTTGGCGGCTGCACCTTCTGCTCGATCACCGAGCACGAGGGCCGCATTATCCAGAGCCGCTCGGAAGACTCCATCATCCAGGAGCTCGAAGACATCCGCGACAAGGTCAAGGGCTTTACCGGCACCATCTCGGACCTGGGCGGCCCCACGGCCAATATGTACCGCCTGGGCTGCAAGAGCCCGCAGATCGAGGCGGCCTGCCGCAAGCCCAGCTGCGTGTTCCCCGGCATCTGCCCGAACCTACACACCGACCACGGTCCGCTGATCAAGATCTACCGCCGCGCGCGCAAGCTCCCTGGCATCAAGAAGATCCTGATCGGCTCGGGCCTGCGCTATGACCTGGCAGTCAAGTCGCCCGAGTACATCAAGGAGCTGGTGCAGCACCATGTGGGCGGCTACCTGAAGATCGCCCCCGAGCACACCGAGGCCGGGCCGCTGAACAAGATGATGAAGCCGGGCATTGGCAGCTATGACCGCTTCAAGCAGCTGTTTGAAAAGTTCAGCGAAGAGGCGGGCAAGAAGCAGTTTCTGATTCCCTACTTCATTGCCGCCCACCCGGGCACCAGCGATGAGGACATGATGAACCTGGCGATCTGGCTCAAGAAGAATGGCTTCCGCGCCGACCAGGTGCAGACCTTCTACCCCAGCCCGATGGCTACGGCCACCGCGATGTACCACAGCGGCCGCAATACGCTCACCAAGGTGCGCCGCCAGATGCGCGACGAGGCCGAGGAGCGCGTCGACATC
The DNA here is from genome assembly GCF_037479555.1 of Comamonas sp. MYb396. Taxonomy (NCBI): domain Bacteria; kingdom Pseudomonadati; phylum Pseudomonadota; class Betaproteobacteria; order Burkholderiales; family Comamonadaceae; genus Comamonas; species Comamonas sp. MYb396. The sequence continues at coordinate 67,063 of NZ_JBBGYU010000001.1, read as the reverse complement.
GTGCGCGGTGAAAAGCGCCGCCGTCTGCACAAGGCGTTCTTGCGCTACCACGACCCCAACAACTGGCCGCTGCTGCGCGAAGCGCTCAAGACCATGGGGCGCTCGGACCTGATCGGCAATGGCAAGCAGCACCTGATCCCGACCTTCCAGCCGCTGGTCGATGGCAGCTACCAAAGCGCGCGCAAGAAAAACAGCACCAGCTCCAAAAGCGGTAGTGGCCTGGGCTATACCACCAACAAGGATGGCAAGGCTGTAGCGCTGGCACCGCGCCGCCCGCAGGAGCAGCAAGAGCCCAAGGGCGATGTGCGCTTTCGCAGTGCGCAGCCCAAGCCCGGTCAGCTGCTGACCCAGCACAGCGGATTGCCGCCACGGGCGGGTGTGCGCGCCGGCGCGGGCAAGCCTGGCTTGGCCAAAAAGTCGGGCCCCGCGCGCAAGGGCAGCCGCTAAGACTGCGGTGTTGTTGCACCCAGATCGCCGCAAAGGCGCCAAGCGAAGGCTTGGCGCCTTTGTTTTTGGCGGGTTGGGGAGGCAGCCACCGGCCAGCGTGCAGGAGCGATGGTCTGCACAACCCTTGCCCCACGGGGCGGCCAAAGCAGGGGCTTTGGCAGCGGGGGGTTAGCCCATCAGCTTCTGCCCATGGCGGTGCAGTGCCGTAATGCCCGCAACCAACAGCAGCAAGCCGGCCCAGACGCCGCTGATCGGAATGGGTTTGCCTGCCACGACGCTGCCCGCTTCCAGGCCACTGGCTTCCTGCTTGGTGGCAGCCTTGTGCGCGCCAGCGGCCAGCGCAACCCCCCAAGGGGCACTGCCTACCGTCACGGCGCCATGCACTTCCTGGGTGGCGGTATCGATGATGGACAGGCTATTGCGCTGCGGATTGCTCACATAGGCATGCGTCCCGGCAGGATGGAAGACGACATGCTGGGGTGTCTGGTCCACCTCGATCACAGCGACCACCGCGTGGCTGGCGGTGTCGATGACCGACACGGTGCCGTCGCCGCTGTTGGTGACATACGCCTGGGTGCCTGCGGGGTGGAAGGCGATGCGACTGGGATGCTGGCCAACAGCGACCGTGGCGACGACGCTGTGGGTTCGCGTATTGATTACGGTGACACGGCCACGGGCTTCGTCTGACGCGCGGTTGACCACATAGGCCAGGTTGCCTGCCGGGTGTACCTTGATATCGCTGGCATCGGCGCCGACGCTGATGCGCTCGAGCACCGTGCCGCTGCTGGGGTCGATCACCGCCACTTTGCCGACATCGGGGTCGCGGTGTTGTTCGAGCGAATACAGGCGTGAACCATCGGGATGGACGGCGATGCCGCGGGTGTTTTGGGGGCTGACGGGAAACATGCGCATGAGTTGGTGGGTGGCGGTATCAATGACGGCAATCGCGCCGCCGCCAGGCGTGGTGGTGTCGACATAGGCCAGTGCCCCGGAAGGGCTGAAAACCACATCGTTGCTGACATGGTTCAAAGCAATGCCTGTGAGCAACTGCTGCTTGTTCAGATCGAGTACCGCAATGGTGGCGGACCAGACGCTGGAGAGATAGGCCAGGCAGCCGTCCGGGCTGATGGCAATCTCCTGGGGCATGGCCATGCCGGCGGGGATGGTGGTGATGCTGCGCTTGCTCGCCACATCGACCACCGAAACATTGCTGTCATCGCGGTTGACCACATAGGCCAGTGGTGCGGCCTGGCCCAGGCCGAAGGCGCAGCACAGCGCCATCGCACTGGCCCAGCGCAAGCCCCAGCGTGGCCATCCTTTAAGATTGACTAACACGATTGAAGGTTAGAAATTAATTAATTATATTAATGTACATCATAAGTTGCGGCAAAACGCATGCTGATCCATCGAATCAAGATTGTTGGCAATCCAGGGCGGGCTTCCCCCGCGCAAGGGGGAAAGAGGTCGTCGCCTGTCCCGCACACGGCGGTGCCCAAGTGCTGGCCTGTGCAGCAAAGCGCTGGCTGCAAAATGCGCATTTCGTGACTGCCTGCAACACGTCATTGCAGTCCGCCACTGACCAGGTGCTGCCGTGTCAGCAACGGTGGGCGGAATGCAGCCAGGGCTGCCTCGGCTAGTGCACGCGGTCCGTAGGCAGTGCCTCGGTAGTGTCGGAGAAGGGCTGGGGCCGTCCTACCGCATAGCCCTGCGCGTAGTCGATGCCCATGCCGCGCAGGGTGTCGACAATCTCGGGCGTGGATGCGAACTCGGCAATGGTCTTCATGCCCAGCGCATGGCCCAGGTGGTTGATGGCGTCCACCATCGCGCGGTGTGCAGGCTCATTGAGCATGTCGGCGACGATGGCGCCATCGATCTTGAGAAAGTCCACGGGCAGGTTCTTGAGCGAGCCAAAGGACGAGACGCCAGCGCCAAAGTCGTCCATTGAGAAGCGGCACCCAATGGCCTTCAAGGCCTTGACCAAGCGGATGGCGTTGGGCAGATGCGTGATGGCAGCAGTCTCGGTGATCTCAAAGCACAGCGTGCGCGGGTCCACGCCATAAAGGGCAATCTGCTCTTGCAAAAAGTCCAGCAGGCGCTCATCACCCAGCGAGGTGCCTGACAGGTTGATCGCGCAGCAGGAGATCGCTGGGCGGTGCGCGGCTTTTTGCAGGCGGGCCAGGGTCTGCAGGGTTTGCTTGACCACCCAGCGGTCCACCATCGGCATCAGCCCATAGCGCTCGGCTGCCGGAATGAACAGCACGGGACTGATGATGTTGCCGTCGGGCAGGCGCATGCGTATTTGCACCTCGATGTGCAGGCCGCCCCCTGCGATATCGTCAGCGGCGGTGCTCAGCGCTTCAATGGTTTGTGCATACAGGCAGAAATGCCCACCTTCCAGCGCTGCCTTGATGCGTTCGACCCATTCCATCTCTCCGACATAGCGGGCAATTTCCTGGTCCACACCCGGGTCGTAGGCATAGACATTGTTGCGGCCGCGCTGCTTGGCACCGTAGCTGGCCATGTCGGCAACGCGCAGCACTTCTTCGACCGACGCCAGGGGTGCTGCGAGCTTGACCAGGCCAATGCTGATGCCCGCACTCAGACTGCGCTCACCCCACTGGATGCGCACATTCTGCGCGGCATCGCGGATCTGCTCGGCAATACGCTTGGCATCATCAAAGGAGCAGTGCTTGAGCAAAATGGCAAATTCGTCGCCACCGACACGGGCCAGCGTATCCCCTGCGCGCAGGCAGCGCTGCAGCATGGCGCTCATCGCGCGCAGCATGGCGTCACCTGCAATGTGGCCTGCGGTGTCGTTGATGACCTTGAACTGGTCCAGGTCCAGGTACATGATGGCATGGTCGCCCGGGGCTGCCCCAGCCTGTTTGGTTTGCTCCAGGAACACGCCCAGCAGGCGCTCGAACTCATAGCGGTTGACCAGGCCAGTCAGCTGGTCATGGGTGGCCTGCCAGGCCAGCTCGCGGATATAGCTTTGCTCCTGGCTCACATCGTGCAGCACAAAGACCGCTTCGGTCGTGCCGGTGTCGTCACCGATCGGCGTGAACGCGAGTTTGACCTCGCGCATATGGTGCTGCGCATCGCAGAGCCGGAAAATCGTCTCGCGCGGGTGCTCGCGCCCTTGCAGGGCATCGGCAATGGCCGTTTGCACCAGCGCAATGCTGGCGTCCCTGTCGCCGTCTCTTTGGTTCGCAATTGCAGCTGGCGGTATATGCATGTGCTGCACCAGTTCGCTGGTCACCAGCTGCTCCAGGCTCATGCCCAGCAGCTCTTCGGCCGCACGGTTCATGTACATCACATGCCCGGCAGCATCGGTGGTGATGACCGCCTCGCCAATGGCGGCCAGTGTGGTGGAGGCGCGCTCCCTGACGAGATCCAGTGCATCTTCGGCGCGGGCTGTTTTGCGCTGCAGGCGCCAGGTATGGCCCATCAGCAGGCCCAGCATGGCCAGCGCAATGCCGATATTGATGGACCACAGCCATTTGTTCATGGCCCGCGATGTATCGCCCAACACCTTGTTGAAGGCCCGCTCGGCCTCGGACAGCTGTATCTGCAGTGCATTGATCTGGGCCAGCCAGCTTTGCTTTTGCTCTGGGGTAGGGGGAGCTAACTGCATGCTGGCATAGATATCGCCCGCCAGATTCTGCAGCTCCTGCAAAGGCTCATCGGCGTCTTGCCAGCGGCCCAGCAGCTGGCCGATGGATGCGGTGTGCTTGAAATACACCGTCAGCCAGATCAGGGCATTGATCTCTTCGGGCTCATTGTGGCCTTGCAGCAGCAGCAGGGCCGCCTGGGGTCTGGCCGCATAGCCACGCTCTTCGAGCATCAGGCGCGCCTGCATGTCGCTCATGGGGATATGCAGGCCTTGGTGGAACTGCTCATAGGCGGCAGGGTCACCGCTCACCGCATAGCGTGCCAAGGCATAGGTCGCATCTTTCTGGCCCTTGCTCCACTGGCTCTCGCCAGAGCTGAAAGCCCGCATCGCCCCCAGAATATGCAGGCTGGAAATGGCCAGCACGGTCTGCACGATTGCCAACGCCACAAAGGGCCAGATGCTCAGCAGCAAGCTGCGTTTGCCCTTGGGCAGGGCATAGCCTCGCACAGGCTTGGCGTCGCTATGCATGGTTGTCGGCATCGGCGGAACTAGACGCGGCATGGCTGCCCCGCTAGGGATCCGAGATAGACCAACCCCGCTTCCGGCTGGAGACGCGATCTGGAGGGCGGGCAGGGCAGGTCAGCAAACATGGTGGGCGCGGTGCGAGGACGGTGAGACAAAGACGGTCCCAAAAAAATCATTCAAGCATAGTAATATGCTATTTGATGATTGAGTCCTTTAAATTGTAGTTATTTGGGGTAAATACGGGGAATTTTTCACGGGTGGGGGAGACGGCAATATGTAAGCAATGTTGACCATTTCGCAGAGATGCGCAAGCACCATCATGGCATTCTTTGCGTCGCACGCTCTACCGCGATGGCGGCCAAGCCTTGGCACAATGGCTGCTGCGGCACAAGCCTCACCATCTATACAAGGAGCCACACAGCATGTCAGCACAGCGTCCGTTCAAGGTTTTGGGAATCCAGCAAGTAGCGATAGGCGGTACCGATAAGGAGCGCATGAAAAAACTCTGGGTCGACATGCTGGGCCTGGCACAAACGGGCAGCTTCCGCAGCGAGCGCGAGAATGTCGACGAGGATATCCTGGCGATGGGCCAAGGGGCCTTCGCTGTCGAGGTCGACATCATGCAGCCGCTGGACATCGACAAAAAGCCTGCCGTACACGCCACGCCCCTCAACCACATTGGTCTGTGGATCGACGACCTGCCCCAGGCCGTGGCATGGCTCACCGCCCAGGGCGTGCGTTTTGCGCCAGGCGGCATTCGTCCCGGCGCTGCAGGCCATGACATCTGCTTTTTGCATCCTAAGAGCAATGACGAGTTCCCCATCGCCGGCGAGGGCGTGCTGATCGAGCTGGTGCAGGCACCCGCCGATGTGATTGCGGCGCTGGGTTGAGGCGGTCTTCAGCATGGCGGATACCCCCACTTTTCAAGCCTGTGTCATCCCGGTGCTGCGCAGCTTCGACGCCCAGCGGGCTGCAGAGTTCTACCAGGAGTTTCTGGGCTTTGTACAGGACTGGACCCACCGCTTTGGTGACGACTTTCCGCTCTACCAGCAGCTGAGCCTGCGCAGCGCTGCGGGCCTGGCCTGCTTGCTGCATCTGAGCGAACACCATGGTGATGCCTGCCCCGGCAGCACGGTGCGCATTGCCTGGCCGCAGCTGCAGGCCTTCCAGCAAAGCTTGCTGGCCAAAAACTACCGCCATGCCAAGCCCGGGCTGGAGCGCATGCCCTGGGGCATGCTGGAGATGCGCATTGCCGATCCCTTTGGCAACCACCTGGTGTTCTTTGAAGAGCTGCCAGCGGCACCAGAAGGTGCGGCTGCCTGAGACACTGCGCTGAGCCCCACAACCGCCGCACGCCGTTGCGGCTTTTTTATGCACGATTTTTGCAAAGACCCTTAAAGGCACTGGGACTAAAACACGGCGCCAGTGTCAATAAACTCCCAAATTCTGCCAGTGGTATTTGGCGAGCGGGGCCAAAGCTGGACGGCCATGGCCCCGATGGGCATCTGCCCGCGTTCCTGGCACCTTATCTGCAGCTATCTGCATGCCTTGTTACCGCGGCGGAGCCTTCCAGTCAATGCATAAAGCAGGTGGTTGGCTGCATATTGGCAGACATTGCAGAAATCTGTCTTCTTCATGCCTGCAATGCACCTGCAACAGCGCCTTAAATTGACGGCGTAGCAAAACTGCCAGGCAGGGCCGGAAGAGCCGGTGACGCAAGGGGCCGATGCGGCCTGGTAATGGACACAATAACTGCCATACCCAGGCATACCGCAACGGGTAGCGATTGAGGAGATTTCCCATGTCCAGCCCCCATACCCCGGATGCCGCCCTGTCAGCGGTGCATTGGCATCCCAGAGCTGCCGCAACCCAGCCGGCAGCCAAAGAGCCCTGGCCGGTGGCCCAAGTGCAAGCCCTGTTGGAGATGCCCTTTATGGCCTTGATGTTCCACGCGCAAACGGTCCACCATGCGCACTGGCCAGCCGGTGATATCGAGCTGGCCACGTTGCTTTCCGTCAAAACAGGGGGATGCCCGGAAAACTGCGGTTATTGCCCGCAGTCAGCGGCCTATGACACGGGGGTCAAGGCCGACAAGCTGATGGATGTGGCGGAGGTGGTGCGCGCGGCGCAAGCGGCCAAGGCGGCGGGTGCCAGCCGCTTTTGCATGGGTGCAGCCTGGCGTGCACCCAAGGACAGGGATATCGCCCAGGTCAGCGCGATGATCGCGGCGGTGAAGGCGCTGGGCCTGGAGAGCTGCGCCACCTTGGGCATGTTGGCACCCCACCAGGCGCAGGCGCTGCGCGATGCTGGGCTGGATTACTACAACCACAACCTGGATACCGGGCCGGACTACTACCGCGATGTGGTCAGCACGCGGCAGTACCAGGAGCGGCTCGATACGCTGGCCCATGTCCGCGCTGCAGGCATCAGCGTATGCTGCGGCGGTATTGTCGGCATGGGCGAGACGCCGGTGGACCGTGCCGCGCTGCTGGCCCAGCTGGCCAATATGCAGCCTTACCCGGAGTCCGTGCCCATCAACAGCCTGGTGCGCGTGCCCGGCACGCCGCTGGCCGATAGCGAACCGGTGGACCCGCTGGATTTTGTGCGCGTGGTTGCCGTGGCGCGCATTGTGATGCCACGGGCCCGCATCCGCCTGTCCGCCGGCCGCCAGCAACTGGGTGAGGCGGTGCAGACGCTGTGCTTTATGGCGGGCGCCAATTCGATTTTCTATGGTGACAAGCTGCTGGTCACCGGCAACCCGGAGGCAGATAGCGACGCCAAGCTGCTGGCCAAGCTGGGCCTGGCGAGCTTGAAAACTGCGGCTTGAGCGAGACGCTCGGACACATCGGCGCAGCAGGTGAGCACAAAAAAGGCCAGCGCATGCTGGCCTGGTGCGGGTTGCGATGACGGGATCAGCGCCGGCCGCCTTGCGCTTTCAGCGCCTGCGCAATCTCGGTGACGAGGCCGGGGCCCCGGTAGATCAGGCCCGTGTAGATCTGCACCACATCGGCGCCGGCCTTGATCTTCTCGACCGCGTCGGCTCCGCTCAGGATGCCGCCCACACCAATGATCGGGAACTGCGGGCCCAGAGCCGCGCGCAACTGGCGCACCACGGCATTGCTGGCCTCGAACACCGGCCGGCCCGAGAGGCCACCGGTTTCTTCTGCATGCTGCAGGCCTTGCACCGCATCGCGGCTGATGGTGGTATTGGTGGCAATCACGCCATCCATGCCATGGGCTTTGAGGCTGTTGGCAATCACGATGACCTGCTCTTCGCTCAGATCGGGGGCAATCTTCAAGAACACCGGCTTGTGCTTGCCATGCTCGCGTGCCAGCTGCTCGCGGCGCTGCACCAGTGCGCTCAGCAGGGCATCGAGCGCCTCATCGCTTTGCAGTGCGCGCAGGTTCTTGGTATTGGGCGAGCTGATGTTGACCGTGATGTAGTCGGCATGGGGGTAGACCGCATCGAGGCACAGCAGGTAGTCGCTGGTGGCGTTTTCGATCGGCGTGGCCGCGTTCTTGCCAATATTGAGGCCCAGCAGCAAAGGCGATGCCTGCTTGCGAAACTGCGCCTTTTTCACATTGGCCACAAAGGCTGCCAGGCCTTCGTTGTTGAAGCCCAGGCGGTTGATCAGCGCGTCGCGCTCAGGGATGCGGAACATGCGCGGCTTGGGGTTGCCCGGCTGGGCCAGCGGCGTGACCGTGCCCACCTCGACAAAGCCAAAACCCATGGCGCCCAGGCCATCGATGGCGCGGGCGTTCTTGTCCAGGCCCGCTGCCATGCCCACCCGGTTGGGGAACGGCAGCCCCGCCAAGGTGATCGGGTCGCTCACCCGGCTTTGGCGCCAGGCGCAGGCCAGCGGCGTGTTCTGGCCCTTGGCCAGCATGTCCATCGTGAAGTCGTGGGCAGCTTCGGGCTGCATGCCAAACAGAACGGCGCGGGAGAGGGAATAGGGGATCAGGGACATGGGATGGGATAATCAAGGCGTTATCTGTATTTTCGCTGATCTGATCGCACTACCATGACACAAGACGAATTAAAGGCCGAGGTTGGCCGCGCAGCCCTGCAGTATGTGGTTGCCGGAGAAATCGTAGGCGTGGGCACCGGCTCCACCGTGAACAAGTTCATTGATGCACTGGCCACCATCAAGGACCAGATCCCGGGCGCTGTCTCCAGCTCCGTGGCCAGCACCGAGCGCCTGCGCGCGCTGGGCATCCAGGTGTTGGATGCCAACGAGGTCGAGCGCCTCGCGGTCTATATCGATGGTGCCGATGAAATCGACCACCAGGGTTTCATGGTCAAGGGCGGCGGCGCGGCCTTGACGCGCGAGAAGATCGTGGCGGCGCTCGCCGACCGCTTTATCTGCATTGCGGACGCCTCCAAGCAGGTGCAGACCTTGGGCGCTTTCCCGCTGCCGGTGGAAGTCATCCCCATGGCTGCGGCCCAGATCGCCCGCCGCTTTGCTGCCAAGGGCGGCCAGGCTACGCTGCGCCTCAAGGACGGCCAGCCGCTGGTCACCGACAACGGCCAGCACATCCTCGACGTCACCGGTCTGGCGATTGCCGACCCTGCCGCCTTTGAGTCGGAAGTGAACCAGTGGCCAGGCGTCATCACCGTCGGCGTATTTGCGCACCAGAAAGCGGCTGTCTGCCTGCTGGGCACCGAGCAAGGCGTGGAAACGCTGGAGTTCTAAAACCGCCAAGCCCCCCACGCCTTAAAGCAATGGCCCGATCCAGCGAATGCCGGGTCGGGCCATTTTTTGTAAGGATGGCGTTTGCTTAGAACACAATCCCGGTCGGGTTGCTGGGCGTGACGCGATCGGGCTCGACGCTCTGGTTACCGGGCGCTGGCTCGGCACTGCCGTCTGCCGGTTGCGCGGCAGCAGGAGCGGCCGGGGCAATCACCTTGGGAATCAAAGGCTGCGCAGGGGCGGGGCGGTAGCTGGAGGGCAGCTTGGACTGGGCTGGATAGCCGGCTGCGTCCAGGTAAGCGCTCCAGTCGTTTTCATTAAAGCCACTCAGATGCTGGCTTCCCAGCGTGGCGAAGGGAATGGTGCCATCGGGGTTGAGCTTGCGCAGCGCCTGGATTTCGGCATTGGAGGTCACCGTCTTTTCTGCAAAAGGCACGCCCCGGGTCTGCAGGTAGCGGCGGGCCACATCACAGGCACCGCAGTCCTTGCTGGTGTAGAAGGTCAGCGGGTACTTGGTGGCCGCTTGTTTGACTTCCAGCGGCAGGTCATTGATCCGGGTACCCGCAGGCTCGGTGACAGCACCCGTCGATACCGATTGGCTCGGTGTGTCGGACGTGGGCGCGCGGTCCGAGAACGTGACCCGGCCATCGGGGCCCACAATGCGGTACACCGTTTGTGCGCTTGCCCAGCCTGCAGCGCAAGCGATTGCGGTGCCGACGAGCATGCTGCCCAAAGCCTTTGTCTTCATGCCTATCCCTCTCTATAGCTGTTGTAGCGCCATTATGCCTGCGCAGCACCCCAACAGGCTGTGGGCTGCGGTCTGCCGGGCACTGCAGGAGTGACCGGCAGGGGGCGGCCGGCAGACGGCCCGCTCAGGCCGTCAGCGGCTCGGCCATGCCCTGGTGGCGCAGCAGCGCATCGAGCTGCGGCTCACGGCCCCGGAAGGCCTTGAACGATTCCATCGCTGGGCGGCTGCCACCGGCTTCCAAAATCGCATGCAGGTAGCGCTGGCCCACCTCGCGGTCCACCACATCGCTGCTGCCGCGCTTTTGCGCTGCTTCTTCAAAGCTGGCAAAGGCGTCGGCCGACAGCACCTCCGCCCATTTGTAGCTGTAGTAACCGGCTGCATAGCCACCCGCAAAGATGTGGGTGAAGGTGTTGGGCATGCGGTTGAAGTCTGGCTGGTCGAGCACGGCCACCTGGCGGCGCACATCGCGCATCACGCCATAGATGGCGTCTGCATCGATGCCATTGCCCGACAGCTCGGTGTGGATGCGCATGTCAAACAGCGAGAACTCGATCTGGCGCAAGGTCTGCATGCCCGATTGGAAGTTCTTGGCCGCAATCATCTTGTCGTAGAGCGCGCGGGGCAGAGGCTCGCCGGTGTCGACATGGGCCGTCATATGGCGCAGCACTTCCCATTCCCAGCAGAAGTTCTCCATGAACTGGCTGGGCAGCTCGACCGCATCCCATTCCACACCACCGATGCCGGAGACATCACGCTCGTTGACCTGGGTGAGCATATGGTGCAGGCCGTGGCCGGTTTCGTGGAAGAGGGTGATCACGTCGTCATGGGTCAGCAGCGGTGGCTTGCCATCGACGCCGGCGGCAAAATTGCAGACCAGGTGCGCGATCGGGGTTTGCAGCTCGCCGTTGTCCGGGCGCAGCCAGCGGGTGCGCACATCGTCCATCCAGGCGCCGCCGCGCTTGCCGTTGCGGGCAGGCGGATCGAGGTAGAACTGGCCGACCAGCACGCCGTCGCGCTCGATGCGGTAGAAGGCCACGTCCTGGTTCCAGACCGGAGCGAGGTCGCCCTTGATCTGCACACCAAACAAGGTCTCGACAATGCGGAAGAGCCCAGCCAGCACCTTAGGCGCCGGGAAATACTGCTTGAGCTCCTGCTCGCTGAAGGCGTAGCGCGCCTCTTTGAGGTGCTCGCCAATGTAGCCCCAGTCCCAGGCCTGCGGGTTGTCCAGGCCCAACTCGGTGCGGGCATAGTCGCGCAGGTCTTGCACATCCTTTTGGCCATAGGGCTTGGCCTTGCTGGCGAGCTCCTGCAAAAATTCGAGCACCTGGGCGGAGGACTGGGCCATCTTGGGCGCCACCGACAACTCGCCAAAGCTGGGATAGCCCAGCAGATGCGCTTCTTGCTCGCGCATCTTCAAAATCTCGACCATCAAGGGCGTGTTGTCGAGCTTGGTATCGCCAAACTCGCTGGCCCGCGTGGTGTAGGCGCGGTAGAGCTTCTCGCGCAAGGCGCTGCTCTTGGCAAACTGCATCACCGGCAGGTAGCTGGGGATCTTCAAGGTCAGCTTGTAGCCGGGCTTGCCTTCGGCCTCGGCCGCAGCGCGGGCGGCCTGGATGACGTCCTGCGGCACGCCAGCGAGCTCATCGAGCTCTGCGTAGTAGGCAAACTGGTCGGTCGCATCCATCGCGTTTTCGCTGTACTTTTGGCAGGCGATGGCGCTTTTTTCTTGCAGCTGCGCATAGGTCTCGCGCGCCTGGCCTTGCAGCTCGGCGCCGCCGAGCACAAAGTTGCGCATCGCGTTGTCCCAGGCCTGCTTTTGTTCGCTGTTCAGGCTGGCCGGGTCGATGGCCTTGTACTTGGCATACAGCGCCTCGTCGGCGCCCAGCTGCGTCCAGAAGGCGGTGACCTTGGGCATCTCGGCGTTGTAGGCGGCGCGCAGCGCAGGCGTGTCGGCCACGGAGTTGAGGTGGCCGACCATGCCCCAGGCCCGGCCGAGCTTTTCGGTGCTGACATCGAGCACCTTGGCGATCTCGTTCCATTGCGCCGGGAACCCGGGCGCCGTGACCGTCTTGAGGGCAGCTTCACTGTCGGCCAGAAGCTGGTCGATGGCGGGGGCAATATGTTCAGGTTGGACCTGGTCAAAGCGGGGCAGGCCGCTGAAGTCGAGCAATGGATTGGTCATGGTGCTGTATATGGGGCCTGGCGCCCTGCAATCAATGCCATGTTGGCACTTGGAATGTAATCACGATCCGGAGATCATTGCCTGTCATTTAAGCACAAAAAAAAGCTGCTGGCACCGGCAAGGCGGATGCCAACAGCTATCGTTTTCATAGTTTTACCGCAGCGATAAATCGCCTCGGAATTGAGGCGATTTTGCGGAGATCAGGCGCGCTCGGCCGACTCCAGCGTGTTGACCATCAGCATGGTGATGGTCATCGGGCCCACACCGCCGGGCACGGGGGTGATGTAGCCGGCGACTTCCTTGACGCCCTCAAAATCCACATCGCCGCAGAGCTTGCCTTCGGCATTGCGGTTCATGCCCACATCGATCACCACGGCGCCGGGCTTGACCATGTCGGCGGTCAGCACATTGACCTTACCCACGGCCGCCACAATGATATCGGCCTGGCGCGTCATCGCAGCCAGGTCAGCCGTGCCGCTGTGGGTGATGGTGACGGTGGCGTTGGCTGCCAGCAGCATCATCGCCATGGGCTTGCCCACGATGTTGGAGCGGCCGATCACCACGGCGTGCTTGCCGCGCAGGTCCTTCATGCCGATCGATTCGAGCATCTTCATGCAGCCGTAGGGCGTGCAGGCCTTGAAGCCCACTTCGCCCACCATCAGCGCGCCGGCGCTGGCCACATGGAAGCCGTCCACGTCCTTCGTGGGCGAGATGGCTTCGATGACCTTGTGGTCGTCGATGTGCTTGGGCAGCGGCAGCTGCACCAGGATGCCGTGGATGCTCGGGTCGTTGTTGAGCGCCTCGACCCGGGCCAGCAACGCGGCCTCGGTCATGCTTGCGTCGTACTTCTCCAGCACCGAATGGAAGCCGCATTCTTCGCAGGACTTGACCTTGTTGCGCACATAGACCTGGCTGGCCTGGTTGTCACCGACCAGGATCACGGCCAGACCCGGAACGATGCCCTTGGCCTTGAGCTGGTCGGCTCGCGCCTTGACATCGGCACGCAGTTGCTGGGAGAGGGCCTTGCCATCGATCAATTGAGCAGTCATGTGGTCATCCAAAAAGGGTTGCGCGTGGTCCAGCAGCCGGGCGAGCCCCCAGCATGGCGCGCGGAATTGAAAAATGCGCCGTACCGAAGCCGGTACCGGCGCATTGCGCTTGGAGAAGCGTTGTTGGAACGTTGTCCCTAGGGCGCGAAGGCCGCTAATTTATCACGTTGCCTTGGCCGCTGCATTCGAGCCCAGCGCAATCTTGAGCAGATCAGCGACGGTATTGGCGCCCAGCTTTTCCATGATGTTGGCGCGGTGCGCCTCGACGGTCTTGATGCTGATGCCCAGGTCATCGGCGATCTGCTTGTTCAGGCGGCCGGCCACAATGCGCTCGAGCACCTGCGACTCGCGTCCGGTGAGCTTGGCCAGCAGTGCATCGCGGCTGGCCGCTTGCTGGTGGCCAGCGAAGGCATCGCGCGCCTGGTCGAGCATGCGCTCGACCAAGGCATCGAGCTGGGCTTCGTCAAAAGGCTTCTGGATGAAATCCATGGCGCCTTTTTTCATCGTGTCCACGGCCATCGGCACGTCGCCGTGGCCGGTGATGAAGACGATGGGCAGCGGCGACTTGTTCTCGATCAGGCGGTCCTGCAGTTCCAGGCCACTCATGCCACCCATGCGGATATCGACAATCAGGCAGGCGACCTCGCGGGCATCGTAGCGTGCCAAGAAGGATTCGGCCGAATCAAAGCAGCGCACCCGGTAATCCTTGCCCTCCAGCAACCATTGAAGCGAGTCACGCACCGCCTCATCGTCATCGACTACGTAGACCGTGCCCTTTTTGGGGATCAAGCTCATGCACAATTCCTTCTATCAGTATGGGTATAGCGCTGGCTATTCAGCCGACTCCGCGGGGCTGGCCACCGGAATCCAAAAGCTGAAATTACAACCTGTCACCTCCGGACCATTGTAGAGGTTCTCGGCCTGCATCCGGCCATGGTGAGATTCGACAATGCTGCGGCAGAGATTGAGACCGATTCCCATGCCTTCGCTCTTGGTAGAGAAGAAGGCCTGGAACAGGCGCTCCAGTGCTTCAGGTGACAGGCCGCGCCCCGTATCTTGAACGGAAAACTCTATCACATCCGTGGCGTCGATCTTGCGAGGCACGACGCGCAGTTCCACCATGCGCTGGTGGGCCGGGCGCTCGGCGTTGGCAATGGATTCGGCGCCGTTCTTCATCAGGTTGATGAGCACCTGCTCGATCAGGATGCTGTCGACCTTGACCTTGGGCAGGCGTGCGGCAACGTGGTGCGAAAGCCGCACATTGTGGCGCTTGAGCTCGATCGAGCCCAGCTCCACGGCTTCGCTGACGATGTCGCTGACATCGGCCAGTGCCCGGTTGGGCTCGCTGCGTTTGACAAAGGAGCGGATGCGGTGGATCACCTGGCCGGCGCGTTGCGCCTGGTGCGCGGTTTTCTCCAGGGCCCCGAGCAGCGCTTCTTCGCTCAGGCTCCCGTTCTTGACGCGGGTGATCATGCCCGAGCAGTAGTTGCTGATCGCTGAGAGCGGCTGGTTTAGCTCGTGCGCCACGCTGGACGCCATCTCGCCCATGGTCACCAGGCGGCTCACGGTGGCGGCCTTCTCCGCCTGGCGGGCCGATTGCTCCTCAGCCTGGCGGCGTGGCGTGATGTCAGTGGCAATCACCATCTGCGCCAGGCGCCCGTCCACCCAGTTGAGGTAGCGCGAGCGCACTTCCAGCCATTTGCCCAGCTCGGCGATATAGATCTCGGCATTGCCGCTGACGGCGGTGGTGATCTCGTCACTGGGCAGGCCCATCAGCCCGTCTTCGTCGTCCATGCTGGTGCTGGCATTGCTGTTGCTGGGCAGCACACCGGCCTGGGCCACCAGTTGCAGATGGCCCACCGTTTGCGAGCCAAACCACTGGCGGTAGAGCTTGTTGGCAAACAGCAGCTCGGCACTGCCCAGCGGCGCCACCGACACCGAGGCGTCCAGCGCCTCGAGCACGATGGTGAAGCGCTCATAGGATGCCGAGAGTTGCTCGCGGATGCGGTTGGGCTCGGTGATGTCGGTCATCGAGGTCATCCAGCCGGTCTGGCGGCCGTGGCCGTCGATCAGCGGCGAGACATAGAGCCGCGCCTCGAACATCGTGCCGTTCTTGCGCTTGACCCGCATCTGGAAACCACCGGGAAACACCTTGCCGCTCATCTCGTCGATCAGCATGTCGTGGTAGGTGCTCTGGTCGCCCTCGGGCCAGTAAGGGTAGGGCGGGAGCTTGCCCACCAGCTCTTCTTCGCTCCAGCCGGTCATCTGGCAAAAGGCGGCGTTCACATAGGAGATACGGCCTTGCAGATCGAGCGCACGCATGCCCGTGAGCACACTGTTTTCCATCGCCCGGCGGAAATTGGTCTCGCCCTGCAGCGCTTCTTGCGCGCGGATGCGCTTGCGGGTGTGGCGCCAGGTCGCCACCAGCAGCCAGGCGGTCATAAAGCTCAGCACACAGACCAGCCAGAACAGGCCGTTGCTGACCAGGCCGAGCGAGGTGTGGTAGCCCTGGGCACGCAGCTTCAGGCTGTTGCCCACGGGCGCGACCGGCATCTCGAATTCATTGGGCGCTGCGCGCCAGGGCAGCAGCCGCTGGGCCGCCACACGCGGGGTCAGCGGCGTGCCGGCCAGCGTCGTGCCCTTGCCGTCCTGCAAGGTCACCGCATAGCGGGCCAGGATCTCGGTGGGTGTGCCGTAGCGCAGCAGGTTGTCGATCGAGAACTCGGCCAGCAGCACGCCGCCAAAGCGGCCCTTCTGGCTGATGGGCACCTCCAGCAGCAGCATGGGCGCCGTCTCGCTGGTGGCCAAAGGCTGCGAGAAGACCGGTTGCTGCAGGTCGCGCGCCATCTCAAAGAGCTCGAGCAGCTCCTTTTTCTGGATCACTTCGTCCAGGGTGAGCAGGTTCTCGGCCGCAACGCTCGGGCCAAACTGGGTGGCGCGCACCTGGCGGCCGGTATCAATCCAGGTTAGCGCCTGCAGCTCGGCGTACTGGCTGATCAAGGTGTCGGCCCGGTCATTGAAGCCGTTCTTGTCGACGTCCTGGTTGCCCACGTCGCGGGCCAGGCGCATCAGCTGCTCCTGGCGCTCCGACAGGCGCAGCCGAATGCGCTGCTGGGCATATTCCACATCGCGGCGCATGGCTTCGCGCTCACGCTCAAGCTCTTCGCTGCGCAGATACCAAAAAGCGGCGACGATGGCGATAAAAAACATCACCACCGCCACCAACGGCGCAATGGCCGCATAGCGGTCTTGTCTCGAAGGTGACAGCCCGCGCCACCAGGTCTGCCACATCTGCACCAAACGGGGTCGGCTGTTCGGGGGCGGGGTGGCGGGGCGCTCGGTCGAATTCATGGTGGCTGAGTGTAGACCAGGGCAGGGCGGCCATACCCTGATGCTGGACAAATCGCTGATCTTGTCCCCGATGCGTCCTTCTGTAGCGCCCATGGATTGTGCGTTTGCAGCAATTTCCCATAATATGAAAATGAAGACCGCTATTTGAAATCTTCAAAAAATGTGAGAAACTCTGGCACAGTCATTCATAGCAGATCACTTGAAGGAGACGCGAGCATGTCCGAACCATCCGAACAAAAAGCCGTCAACGGCCCCACCCGCACCGACGACCAAGAAACCCGAGAATGGATGGACGCGCTGTCCGCTGTGATCGACCGTGAAGGCGCAGATTACGCCCACTCGCTGATCGAGCAATTGCTCGAGCACGCGCGCCAGAACAGCGTCGATCTGCCTTTCTCCGCCAAGACCGGCTACGTCAACACCATCGAGACCGAGCAGGAGGCGCGCAGCCCCGGCAACCTCGAGATCGAACAACGCCTGCGCGCCTACATGCGCTGGAACGCCATGGCCATGGTGGTCAAGGCCAACCGCATTCACCCACCAGAAGGTGGCGACCTGGGTGGCCACATCGGCTCCTTCGCGTCGCTGGCCAGCATGTTTGGTGCCGGCTTCAACCATTTCTGGCACGCCGAGAGCGACAACCACGGTGGCGACTGCCTCTACATCCAAGGCCACGTCTCGCCCGGCATCTATGCCCGCGCCTACCTCGAAGGCCGTATCAGCGAAGAGCAGCTGCTCAACTTCCGCCAGGAAGTGGATGGCAAGGGTCTGTCCAGCTACCCCCACCCCAAGCTGATGCCCGATTTCTGGCAGTTCCCCACCGTGTCCATGGGCCTGGGCCCCATCATGGCGATCTACCAGGCGCGCTTTTTGAAGTACCTGCACGCCCGTGGCATTGCCAACACCGAAAACCGCAAGGTCTGGGTGTTCTGCGGCGACGGCGAGATGGACGAGGTCGAATCCTTGGGCGCGATCGGCCTGGCCGCGCGTGAAAACCTCGACAACCTGATCTTCGTGATCAACTGCAACCTCCAGCGCCTCGATGGCCCGGTGCGCGGCAACGGCAAGATCATCCAGGAGCTCGAAGGCGAGTTCCGTGGTTCCGGCTGGAACGTGATCAAGCTGATCTGGGGCAAGGGCTGGGATGCCTTGCTGGCCAAGGACCATGACGGCGCGCTGCGCAAGATCATGATGGAGTGCAACGACGGCGACTACCAGGCGTTCAAGGCCAATGACGGTGCCTATGTGCGCAAGAATTTCTTCGGCCGCGATCCACGCACCCTGAAGATGGTCGAGCACATGAGCGACGACGAGATCTGGAACCTGCAGCGCGGTGGCCACGATTCGCAAAAGGTCTACGCCGCTTTCCACGCCGCGCAAAACCACCAGGGTCAGCCCACCGTCTTGCTGGTCAAGACCGTCAAGGGCTTTGGCATGGGCAAGGTTGGCGAGGGCAAGAACAATGTCCACCAGACCAAGAAGCTGGCCGATGAGGACATCAAGGCCTTCCGCGACCGTTTCAACATCCCGATCCCGGACAGCCAGATTGCCGAGCTGCCTTTCTACAAGCCAGCCGACGACACCCCGGAGATGAAGTACCTGCACGAGCGCCGCAAGGCCTTGGGCGGTTACCTGCCCAAGCGCCGCGAAAAGGCCGACGAGCAGTTCACCGTGCCTGCGCTGGACACCTTCAAGGCCGTGCTCGAAGCCACGCCAGAAGGCCGTGAGATCTCGACCACGCAAGCCTATGTGCGTTTCTTGACCCAGCTGCTGCGCGACAAGGAAATCGGCCCCCGCGTGGTGCCCATCCTGGTGGACGAGGCCCGTACCTTTGGTATGGAAGGCCTGTTCCGCCAGATCGGCATCTACAACCCGCATGGCCAGCAGTACACCCCGGTCGACAAAGACCAGGTGATGTACTACAAGGAAGACACCAAGGGTCAGATCCTGCAGGAAGGCATCAACGAAGCGGGCGGCATGTCCAGCTGGATTGCAGCGGCAACCAGCTACAGCCATAGCAACCGCATCATGATTCCGTTCTACATCTACTACTCGATGTTCGGATTCCAGCGCATTGGCGATCTGGCCTGGGCCGCAGGCGACCTGCAGGCGCGCGGCTTCTTGCTGGGCGGCACCTCGGGCCGTACCACCTTGAACGGCGAAGGTCTGCAGCACGAAGACGGCCACAGCCACATCCTGGCGGGCACGATCCCCAACTGCATCAGCTACGACCCGACCTTCTCGCACGAAGTGGCGGTGATCATGCACGAAGGCCTGCGCCGCATGGTGCAGAACCAGGAAAACATCTTCTACTACCTGACCCTGCTGAACGAAAACTATGCGATGCCAGGCCTCACGCCCGGCACCGAGGAAAAGATCCTCAAGGGCATGTACCTGTGCAAGGCCGGTGGCGCCGGTGACCTGCGCGTGCAACTGCTGGGCTCGGGCACCATCCTGCGCGAATCCTTCTTTGCGCAAGAGCTGCTGGCTGCCGACTGGGGCGTGACTGCCGACGTCTGGAGCTGCCCATCGTTCAACGAACTGACCCGCGACGGCCAGGACGCAGACCGCTGGAACCTGCTGCACCCGCTGGAAACCGCCAAGGTGCCGTTTGTGACCGCCGAGCTGGGTAACAGCACCGGCCCGGTGATCGCCTCGACCGATTACATGAAGTCCTACGCCGAGCAGATTCGCCCCTTCATCCCCGCTGGCCGTACCTACAAGGTGCTGGGCACGGACGGCTTTGGCCGCTCGGACTTCCGCCGCAAGCTGCGCGAGCACTTCGAGATCGACCGCCACTACATCGTGGTTGCCGCCTTGAAGGCGCTGGCCGAAGACGGCAAGCTGCCCGCGCAAAAGGTCGCCGATGCGATTGCCAAGTACGGCATCAACGCCGACAAGATCAACCCGCTGTACGCCTAAATTGCACCAGGAGACAACACAATGGCATTGATTGACATTCAAGTCCCCGATATTGGCGACTTCGCAGAAGTGGGCGTGATCGAGTTGCTCGTCAAGCCCGGTGACACCGTCGCCAAGGACCAGTCGCTGATCACCGTCGAGTCCGACAAGGCCTCGATGGAGATTCCGTCCAGCCACGCTGGCGTGGTCAAGGAAATCGTCGTCAAGATTGGCGACAAGGTGGCCGAAGGCTCGGTCATCATCAAGCTCGAGGCGGCCGATGCTGCTGCTGCCGCACCCGCTGCGCCGGCACCGGCACCAGCCGCTGCGGCAACCGCTCCTGCGGCTACTCCTACGCCTGCACCCCAGGCTGCTGCTGCGCCTGTGGCCTCGGGCCCGGTCGAAGTGAAAGTCCCCGATATCGGTGACTTCAAGGATGTGGCCGTGATCGAGCTGCTGGTCAAGGTGGGCGATACCGTCACCGAAGAGCAGTCGCTGTTCACCGTCGAGTCCGACAAGGCCTCGATGGAAATCCCATCGCCCGCCGCTGGTGTGGTCAAGGAGCTCAAGGTCAAGATTGGCGACACCATCAATGTCGGTGATCTGGTCGCCATTCTGGAAGGCAGCGCCGCTGCTGCGCCAGCGTCCGCACCCGCCGCGCAAGCCCCGGCTGCTGCTGCGCCGGCCCCCGCTGCCAGCGCTCCAGCCCCTGCAGCAGCGCCTGTCGCCGCTGCACCGGCTGCTGCCGTGCCGGCCCACAACCCCACCGTGCCACCATCGGGCGCGATGCCTTATGCATCGCCATCGGTGCGCAAGTTTGCGCGTGAGCTGGGTGTGCCGCTGGACGAGGTCAAGGGCTCGGGCAACAAGGGCCGTATCACCGCCGATGACGTGCAAGCCTTCACCAAGCAGGTGATGGCCGGTGCCGTGCAGACGAAGGCACAGGCGGCCAAGGCGCCCGCTGGTGGCGGCTCTGGCGCAGGTCTGGATCTGCTGCCATGGCCCAAGGTTGATTTCAGCAAGTTCGGCACCGTCGAGCGCAAGGACCTCTCGCGCATCAAGAAGATCTCGGGCGCCAACCTGCACCGCAACTGGGTGATGATCCCGCACGTCACCAACAATGACGAGGCCGACATCACCGAGCTCGAAGCCTTCCGCGTCTCCACGAACAAGGAAAACGAGAAGAGCGGCGTCAAGGTCACCATGCTGGCCTTCGTGATCAAGGCCCTGGTCTCTGCACTCAAGAAGTTCCCTGAGTTCAACACCAGCCTCGATGGCGACACCCTGGTCTACAAGCAGTACTTCAACATCGGCTTTGCGGCAGACACGCCCAATGGCCTGGTGGTGCCGGTGCTCAAGGATGCCGACAAGAAGGGCATCATCCAGATCAGCGCAGAAATGGGTGAGCTGGCCAAGAAGGCACGCGACGGCAAGCTGGGCGCGGCCGACATGCAAGGCGGCTGCATTTCCATCTCGTCGCTGGGCGGCATTGGTGGCACGCACTTCACGCCTATCGTGAATGCACCCGAAGTGGCGATCCTGGGCCTGTCCAAATCGGCGATCAAGCCGGTCTGGGACGGCAAGCAGTTTGTGCCACGCCTGATGCTGCCGCTGAGCCTGTCGTACGACCACCGCGTCATCGACGGCGCCTCGGCCGCACGCTTCAATGCCTACCTGGGCCAGGTGCTGGCGGACTACCGCCGCATCATCCTGTAATCGGAGACGCACACTATGGCAATCGTAGATATCAAAGTCCCCGACATTGGTGATTTCGCTGAAGTGGGCGTGATCGAGCTGCTGGTGCAGCCTGGCGACACCGTCGCCAAGGACCAGTCGCTGATCACCGTCGAATCGGACAAGGCCTCGATGGAGATCCCGTCGAGCCATGCCGGCGTGGTCAAGGAGCTCAAGATCAAGATCGGTGACAAGGTCGCTGAAGGCTCGGTGATTCTGTCGCTGGAAGCCGCAGAAGGCGCAGCCGCTGCCCCCGCAGCTGCTGCTGCACCTGCAGCCTCGTCGCCCGCGCCAGCTCCTGCAGCAGCGGTGGCTGCTGCGGCAGCGCAAGCTGCAGCGCCGGCACCGGTGGCCAGCAACTACAGCGGCCAGGTCGATGAAGACTGTGACGTGGTCGTGCTGGGCGGCGGCCCAGGCGGCTACTCTGCGGCCTTCCGCGC
This sequence comes from Comamonas sp. MYb396, assembly GCF_037479555.1. Classification (NCBI taxonomy): domain Bacteria; kingdom Pseudomonadati; phylum Pseudomonadota; class Betaproteobacteria; order Burkholderiales; family Comamonadaceae; genus Comamonas; species Comamonas sp. MYb396. Next base: position 45,382 of record NZ_JBBGYU010000001.1, on the reverse strand, counting down.
CGCTGACCTGGGCCTCAAGGTGGTGCTGATCGAGCGCTACAAGACCCTGGGCGGCGTCTGCCTGAACGTGGGTTGCATCCCATCGAAGGCACTGCTGCATGTGGCTGCCGTGATGGACGAGGTCAAGCACCTGGAAGTCGCCGGCGTCAAGTTCGCAGCGCCCGAGGTCAATATCGACCAGCTGCGTGCCCACAAGGAAAAGGTCATCGGCAAGCTGACCGGCGGTCTGGGCCAGATGGCCAAGATGCGCAAGGTCACGATCGTGCGCGGCTACGGCAATTTCGTCAGCGCCAACCACATCGAAGTGCAGGAAACCTCGGGCGACGGCCAGGACAAGACTGGCGCCAAGAAGGTCGTGCAGTTCAAGAAGGCCATCATCGCTGCGGGCTCGCAGGCAGTGCATCTGCCCTTCATGCCCAAGGACGAGCGCGTGGTCGATTCCACCGGCGCACTCGACCTGAAGGCGGTGCCCAAGCGCATGCTGATCCTGGGCGGCGGCATCATCGGCCTGGAAATGGGCACCGTCTACAGCACGCTGGGCGCACGCCTGGATGTGGTCGAGATGATGGATGGCCTGATGCAAGGCGCTGACCGCGACCTGGTCAAGGTCTGGCAGAAGATGAACGCGCCGCGCTTTGACAACATCATGGTCAACACCAAGACCGTGGCTGCCGAAGCGACGCCCGAAGGCATCAAGGTCTCGTTCGAGCCTGCCAAGGACGGCGTGACCGTGCCCGAACCCCAGGTCTACGACCTGGTGCTGCAAGCCGTGGGCCGCACGCCCAATGGCAAGAAGATCGGCGCAGAGGCTGCAGGCGTGTCCGTGACGGACCGTGGCTTTATCAATGTCGATATCCAGATGCGCACCAATGTGCCCAACATCTTCGCGATCGGCGACATCGTGGGCCAGCCCATGCTGGCACACAAGGCCGTGCACGAAGCGCATGTGGCCGCTGAAGTGATCGCTGGTGAGCTGCAAGGCAACAAGGAGCTGGCCGCTGCCGCTTTCAATGCCCGCGTGATCCCATCGGTGGCCTACACCGATCCCGAAGTGGCATGGGTGGGTCTCACCGAAGACCAGGCCAAGGCCCAAGGCATCAAGGTCAAGAAAGGCCTGTTCCCCTGGGCTGCTTCTGGCCGCGCCATTGCCAATGGCCGCGACGAAGGCTTTACCAAGCTGCTGTTTGACGACTCGCCCGAAGCCCATGGCCACGGCAAGATCCTCGGCGGCGGCATGGTTGGCACGCACGCCGGCGACATGATCGGCGAGATCGCCCTGGCCATCGAGATGGGTGCAGACACCGTGGACATCGGCAAGACCATCCACCCGCACCCCACCTTGGGCGAGAGCATTGGCATGGCTGCGGAAGTGGCCCATGGCACCTGCACCGATGTGCCGCCAGCGCGCAAGTAAGACCAGCCGGTCTTGAGCCACTCTGCAAAAGGACAGCCTTCGGGCTGTCTTTTTTATGGGAGTGGCAACCTTGCGTACTTTTGAAGATGCCTGGAAGTTGGCAATAGCTGCAGAAATTTGGTGAAATTTCTTAATAAAAACAGCAAGTTGAAGTTATTTTTAAGTTGGCATTTTGAATGCACGACTGAGCCACGCTGGTACCAATTCGGGTCTTTGGTTCCTGCCGATGTTGGGGATATTCGTCAGATGGGCTGAAGCAAAAAATCCCGATCGGGTTTTTTGGCGGTATTTTGGGTTCTTGAGGTGTTAAATATTCCCGATCAGGAATAAAGCTGGATTTTTGGCCGCAAAAGGGTGATAATTTCCCGATCGGGAATTTTTAAATCAACACAGCATGTCCTCTATCCAGAATGCAGAACAACTGGCCGCAGCGCTGCGTCTGGCGCGAAAGCAGCTGGGGCTTACCCAGCAAGCATTGGCGCTGGCTGCGGGAGTGGGCACGCGGTTCGTTGTTGACTTGGAGTCTGGCAAGCCAACAGTGCGTCTTGAAAATGTGCTCCGTGTGGTCGACGCGCTAGGCGGCCAGTTGCAGCTCTCGGGCTTGCCAGAGGGTGGTAGTGATGACCAGCGCCGGCAGGTACATGCCATCAGCCAAGGAGGCCACCGTGGCCCATGAGCTGAATGTCTGGCTGCTGGGGCAATTGGCAGGCGAGCTGTCGCTGCGCCATGGCAGACTGTGCTTTACCTACGCGCCAACTTGGTTGGCACAGCCGGATGCCATCGCTCTGTCGCAGTCACTGCCCTTGCGAGATGCAGCCTTTGATGACATCGAATCACGGCCATTCTTTGCCGGCCTGCTGCCAGAAGGGCAGATGCGCCGCCTGATTGCGCAGCATTTTCATATCTCCAGGCAGAACGACTTCGCTTTGCTCGACCGCATCGGCGGCGAATGCGCGGGCGCGGTCAGTTTTCTGGACCCTGGCCAGCAATTGCCCTTGGCTGCCGGCGGGGATGATGTGGACTGGCAGACCGACAGCCAGCTTGCAGCCATTTTGGAAGAGCTGCCACGCCGTCCCATGTTGGCCGGTGCGGATGGGCTGCGTCTGTCACTGGCAGGGGCGCAGGACAAGCTTCCGGTGGTGGTGGATGACATGCACCAAACGCAACCACGCATCGGTCTGCCACGTAACGGCACGCCGAGCAGCCATATCTTGAAACCTGCCATCCATGCGGTTGAGGACAGCGTAGCCAATGAAGGCTTTTGCATGTTGCTGGCTCAGGCGATGGGACTGCGCCCGGCACAGGCACGCATCCATAGCATTTGGGGACATAGCTTTCTGCTTGTAGAGCGTTATGACCGCAACACCGAGGAGGGCGGGCAGCGTGTTCGTCTGCACCAGGAAGACTTTTGCCAGGCACTGGGCGTCGTGCCTGAGTTGAAGTACCAAAACGAAGGCGGCCCGGATCTGGCCCAGTGCTTTGGGCTGTTGCGTGGGGTGACGCGACCGAATGCCCCACAGGTGCTGCGCATGCTGGACGCTGTCATTTTCAATGCGCTGATCGGCAACCATGATGCGCATGCCAAGAACTTTTCGCTGCTCTATGGCCAACAGGCGGGGCGCAATGCCACCGTGCTCGCACCTTTGTACGATCTGTTGTCGACAGCGGTTTACCCCGCGCTGACGGACAAGATGGCCATGAAGTTGGGTGGCAAGTACCGATTTGGTGAGCTGCGCAGCCGCCATTGGGAGCAATTCGCAGAGGACGCGGGCTTGGCCAAGGCTGCGACCAAAAAGCGCATCCTCGCGCTTGCGCAAAGCCTGCCTGCTGCGGCGCGGCAACTACAGAGCGCCCCACAGCATGGTTTTTCCCGGCATGCAGTTGTCGAGCTGGTGTGCAGTTTGATCGAGCAGCGCTGCGCTGAGACCGTCCAACAACTGAGTGCAGCTTGAACTGAGTGCCAGGCGCCCATGCGTATCGCAAGCAAGGCGCAGCCTAGCCCTCATTCGTAGTCAAACTCCGCCCGGTAGTCATCCAGGTCGATACCTTCAGCGCGCAGCGGCTCCACCAGGCGAAAGCGTGTGACCTTGGCCGATGCGGTGATATAGCCTTTGATGACCCAATCGCGGGTGACGGGGCTGCGCGCCTCTTGCGCCAGTTGCTCGATGACGCGGGTGGTCTTGCGCCGGGCCAGCATGCGAAAGAACGCCGGCACATGCGCGAGCAGGCGTTGCAGCAGGTCCTCGGCATCGGCGGTCCATTCGCCTTGCTTGGGCAGCTCGGGCACAAAGCCCCATTCGTCTTCGGTCAAGGCGCGCCACAGCACGATGGCATGGCCATCGGCATCGCTCACACAGGCCATTTCTTCCAGCTCGGGGGTGCGCATCGGCGCATAGCGAGAGCTGCTGCCTGCCGCCAACAGGGCTTGGTAGGCCTGGGCCACATCGGCCACCTGCAGGCGCAGGCTTGTCTGCGACTCCACCTGGGGCACCTGCAGCAGCCGCAGCAAGGCGCTGCCGGTGTCGATATCCACATAGCCCTCGCCGCTGCGCGCAGCGGCAAAGCCGATCACATCGCGCCAGAGATGCGTGGCCTTTTCCAGATCGCTGCAGGGAAGGACAAGGTGGCTGATTCCGAAAAACATGGCATGCGGGGGTAAAAATAACAGCGCTGATGATAGCCGTCCAGGCACTGTATTGATCAGAACTGATCAGTGATGTCATTTCTAGCAGAAGAATGGGCAGTTGTCTTGGAGACAGCCCAGGCTGCCCATTCGCCTCTGGATGGGCGAAGATCCCGGCTAAACAAAGCTCGCGCAGCGCATTGGCACTTCTCGCCAATGCCGCTGCAGCCCATCAGGAGACCCACCCCATGACCCCCCATGCGCTCACTTCTGCTGCCGCATTGGCTCTGGCCGCTAGCTTGGCCGTTGCATCCAGCCCAGCCCTTGCTGCCTATCCGGACAAGCCCATCAAGCTGATCGTGCCGTTCCCGCCCGGCCAGGCCACCGATATCTTTGCCCGTGCGCTGGCCGACAAGCTGGGGCAGAAGCTCGGCCAGCCGCTGGTGGTAGAGAACAAAGCCGGCGCGGGCAGCAATATCGGCTCCGAGCAGGTGGCGCGCAGCGCGGCCGACGGCTACACCTTGCTGGTCGCGGGCAGCGCGATGGCGGTGAACCAGACCCTGTACAAAAAGGTGAACTTCGATCCCCGAGTGGACCTGGTCGGCATCAGCTTGATCGCCAAGGTGCCCCTGGTCTTTCTGGCCAACCCGGCCAGTGGCATCAAAAGCATGAACGACCTGGTCGCCAAGGCCCGCGCAGAGCCGGGCAAGCTGAGCTATGCCAGCGCCGGCATTGGCGGCACCCAGCATTTGAGCGCGGAGATGGTCAAGGCCCGCGCGGCGCTGCAGATCGAACATATTCCCTACAAAGGCAGCGGCCCGGCCCAGGCGGATTTTCTGGGCAACCAGGTGCCGCTGATGGTCGATTCGGTCACCGCCGCATTGGCCAATATCCAGGCCGGCAAGGCCGTGCCGCTGGGCGTGACCTCGGCCACACGCTCCAGCCAGCTGCCTCAGGTGCCCACGATTGCTGAATCGGGCCTGCCGGAGTTCAAGGGCTTTGAGGCTGTCGGCTGGCTGGGCCTGATGACTCCCAAGGGCACGCCCAAAGCCATTGTCGACAAGCTGAACCAAGAGACGGTGGCCATCCTCAGCAGCCCTGAGATGCAGAAGTTCATCCGCGACCGGGGCTCGGAGCCCGCACCGACCAGTGGCCCGGAGATGGACCGCTTTGTGGCCAGCGAAATCGCCGAGTGGGGCAAGGCGGTCAAGCAGTCGGGCGCGACGGTGGAATAGGGCCACCACCGGGGCTCGCCACCAGAATCCTTACGCGCCACCGACCATGTCGCCCAGGCGTCGCGGCGCCTGGCTGCGCTTTTCTACACTCTTTGTCGCCTATAGACCGAAATGGAGACAAAGATATGGTGTTGACGCGCAGAAGCATGCTGCAAGCAGGGGCTGCCACGGCAGCCGGTGCCTGGATGGGGGCGGGCGCATCGCTGGCCCATGCCAGCAAGACCTTTCCCAGCCGGGCGATCAAGCTGGTAGTGGCTTTTCCGGCCGGTGGGCCGACCGATCTGACGATGCGCCAACTGGCCGAGAACGCCGCCAAGGTGCTGGGCCAACCGATTGTGGTGGAAAACCGCCCCGGCGCGGCCGGCTCGCTGCCCGCGACACAGTTGCAGAACACGGCAGCAGATGGCTACACCATCGCCCAGCTGCCGATGAGCGTGATGCGCCTGCCTTTTACCACCGGCCTCAAATGGAACCCGGTGGAGGACCTGAGCTACATCATCAATGTCACCGGCTATGCGTTCTGCATGGTGGCCAGCACCCAGTCCGGCCTCAAGAGCTGGCAGGATGTGGTGGCCTGGGCCAAGGCCAACCCTGGCAAGCTCACGCTTGGCAATACCGGTACCTACACCTCGCCCCATGTCACCTCGGCCATCATTGCGCAGCAGCTGGGGCTGGATGTTGTGCATGTGCCCTACAAAGGCTCGTCCGAGCTGATGCGCGCCACGATGGCGGGCGAGGTGATGGTCGCGGCCGACACCAGCGCCGTGATCCCCTATGTGGACCAGGGCCGCATGGTTGCCTTGAATGTCTGGACCGAAAAGCGCCTGCCCACCTTGCCCAACACCCCCACCTTGATCGAGCTGGGCCTGCCAACCACGCAGTACTCGCCCTTTGGCCTGGTGGGCCCCAAGGGCATGCCGGTTGATGTGCAAGCTGCCTTGCACAAAGCCTTCAAGCAAGCGATGGAAATGGAAAGCTACCAGGCCATGCTGCAGCGCTTTGAGATGCTGCCCATCTACATGAACAGCGCCGACTACAAGAAGTTTGCCGCCGAGTCCACGGTCAAGGAAAAAGCCGTGCTCGCCAAGCTGGGGCCCCAGGCTTGATGCAGCTTTGAGAGCCGACTGGCGCGGGAAAGGTATTGGTTTTGACGAATGCTGTATTCATATACAGTATTTGCAAAAATCTACCTTCATCTGAATCCCGTCGCCAGCCTTCCCAGAGGGGAGCAATCTCAAGCGGGACCGCGCCCGCACTGGCGAAGCTGCTGAGGTTTTGCTAGAATACTGTATATATACACAGTATTTATGCAAACCCTCGCCAAACTCCAGATCCTGGCTGACGCTGCCAAATACGATGCCAGCTGCGCATCCAGCGGCAGCAAGCCCCGCAACTCCCTGGGCGGCGAGGGGATGGGGTCGACCGAGGGCATGGGCATCTGCCACAGCTATACGCCCGATGGCCGCTGTGTCTCGCTGCTCAAGATTCTGCTGACCAACTTCTGCATCTACGACTGCCGCTACTGCATCAACCGCAAGAGCTCCAATGTGCAGCGCGCCCGCTTCAGCGCCGCTGAGGTGGTGGGCCTGACGCTGGACTTTTACCGCCGCAACTGCATAGAAGGCCTGTTTCTGTCCAGCGGCATCATCCAGTCGTCGGACTACACGATGGAGCAGCTGGTCGAGGTGGCGCGCAGCCTGCGCGAGGACCATGATTTTCGCGGTTACATCCACCTCAAGACGATTCCGGATGCCTCGCCCGAGCTGCTGGCCCTGGCCGGTCGCTATGCAGACCGCCTCAGCATCAATATCGAGCTGCCCACGCAGCAGGGCCTGCAGCAATTGGCGCCTGAGAAAGATGCCGTAGGCATTGCCTCTGCCATGCACCAGGTGGCAGAACATATCGAGGTCGCGCGGCAGCAGACGCAAGACCAGCAGGGCAGCAAGCTGGTATCGCTGCCCCGCCAGCGCCAGGCCGCTCGGGCAGCAGCGCCCAGCTATGCGCCGGCGGGCCAAAGCACGCAGATGATTGTCGGCGCCGACAGCGCCAATGATGCGACCATCTTGCTCACCAGCAGCGCGCTCTACACCGGCCAGCGCCTGCGCCGGGTCTACTACTCGGCCTTCAGCCCCATCCCCGATGCCTCGTCCGATCTGCCGCTGCAGGCGCCGCCACTGATCCGCGAGCACCGGCTCTACCAGGCCGATTGGTTGATGCGCTTCTACGGCTTTAGCCCGGCAGAAATTACCGCACCAGCGGCCGGCGGCATGCTCGATCTGGAGCTCGACCCCAAGCTCGCCTGGGCGCTGTCGCAGCGCCAGCATTTCCCGGTGGATTTGAACCGTGCGGCCAAGGCTTGGCTGCTGCGCGTGCCGGGCTTGGGTGTCGGCAGTGTCGAGCGTCTGCTGGCCGCCCGCCGGGTGCGCCGGCTGCGGCTGGCCGATCTGCAGCAGCTGCGTGTTGCCACCAGCAAGGTACTGCCTTTTGTCGAGCTCGACGACTACCACCCGCCGCTGGCCATGCTCGACAGCCCGAGCTTGCGCCAACAGCTGCTGGCCCAGATGGGGCAGGGCGCCGTGCAGCGCAGGCACAGCGGCATGCAGTTGGCGGCTGCGGCGCAGATAGCCCTGTTTTGAGGAGGCCAGGCATGCAGGCAGAGAACGACAGCTTGACGGTGATGTTGGACGCACCGGATGACTTTGCCGGCTTCCGCCAAGCGGCGCGGGTATTGCTGGCCCTGGGCGCAGCGCCCGAGCTGGTGCACTGGCGCTGGTCGGATACGTTGGCCACCCAGGCCGAGGATGGTGATTTGTTTGCGGATGCTGGGGCAGCCTATGCTGCGGCAGCCGATGCTGGGGCAGCCCTTGCTGCGGCAGCCGATGCTAGGGCCGATGCGCCACCCCGCGTCATCACCCCCGAGGCACTGGACCGCTTGGCCATCGCACCCGGCCAGCCGGTGCATATCCGCAAACCCCAGCTGGCCGTGCTGCGCCATGCCTGCTGCCACCGCAACCCGGGCCGCTTTATGCTGTGCTACCGCTGGCTGTCGCGGCTGCAGGCCATGCCCAGCCTGGCGGGCGATGCGCTGGATGCCGATTGGCGCGAGATCGAGCGCCTGGCCCGCGCGGTGGGGCGCGAGATCCACAAGATGCATGCCTTTGTGCGCTTTCGGCCCGCGCAGGACGAGAAGGGCGCGCCGCTGCATGTGGCCTGGTTCGAGCCCGAGCACCACATCGTGCGCGCCGCCTCGGGCTTTTTCAGGGAGCGCTTTAGCAATATGCGCTGGGCGATTCTGACGCCGGACTGCAGCGTGCTCTGGGACCAGGAATGCCTGCAATGGGGGCCTGGCGCCACGCAAGCCCAGGCACCGGGCCCCGATGCGGGCGAAGCGCTGTGGTTGGCCTATTACCAATCGACCTTCAACCCGGCGCGCCTCAAGGAGCAGGCCATGCTGCGCGAGATGCCGCGCCGCTACTGGAAGAACCTGCCCGAGACGCAGCTGATCAGCGGCCTGGTCGCAGGTGCGCGCAGCCGCACCGGGCTGATGCTCGCGGCGCAGCCAGCCGCTGAGCGCGCCTGATCAGGCCTGCGGATCTGCAAGATCAGTGCAGCGAGACGTCTTCTCGGCGCACATGGTCATTGGCGGTGCCTGTGGGGCGGCTGGACCAGTAACCGGCCAGCAGCGAGCCCGAGATGTTGTGCCAGACCGAGAAAATGGCGCCCGGCAGGGCGGCCATGGGGCTGAAGAACTTGGCGCCCAGGCTGGCTGCCAGGCCCGAGTTCTGCATGCCCACCTCGATCGCCAGGGTGCGGCAGACCGATTTGTCAAAGCCCAACAGGCGACCACCCCAGTAGCCCCCCAGGTAGCCGATCAGGTTGTGCGCAATGACGCCCGCCACCACGACGCCGCCAACGGTGGCAATGCGGTCACGGCTCAAGGCCACCACGGTGGAGAGCACCAACAAGATCGCCACCATCGATACGAGGGGCAGCAGGCGCTCCACGCGCTTGATCTGCGCATGCCAGAAATGGTTCAGCAGCAGGCCCAGGCCAATGGGCAGCAGCACGATCTGCGCAATCTCCATCAGGAGGGCGCTGACCGGCACATCGATCGAGGCCGAGATGTAGAGGCGCGCGAGCAGTGGCGTGGCCACAATCCCCACCAGGGTCGACAGCGCACTGATCGTCACCGACAGCGCCACATCGCCCTTGGAGAGAAAAATCATCACATTGGATGACGTGCCGCTCGCCACGCTGCCCACCAGCACCATGCCTGCCGTCAGCTCGGGCGGCATGTTCAGCGCCTTGGCAATCAGCCAGGCCGCTAGCGGCATGATGAGGTAGTGCAGGAACAGACCCGCCGCAATCGGGGCCGGGCGCTGCAGCACGCGGCTGAAATCGGCCACGCGCAGGGTTACGCCCATCGCAAACATGATCAGCATCAGCAGCTGGGCGATGTGGGGCTTGAAGCCCAGGAAAGCCGAAGGCGCGCTGTAGGCGATCAGCGCCATCACAGCCGCCCAGAGGGGGAAAAGACGGGTCAACAAGGCAAGCACGGAAATATCCAGACCAAAAACGGGCCCCAGGTTGTGCGGAGGGACAAAGCCGGATGCACAGGGGCCAAAAAGCAGGGAGTGGTGATGCGTGGCCGCGGCGGTGCTGGCCGGGCAGGGGATAGCGGTCCGGGGCAGCAAAAGGGCGGTGAACGCGGCGCTACCGGTGGGTAGCGGGCAGGCGCTGGGAGCTTGTGGCTGGCCGCATCAGAGCCGCGATCATACGGTTACGGCTGCAACTGGTTGGGGCGGGCGGCCGGTGGCATCACGGCGCAGTCGGATATAGGTGCGCACTGCCTGGCGGTGCTGAGGCATATGCAGGCACCGGGCTTGCCAGTGCAGCTGAACGATGGAATGCTGGCATCTTTTGTACCCACCGCATGCTACGTTCCAAATAGCACGCTTGGGCGCCAATACGGGGCTGGGTGCTTGGCGCACCAGCCTGGTAAAAAGAGCGGCTCACGCGGCCTGCATTGTAGGACTGCAGGCTTTTTGTGCCCAGCGCCGGCATGCTGTGGTGGCAATCGGTAGATCATCCAGTAGAGTTGTTGAGATTGGTTAACGATCTGATGCATAACTGCAACAAGGTGCCTGGGCACCGTGCGGCTGCATCCCCCGTCTCGCAATGCGCGCCCTGAACTGGCTGTTAAAGCTGGTCCCCCACAGAGCGGCACTGCCAGACCATCTATAGCTTTGTGCCAGGCGGCCTGCGCGCTGGACACACTTTTTTGGAGGAGGGTGCAGATATGCCACCCCAAGCAGCATCTTCCATGCCGCTGCCGCAGATTGGCGGCTGGCTTGAACACAGTGTGGGCCCCTTGATGAGTTGGTGCGTGCTGGTCGCGGCGGCAGCGCTGGCCGGGCACATGGTTTTCCGACTCACCGGTTTTCCGCGCATGCTGGGCTATACGGTCGTGGGCCTGCTGGCTGGCTGGCTGGGCTTTGGCGATCTGCCCTGGCCGCTGCAGGGCAATACCCAGGTGCTGCTGCACACCGCAGTGGGTACCAGCATGCTGATTGCCGCCTCGCAAATCTCGCTCAAATGGCTGGTGCGACAGCCATTTTTGCTGCTGCAAAGCCTGGTCGAATCGCTGGCTGCGCTGGTGCTGGTCACCGCCACCTTGCAACTGCTGGGCATGGGCTGGGCCGTGTCGCTGGGGGTGGGCGTGGTGGCCATGGCCGCCTCGCCATCGGTGCTGCTGCGCATCTCGGCCGATCTGCGCTCCAGCGGCGCCGTGACCGACCGCAGCTTGCTGATGGCCACCTTGGGCTGCATGTATGCGCTGGTGCTGGGCCTCGTGGTCACCGTGGCCTGGTCGCCCGTCGCCGGCACCGATGCCCAATCGGGCCTGGTGCTGACGGCAGCCGGCATGGGCCATCTGCTGTGGAGCCTGGGTTTGACCCTGCTGTGGGCACTGCTGACCACCGCCGCGCTGTGGCCGGTGCTGCGCTGGCAATCCTCGCGCAGCGATTCCACCGCGCTCTACATGATTGCGGTCTTGGTGGCAGCCAGCCTGATGGCCGAGCGCCTGGGCGGGTCGGCCGCGCTGGGCTTTGTGCTGGCCGGGGTGATGCTGCGCAACCTGAGCCCCAAGCCCATGGTCTGGCCCTCGGCCTTTATGGCCGGCAACACCATGCTCAATTTGCTGATGTTTGTGCTGGTCGCCAGCATGGCCGGCCAGATTGCACCCAGCGCGGCGCTGATCAGCCTGGTCGCTGCCGTCAGCCTGGCGCGGCTGGTGGGCAAGATGGGCGGCGTGCTGCTCTTGGGTGCGGGCACCGGCATTGGCTGGTTGCGCCAGTGGCCGGTGGCCTGCGCGCAGTCGCCCAGCTCAGGTCTCGCCTTGCTGCTGGCCTCGGCCCAGGTGGCGCAATGGGCATCCATCAACCCCGAAGTGGCAGTGAGCGTGTCGTCCATCGCGCTGCCAATGATTGTGCTGTGCGAGGTGATCGGCGTGCTGCTGGCCTCGCTCGCTTTGTGGCGCAGTGGCGAGGCGCACCGCGGCATCGGCCTGTCTGCCCTCACCAGCAAGGAGAAACGCCATGACGCTTGAAGCCTTCCACCAGTCCGAGGCCTTGACGCTCGGCGTCGAGCTGGAGCTGCAGCTGGTCAACACCAACCACTATGACCTGACGCCCTATGCCCCCGATATGCTGGCCCTGCTGAAAAACGCGCAGGTGCCCGGCTCCATCGTGCCCGAGGTCACCACCAGCATGATCGAGATATCGACCGGCATCTGCACCGACGCCCAGGATGCGTACCAGCAGCTGAGCGTCACGCGCGACGCGCTGGTCAAGGCCGCAGACAAACTCAATATTGCGCTGGCCGGCGGCGGCACGCACCCGTTTCAGCAGTGGCACCAGCAGCGCATCTACAACAAGCCGCGCTTCAAGGAGATCACCGCGCTCTACGGCTACCTCACCAAGCAGTTCACCATCTTTGGCCAGCATGTGCATGTGGGCTGCCCCGGGGCCGATGCGGCCTTGATGATGCTGCACCGGCTCTCGCGCTATATCCCGCACTTTATTGCGCTGTCGGCCTCCAGCCCCTTTGTGCAGGGGCAGGACACGGCCTTTGATTCTGCGCGGCTCAATTCGGTGTTTGCGTTTCCGCTCTCGGGCCGGGCACCGTTTGCGCTGCACTGGGAGGACTTTGAGCGCTACTACGACAAGATGACCGCCACCGGCGTGATCCACAGCATGAAGGACTTCTACTGGGATATCCGGCCCAAGCCCGAGTTTGGTACGGTGGAGGTGCGGGTGTTTGACACGCCGCTGTCCATCGAGCGCGCCGTGGCGCTGGCCGCTTATGTGCAGGCGCTGGGCGCCTGGTTCCTGGCCGAGGAGCCGTTCGAGCCCAGCGAGGATGACTACCTGGTCTACACCTATAACCGCTTCCAGGCCTGCCGTTTTGGCCTTGAAGGCGCCTATGTGGACCCGGCAACCAGCGAATCCTTTGGGTTACGCGAGCATATCTTGCTCACCTTGCAGCGTATCCAGTCCTATGTGCCCGAGAACAGCAAGGAGGCCTTGCAGCAGCTGCGCAAGACCGTCAACGAAGGCGTCAACGATGCGAGCCGCCTGCGCGAAGCCTATGCGCAGGCCCAGCAGCTCCCTGAGGTGGTGCGGCAGTCGACCTTGCGCTTCCGATACTGAAAAACCGCCCGTTAAATCCACCGGCTTGAAGGCGATCCGGGGCTGGCCTGCATTACAGTGCATGGGCCAGCCATTCTTTTTGCCTTCACCCGTGTCTGAAAAAACTCTGCTGCTCATCCAGGTCGGCACACCGCCCGACGACATCCGTGCCCAGGTCGGCGATTTGCCGCTGTGGTTCTCTACCGTTCTTGCCGCTGGGCCTGCCTTCAAGGTGGTGCGGGTGTTTGAGGGCGAGCCCTTGCCGCCGCATGATGCACACAGTGCTGCGATCATCACCGGCTCCTGGGCCATGGTGACGGACCTGCTGCCCTGGAGCGAGGCGACCGCCCAATGGATACGGGAGGCGATGGCGCGTGACATGCCGCTATTTGGCATTTGCTATGGCCACCAGCTGATGGCCCATGCGCTGGGTGGCCGGGTGGACTACCACCCGCAAGGCCGCGAGATGGGTTGCCTGGATATTGCGCTGCTGCCAGGCGCAGAGCACGAGGCCTTGCTCGCCGGCTCTGGCCCGCACTTCAAAGCCAACCTGACCCATATGCAGACGGTGCTGGAGCTGCCGCCCGGCGCCCGGGTGCTGGCCCGCTCGGCCCATGATCCGCACCAGGTCGTGCGCTATGGGCACCATGCGGTGTCCACCCAGTTCCATCCGGAGTTCAGTCCGGCGGTGGCTGCCGCCTGCATCGCGCTGCGCGCGCAGGTGCTGCAATCTGAAGGTTTTGACCCGGCGGCGATGCTGGAGCAGCTGAGCGACACGCCCGTGCCCGAGCAGATGCTGCAGCGCTTTGTGGCCGCCTATGCCGGCCAGCCAGCAGCTGCACCGGCGCTGCAAGCGGCCCAGGTGCCTCAGGCGGAGACGATCTTGACGGTATAGCCCTTGCCGGAGGCGATCACCTCCAGCAGGCGGTCGATATTGGGGTGCGCGCCGGGGCGGGCCTTGGCGTCGTCCGTGTGCTCGGCAAAGATCGTGAGGCCTTCTTCGGCCGCTGCCACATTGATGCCGCCATGCTTGGCTGCCAGCGCGTTGTAGACCTTGACCGAACCGGCTTTGCCCGGTGCATTGGGAATGGTGGCCGCCACCTGGCCATCGGCAGCGATCAGTTGCAGCTCGGCGATATGGTCGATGGAGGGCAGGGACTGGAGGTTGTCAGCAAAAGCCATGGGGATTCCTGGGCGCAGAAGTGATATCAAAAAAATAGCTGCCGGTGCTTATTGCATGGGCAGCTCACGGGTTTTGTATTATGCAACAGCGCTTGCCGCCAACGGGGGCAGGGCAGTGCTGGCAACGCTCCTCGCGCGCATTAGCCCTGGGCCTTCACCAGGCCCATGATAAAGCGCCAATGCACCTCATCCACCGGCGTGATCGACAGGCGATTGCCTTTTTGCAACACGCGCATGTCTTGCAGCTCTGGGTACTGGCGCAGTGCAGCCACCGAGATGGGCACGATCCTGCGCAGGGCCTGCACATCGAGCATCAACCAGCGCGGGGCCTCCGGCTTGGACTTGGGGTCATAGTATTTGGACTGCGGGTCAAACTGGCTGGTATCGGGCCGCAGCCGGCCTGCAATGCGGGCGATGCCGTAAATACCGGGCTCGGTGCAGCTCGAATGCCAGTACAGCACACCGTCACCCACCTGCATGTCATCGCGCATGAAGTTGCGCGCCTGGTAATTGCGCACCCCATCCCAGGCAATGGTGGCATCAGGGGCGCTGAGCGCATGGTCGATCGCATATTCGTCCGGCTCGTTTTTCATCAGCCAGTAGCGGGGGGATGCAGCGTTCATGGTGTTCGTTGGTGACGGGGTGGGAGCCATTGGGTGGCACGGCCTGGAGCCAGCCGCGCATGCATGCGCCATGCTAAACGATGCGCCGGCGCTGCTGCTGCCCGCACAGCCATGCGGCTCTGCGGATCACCGGCGGCGTTTATACGAGACAAGCCACAGCGGAATTGGCGGCAACATAGTACAATAGAGAGCTTTGCAAGCTTTTATAGCTTGGAGGCGCTCGCTGCCCTGGCAGCTGCGCCGTCAATATTGTGTGGGATGCTGGCTGTTGCGCCCCGTTGTCGGGCTGGCAGATATCCGCTTGGTTGCCTTGCAGGCCCTTGCCCCTCTTGGGTGGCGAGAGTTGGCAAGGCCCTCCCGAACCATGGAGAGAGCCACCGCTTGTTGGTGGCACTGAGAACAGCATGGCGAACCGGTTTCGCACATGCACCACTAGACAAGGATTCGTCGACTTATATGGCTAAAGAAGAACTGATTGAGATGCAAGGCTCCGTGACCGAAGTGCTGCCCGATTCGCGCTTTCGCGTGAAGCTGGACAACGGCCACGAGCTGATCGCTTACACAGGCGGCAAAATGCGCAAGCACCACATTCGCATTCTGGCCGGTGACAAGGTGTCGCTGGAGATGTCGCCCTACGATCTGAGCAAGGGCCGCATCACTTTCCGTCACCTGCCTGGCCGTGGCCCGGCACCGACCCAACAACGTTAACCGCATGGGTGGTGGCCGCTGTAAAAAAATCGTCAAATACGAAATGCAGCTGCCCAAACCCTGGTTACAATAACGGCTTAGTCGGAGCGTAGCGCAGCCTGGTAGCGCATCTGCTTTGGGAGCAGAGGGTCGCGAGTTCGAATCCCGCCGCTCCGACCATTCCATTTAAAAACCTGTTGCATGCAAATGCAGCAGGTTTTTTGTTTTGGCGATTCTTGGCAATTTGCGATATGGCGCGGTTTATTCTGATGGAGTGCCGGCAAGCATCTTTCACATTCTGCTTCATGCATGGCGCTTGGCACGGCCCTCCCGTTTTTGCTGCGCAGCGGGCAGGGCGGCTGTCTCGCCAACCGCCCCAGCAGATGAAAAGTTGTCAAAGTAATCATTTTTCGCCGGAAGTGGCTCCGGCTCGATATACAATAGCGGCTTAGTCGGAGCGTAGCGCAGCCTGGTAGCGCATCTGCTTTGGGAGCAGAGGGTCGTGAGTTCGAATCCCACCGCTCCGACCATCCTTATCGAAACCTGTTGCACGCAAGTGCAGCAGGTTTTTCGTTTGGGCGCTGCTGCAAAAGGGCGAAGTACCGCCCGCCATTCAGCTTGGTCTATGGCTTGATGGGCCAGGCAATCAACCAGATGGTGATCGCCATCAACATGGGGGGATGATGCCCCTCTTCATCACCGGGAATGTGCCCACCCGGATACATATATTTACCGGCTCCCTGCGCGTTGATTTTGCTGCATTCTTCGCTGAAACAGCCAGTGCCTAGCAGAAATCGGGCCTGATTTTCTGCTGCCAAGAACGCTACAGGTAGCGTACACTCAAGCCCATAGACACCATATGTAGTGTCCACCGCTTCCCCCACAGGTTTATTGATGCTGGTCTCGCGCCAGCCAAAACGCGCCAGCCATGCCTGGCGCGTTTTGGCGCGGGACTGCCGCGTCTTGCGCCCGTGGTCCTGCGTTTTTTATCCCATTAGAAACATCGCAAATGAACCAGACAAGCACTATGAGAGTCACCAAGCGTGACGGTCGCGTTGAGCCTATCGACCTCGACAAAATCCACCGGGTGATTGACTGGGCGGCCAAAGGCCTGAGCAATGTGTCGGTCTCACAGATCGAGCTGCAGTCGCATATCCAGTTTTATGACGGCATCCGCACCGATGCGATCCATGAAACCATCATCAAGTCTGCGGCCGACCTGATCTCCGAAGACGCACCGGACTACCAGTACGTGGCAGCGCGCCTGGCGATCTTCCACCTGCGCAAGATCGCCTTTGGCCAGTTCGAGCCGCCCCATTTGTACGACCATGTGCAAAAGCTCACCGAGCTCAAGAAGTACGACCCGCACCTGCTGGCCGACTACAGCCGCGAAGAGTACGACGAGATCAATGCTTTCATCGACCACTGGCGCGATATGGACTTCTCCTACGCAGCCGTCAAGCAGCTCGAGGGCAAGTACCTGGTGCAAAACCGGGTGACCAAGCGCATCTACGAAAGCCCGCAGATCCTCTACGTGCTGGTGGCGATGAGCCTGTTTGCCAAGTACCCGGCCGACCGCCGTCTGCAGTACATCAAGCGCTTCTATGACGCCGTCTCGCGCTTCAAGATTTCGCTGCCCACGCCCATCATGTCGGGCGTGCGCACACCGCTGCGCCAGTTCAGCTCCTGCGTGCTGATCGAGTGCGATGACAGCCTCGACAGCATCAACGCCACCACCAGCGCGATTGTGAAGTACGTCTCGCAGCGCGCCGGTATCGGCATCAACGGTGGCCGCATCCGCGCGCTGGGCAGCGAGATCCGTGGCGGCGAGGCGCAGCACACCGGCTGCCTGCCTTTCTTCAAGATGTTCCAGTCGGCCGTCAAGTCCTGCTCGCAGGGCGGCGTGCGCGGTGGTGCCGCCACCTTGTTCTACCCGCTGTGGCACCTGGAAGCCGAGTCGCTGCTGGTGCTCAAGAACAACCGCGGCGTCGAGGAAAACCGCATCCGCCATCTGGACTACGGTATCCAGATCAACCGCATGCTCTACCAGCGCCTGATCAAGGGCCAGAGCATCAGCCTGTTCTCGCCCCATGATGTGCCCGGTCTGTACGAGGCCTTCTTTGCCGACCAGAACAAGTTCGAAGAGCTGTACGTCAAGTACGAGGCCGACGAATCCATCCGCAAGCGCACCCTGCCAGCGGTGGAGCTGTTCTCGCTGATGATGCAGGAGCGCGCCAGCACCGGCCGTATCTACATCCAGAACGTGGACCACTGCAACACCCACAGCCCGTTCAACCCGGCCGTCGCTCCTGTGCGCCAGTCGAACCTGTGCATGGAAATCCTGCTGCCCACCAGCCCGCTCGAAGACATCAAGGACGAGAACGGCGAAATTGCGCTCTGCACCCTGTCCGCCTTCAACCTGGGCGCGCTCGAATCGACCGATGAGCTCGAAGAGCTGGCCGACCTGATCGTGCGTGCACTCGATGCCCTGCTGGACTACCAGGACTACCCGGTGGCCGCTGCCCGCATTGCGACCGAAAAGCGCCGCTCGCTGGGCGTGGGCGTGATCAACTACGCCTACTACCTGGCCAAGAACGGCGTGCGCTACTCCGACGGCTCGGCCAATGGCCTGACCCACCGCACCTTCGAAGCCATCCAGTACTACCTGCTCAAGGCCTCGGTGCAGCTGTCGCGCGAGTTCGGCCCTTGCACCGCTTTTGCCGAGACCAACTACGCGGCCGGCATCCTGCCGATCGACACCTACAAGAAGGACATCGACGCGCTGACCGATGAGCCCCTGCACCTCGACTGGGAAACCCTGCGCGCCGAGATCAAGACCCACGGCCTGCGCAACTCGACCTTGACGGCGCTGATGCCATCCGAGACCTCCAGCCAGATCGCCAACGCGACCAATGGCATCGAGCCTCCACGCGGCTTTGTCTCGGTCAAGCAGTCCAAGGACGGTATCCTGCGCCAGGTGGTGCCGGAGATCGATCGCCTGAAGGGCCAGTACGAACTGCTCTGGCAAATGCCCAACAACGATGGCTACTTGAAGCTCGTAGGCCTGATGCAGAAGTTCGTCGACCAATCCATCTCGGCCAACACCAACTACGACCCCCAGCGCTTTGCCGATGGCAAGGTGCCGATGCAGCAACTGCTCAAGGACCTGCTGCAGGCCTACAAGTTTGGTGTCAAGACCCTGTACTACCACAACACCCGTGACGGTGCCGAAGACATGCAGGGCGCAGCGGCAGAAGACGACTGCGCCAGCGGCGCCTGCAAGATCTAAGCGGAGAGAAGGCGATGGCATACAGCACCTTCTCCAAGGTCGACAATGACCAGCTCAAGGAACCGATGTTCTTTGGCAATTCGGTCAATGTCGCCCGCTACGACCAGCAGAAGTACCCGATCTTCGAGAAGCTGATCGAAAAGCAGCTCTCGTTTTTCTGGCGCCCTGAGGAAGTGGACATCACGCAGGACCGGATTGACTACCAGAACCTGCCCGACCATGAAAAACACATCTTCATCAGCAACCTGAAGTACCAGACGCTGCTCGACTCCATCCAGGGGCGCAGCCCCAACATGGCCTTCCTGCCGCTGGTGTCGCTGCCCGAGCTGGAGACCTGGATCGAGACCTGGGCGTTCTCCGAGACCATCCACTCGCGCTCGTACACGCACATCCTGCGCAACATCGTCAATGATCCCTCGGTGATCTTTGACGACATCATGCGCAACGAGAGCATCAAGCTGCGCGCGGGCGATATCTCGTCCTACTATGACGACCTGATCCGTGATGCGATGCTGCACGCCCAGTTGGGTGCAGGCAGCCACACGATCAATGGCGTGGTGCACCAGATCGATGTGTACCAGCTCAAGAAGAAGATGTACCTGTGCCTGATGAATGTGAACATTCTGGAGGCCATCCGCTTTTATGTGAGCTTTGCCTGCTCTTTCGCGTTTGCCGAGCGCAAGCTGATGGAGGGCAATGCCAAGATCATCCGCCTGATTGCCCGCGATGAGGCGCTGCACCTGACCGGCACCCAGCACTTGCTCAACATCATGCGCTCGGGCCAGGACGATCCGGACTTTGCCAAGATCGCCAAGGAGACCGAGCAGGAATGCTTTGAGATGTTCAAGACCGCGGCGATGCAGGAAAAGCAGTGGGCCGAGTACCTGTTCCGCGACGGCTCGATGATTGGCCTCAACAAGGACATCCTGAGCCAGTATGTGGAGTACATCACCAATATCCGCATGTCGGCGATCGGCCTCAAGCCCGCGTTCGAGAACGCCAAGAGCAACCCGATCCCCTGGATCAACACCTGGCTGTCGTCCGACACCGTGCAGGTGGCCCCGCAAGAGGTGGAGCTGAGCTCCTACCTGGTGGGCCAGATCAACGCCGAAGTCTCGCTCGATGACCTGAGCGGAATCGAGTTGTGACCACCGTCAGCACCACGGACACCCTTATACGCGTGCTGCCAGGGGAGACCCTGCTCGAAGCGCTGGAGCGCACGGGCCACGATGTGGAGTACCAGTGCCGTGGTGGCTATTGCGGCAGCTGCCGCCTCACCTTGGTGGAGGGCGAAGTCGTCTACACCCAGGAGCCGCTGGCCTTTGTCGGGCCCAATGAGGTGGTTCCCTGCTGCTGCGTGGTCAAGACCCCCATCAAGGTGGAATGCAGCCTGCGGCAAGTGGAAACCAGCGCCGATGACAAGAGCCAACTGGCGCTGGATTTGTAATTCTTCTGCCGTTCTGCGCACAGGCCCCAAGCTTTGCTTGGGGCTTTTTTTATGTCTGCATCCGGTGCCTGAATGCGGTCTATCGCTAAGGCCTGGCGCGCCTATAGCCTCGCATTTTTTGCTGTCCTTCCAAGCTTTACACAAGCATCTCTTGGCGGCTTTACAGCACCTGTCCGCCCTGATTGGTGCAAGCCGCCGCCGCATGGTGCAGCACTGGGCAGTGCTGGTGCATGGGCCACCAAAATCAACGAATTTTTGCACTGTCGCCGTGCAGCGCCACCGGGTTAGCGCGTAATGGTTTTTACCCGCGAAGCACAGCTTGTGCCCGCCCTCGAATTTGTTGTTTGCGCCGGCTGGGCGATCACTTGATCATCGCTGCCAGGTCAGAGCTTCTGATCCACACAGCTTGCATGATTCGGAGATACCAGATGGCAACAAGCCAAGTCATACGCGCCGGGGCAGACATCGGCGGCACTTTCACAGATATCGCGCTCGAGGTCGATGGCGTCCTGTTCAGCGAGAAGGTCCTGACGGACTATGAAAAACCCGAGCGCGCCATCGTCACCGGCCTCAAACAGGCGGCAGCCCAGGCAGGCATTGCGCCAGCGCAGATCGGCACGGTGATCCACGGCACGACCCTGGCCACCAACTCGCTGATTGAGCGGCGCGGCGCCAAGACCGCCTTCATCACCAGCGAAGGTTTTCGCGATGTGATCGAGATGCGCAACGAGGGCCGTTTTGAGCAGTACGACCTGGCCATCCAGCTGCCCGCGCCGCTGATTGCCCGCAACCACCGCTATACCGTGCAAGGCCGGCTCGATGCCAAGGGCCAGGAGCTGCAGCCGCTCGACGAGGCACAGCTGCAGGACGTGATCGCCCAACTGCGCCGGGGCGAGTACGACAGCGTGGCCGTGGGCCTGATGCACAGCTACAAGAACCCGGTCCATGAAAAGCGGGTGCGCGCGCTGATTGTAGAGGCGCTGCCCCAGCTGTCGGTGTCCATCTCCAGCGAGGTCTCGCCGCAGATCCGCGAGTTCGAGCGTTTCAACACCGTCTGCGCCAATGCCTATGTGAAGCCGCTGATGTCCTCCTACCTGCAGCGCCTGGCCCAGGCCTTGGTGGAAGAGGGCATGCATTGCCCGCTCTACCTGATCCACTCGGGCGGCGGGCTGATGTCGCTGGCCAATGCGGCCGAGTTCCCGGTGCGCCTGCTCGAATCCGGCCCGGCCGGTGGCGCCATCTACGCCAGCGATTTTGCGGCCAAGTACGGCCAGGACAAGGTGGTGTCTTTTGACATGGGCGGCACCACCGCCAAGATCTGCCTCATCGACCAGCATGTGCCCAAGACGGCGCGCGTGTTTGAAGTGGCGCGCAGCTACCGCTTCAAAAAGGGCAGCGGCATGCCGATCTCCATCCCCGTCATCGAGATGATCGAGATCGGCGCGGGTGGTGGCTCCATCGCCCATGTGGACGACATGCGCCAGGTGCGTGTGGGGCCGGAGAGCGCGGGCTCCGAGCCCGGCCCGGCCAGCTACGGCCGGGGCGGCGCGCGCCCCACGGTGACCGATGCCGACTTGCTGCTGCACAAGCTGGACCCGGCACGCTTTGCCGGCGGCAGCATGCGGCTGAACATGCCTGCCGCGCAAGATGCGATGGCCACCCATGTCGGCCAGGCGCAAGGCCTGGACGCTGTGCGTGCGGCCTACGCCGTGGCCGAAGTGGTGGACGAGAACATGGCCAATGCCGCGCGCATGCATGCCGTGGAGTCTGGCCAGGACCTGGAGGCCTACACGATGATCGCCTACGGCGGTGCAGCGCCGTTGCATGCGGTGCGGCTGTGTGAAAAGCTGGGCATCCATCGCCTGCTGATCCCGACGGGCGCCGGCGTGGGCTCGGCCATCGGCTTTTTGCGCGCCCCCTTTGCCTATGAATCGCTGCGCAGCTCGGTGATGCGCATGAGCCAGTTCGATGGCGAATCTGTCAACCAGATGCTGCGCGAGATGGAAGTCGAGGTGAGCGCCTTTTTGCACGACACCGGCTACGACGGCGAAACCGTCAAGGAGCTGCGCGCCTTTATGCGCTACTGCGGCCAGGGCTGGGAGATCCCGGTCTCAGTGCCCGTGCAGCACTTTGGGCCGGACAGCGTGCCCGCGCTCAACGCCGCCTTTGTGCAGAACTATGTGGCCTTGTTTGGCCACGCGATCGACGGGCTCGATATCGAGGTGGTGAGTTGGGCACTGTCCTTGCGTTCCAAGACCTTGCCGCCGGCCAAGGCCGAGCTGCAGCAGGGCGGCACGCCCCAAAAGGGTGCCGGGACGGTGCTGGACCGCCGCGAGGTGTTTGACGGCAAACAGGGCCAATTCTATGCCTGCGATATCTATGAGCGCCTGGGCCTGCCCCGGGGCCAGGCCGTGCCCGGCCCGGTGGTGATTGTGGAGAAGGAAACCTCGACCTATGTGAGCCCGGGCTTCAAGGTGGTGCTGCAGGCAGATGACTGCATGCTGGTCGAGCGCATGGACAGCGGAGTGTGATCATGGCAAACAATACAGACGTTCATTACCAAATCATGTGGAACCGCCTGATCTCGGTGGTCGAAGAGCAGGCGGTCACCTTGATCCGCACCGCCTTTTGTACCAGCGTGCGGGAGGCCGGCGATTTGTCGGCCGGCGTGTTCGACAAGCAGGGCCGCATGATGGCCCAGGCCGTGACCGGCACCCCAGGTCATGTGAATTCGATGGCCGAGTCGGTCGCGCATTTTGCCAAGCGCTTTGAGCGCAGCACCTTGCAAGATGGCGATGTGCTGGTCACCAACGACCCCTGGCTGGGCACCGGCCACCTGCACGACATCACCGTCGTCACCCCGGTCTTCTATGGCCGCGATGGCCACAGCGACCATATCGGCTACTTTGCCGCCACTGCCCATGTGGTGGACATCGGCGGGCGCGGCTTTGGCCCGGACGGCAGCGATGTCTACGAGGAGGGCCTGTGCATTCCGCCGATGAAGTTCTTCCGCGCAGGCGCACTCAATGAGGACCTGATCGAGATCCTGCGCAACAACGTGCGCGAACGCGACCAAGTGATTGGCGACTTCCATTCGCTGGCCGTCTGCAATGCCACCGGCATGCGCCGCCTCAAGGGCATGCTGGCCGAGTTTGAACTGCGCGACCTGGAAGACCTGGCTGGCTTCATCTTTGAGAACAGCCAGCGCGCCACCCGCGAGCGCATCGCCGCCTTGCCCGATGGCACCCAGCGCTATGCGATGACCGTCGATGGCTATGAAAAGCCCATCGAACTGGTCGTTGCGGTGGAGATTGCGGCCGACAAGCTGCGCGCCGACTTTGCCGGCACCTCGGACCCGAGCCGCTACGGCATCAATGTGCCGCTGACCTACACCAAGGCCTATGCCTCCTACGCGCTCAAATGCGCGATTGCGCCGGAGATTCCCAACAACTGGGGCTCGCTGGAGCCCTTTGAGATCAGCGCGCCGGAGGACTGCATCCTCAATGCCCACCGCCCGCGCCCGGTCTCGGTGCGCCATGTCATCGGCCACCTGATCCCCGATGTGGTGCTGGGTGCGCTGCAGCCCATTTGCCAGGGTGAGATTCCGGCCGAAGGGGCCAGCTCGCTGTGGAACCTGCAGATGCGCTTCAAGGGCATCACCCAGGCGACGCGCAACCAGCAGCACGAGATCCTGATGTTCAACACCGGCGGCACCGGTGCGCGGCCCTCGAGCGATGGCCTCAGCGCCACCGCCTTCCCCAGCGGCGTGCAGGCCATGTCGGTCGAGGTGACCGAGAGCATCGGCCCCATCATCATCTGGCGCAAGGAGCTGCGCCCCAACTCGGGCGGCGCCGGCCGCTGGCGGGGCGGCCTGGGCCAGCGCATCGAGGTGGGCTCGGCAGAAGGCTTTGAGTTTGACCTGAACGCCATGTTCGACCGCGTGCATTTTGCAGCGCGCGGCCACAACGGCGGCAAAAGCGGCGCGCTGGGCAAGGTGTCGCTGGACGACGGCACCGCCTTGCGCGGCAAGGGCAAGCAGCAGATCCCGGCCGGACGCCGATTGATTTTGGACTTGCCCGGCGGCGGCGGCAACGGCGATGCGGCACTGCGCCCCGCTGCGCTGGTGCAGCGCGATGTGGCCTATGGCTATATCAGCCCCGAGCAAGCCGAAACCGATTACGCCCAGGCCACGCCGCTGCCCCCGGCCTGATCGCGTGCCCATGGCCAGCGGCATAGCCGCTGGTCCTTTTCCATTTTTCTCCCCCTGCAGGACATCAAGGACTCCCGATGCGCACACACAATCCCATGGCAGATGGCTTTGCCGCCCCAAGTGCAAGCCTTTCGGACTGGTCGTCCCCCCAAGCGGCGGTGGCGCCGCGCGCGGTGCAGTCCAAGGAGCTCAACCGCGTGGTGCTGGCCTCGGTGGTGGGCAGCTTTGTCGAGTGGTTCGAGTTCTCGGTCTACGGCTACCTGGCAGCAGTGCTGGGCAAGGTGTTTTTTGCCACCAGCTCGCCCACCATGCAGATCACGGCATCCTGGGCGGCCTTTGCGATTGCCTTTTTTGCCCGCCCCATTGGCGGCATCTTCTTTGGCTCGCTGGGCGACAAGTACGGCAGAAAGCGGGTGCTGACCATCACCATCATCATGATGGCGATCTCCACCTTTTTGATCGGCGTGCTGCCCGGCTATGCGAGCATCGGCATTGCCGCGCCGCTGCTGCTGATCGTGCTGCGCCTGATGCAGGGGCTGTCGGCCGGGGGCGAGGCCAGTGGCGCGGCCATCTTTGTGGCCGAGTACTGCCGCGACCGCAACCGCACCTTGCTCACCAGCTGGGTGGAGGTAGGCTGCATGGCGGGCTTTTTCTTCGGCGCCTCGGTCTCGGCCATCCTGACGGTGTTTTTCAGCGCCGAGCAGATTCTGGACTGGGCCTGGCGCATTCCGTTTCTGATTGCGCTGCCGCTGGGCGCCATTGGCCTCTACATCCGCAAGTACCTGGAAGAGACCCCCACCTTCATGGCCATGAAGCAGCAGCATGACGCACTAGCCCAGGCGAGCTGGAAGGTGCTGTTCGCCACCCACAAGAAAGAGCTGTTCCAGTCGGCCGGCATCATCATCGTGACCAATGTCACCTTGTTCACCGTCGTCACCTACATCCCGACCTACTTTGTCAGCGCGCTGCATGTCGATGTGGCCACCGGCCTCAAACTCTCGCTGGGCCCGCAGCTCTTCTTGGTGGTGATGATCCCCATCATGGGCCTGCTGGCCGACAAGTTCAGCCGCAAGACGATGATGATCGCTGCGAGCCTGGCGATTGCGGTACTGGCCGTGCCTTGCTTTCACCTGCTGCTCGAAGGCAGCACCGCCGCCAAGATCTCGTCCTTGATGGTGCTGAACTTTTGTCTGGCCATGCTGCTGGGCAGCATCTACTCGATCATCCCGTCGATGTTCCACACCAGCGTGCGCTTCAAGGGCATGGCGCTGAGCTACAACCTGGCCGTGGCGATGTTTGCCGGCACCGCGCCGATGATCAACTCCTGGCTGATTGCCCAGACTGGCAATCCGGTCGTACCTGCCTACTACCTGATCGGCGCGGCAATCATCGGCCTCATCGCCCTGGTCAGCAGCCGGGACCGCACCGGTCTGCCGATGCATGGTGATCCGGTGCAATAAGGCCATGCGCTGCTGAGCGCTGTGCCAGCCCGAACGCATCCCTTCTGGATGCGTTTTTTTATGCATCAGCGGGGCAGGGCGCAGCAGGCAAGAACGCTGGCGTGCCGGCCCGCAGGGCGCCGGGCTGCGACCTATAATCATTGGCAGCCCGGGCCTTCGTCCTTCCTGCCCGGCGCTCCTCCATGAAATACAAGCTACCGCCCCTGCAGCCACTGCGCGTGTTCGAGTCCGTCTACCGCCATGGCTCCATCCGCAAGGCGGCCGACGAGCTGTGCCTGACGCCACAGGCCGCCAGCCAGCAACTCAAGCAACTGGAAAGTGCGCTGGATGTGCAGCTGTTCGAGCGCGGCGCGCGGGGCCTGGCGGCCAGCGCCGAGGCGCAGACCTTGTACCACTATGTGGAGCAGGGGCTTGATGCACTGAGCCAGGGGCTGGAAGCGCTGCGTTCCCACCACAAGGATGCGCAGTTCCATATCCAGGTCAGCCCGTATTTTGCAACCCAGTACCTGATCCGTTCGCTGCCCTCGTTCACCAAGGATTACCCGGAGCTCGACCTGCGCATCTCCATCGGCGTGGAGCTGCCTTCGTTCGATAGCAGTGATCTGGACGCAGCCATTGTCTGGGGCTACGGCGGTGTGGACCATCTCGATGAAACGCCGCTGCTCGAAGACCTCAAGGTCATCGTCGCCACGCCCCAGCTGTTGGCCGAGCACCCGGTGGAGAGCGCGCAGGATTTACCGCACCACCGGCTGATATCGCCGCTGACGCACAACAGCCTGTGGCAGGACATTTATGCGATGCTGGGCCTGGAGCCCGGCGGCAAGCATGTCAGCCCCATGCTGCTGCACACGCACGATGCGATGCTGCAGGCCGTGCTCAGCGGGCAGGGCGTGGGCCTGCTGTCCTATGTCGATGCGCTCAGCTATATCCACAGCGGCAAGCTGCTGGCTCCCTTTGGGGCCGAGCTGCTGCGCCAGTTGCCGATGGACAGAACGCCCAAGTTCCACCTCTACACCCGCCGGGGCGCGGGAGAGCGCCCGATCCAGGCGAGCTTTCGGCAGTGGCTGCTGGGCCAGCTGCGCAGCACTGACTTTATCGGCTATGCGACGCGGCTGCCTCAGGGCTGATACAGCCACTGGGGCATGCGCTGTATCGCCCAGCTGACACCGGCCTGGACGAAAAGGCGCTGCCCGGGCCTGCGGCTGGTACACTGGCTGCGCTTTGAAAAAAGCCTATCTACAGGTGCTTGTATTGCACAAGTGAAACGGGAACAAGGTCGGGAGTGCGCTCCCCCAAGCCTTGGCTGCCCCCGCAACGGTAGACAGGAAACGTAGCCGATGCGGCCCGCTCCCACGCGGGCCCAGTCACTGGGGTTGAAAGAGTGTCCACGCCTGCCAGGCAACAAGACGCCCGCACCCTGGGAAGACCGGCTACCGGGTCAGCGCCTGCGCTGCACCGCCTGTAAGCCCGGAGACCGGCCTGTTCCTAGTCGCAGTGCGCGCTGTGCCTCTGGCCAGCACGTGCTCTCTCAACTGTCTGCGGGGTGTGGACGGCGGTTCTTCGCGCGACCCCGTCTTGGGGGGTGACCGCGTGCAGTGCAGCCCCCGCATCAGGCAGTTAGCGCCTTTTGTTCAAATGACTGCAGTTCCTTTTCCGAAAAACCGGCTCCTGGCTGCCCAGCGGCTCTCTTCCTCCCTGCGCCTCGTTGGCAGCTCCTGTGTTCTGTGCCTGCCCGCCTTGGGCATCGCAGTGGCCCATGCCCAAGAAGCCTCACTGCCCGAAGTGGTGGTGAGCGACCAGCGCAGCGAGCCCAATGCGCTCCAGCTGCCTTCGACCTCGGCCAGCAAGCTAGCCGTGCCGCTGCAGGACCTGCCCGCCAGTGTCAGCTCGGTCTCGGCCGTGCAGGTGCAAGAGCGTGCCGACTACAAGGTGGTCGATGCCGTGGGCCGCAGCGTGGGCCTGAGCGCCAATGGCACCCCTGGCAATGGCGGGCTGTCGTTCTCCAGCCGGGGCTTTACCGGTGTCAACTCGGTAGGTGTGGCCGAAGACGGGCTGAGCCTGGGGGTTGCAGCCGGCACCGTGGCCTATCCTAATTCCAGCTGGGGTTACGAGCGCTTTGATGTGCTGCGCGGCCCCGCATCGCTGATGTACGGCAGCGGCACCATGGGCGCCACGGTGAACGCGGTGCGCAAGGAACCCAGCCGCATCACATCGACCGAGGTGCTGCTGGGCGCCGGCTCCCACGGCTCGGCCCGTGCGGGCCTGGGCAGCACCGGCGCGCTGGGCGACAGCCTGAGCTACCGCCTGGATGTCTACGGCGATCGCAGCGATGGCGAGCGCCAACTGGGCAACAGCGACAGCAAGAAGATCATGAGCGCCATCCGCTGGCAGGCGAGCAGCGATCTGCGCCTGGACCTGACGGCCGATGTCAGCGACCAGCGGCCCGAGCGCTACTTTGGCACCCCGGTGGTCGATGGCAAGCCGGTGGCGGCGCTGCGCGACCGCAATTTCAACTTTCTTGACAGCGACATCCACTACAAGGACCAGCGCTACAAATTGAAGGCCGAGTGGAATGTGAGCGAGGCACTGGTGCTGCGCAACGAGACCTACCACATGAAGGCCGACCGCCACTGGAAGAACATCGAAGGCTATGACTACGATGCCAGCACGCGCATGGTTCACCGCTACGACTACCTGGAGATCGGCCACGACTTGGAGCAAAGCGGCAACCGCCTGGGCGCCGTGTTCAAGCCCGGCCAGCATGAGATAGCGATGGGCTGGGATGTATCGCAGGCCAAGTTCACTGCGCTCAACAGCTCGCCCTATACCGGTGAATCCGATGTGCCGCTGACTGGCGGCACCAGTGGCTACTGGGACAGCCCGGACCCTTACAAGCCGCGCATGACCTCGCGCATCCGCCAAAACGCCTTCTACCTGGAAGACGCCTGGAAGCTGGGCGAGCAGTGGCTGCTGATGGCCGGCCTGCGCCGTGACCTGTATGACTTTGACCGCATGGACCTGCTGAGCCAGGCCCGCTTTGACAAGACCCTGGGCGGCACCTCCTGGCGCCTGGGCCTCACGCACAAGCTGGACCAGAACACCAGCATCTATGCCCAGGTCAGCACCGGCCATGACCCCGTC
Organism: Comamonas sp. MYb396; assembly: GCF_037479555.1. Taxonomy (NCBI): domain Bacteria; kingdom Pseudomonadati; phylum Pseudomonadota; class Betaproteobacteria; order Burkholderiales; family Comamonadaceae; genus Comamonas; species Comamonas sp. MYb396. The sequence goes on along the minus strand of NZ_JBBGYU010000001.1, from coordinate 16,383 downwards.
AACAGCCTGCTGTCGCTGACCCAGTCGCAAACCGGCTTTACATTGAGCAAAGGCCGCCAGGTGGAAGTGGGCATCAAGCAGCAGCTGCCCAATGGCCAGGGCGAATGGACCCTGGCGGTCTTCGATATCCAGAAGAAGGACATCATCACGCGTGATCCGGACCGGCCAGCGCTGTCGATCCAGGGCGGCAAGCAGTCGTCCAAGGGGATCGAGCTGGCAGGCAGCTGGCGGGCCACCAAGGCCTGGCGCTTTGAGGGCAACCTGGCCTATGTGGATGCCCAGTTTGACGAGCTGCTCGAAGGCGCCACGGCCATTGACCGCGCCGGCAACCAGCCGGCCAATGTGCCGCGCTACACGGCCAATGCCTGGGCCCATTACCAAACGGGTGACTGGCGTGCATCGCTGGGCCTGCGCCATGTCGCCAGCCGCTACACCAGCAATGCCAATACCGCGCAGCTGCCCGCCTACACGGTGGTCGATGCGGTACTGGGCTGGAACCTGAACCGCAGCACCACCTTGAACCTGGTTGGCCGTAACCTGACCAACAAGCGCTATGCTGCATCGTCCTACGGCTCGCAATGGCTGATGGGTAACGCCCGCAGCTTTGAGCTGATGGCCCATCTGCGTTTCTGAGCAAGGCCCAGGCATGACACCACGCGCGTTTAGGTACTTTCAGCATGCGTTGGCGGCGGCGGCCGCCGTCGCGCTGCTGGGTTGTGACCAGCCCGCTGGGCAGGGCGCCACCGGCGGCACAGCACCGGCCACGGTGGCTGCTGCGCCTGCGGCCGATCCAGGCCTGCGGGCCACCCCTCTCGTGATCGATGTCTGCGGCCAGCCCCAGCGCTATGACCGGGTGCCCCAGCGCGCCATCACGCACGATGTGAACATCACCGAGATGTTCCTGTTTCTGGGCCTGGGGCCCAGGCTGGTCGGCTACTCAGGCATACCGTCGCGCAAGGAGATCAGCCCTGAGCTGATGGCCCAGCTGGCCCAGGTGCCCAAGCAGTCGTCGCAGGACATGAACCTGGAAAACATGCTGGAGGCCCGCGCCGACTTCGTCTTTGGCGGCTGGAGCTATGGCTTTCGGCCGGGCGGGGTCACGCCCGAGCTGCTGGCCAAGCATGGCGTGGCCAGCTATGTGCTGTCCGAGTCCTGCATCCACGTGCAAAAGCGCGAGCGTGTGGCGCTGGGCGATACCTTGGCGGACCTGCGCAATGTGGCGCGCATCTTTGACATTGAGCCCCAGGCGCAAGGGCAGATTGACAAATTGCAGGCCTCGATTGACCAGCTGGCCGCGCAGATGCAAGGCAACAGGCAGCAACCGCGCGTCTTTGTGTTTGACAGCGGTGAGAAGATTCCCACCACGGTGGGTGGTTTTGGCATGCCCCAGGCCATGATCGATGCCGCCGGCGGCAGCAATATCTTTGCCGACATCGCCAGCAACTGGCCCAAGGGCAACTGGGAGGATGTGATCACCCGCGACCCGGAATGGATCATCATCATCGACTATGGCCAGCCCAACGCCCAGGGCAAGATCGATTTTCTGCGCGCCAAGCCAGAGCTGGCGGGCGTGTCTGCCATCCGCGAGCAGCGCTTTTTCGTTATCAGCTATGCCGAAGCCACGCCGGGCCCGCGCAATGTGCATGTGGCCCAGCGCCTGGCGGCCGCCTTGCACCCGGATCGCCAGATCACCGTGGACCCCGTCCCCTGGCTGCCTGCAGCGGAGCCCAAGCCGTGAGCCATGCGCCGGGATGCGACGGCCTGCATGAACGCCAGCGGCGCGGGCCCTGGTCTTTGGCGCTGTGCCTGCTGCTGCTGATGGTTTTGCTGCTGGCCAGCGGCTTGGCCGCCATCACCTGGGGCTCGGCATCGTTGCAGGCCTCCAGCGTGTGGTCGGTCGTCAGCCAGCAGCTGCTGGGTGGCGGCTGGCAGCCCCATGCTGGGCAGGGCGGCATCAGCCAGCAGCACTACCAGATTGTCTGGATGGTGCGCATGCCCCGGGTGCTGCTGGCAGCGCTGGTGGGCGCCGGCTTGGCCGTAGTCGGCGTGGTGATGCAGGCGATGGTGCGCAATCCGCTGGCTGATCCTTATATGCTGGGCGTTTCTTCGGGCGCGTCGGTGGGCGCCGTCTCGGTGCTGGCCTATGGCAGCCTGGCGATGGCCGGCATCTACGCGATCACCGCAGGCGCCTTTATCGGCGCACTGCTGGCCACGGCCCTGGTCTATGCGCTGGCCCAGCAGCAGGGGCGCCTGCATGCGACCCGGCTGATCCTGAGCGGCGTAGCCATTGGCTACATGCTGATGGGGCTGACCAGCCTGATCACCTTGACGGCCGGTCAGCGCGAGCTGGCCAATGCCTTGCTGACCTGGACCCTGGGCAGCCTGGCTGCGACCCAGTGGAGCGCCTTGGGCCTGCCCGCTGCTGTGCTGGGCCTGGGCCTGCTGTGGCTGCTGCTCTGCGCCCGCCAGCTCAACGCCTTGCTGATCGGCGACGAGGGCGCTGCCACCTTGGGGCTAAACACCGCCAGCCTGCGCCTGCAATTGTTCGTGGTGGTGTCCTTGCTGACGGGCACCATGGTGGCGGTGAGCGGTGCCATCGGTTTTGTCGGCCTGGTCATTCCCCATATCACGCGCATGCTGGTGGGCAGTGACCACCGCCGCGTGCTACCCGTCAGCGCATTGATGGGTGCGAGCTTTCTGGTGCTGGTCGATCTGGCCGCACGCACCTGGTTTTCGCCCAGCGAGCTGCCGGTGGGCGTCATCACCTCGCTGATAGGCGGGCCCTTCTTTATCTGGATGCTGTGGCGCCGCACCAGTGCGATGCCGGGAGGCAGCGCATGATGCTGACGGCCAGCAACCTGTCCTGGACCGCCGGCCACGGCGCCCAGGCCACGCAGATCGTGCGCCAGGCCAGCCTGCAGGTAGCGCAGGGCGAATGTGTCGGCCTGGTGGGCCCCAATGGCTGCGGAAAATCGACCTTGATGCGCATGCTCTACCGTGTGCTGCAGCCCCAGGCCGGTGGCCGCATAGAAATGCAAGGCCGCGACATCTGGCAGATGAGCGCCCGGCAGTTTGCGCAGCAGGCTGCCGTGCTGGGCCAGGAGACTGGCCTGGGCTTTGACTGCACGGTGCAGGAGCTGGTGATGATGGGCCGCTACCCGCACCAGTCGCGCTGGGCGAGGGACAGCGCCAAAGACAAGGCCATTGTCAGCGCCTGCCTGGCGCAGGTACGGGCCAGCAGCCTGGTGGACCATCCGCTGTCCTCCCTCTCGGGCGGCGAGCGCCAAAGGGTGCTGCTGGCCCGTGCGCTGGCCCAGCAGCCGCAGTTGCTGTTTCTGGACGAGCCCACCAACCACCTGGACATCCAGTTCCAGCTGGAGCTGCTCAGCCTCGTGCGTGCCTCGGGCTGCACCGTGCTGATCGTGGTGCATGACCTGAACCTGGCCGCGCAGTTCTGCGACCGCCTCTATGCGATGCAAGCCGGCGCGATCGAGGCCGAAGGCAGGCCCGAGCAGGTGCTGACGCCGCAGACCATTGCGCGGGTGTTCCAGGTCGAGTCCCTGGTGGACCGCCATCCGCGCCTGGAGAAAGCCCGTGTCAGCTACTGGATGGACAAGCCCCATGGCTAAAAAACCCGATGCCTTGTTGCTGCTGGGCCGGGGCGGCCTGGGGTCTGCCGCCAAGAACGAATTGCAGGCCTTGCTGCAGGCCTGCCAGCAGGCCGACCCGGGCCTGGCTATGCAGCTGGCCTTTGTGGACCGCAACCTGCCGGCCTTGCCCGAGGCGCTGGACAGCCTGTGCGAAGCGCTTGCGCCGGCCGATTTGGCGCAGCAGACCATCGTCATCCAGCCCACGATGGTGCCCGATGAGCCGGCCTTGCGGCGCTGGCTGCAAAAGGTTGCCATGCGCTGGCTCGCCAGCCATCCGGAAGATGCCCGGCCCCAGCTGGTATTTGCGCAGCCGTTGCTGCAGTGGGAGGGCCTGGTGCCCGCCTTGCTGAACCACCTGGCGCTCGCAACGTCACAGCCCGATGTGGTGGCCGAGGAGGGCGACGAGGGCTGGCAAACCGACCCCGTGGCCTGGAGCACGGTGCCCGCCCACCAGCGCCATGTGCTGTGGTGCATGGGGCCGCGCTGCGTCGCCAAAGGGGCTGCAGCGCTGTGGCCCCGGCTCAGCCAGGCGGTGCAGGCCAGTGCGCACCTCAAGCAGCAGCTGCAGCTGCTGCAGACCAGCTGCCAGTACCCCTGCAACCAGGGGCCGCTGATGATTGTCTATCCCGAAGGCGTCTGGTACGGCCATCTGGATGAAGACAGCCTGGTGCCGGTGCTCAAAAGCCATATCGAAGGCAGCGAAGCCTGTGCGGCGCACCGGGTGCATACGCTCCGCCTGCCTCCGCCCGACAACGATCCAGACCAATGAGCGCAGTGCGCTATTTGCACTGCAGCAGCGGATCGGCCGCAAAAATCTCCACCACCCAGTCGACAAAGGCCCGCACCTTGGCACTCAAATGGGAGTTGGGCGGGTAGACCACATAGACCGGCAGCAGGGGCTGGGTCCATTCCGGCAGGATCTGCACCAGCTCACCGCTTTGCAGGAACTCGCGCGCTTGGTAGCTGGTGATCTGGCCCACGCCCTGGCCGGTGAGCAAGCTGGTGGTATAGGCATTGGCCTCGTTGACGGCCAGGGTCGAGGGATTGGCGATCTCGATGATCTCGCCGTTGTGCTGGAACTCCAGCGGGTAGCGGCGCTGGGCCACGGGCGAGAAGAAGATCACACTGTTGTGCCCGTTTTCCAGATCGCGCGGATGCTGGGGCGTGCCATGGCGCTGCAGGTAAGCGGGCGAGGCCATGGTCAAGAACTCCAGATTGCCGACGCGGCGCGCCACCAGCGACTGGTCGCTCAGCTCGCCGCCCCGGATCACGCAGTCCACATTGTCGGCAATCAGGTCCACGGTGCGGTCGGTCACGCCCAGGTCGATCTGGATATCGGGGTAGCGCGCCTGGAAGGACGCCAACTGCGGAATGATCAGCATCCGGGCGATGGAGGTGCCGACATCGACACGCAGGCGGCCGCGCGGCGTGGCGCGCACCTGGCTCATGCTGGCTTCGAGCTCATCGAAATCGCTCAGCAGCCGCACCGCACGGTCGTAGTAGGCAGCGCCATCGGTGGTGACAGTCACGCGGCGGGTGGTGCGGTTGAGCAGTTTCACCCGCAGCCGGTCTTCCAGCGCCTGCACATGCTTGGTCACACTGGCCTTGGGCAGCTGCAGCGACGAGGCCGCAAGCGTGAACGTGCCCGACTCCACGACCCGCGCGAACACCCGCATTGCCTGTATCTGATCCATCTGCCTCTCCTTGCACTGTGCTTGCACTGTCGCGCACGCGCGCGCCAAAGTAGGTGGATTCTCACACGCCAAAGATCATGCCATTGTTCCTGATTTGGAAATAGTGCGGCCATAATTTGCGGATTGATCGGTTGCAGCAACGCAACTACATTTACCCCATGCCTACTTTCCACCGGGCTAGCTTATGTCTGACACCACCGTAAAAACCCGTTCACCGGCTCCTGACTTCATCGACACCGTCGCTCCGACGGCGTCGGGCGAGTCCGTGGCCGTGCGCCTGTACGGTAGCAAAGGCAAGTCGGGCGAGCCTTCGCCCTTGGTGCTGCATTTTCATGGCGGCGCTTTTGTTGAAGGCGATCTCGACAGTGGCTGCACCGTAGCGGGTCTGCTGGCCTCAGCAGGTGCCCGTGTGGTGTCGGTGGCGTACCCGCTCTCACCTGAGCATCCATTTCCGCGTCCATTGGAGATCGGATATGAAATGCTCCAGTGGAGCTACAAACATCGCACACGCCTTGCCGGCAAAGGTGCGCCGATGTATGTGGCTGGTGAGGAGGCGGGCGCCAACCTGGCTGCCGGCGTGTGTCTGATGGCGCGTGATCAACGCCATCCGCCGCTGGCAGGGCAGATCCTGCTCTCACCCATGCTCAATCCCTGCGCCGGCACGGCATCGCTTCGCGCTGCCAATGGCGATGCGACGGAATGCAAATGGGCCGAGGGCTGGAGCAAGTTCCTGGGCTGCACCTATGACGGCATCCATCCCTACGCCGTGCCTGCGATGGCACAGCGCCTGGCTGGGCTGCCGGCAACGCTCATCATGGTGGGCGATGAAGACCCGATGCATGACGAGGCACTGGCTTATGCCAGCCGCCTGCAGGCAGCCGGTCATCTGGTGCAGCAGCATGTATTCAAGGTCGCGCAACAGTGGCCCGATGCATTGCTCGAGCCCCGTGCTCCCGAGCCCTGTCCCTGTGCCGGGGCAGTGCTGGAACAACTGGCACTTTTCTTCGAGACATCCCGATGTCGGGCGCAAGCCTGATCCCCTGAACGAAGCGCAAGGCAAGAGCTGCGCCACTCTCCGGTAAAGCCCGGGGAGCGGCGGCGGGCGGCTGCGCCTTCACCACCCTTTAAAAACGCTTTCTCGCAACGCATTGCCGGATGGGCAAGGATTTTCTGTCGGCTTTTGTAGCCGCAGGGGCATGCCGTTGCCGCAAGAAACCTCAAAAACGATTCACGCACACATCAGGACTTGGCCATGAGCAACAACAAAACTTCGACTTCTCCTCAACGCCGCTGGTGGACGGCCATCGGTCTGGCAGCTGCCGTGGTGGCTGCAGGCGGCACCGCGCTGGGCCTGCAAAGCTCGCACGCCAGCGCCCCGGCCGAGGCCGCCGCACCGCCCGCGATGCCAGTTTCCGTCGCCCAGGTGCTGCAGCAGGACGTGCAGCTGTGGGACGAATTCTCCGGCCGGCTCGAAGCCGTGCAGCGCGTCGATGTGCGCCCCCGTGTGGCCGGCGCGCTGCAGGCGGTGCACTTCAAGGAAGGCGCGCTGGTCAAGGCGGGTGATCTGCTTTTCACGGTGGACCCAGCCCCTTATGCCGCCGAAGTTGACCGTGCCGAAGCCCAGGTGGTGGCCGCCAAGGCGCGCATGGGCTATTCGCAAAGCGAAGCCGAGCGCGCCGCCCGCCTGTGGGAAGAGCGCGCGATTGCGCAAAAGGAGCTTGACGAGCGCAGCAATGCCCGCCGCGAAGCAGACGCCAACCTGCGCGCTGCCCAGGCCGCGTTGCAGACGGCCAAGTTGAACCTGGGCTACACGCAGGTGCGCGCGCCGGTGGCTGGACGCATGGGCCGCATCGATGTGACCGTGGGCAACCTGGTCAGCGCCGGTGCCGGCGCGCCAGTGCTGACGACCCTGGTCTCCGTCAACCCCATGTACGCCAGCTTTGATGCCGACGAGCAGATCGTGACGAATGCGCTGCAAGGCCTGCGCCAGGGTAAGAGCGCCCGCGCACTGATCGAGAGCATTCCCGTGCAGATGGGGGTGGGTACCAGCGGCGCCACCCCTTACAACGGCCACCTGCAGCTGATTGACAACCAGGTCGATGCGCGCAGCGGCACGGTGCGGGTGCGCGCGGTGTTTGACAACGCCGATGGCGCGCTGATGGCCGGCCAGTTTGCCCGCGTGCGCATGGGCCAGCCCCACAGCCAGCAAGCGCTGCTGATCAACGAGCGTGCGGTGGGCACGGACCAGAGCAAGAAGTTTGTACTGGTGGTGGGCGAGGGCAACAAGGCCGAGTACCGCGAAGTGCAGCTGGGCGCGCCGTTTGAAGGCCTGCGCCTGGTGACCTCGGGCCTGAAAGCTGGCGAGCGCATTGTGGTGAACGGCCTGCAGCGCGTGCGGCCCGGCGCCGTGGTGGCCCCGCAGGAGGTGCCCATGTCCAGCAAGTCCGAGCTCAAGAACGATGCGCAGCAGGCAGCCAACGATGGCTCCAAGCCCGCCGCCTAAACCGATAACAAAAAAACCAAGCGTATGAATTTATCCCGATTTTTCATCGACCGCCCGATCTTTGCGGGTGTGCTGTCGCTGCTGATCTTTCTGGCAGGGCTGATTGCCATGCGGGCCTTGCCCATCTCGGAGTACCCCGAGGTGGTGCCACCCTCGGTGGTGGTGCGCGCCCAGTACCCCGGCGCCAACCCCAAGGTGATCGCCGAAACCGTGGCCACGCCCCTCGAAGAATCCATCAACGGTGTGGAAGGCATGCTCTACATGGGCAGCCAGGCCACCACCGATGGCGTGATGACCCTGACCGTGACCTTCAAGCTGGGCACCGACCCGGACAAGGCCCAGCAGCTGGTGCAAAACCGCGTCTCGCAAGCCGAGCCGCGCCTGCCAGAAGAAGTGCGCCGCCTGGGCGTGACCACGGTCAAGAGCTCGCCGGACATCACCATGGTGGTCCATATGGTCTCGCCCAATGGCCGCTATGACATCGACTACCTGCGCAACTACGCCGTGCTCAACGTCAAGGACCGCCTCGCGCGTATCCAGGGCGTAGGCCAGGTGCAGATCTTTGGCGGCGGCGATTACTCGATGCGCGCCTGGCTGGACCCGCAAAAGGTGGCGCAACGTGGCCTGTCGGCCAGTGATGTGGTCGCCGCCATCCGCGGCCAGAACGTGCAAGCCGCTGCCGGCGTCGTCGGTGCATCGCCCGGTCTGCCTGGCGTGGACACCCAGCTGTCGATCAATGCCCAAGGCCGTTTGTCCAGCACCGAAGAGTTTGGCGACATCATCGTCAAGACCGGCTCGGACGGTGCGGTGACGCGCCTGCGCGACATTGCCCGCCTGGAGCTGGGTGCGGCAGATTACTCGCTGCGCTCGCTGCTGAACAACGAACCGGCCGTCGGTATGGGCGTGTTCCAGGCTCCGGGCTCCAATGCGCTCGAGATCTCGGAAAACGTGCGCAACACCATGGCCGAGCTGCAAAAGAACATGCCTGAAGGCGTGGAATTCCGCATTGCCTATGACCCAACCCAGTTTGTGCGCGCCTCCATCGACTCGGTGATCCACACCCTGCTCGAAGCCATTGCGCTGGTCGTTGTGGTGGTGATTGTGTTCCTGCAAACCTGGCGCGCCTCCATCATCCCGCTGCTGGCCGTGCCGGTGTCGGTCGTGGGTACGTTTGCGGTGCTGCATCTGCTGGGCTTCTCGATCAATGCGCTCAGCCTGTTTGGATTGGTGCTGGCCATCGGTATCGTTGTTGATGATGCGATCGTCGTGGTCGAAAACGTGGAGCGCAACATTGAAGCGGGGCTGAGCCCGCGCGAAGCCACCTACCAGGCGATGCGCGAAGTCTCGGGCCCCATCATTGCGATTGCGCTGGTGCTGGTGGCGGTGTTTGTGCCGCTGGCCTTTATCAGTGGCCTGACCGGCCAGTTCTACAAGCAGTTTGCGGTGACGATTGCCATCTCCACGGTGATCTCGGCCATCAACTCGCTGACCTTGTCGCCAGCACTGGCAGCCTTGCTGCTCAAGGGCCATGACGAGCCCAAGGATGCGCTTACCCGTGGCATGGATCGGGTGCTGGGCGGCTTCTTCCGCCGCTTCAATGCCGTCTTCCACCGGGGCTCGGAAGCCTACAGTGGCGGCGTGCGCCGCGTGATCGGCCACAAGGCTGGCATGTTTGTGGTCTACCTGGCGCTGGTCGGTGCCACCTGGGGCCTGTTCCATATGGTGCCCGGCGGCTTTGTGCCCGCGCAAGACAAGCAGTACCTGGTCGGTTTTGCCCAGCTGCCCGATGGCGCAACCCTGGACCGCACCGAAGACGTGATCAAGCGCATGGGCGATATCGTCAAAGAGAACCCCAATGTGCAGGATGCCATCGCCTTCCCCGGTCTGTCGATCAATGGTTTCACCAACAGCTCGAACTCCGGCATCGTGTTTGTCTCGCTCAAGCCCTTTGCCGAGCGCACCCGCGCCGACCAAAGCGGTGGCGCCGTGGCCGGCCAGCTGAACCAGGCCTTTGGCCAGATCCAGGACGCCTTTATCGCCATGTTCCCGCCGCCACCGGTGTCGGGCCTGGGCACCACGGGCGGCTTCAAGCTGCAGATCGAGGACCGGGCCTCGCTCGGCTACGAAGCGATGGACGGCGCGGTCAAGGCTTTCATGGCCAAGGCCTACCAGACGCCGGAACTGACCGGCATCTTCTCGAGCTGGCAGGTCAATGTGCCCCAGCTCTATGCCGATATCGACCGCACCAAGGCGCGCCAGCTCGGTGTGCCGGTGACCGATATCTTCGAGACCCTGCAGATCTACCTGGGCAGCCTGTACGCCAATGACTTCAACCAGTTTGGCCGCACCTACAGTGTGCGGGTGCAGGCGGATGCGGGCTTCCGTGCCCGTGCCGAAGATGTGGGCGCGTTGAAGGTGCGCTCGACCACCGGCGAGATGGTGCCGCTGTCGGCGCTGATGAAGCTCGAACCCAGCTTTGGCCCTGAGCGTGCGATGCGCTACAACGGCTTCCTGTCGGCCGACGTCAATGGCGGCCCAGCCCCCGGTTTCTCGTCGGGCCAGGCGCGCGAAGCGGTAGAGCGCATTGCTCGCGAGACCTTGCCCCAGGGCATTGGCTTTGAATGGACGGAGCTGACCTACCAGGAAATCCTGGCGGGCAACTCGGCGGCGCTGGTCTTCCCTCTGGCGATTCTGCTGGTCTTCCTGGTGCTGGCCGCGCAGTATGAAAGCCTGACCCTGCCTTTGGCGATTGTGCTGATCGTGCCGATGGGCCTGCTCGCTGCGATGACGGGTGTCTGGCTCTCGCATGGCGACAACAACGTGTTCACGCAGATCGGCTTAGTGGTGCTGGTGGGGCTATCGGCGAAGAACGCCATCTTGATTGTGGAGTTTGCCCGCGAGCTGGAATTTGCCGGACGCTCGCCGATCCAGGCCGCGATCGAGGCCAGCCGCCTGCGTCTGCGCCCCATCCTGATGACCTCGATGGCCTTCATCATGGGTGTGCTGCCCCTGGTGCTGTCCAAGGGTGCCGGCGCCGAGATGCGCAGCGCCATGGGTGTGGCGGTGTTTGCCGGGATGATTGGTGTGACCGCCTTTGGTCTCTTCCTGACCCCCGTGTTCTATGTGCTGCTGCGCAAGCTGGCAGGCAACCGCCCGCTCAAGCAACACGGCGCCCATGTGGCCCCGATCACGGCGCCCGTGCCAGCCCCCGTGCATGGCGCAGGGTCGGGCCAACCCATCTTGGCCGCGGCGCGCGGACATGACGAATAAGAGAAGAACAACATGCAAAAAATGACCATGTTTACCCATGCCAACGCCGGGCGTGGCCCGGTGGGCCAAAGCCTGCGCCGCGCACTGGCCCCGCTGCGCTTGAAACTGCTCACGCCGCTGGCAGCGGCCCTGCTGCTGGCCGGTTGCGCCACCGCGCTGCCGCCTGCTGTGCAAAACGCTGGCGTGCCGGTGCCCGCCGCCTTCAGCACGCCGCAGGACCAGGCCTCCTGGACCACGGCGGCCCCGGCCGAGGCCCAGCCCCGGGGCGCCTGGTGGCTGGCCTTTGGCGATGCCGAACTCACCCAGCTGGTCGAGCGCGCAGCGGACGCCAACACCGATGTGCAAACGGCAGCAGCGCGCCTGGCTGAGGCCCGGGCGCTGCTGCGCTCGGCCGATGCCCAGCGCATGCCACAAGTAGGCGTAGGCGGCGGCGTGACGCGCCAAGCCGGTGCCAACACCAGCAACGGCCTGCAGCCGGCAACCCTGGTGACGGCCGGGCTCAACCTGTCCTACGAGGTCGATCTGTTTGGCCGCCTGTCGCAGGCCAGCCAGGCCGCACAACTGGATGCCGAGGCACGCGCCGCCTTGCTGCAAAGCACGCGGCTGATGGTGCAGTCCGATGTGGCGCAGACCTATCTGCAGCTGCGCGCGCTGCAAACCGAGCAGCAGCTGGTGCAGCAAAGCCTGGCCGCCTACCGTGACACCTTGCGCCTGATCCAGCGCCGCTTTGACGCGGGCGACGCCGCCGAGCTGGAAGTAGTGCGCATGCAAAGCGAGGTGTCTGCGACCGAATCGGAGGCCCTGGCCTTGGAACGCCAGCAAGCCACTTTGAGCAATGCGCTGGCGGTGCTGGTCGGCGAGGTGGCCACCGGCTTTAAGCTGCCCGCCGCCCAGGGCGAGGTGCGTCTGCCGGTGATCCCAGCTGGCGTTCCCGGCACCGTGCTGGCACGCCGGCCCGATGTGTCTGCCGCGCAAGCCAGCGTGCTGGCGGCCCAGGCCCGCGTGGGCGTGGCGCAAGCGGCCTGGTTCCCGGCCATCACCCTGACCGGCAATGGCGGCTTTGCATCGCCCGACCTGGGCGACCTGTTCAAGTGGTCGGCCCGCTCCTGGGGCCTGGGCGCACTGCTGTCGCTGCCGCTGTTTGACGGCGGCCAGCGCGAAGCGCAGGAAGAGGGCGCCAAGGCCCGGCTGGAAGCCGCAGTGGCCGCCCAACGCGGCCAGGTGCTGGGCGCCTTTCGCGAGGTGGAAGACCAGCTGAGCAGCCTGCGCCTGCTACAAGGCCAGGCCAGCGTGCTGGGCCAGGCGGTGCAGTCGGCCGAGCGTGCCACCCACCTCTCCGATGTGCGCTACCGCAACGGCCTGGTCAGCCAGCTGGAGCTGCTGGACGCCCGCCGCAACGAACTGCGCAACCGCCGCCAGGCGCTGCAGGTACGCACCGCCCAGTACACGGCCACCATTGCGCTGATCCGCGCACTGGGCGGCAGCTGGGACAGCGCGCCACTGGCTGCGAACGGCGCGGCCAGCGCCAAGGCAGCAGGCTAAGCGGCTGTCGCCACCGGCCAGCAGCCGGGCTGCGTTGCCGCAGCGCGGCTGGGGCCTGTGGCGCGAATCGCACGGCCTGACACCCAGCTTGTGCAGCGCGACGAGAAGATCAGTTCTGATTTCTCCAAACGCGCTCAAAAATCGGGTTACAATAGATGCTTAGTCGGAGCGTAGCGCAGCCTGGTAGCGCATCTGCTTTGGGAGCAGAGGGTCGTGAGTTCGAATCCCACCGCTCCGACCATTATTTAAAAGCCTGTTGCATGCAAATGCGACAGGCTTTTTCATATTGGAATCTTTGAAAACGGTGGCTGGGTTTGCTGCTTGCCAACAACGCCAGGCAGCAGCTGCGGTGCAGATGTGGCACGATAGCGCAGCCTCCGTGTTTGATCTATGCCCACCCAGTTCCACCCTGTCACCTACGCCGATTCAAAGCCCCGCGCGCCGCGCGATCGCTGGGACCACCTGGATGTGCTGCGAGGCCTGGCAATGGTCTGGATGACGGTCTTCCACCTCTGCTTTGATCTGAGCCATCTGCAGCTGTGGCGCCAGGATTTCTACCACAACCCCGTCTGGACCTGGCAGCGCAGCGCTATTGTCAGCCTGTTCCTGCTGTGCGCAGGCCTGGCCCAAGCCGCAGCCCAGAGCAAGCAGACCAGCGCCACCCGGTTTTACCGGCGCTGGGCGCAGGTGGCAGGTTGCGCGCTGCTGGTCAGTGCCGGCTCCTACCTGGTGTTTCCCAACAGCTTTATCTACTTTGGCGTGCTCCATGGCATGGCGGTGATGCTGCTGCTGCTGCGCCTGCTGCAAGGCTGCAGCAACCGCCTGCTGTTGTGCCTGGCGATAGTTTGCATGCTCGCGCCAGGCCTCTACCACTATGCGGCCAGCAGCTTGCCTGCCGCGCTCGTCGAGTGGCTCAACACCAAGCCGCTCAGCCCCTTGGGCTTGGTGACGCGCAAACCCGCCACCGAGGATTTTGTTCCGATCCTGCCCTGGCTGGGTGTGATGCTGCTGGGCTTGGGCCTTGGCCGCCAGCAGATGGCCAAGCCCGGCGCCTGGCTGGCGAGCTACCTGGCGCGGCCTGCGCAAAGCTGGGCCAGCCGCAGCCTCGCCTGGCTGGGGCGCCACAGCCTGCCTTACTACATGCTGCACCAGCTGGTGCTGCTGGGTGGTTTGATGCTGCTGGTGCTGCTGCTGCCTACCGCACTGGATTGAGCCAAAGCGCTACAGGTTCAGTCTGCCTGCGGGTCATCAAGCAGACGCGCTGCCTTGTTCGCCAGCGGTGCCTCGGCGCGAAAATAACCCAGCACCGTCGCCGCACTTTGGTGGCCGGTCATTGCCATCGTGTCGGCCAGCGCCATGTTCTGCCGGCCCGCTTCGGTCACAAAGCCCGAGCGCAGCGAGTGCGCAGAATAATCCCCCTCAACGCCCGCGAGCGCGCAGCGCTCCTTGACGATGTTGTTGACCGACAGCGCGCTCAAAGCGGCATCACCCACCTGGCCGTTTTTGAACACGCGTCGAAATATAGCGCCCTCGCGGATGCCCGAGGCCTCCAGCCACTGGGCCAGCGCTGCGCCGGCCACGCCAACGACGGGCTTGAAGTTCTCTGGCCGGGCGGAACCGCTCTGGTTGGTTTTGGACAGGCGCAGGTCATAGAGATACTGGCCCGGGCCCATGGCCTGCAGCCATTCCATGCGCGCGTCCGCCACCTCTGATCTCCGGCGCCCACCACTGGCCCAGGCAAACAGCAGCAAGGCGCGGTCACGCCGGCCCCTCAAGCTGTCATCGCAGGTGGCCAGCAGCTGCTCCAGCAAGGGGCGGGTGAGGGCGGCCTTTTTCTGCTCCAGCATGCCCCGGCGCGCATAGGCCTTGCGCAGGTGCTGCAGTGCCTCGCGTACCTCGGCGCTGTGGCAGGGGTTGGGCAGCGCCTGGTGGCTGTGCGCCTTGGAGAGCACCGCAATCCGGTGCACCAGGGTGGAATGCGCCAACGCCCCCCGTTTTCCCTTGAAGCCTTGTTGCACCAGCTGCGCATCCAGCGCCGGCGGCAGGCCGGACTGCGCGCCTTGTGCGCCCAGGTGCTCACTGTGGTCAGCCACAAACTGCAGCACCACATTGGACGGCAAGGGCAGGGCAATGGCCTGGCCATAACGCAACCAGTACCAGGCTGCCCAGTAGCGCAGCGCGCTTTGGTAGCTGTTGGTGGTGTTTTCGGATGCAGCTTCCAGCCGCAAGGCATGTAATGCGTCTTGCGCCGATGCGGACAGCAGCTCCGGCTGCAGTGGCGCGGCCCCGTGAGGCCCAGCAGGCAGTAAATCCGTATCTAAAGGCGCCGAAAGTGGAATGTAAGACTTCATATTGATTAAATATTACATGATATGTATGATATATTACACGCAACAGATAGATTACTTACGATAACAATCTCTTATCGATAGTAATCGGAAAAGGGTTCAAAAAATGGAAATTTCGCGTGCCACGCGCAGCGTGCAAAAAGAAGATGTCTGGCAGGCGGCCGATGCGCTGCTGCTGGAGGGCAAACGGCCAACGATTGAGCGGGTGCGCCAGAAGATTGGCAGGGGTTCGCCCAATACGGTAAGCCCCATGTTGGAGGCCTGGTTTGCCACCTTGGGGCCGCGCCTGGGAGCGGGAGGAGGGGGCAGCGCGCTGAATGGCGAGCCTGATAGCGCTGCTGGCAACGGCTTGCCGCCCGTGCTGGTGCAGGCGCTGCAGCAGGTCTGGGAGCAGGTGCAAGCGCAGGCGGCGCAAGCGGCAGATGCGCTGTTGCAGCCCGTGCGCGAAGATCTGCAGGCGCAGCAGCAAGCGCTGGACGAAGCCCAGCAAGCCCTGGCGCAAGAGCGCAGCCTGATGGCCCAGCAACGCGCCGCCACCGAGCAGGCGCTCGCTGTGGCCCATGCCCAGATCAAGATGCAAAGCGGGCGCCTGGCTGACTTGGAGCAGGCCGGCCGGCAAAAGGACCAGTTCGCCGCCACCCAGCAGCAGCGCCTGCAGGCGCTGGAGCAGGAGCTGTTTGCCAACCGCAAAGCCCGCGATGAGGCCGACCTGGCCCATGCCGAGCAGCTGCGCGAGTTGCAGCACAGCACCCAGCTGCAGCAGCACAGGGCATTGCAAGAGCTTGACCGCGCACGCCAGGACACCAAGCAGGCGATGGCAGCCCAGCGCACCGAGCAAGAAAAGCTGGCCAAGCTCGAAGCCCAATGGCAGCAAGACCGCCAGAGCCTGCAGGGCCAGCGTGAGCAGCAAGCCGCGCAGATGCAGCAGGCGCAGGCCCAGGTGCAGCAGCTCCAGCACCAGCTGCAGAGCGCGCAGGCAGCCCATGCGCAGGCCATGGCGCTCCAAAGCCACCAGCATGAGACTGCGCTGGCCCAGCTGCGGCTGGAGCAGGCCCAAGCAGGCAGGGCTGGGGATGCTGTCGCCGCAGCAGACACTGGGGCAGGTAACGGCCGCCGCGCCATGCGCAGCGTGGCGCCAGCGGCCCGGCCTCTGCGCAGGCTGCCGGGCTCGCGCCTGCGCGGAAAAAACTAGGCCGTCTGCACTGCGGGTCTCGCCTTAGGCCAGCGTCAACCAGATAAATCCAGCCAAGGCCAGATAAAACACCACCAGGCCCGATCAGGCCATGCTGCTCATCGCTGCCGCATCTACCGCATCTACCGCATCTACCGCATCTACCGCATCTACCGCATCTACCGCATCTACCGCATCTACCGCA